>DGDZ01000018.1 GCA_002385705.1 Verrucomicrobia subdivision 3 bacterium UBA3939
ACATTTCTAAAGAGTTTTGACAGTTCCAAGTGCCGGGTTCCTTCATGCTTTCGTGCATTCTTGGTGGGGCGAGCGTCTGCTCGCCCCACCAATGCATGACCAGTTGGATCAACCGAAACACATGCAGCCTTCCAAATGTAAGTGACCGGTATCAGTTCAATCCTCCTGCTTTACGAACTACCAGGGTCATCGCACAACGGCTCGCGGGGCCCGCCTTCGCTCAGCTTCGGCGTGGCAAGACGCTCGCCCCACCAATGCACGGAAGGCATCCGTCGTGAATCGCAATTCGTAAATCGCAAAATTAGCTCCTGGAAAAACTGAAAGACCCCAGTGGACGGACGCGCGCCTCACGGCAAGATTGTCCCCAATCATGACCGATCTCCTCTCAGCCCGGTTGCAGATGGCGATGTCGCTGGCGTTCCACATTATCTTCGCCGTCGTCGGCATTGCGATGCCGCTGATGATGGTGATCGCCGAATGGCGATGGTTGCGGCGTCGCGAGGAGGTGTATCTGGCGCTTGCCAAACAATGGGCGAAGGGCACCGCCATTCTCTTCGCCGTAGGCGCCGTTTCCGGCACGGTGCTGTCCTTCGAACTGGGCCTGCTCTGGCCGGAGTTCATGCGGTATGCCGGCCCGATCATCGGCATGCCGTTCTCGCTCGAAGGTTTCGCGTTCTTCCTCGAAGCCATCTTCCTCGGCATCTATCTCTACGGCTGGAAACGCGTGTCCCCCTGGGCGCACTGGTTCGCCGGCGTCATGGTCGCGTTCAGCGGCATGATCTCCGGCGTGTTCGTCGTCACCGCCAACGCATGGATGAACACGCCCGACGGGTTCGAACTCGTCAACGGCACGCCTGTGAACGTGGATCCCATTGACGCGATGCTGAATCCGGCGGCGTTGCATCAGGTGATTCACATGACGATCGCCGCCTATGCCGCCGTGGGATTCGTGGTGGCGGCGATCCATGCGTACCTGCTGCGGCGCGACCCGGCAAACCTGTTTCATCGCCGCGCCTTCATCATTGCCTTCCTGACGGGCGCCGTTGCGTCTATAGCGCAGCCGATCAGCGGCGACTTCCTGGCGCGCCAGACGCATCGGCATCAGCCGATCAAGCTGGCCGCGATGGAAGGCCAGTTCGAAACACAGACGCATGCGCCGTTGCGGATTGGCGGGTGGCCGGATGAAGAAAACCAGCGAACCGATTACGCCATTGAAATCCCCGCCGCCCTGAGTCTGCTGGTGCACCATCGCGCAGACGGCGAGATCAAGGGGCTGAAGGATTTTCCCCGGGACGAATGGCCGCCGGTGTTGATTGTGCATCTGGCGTTCCAGATCATGGTGGCCTGCGGCATTGCCATGATGGCGGTTTCGCTGATAGGCGGCTGGCTGCTACTGCGGAAACGCAAACTGTCGGACGCGCGCTGGTTCCTGACGCTCGTCATGTGCTGCGGGCCGCTGGGCCTGATTGCCATTGAAGCCGGCTGGACGGTCACCGAGGTGGGCCGGCAACCGTGGATCATCTATGGCATCATGCGCACGGCAGACGCGGTGACGCCGATGCCCGGATTGATCGTGCCCTTTGTCTCGTTCACCGTTCTCTATCTCTTTCTCGCGTTCGTTGTCGTGTTCCTGCTGAAACGGCAGGTGTTCCAAAGCCCGCGCATCCTGCGGCCCAACGAGCAACCCCGATCATGAACATCACTCTCGGCGACATTGTTGGATTCGTGATGCTGGTCTCGCTGACGTTGTATGCGCTCGGCGGCGGAGCGGACTTTGGCGGCGGCGTCTGGGATCTGCTGGCCCGGGGCCCGCGGGCAAAGGAACAGCGGGAACTCATTGCCAGGGCCATCGGCCCGATCTGGGAGGCCAATCACGTCTGGCTCATTCTCGTGGTCGTTCTGCTGTTCGTCGCGTTCCCGATAGCGTTCTCCACCATCAGCATCGCGCTGCATATTCCGCTCACGTTGATGTTGATCGGCATTGTCCTGCGCGGCTCCGCCTTTGCCTTTCGCAGTTACGACGTGCAGACCGACGACGTCCAGCGCCGCTGGAGCCGCATGTTTGCCGCCGGGAGCATCATTGCTCCCTTGATGCTGGGTGTGTGCGTGGGCGCCATCGCTTCCGGCAGCATCCGGGTGGATCTCGAGACGGGGCGGGTGCAAACCAACTTCTTTTCGCAATGGCTGGCCCCCTTCCCGTTTGCCATCGGCATTCTCACGCTGGCGCTCTTTGCACTGCTGGCCGCCGTGTATCTCACCGTCGAGACGACCGACCCCGGACTGAAGGAGGACTTCCGGGCGCGCGCACTCTGGGCGGGTGTGGCGGTGGGCATCGCCGCGCTGCTCGCGTTCCTCCTGTCCGGCACCGGCGCGCCGCTGATTCGAGCCGGGCTGGCCCGCGCCTGGTGGTCGATTCCCTTTCAGGTGCTGACCGGGCTGGTTGCGCTTGGCGCTTTGGCCGCGCTCTGGACGCGGCGTTATGCCGCGGCCCGCGTACTGGCGATGGCGCAGACGATCCTGATCATCTGGGGCTGGGGCTTTGCCCAATTCCCCTACATCGTGGAGCCCGACCTGACTTTTGCGAACTCGGCGGCGCCCGCCACCGTCCTTCGCATGCTGCTCGTCGCGCTGGCCGCGGGCACCATCGTCCTCTTCCCATCGCTCTGGTATCTCTTCCGCGTGTTCAAGACACGCGCGTAAGTGTTGAGATCAACCCCGAGTCGTCTGGCGTTTCTTCGATCAGTATCCCCGTTCGTGTTTATGCGGGGAACAGGGTTCAAGCTGCAGTTCGGGCTCGGCACGCGCCCCGTGCCAGCAACGCAAGGTATCCACACGATTCTCCTCCAACCGCAGGCGATAATGAATGACGTGAGCAATCTGAGGAAACTTCTCCAGAATCGAAACCCGATCCATAACTGCGACACCGCCGCCGTCCTCTTTCGTTTCTCCATTGCCCGGCAAAGCCATGCTTGATCACCAGGCTGCAAAGTTTCCCTTGCGATACGCCCCTACGGCGTTTAGGAACGAACGGTGATCCTGGATGTCGTCTTCGGGACTTGCGCCGGGTTGAGCATCGTTCTGCTGTGCTGGCAATGGCTGGCGGGACGCCGCTTCGCCCTGCACCGGCGTCACACCGATCTTTCCTTCGTTCCCGCAGTCAGCCTGCTCAAGCCGCTCAAAGGATCCGATGCCGCCACCGAACAATGCCTGCGCAGTTGGCTCGCGCAGGACTACGCGGGACCGGTCCAGATCCTGTTTGGCGTCGCCTCGGCCGACGATCCGGCCGTCGAGGTCGTGGAACGTGTGTTGCGGGATCGCCCGTCCGCCAATGCCCGGCTGGTTGTTTGCGGCGAGCTCGCCGGCACCAACGCCAAAGCGTCCAAGCTCGCCCGTCTCGAAGACCTCAGCGAACACGACGTGCTGGTCATCAGCGACGCGGATGTCTGGGTGCCGCCGGATTTCCTGGCAAACGTCGTCGCACCGCTCAAGGACCCGCAAGTAGGCCTGGTGAACTGCTTCTATTCTCTGGCCACTCCTTCGACGCTCGCCATGCGCTGGGAAGCCATCGCCGTCAATGCCGATTTCTGGAGCCAGGTGCTGCAATCGCAAATGCTCAAGCCGCTCGACTTCGCCCTGGGCGCCGTCATGGCGACGCGCCGGCAGCAGATCGACGAGATCGGCGGGTTCCGCGCGCTCGTGGATTGCCTCGCCGACGACTACCAGCTCGGGAACCGCATCGCGCGCAAAGGGTATCGCATCGAGCTGTCGCCGGTCGTCGTTGAATGCCGCGAATCGCCCATGAACTGGCGTGCCGTCTGGGCTCACCAGTTGCGGTGGGCGCGCACGATTCGCGTGTGCCAGCCGGTGCCTTACTTCTTCAGCGTGCTGAGCAACGCGACGCTGTGGCCGCTGCTCTGGTGGCTGCTCTGCCCGAGCACTCTTTCGCTGGGCGTGCTCGCCGGAGCCGCGATCCTGCGCCTGGCCGCAACGGCGGATCTCCAATGGCGATTGACCCGATCGGTTGAACAGATCGCCTACGCGTGGCTCGCGCCGTTGAAGGATCTGTTGCAGGCGGCGCTGTGGGCCTGCGCGTTCGCCGGCAACCGAATCGAATGGCGCGGACAACCCTTTGTCCTGCGACGCGACGGAACACTGGCGCGCGAGTAAGAGACTTGTTGAGCGTTGAATGTTGAATGTTCAATTCCCCGCCGTTCCCTTGGGCGTTGGACGTTGGATGTTTTCCATAAAAAAAGTGACACCTTGCCGGCATCCTGTTAGATAACGCCGCATGGCTTCCAGGTTGAACATCGGTTTTCTCGGCGCCGGCAAAATGGCCACCGCTCTGGCCAAAGGGTTCATCCGCGCCGGGCTCGTGACGGTGAAACAGATCATGGCCAGCGACGTGAACGAAGCCGCCACCCGTGCATTCGTCAAGGAAACCGGCGCCCGGACGACGGCGTTCAACCCGGACGTCGTTTGCTTTGCCGATGTCCTGATCCTTGCCGTCAAACCCGACCAGGTGAGCGCGGTGTTGGCGGAAATCCGCGAGTCGTTCACGGAAAAACACCTGCTGATCTCGATCGCCGCGGGCGTCCCCATTGGAAAACTGGAGGCCGCTCTGGGCACCGGCGCGCGCGTGGTGCGTGTCATGCCCAATACCCCGGCGCTCGTCGGCACTTCCGCCAGCGCGTTCACCCCGGGCCACTCCGCGTTGGCCACCGACTCGCAACTCACCGAGAAACTCCTTTCCTCCGTCGGCACCGTCATCCAGGTGAAGGAATCTCTTCTGGACGCGGTGACGGGCCTGAGCGGCAGCGGCCCCGCCTATGTGTATCTCTTCATCGAAGCGCTCAGCGACGGCGGCGTGGCGGCGGGACTGCCTCGGGACGCGGCAACGAAACTGGCCGCGCAAACCGTGCTGGGCGCCGCAAGGATGGTGCTGGAAACCGGCGCGCATCCCGGCGCCCTCAAGGACATGGTGGCTAGTCCCGGCGGAACCACCATCGAAGGTTTGCACGAACTCGAAAAGGGCAACTTCCGCGGCACCGTCATGAATGCGGTCCGCGCCGCGGCGGAGAAATCCAGGAAACTGGCTCAGGGATGACACCGAACGCACCACGTTCTCCTGAGGCGCACTGTCACAGGGCCCCGGCGGGGGTGCGATTACAATTTCTGCCGCATATTCCGCTGGCGTTCGCTCGCGGAGATTCGGAATCTTTCGTCGCGTTTGTCCAATGACGATTCCTCCGCCAACCGAGAAGCAGGCGCGGTTGATCTGGCTGGCTGCGACCGGCCTTGCGATCGCCACGCTGGTGGGGCTGGCGGTGGCATTGATCTGGGGCCTGGGCCGCGTGCTCAATGTGCTGGCGCCCGTGCTCTGGCCGCTCGCCGTCGCCGCCGTGCTGGCCTATCTGCTGGACCCGGTCGTGGACTTCTTCGAGCGGCACAATATCTCGCGGCCGCGTGCCATCGGCCTGGTCTTCTTCATCGCGCTGATGCTCGTCACTGCCGTCTTCAGCAGCGTCGTCCCCAAGCTCGTCGTTGAAACTCAGAGGCTCATCAACGAGGCCCCCACCTTCACCCGCAACTTCTCGGCTCGCGTGCAGGAGTGGATGGAAAAGCCGGCCTTCGTCACATGGCTCGAGCGCTTCGGCCTCTACCGTGACCAGGCGGAGACAAACGCTGTTCCCGACCTGTCCACCAACGGACCGGCCATCACCAACGGACTTGCGGAGGGAACCACAGCCGATGCGCCGACAAATATCGTCACTGCCGATACCGAAGCGCTGGAAACCAATATCACTCTCCTGGAAACGGACACCGCCCTCGAAACCGGCGCTGATGCCTCCACCCGGACCAATGTCCCCTCCGCCGCCGGCCGGTCCGGCAGGGTCAGCTTCGAGCAGATCGACAAGGAAATCGTGCAGAAAGCAACGGAGTGGATGGGCACCGCACTCAAAGCCACGGGCACCTGGTTCGTCAACCAATTGGGGCGCCTCACCGGTTTGTTCGGCGTCGTGGCCGGACTCGCGCTCATTCCCATCTACCTGTTCTACCTGCTCCTGGAAAAACGGTTCATCGCGCGGAAATGGACGGATTATCTGCCGGTAACCGATTCGAAGTTCAAAGAGGAACTGGTGTTCGTCCTGAGCTCGATCAATGACTACCTGATCGCGTTCTTCCGCGGCCAGGTGCTCGTCGCCATCTGCGACGGCGTGCTGTACGGCGTCGGCTTCGCCCTCATCGGCCTGCCCTATGCCTTCCTCATCGGGTTCGTCGCCATCTTCCTGACGATCATTCCCTTCCTGGGCGCGATCGTCACATGCACGACGGCGTTGTTGCTCGCGGTGATCTGGTTCGGCGACTGGCAACATCCGCTCGGCGTCGCCATCGTCTTCGCCATCGTCCAGGGCATCGAAGGCTATGTGCTTCAGCCCAAGATCCTGGGCGATCGCGTCGGGCTGCATCCGATGATCATCATCATTTCGGTGATGACCGGCACGACGCTGCTCGGGGGTCTGCTCGGTGGCATCCTGGCGATTCCGTTGGCGGCGGCGCTGAAGGTGATCATGTTCCGCTACGTGTGGACGACGCGCCGGCCGGCGCACCCAGGAGGCACGTAGCATTCACGCCGTTTCGGTGGGGCGAGCAGCCTGCCACGCCGAAGCTGAGCGAAGGCGGTCCTCGCCCCACCATGAAAGCCCCTTCGTTGGATGTTCCATGTTTCCGGGCTCACGCGCCGTTCCTGCCACCGCTGGGAACGCGGATCAGCTCCCGCACATCCACGGCTTCCATCCCCGCCGCCCGAATCGCCTGCAAGCCCAGATCCGTATCCTCGTAGGCCCGGCAGCATTCCGGCGGCACGCCGATCCGCCGCGCGGCTTCAAGGAAAATGTCCGGCGCCGGCTTCTGGTTCCGCACCATCTCGCTCGTCACTACCGCCGCGAACAAATGCCGGATCTTCAGATGCTCCAGCACCTGGTTGATGATCTTGTTCGTTCCGCCGGAAGCGACCGCCATCGGGAGCTTGCCCGCGTTCGCATGCACGATGTCCACCACGGCGTGGATCGGTTCCACCATTCCCAGCATCGGCAGGTATGCTTCCTCCTTCTCGTGCGCCACCGCTATATGGTCAAGCGACCGGTCCTGCTCCTCCGCCAGCATCTTGATGATGTCGCGCGACGGCACCCCGCCCAGCGCGTAGAAGCGGTCCTCGGGAAAATACAGGCCGTGCCGACGCGTCACCATCTGCCACGCGCGCCAGTGCAGCGGCATCGTGTCCGCCAGCGTTCCGTCACAGTCGAAAATCAATCCCTTGATGATCCGGCTCATATCAGTGCTCGAAAACGGGTCGCGCGGCGTTCACAAGGCCATCGCCGCGAGTTTCTCCTCCAGGTCATGCTGCATCAGCGGCTCAATCACCGAATCGATGTCCCCGTCAATGAACGCCGGAAGATTGTAGAGCGTCAGCTCGATGCGGTGATCGGTGACGCGGTTTTGCGGGAAATTATAGGTGCGAATCCGTTCGTTGCGCTCGCCGGTGCCGACCTGTTCCCTGCGCTGGGCGGCGTATTTCGCGTTTTCCTCGGCAACCTTCCGCTCGAGCAGGCGCGAGCGCAGCACCATCAGCGCCTTGGCCTTATTCTTCTGCTGCGACCGTTCGTCCGCGCATCGCACGATCAGGCCGCTGGGCTTGTGCTGAATCTGCACCGCCGAATCCGTGGTGTTCACGCCCTGGCCGCCTTTGCCCGAGGCCCGGCACACATTGATTTCGAGGTCCTCGGGTTTGATTTCGATATCGACCTCCTGCGCTTCCGGGAGCACGGCGACGGTGCAGGTGCTGGTGTGAATGCGCCCCTGGGCTTCGGTGGCCGGGACGCGCTGCACCCGATGCACCCCGCTCTCGTACTTCAACCGCTTGTACACGTCCGTCCCGCTCACCTGGAAGATGATCTCCTTGTAGCCGCCCAGATCCGACGGGCTGGAGTCGAGGTTCTCGATTTTCCACCCGCGGGACTCGGCGTAGCGGGTATACATGCGATACAGGTCCGCGGCGAACAGGGCGGATTCCTGGCCGCCGGCGCCGGCGCGGATCTCGATGATGGTGTTGCGCGAATCGGCGGGATCGGGCGGCAGAATGCCGAACTGAATCTGGCGCACCAGCCGTTGTTGCTCCTTCTCCAGCCGGGCGATCTCCTCGCGCGCCATCTGCGCCAGCTCCGAATCGGCGGGCTCGCTGTCGAGCAACGCGCGGTTCTGCGCCAGATCGTCCAGCACGCGGACATACGCCTCCCCGTCCGCCACCAGCTCTTTGAGCCGGGCGTATTCTCTGGTCAGTTCCTGCGCGCGCTGCGGATTGTCGAACAGCTTCGAATCACTCAAAGCCGCCTCCACCTCCGCGAACCGGCGCGAGAACCGCTCGATGTGGGGACGCAGATCCACCGGACGATTTACGATTTCGATTTGCGATTTACGATTGACGCGGTATCCGGCTCATCGACCACCCGGATCGACAGCACGACGCGCATTCTTCCAGGTTGCAGCACGGCGCCACTTTCGTGGCGTCAATCGTCAATCGTAAATCGTAAATGAGAACGCCCGCGAAGTCGCGCGACTCCTGCGGGCGTTTCTCGAAAAGACGCTATTTCTTCTTCTTGCGGGTCGCGGCAGCGGCCTGCGCGGCCTGCGTCTTGGCCAGGCGCTGCTGGAACTTGTCCACGCGTCCGGCCGTGTCCACGAACTTCTGCTGCCCGGTATAGAACGGGTGGCACATGTTGCAGATTCCCACAATGATGACCGGCCTGGTCGAGCGGGTCTTGATCACGTTGCCGCACGCGCAACGGATCTCGGAATCCACATACTTCGGATGTATGTCAGCTTTCATAAAAAGGCCGCAAAAATTAACACCTGAGCGCCGGAAAACAAGCCGAATCTGGGCATCGGGTGGGCATCGGGGCCCGGCAAACGGACGCCGGAACCTTTCAGTGATGAAAATGAAACCGGTCCTGGATTGGCAGCGCCAAATTCCTTCTCATCACTTGTGCGGGACAGCCGGCCTATTCAACAGCCTTCCATCGGCTGCCGTCGAATTCGTATTGCTTCCCGCCCCTTGACGCCGACGGGGTCCCACTTCCCATCCAGGTTCAGGTCGAAGAGTCCGAAAACTTCCGCTCTTTGTCTTCGGAGAAGAAATACAACGCATAAGCTTCGTCCTCCGTGTCTGGCGAAGCAGAGAGACAGAGGTGGAAAGATTTGCATCAATGGTCGCCGTCTTAATCTGCCCGTTCGCGCCTTCAGTTCGAAAATGCGGGTGCAATTGCGGGCCGATATAGATCTCGCAACTCAAGTCCCTGGGAAAGGTTTCAGCGCCGACCACTCTCACCGATTCTTTTCGACCACGACGCGAGACTGGAAGTTTTGTCCGAAAACCACGAAAGCAACCAGCACCCCAAAAACCAAAGCAGAGATGATTTTTCCTGTGCGCATATAGACTCCTAACCACACCTGGGCGCGGCAGTTCAACGCCCTGGCTTCATTCGTCGGCATCACTCGGCGCGGAGCTTCCGCCCTGCTCCCGCCGCCCGTGTTGTTCGCGCCATTTCGCATAGCGCTCCAACACTTCCAACGGGCTGTCCACATACCAGGCATAGCCGATGCGCCGTTCGCGCGAGATCTCGTTCACGTCGTCGTGAATGGTCTTGTCCCGGTCGCCGAACAACGGGCGGTCGGTGCCGATCTCATAGTAGCGCGCCCACAACGGGCCCGCGCCCGGCGCGTCCACGCGCTTCGGCCCTTCGTTCCCAACATTCCGATAGGCAATGTCGAAGATCCGGGTCTTCTCAAACCATGCAACAGCATCGCGCACCGCCGCGACCACCGCCGGGCTCGGGTCGGGCAATTGCATCAGGAACAACGTGATGCTCGCGCTCTCGGCCGCCGCGATGGACGGCATTTCGTAGTTCCGCGCCGACGTCGGCTGCAGGGTCAGGGCATCGTACTGTTGCGCCCACGCGGTGCGCTTTCCGTTCACCACCACCTGCGTCTTCAGCAGGCATTCCAGTCCGCGCTCGAAGCTCTTGCGCGCGAGCTCCCGGTATTCGGCGGGCACGAAGTCGAACGGCTTCGCCGCGGACGCCACCGAGTGCAGCAGGGCCAGCACATTGTTCATCGCATGATCGTTGTAGGTAACAGCATCGTGATAGCTGCCTGCGAGCGGCCAGACCTGCGGCCAGCCGCCGTTCGGATATTGCGCGGCAAAGAGATAATCCAATCCTCGAAGAAATGCCTCTCGCCACCGCCGCGTGTCCGTCTCCTCGCCGGCGGCAATCACCCTGGCAAGAAACTCAAGCTGCATTGTCGTGCCGCCATTGTCCAGCGTGCCAACGTAATTCCAGCTCGCGTCGGAGCTCAGATCGAAGTCGCCCTCGCCGGCGAACCGCGAGCTGTTTTCCGGGGCGAAGTGCATACCCGGCGCGCGCGGCTTGCTCATCATGTTAAGGTTCTTGCTCCATCCGCCGGAAGGCGTTTGGAACGACAGCACGATATCGGCGATTCGCCTTGCCTCGTCGCCGGCGTACCATTCGGACGGACGATGCAGGGGCAGTGTGCGGCCGCCCCGGCCGGCGGAAGGAGGAATCGAGATGTGCTTGAGATTGTGCTTTCGGAGTTCCTCCGCGAGGGCGGCCTGATCGGCCTTCCGGCGGGCCGCCGAGCGCGCGAGGTACTCCTTCCATGCCGCGGCTTCGTCCGCAGGCAATGCGGCCACCCTGGCTTCCGTCAATCGCGGCGCGGGGGTGTTCGTCCCGACAATGGCGGCGGAGCATGAGAACGCGGCGAAACAAACCACCGGAACAATCCGACGGAAAAACCTCGGCACGCAAGGAAGGCTCATATCGCTATGAGACTGTCCTGCTTCGCCGGCAGTTACAAGCAAGAGAAGGGCGCAGGGGCGGGGACGGCCTCGTCCCCGCGAAACGACGGGACAACACAACAACTTCAGGGACGAGCCGTCCCCTATCCCGAGCTCGTACTGGATGAACGACAGTTCCAAGCAGTAGCATCGTCCTTGCGGCGATACCGAGCGCTGCTCCACTGCCATTCTTCGGGTGCTCTGACCAGTCCGGCTTTCACCGGATTGTTCTCAATGTATTTTACAACGCGACGCATGTGCTCCTGGTCCGCTCTGCAGCCGTCAGTGGCTCCGTCCACGCGCGTTTGGCCTGAATGAGTTTTCTGAGTTCGTCCGGTTTCATAGGGGCGGGGACGGCCTCGTCCCCGCGAAACGACGGGACAACACAACAGCTTCAGGGGACGAGCCGTCCCCTCTCCCGAATGCCGAGCCTGAGCTATTCGGCTTTGCTCTTCGCGGCTTTCTCGGACCTGCCGCGTCCGGACCGTTTCTCGCTCCGGGCTTCCTGTTCGGCGGGCGCAGCCTGTTCGGTTTCAGGCAAAGGCGTGGTGCTCTCGACCCGGATCTTCAGCGTGGCCGTCACTTCCTGGTGGAGCTTCAGCGTCACTTCGTGCTCGCCCAGGGTGCGGATCGGTTGGTCCATGTGGATCTTGCGCTTGTCCAGCGTGATATCGAACTGGTTCTTCAGTTCGTCCGCAATCATGCCTGTCGTCACGGTGCCGAACATCTTGCCGTCCTCGCCGGTCTTGACCTTGATGATGCAGATGAGTTTGGCGACGCTCCGGGCGAGTTCGGTCATGGTATTGAACTCGTGGGCTTCGCGTTCGGCGCGGCGCTTGCGCAGGGCCTCGAGGTGGCGCTTGTTGGCCTGTGTCAGCGGGATGGCCAGCTTCTGGGGAAACAGGTAGTTGCGCGCATACCCGGCCGCCACCTTCACCTGATCGGACTCAGCTCCCAGGCCGACGATGTTGCTCGTGAGAATGACTTCGGTCTTTGCCATAAAAATCTGTTCGGTTTCTCCGTTCCATCCACAGGACGGGCCGGACAACCTAGACGAACGCCCCGGGGATGACAATGAATAAAAACAGGCAAACGGACAGGCCGAGGAGCGCCTCAGGGCGACCGGTCCCCCCAGCCCGACAGGTCAAACGCCTGCAACTGGTAAGCCGGCCTGACCCGATGCCGCCTGTTCAGCCAGCGCATTCCGGCATTGATGGTGTCCCACCAATACGTGTAGTTGGGGCCGCTCCCCGGGGTGGTCCAATGCCCCAGCAGAACGAGATTGGTGCCGACGACAGCGCAAATGGGATGCCCGCTCGTTCCCGGGCCGACGATCTTGCTCCAACTGTCGTCGGTGACCCAGGTCGAGCTCGGCACGGCCGTAACAACAGGCCCGTATTTTTGAGTGCTGACGCGTGGAAACCACTCCTTGAACTTGTCCATCGCCACGATCTGCAGCGGTTTGCCACCCATCCACTCGGGAAGGCGCCCGGGAACCGACGCGGGATGAAACAGCTTGAACGGATGGATGGATGGCGGCAGATCCGAGTCCAGAAGAGCGATGCTCAGGTCGTTCTTCATGTTGTACATGTTCGTGCCGCCCACAACCTTTCGCGTGACCGGCATTCCCTGATCGTCGATGAACAGCAGGGTCGCGCCGGTCGCGTGGGCCGCATGCGCCGACATCATGACGTGGCGCGGCGAAATGGCGGCGCCGCCGCCATCCCGCCAGAGATTGGTGTAGCCGGCGCCGATGAGGACAGCGGTGATCTCCGGGCAATCCTTCAGCCAGAACCGGGGATTCCTCACGAAATTGGTGCGGGCAAAGTCCTGCTGAAGGAACATCGCCCTATCGTTGGTTCCGTGGCGAAGCGTTCGCATGACGACATTCGTCATCATGTGGTAAGCCAATGAGCTTTCCTCCATCGCGGCAGGTTCCGAAGCTTCCACGGCAGCGCCCGCCAAACCAGGCCCGCCGGCAAGCGCAAGAATTCCCGCGGCCAGGCTGCCTGCGCATTTCAGATGTTGAAGGACACTCACGGCGAAAAGCGCAACCCGGCGGCAGACCGGATGAAAACCTGAAGTGTGACTCCCGACTCCCGGGTCAAAACGGAACGTCGTCCTCTTCGGGAGCGGGCATGTCCGGCTCGGGACCGCTGGCCGCCGCCGCCGGAGCGGGCCGGCGGGGCGCCTCGCCCCCGCCCGAATCGGAGCGGTTCGAATCGATGAACGCGAAGCTCTCGAGCACGACCTTGAGCTTGCTCTGTTTCTGGTGGGTATTCTTGTCTTCCCAGGTGTCCTGCTTGAGGCGGCCTTCGACAAGCAGAGGCCGGCCCTTCTTCATGTACTGCGAGATAATCTCGCCCTGCCGGCCCCACGCATCGATGTCGATAAAACTGACCTCCTCCTTGCGGGTACCGTCTTCGGAGGTGAAGACGCGATTGACGGCGAGGGTGAACCGCGCGACGGCGGTTCCCTTGGGCGTGTAACGCAACTCCGGATCGCGGGTGAGGTTGCCCGCGAGGATCACCTTGTTGAAACTGGCCATGACGGCCTCCTGTGTTGAGGGTTAGGTTGCAACAGCTTTCAACGCCGGGAGCTTCGTAAACATCACTCGGAAAACATCGTCGTTCATCGCAAAGCGCTGCTTCAGCTTCAGAATCGCCGCCGGCTCGATCTCGAAGATGATGTTCACGTAAAAACCCGCGCTGTGCTTCTTGTCCGCCACGCGCGCGAAATTGCGTTTGTCCATCTTCTGCACCGTCTCGATCCTCCCGCCCGCGCCCGTGATCTCGGCCGAGATGCGGTCGATCAGATCCTTGATGCCCTCTTCCTTGCCCGCGGTTTCCAGAATGAACAAGCCTTCGTATCGTTTCACTGCTCTTTTCTTTCGTTCACGGAATCGTCCACGACCCCGTTGAATTGGTTCATTGCCTTCTCAACGCCAAAGCTCAACCAGCATTCCGCCTGGTCGGCGGCCGTTGCGACAACCTTTTCCATCAGCGCCATTTCCGACGCGCTGAACCGGCCCAGAACATAATTCGTAATCTGCCGGGCTCCGTCCCGGCGCCCGATCCCGACCCGCAACCGCGCAAACTGCCGCGAACCCAGGTGCTGCTCGATCGATTCCAGCCCGTGATGGCCGCCACTGCTGCCGCCCGGCCTCAGCCGGATCGTCCCCGCCGGCAAATCGGCGTCGTCCACCACCACCAGCAACCGCGTCAGCGGCACGCGGTAAAAATCCAGCAACGGCCGCACCGCCTCGCCGCTCGCGTTCATGTACGTCTGCGGCTTGCACAGCAGCACCCGACCGCCATCGCGTTCCAGCCGCCCGACCATCGCGCGGAACTTCTTTTCCAGCGTCCACGCGACGCCCCTGCGCTCCGCAAGCTTGTCCACGACCAGGAAACCCGCATTGTGGCGCGTCCTGGCGTACTCTCCACCCGGGTTTCCCAACCCCACGATAACATGGAGAATGGGCTCCATGGGCGCGTCCGGCGCCGCGATCCCGGAACCGGGCCGCGGACGTTACTTCTTCTTTTCCGCCGCCTTTTCTCCGGCCTTCTCCCCTGCCGGCGCCTTCTCGGCCTTGGCCGCCGCCTTGGGCGCTTCCTCGCCCTCTTCCTTCTTCTCTTTGATCATTTCCACCTCGCCGGCCGCCACACCCGCCTCGGCTGCCGCAGCCTCTTCCTCCTCGGTCCGCGGCAGAGCCACCGACACCACCGGGATGTTCTTGTCGCCAAGAACCTCCACGTTTGGCGGCACGGGAATCTCGCCCAGGTGAATCGTCTTGCCCACCTCGAGGTTGGTGACGTCGATGACGATCTGTTCCGGCAGATCCCGCGGGAGAGCGCGCACCTTGACTTTGAACAGAACGTGCTCGAGCACGCCCCCGCCCGTCTTCACGCCAACGGCTTCGCCCGCGGTCTCCACGGGCACCATGATCGTGACCTTTTCGGTCTCGGACACCTCGTGGAAATCCACGTGCAGCACCTCCCCGTTCAACGGGTGGTGCTGGATCTCCTGCACGAGGGCGAGCCGCTTCGGCCGCTCAGCGTTCTGAACGGACAGGTCCACCAGCAGGTTCTCGGAAGCCGAGCGGTGGATCAGATCCTTGATCTCGGTCGCGTTCAGCTCCAGGTTCTCGGCCTTGTTCTGGCCGCCGTAAATCACGGCGGGAACGCGGCCCGAAGCCCGCAGCTTCTTCACCCCCGACCGACGCGCCAGCGTCCGGGGAAATGCTGTCAGCGGTACAGATTTCATGTTGCAAAAATGTTGCCGGCGAATCCCACCAGCTCAACTGGTGCGCCCGCCTTTGAATTCAAACAGCGAGTTGACCGACGAATTGTTGTGAATCCGTTTGATCGCTTCGCCCAAAAGCCCCGCGACCGACAACGTGGAAATATTGACGCCGTCAATTGCAGGGCGAAGGACAGTATCAGTTGTTATCAGTTCGTCAATCACCGATTTTCGGAGGCGTTCGATGCCGATGTCGTTCAAAATCGCGTGCGAAACGCAGGCAAGGATCTGCCGGGCCCCTTTCTTTTTCAATAGCCCGGCCGCCTCCGTCAGTGTCCCGGCCGTCTCGGTCAGATCGTCCACCAGCAGCACGTTCTTCCCCCGAATCTCCCCGATCACCGCCATCGATTCCACCTCGCTGGCGCTCTTGCGCCGCTTGGCCACGATCGCCAGCCCCGCCTCCAGCGTCTGCGCATACGCGTGGGCCATCTTCAACCCGCCCACGTCGGGACTGACCACGACCAGGTCCCTCAGCTTCTTTTTCTTCAGATACTCATACATCACCGGCGCCGCGTAAAGATGATCCACCGGGATGTCGAAGAACCCCTGGATCTGCTGGGCGTGCAGGTCCATGGTCAGAATCCGGTTCACCCCGGACGCCACCAGCAGGTTGGCGATCAGCTTCGCGGTAATCGGCACGCGCGGCTGGTCCTTGCGATCCTGCCGGGCGTAACCGTAGAACGGCAGCACCGCCGTGATCCGCGCCGCGCTCGCCCGGCGCAACGCGTCGATCATGATGAACAGCTCCATCAGGTTGTGATTCGTGGGCGGCGACGTCGGCTGAACCACAAACACATCCTCCCCGCGAACGTTCTCCTCAATCTTGACGAATGTTTCACCGTCCGGGAAGGGCTTGATGGTGCACTTCCCGAGCTCGAGTCCGATCGAGGCGCAAATCGCCCGGGCCAGGGGTTGATTGGCCGTTCCGCTGAAAATTTTCACAGTCAGTAAACCGGAGTTGAAAAAACAAAACCACCGCGCGGGTGGCAAGCGGTGCGACTGTACCAGCGGAACCCCTCCGTGCAAGAACGAAAATGCCCTCTGGATCTGCGAGGGACGACAGCGGATCAGCGCGAGGTTTCGCCCCCCGCTTTGCTATGCCGGCTCGGGAAGAGAAGCCCCCGATCGCCACAGCATCAACCCGCCCGCAAAAATCAACACAAACCCCGAAACCATGGCCGCCAACGCCGTCCGCCCGCCCGATACAGGCCGCTCCGGAACCGCCGCGGTATCCGTGATGGTCACATCCGGCGGGCGCGGCAACTGAAGCTCTCTCTCGGCCGATGCCATCTTCGCGACCACCTCGGCCTGCGCCTTTTCCAGGGCAGCCGCCTCTTTCATGGCTTCCTCATATGCATGATACTGTTCGGCCCTTCCGACATTCATCTGCCGGCGCAACGCCTCAATCCGGTGTGTCGTCGTTTCCAATCGGGTCTGCAAACCCAACAACACGCCTTCCACCCGTTGATTGACCTTCTCTTCCAGATCCGTGACGGTGCGCATCGCGTGGAGCATCAGGGGATGGTCGGACGAGTAATCACGCGATACCTCGCGCGCAGCCTGCTCCGCGGCGTGGAGATCTCTCAGCAGCCCGGCCAGCCGCTCATCGGGCCCGACGATGCTGTCGAGCGCTTCACGCAATTCTTCGCGGTCCAATTGAACGAGGTGCGCCAACTGGCTCGCCAACTGAACCTTCGAATCCTCCAACAACGCGATCTGGTTCTGCATTGTCCGCATCACCTCTTCCGAAACCATGCCGTCCTTGAAATGCTCCGCCCGTTCCCGGATTCTCCGAATGCGCTCGGCGTATTCCGCTGAAGTCGCCCGCAGGGCATCGAACCTCTGCGTGCCCATCTCCGCCCAGCGCCTGAACCGGAACTCTTTGTAAACGTTGGCCGTCTCGTTCGCGATCGCTGCAGCCAGCTCCGGTTCCTCAACGCGCACGCGGATTTCAACGATCGCCGAACTGCGCACCTGCGCCACCCTCATCGCCCGCCTCAGCCGATCCAGTGCGCGGGCGGCGTCCGCAGGCTGCCCCTCCACTCCCCACTTCTTCTCCAGACCGAGATTCTCGATCACCCCTCGTAAAATCACTTCCGATCCAATCACCGCAATCTCGGTCTGAATGTAATCGGGATCATAGCCTCCTTTGGCATCTTCCGTTTGCGACGGATACGGTCGCTCGAGTTTCAATCGCGCCCTGCCTTCATAGAGAGGAGCAGACAATTTGAGGAACACACCCCAGCTCACCAGCACCACGCCCGCCAGCAGCAGCACCGAGCCGCCCGCCCGCCCAACTCCGGCTGGACGATCATCCGGCGCTCCCAACAACCGCCGCACCCGCCGCAGCAGCGGACCCTCGGCGGCCGCCAAAGCCACCGGCACCCCGTCCAGACGCAGTGCCTCCAGATCCGCCAGCGCCCGGGCGTAACTCACCCGGTCACCACAAACACGCACCACCAGATCATCACAGCAGTTCTCCCGTTCCTCCCGGACACAGCGCGAAATCCACCACACCGCCGGATGATAAAACAGCAGCGTTTCAATCACGCACTGGAACGCGTTGACGAGATAATCCCGCCGCCGCACATGCGCCAGTTCGTGCGCCAGGATCGCCTCCAGTTGAGCCGGCGACAACCCCGTCACCGTCGCCGCCGGCAATAGAATCACCGTCCGCACCCAGCCCACCAGCGTCGGCACTTGCACCAGCGTCGGCACTTGCACCAGCGTCGGCACTTGCACCAGCGCCGATTTCACCAGGCGCACCGGCCGGCTCACTCCCAGCCGCGCGCGCAGCGCGTTCAGCGTCCGCACCAGCACCGGCTCGACCCGCTCGCAGTCCCGAGTCCGGATCCGGCCCGCCCACCACCAGCTCCTCAGCAACCGTAAAGAGAACAGGGCGACACCCACCGCCCATGCCACCGCCAGCCATGGCGCCAACAGCGAAAGAAAGGCTCCGTCCTGACCGAGGAAGACAAAGATCCCGGAGGAAGCGTGGTAGTGCAGATCAACAGGCGCATGAAACGTCGCAACCTCGCCCGCCGCGGGAATGGAACCGATCGCGTGATCCTGGACCAGCAGTGTGATGATCGGGACAACGGGCAGCAGCACCATCGCGCAGCATCCCGCCCCGTAGCGCGCCGCTGCCGAGTGCCGCCACAATGACAACCGCACGATCTCGAACAGCACGGCAATCGCTGCGCCCTGCCACAAAAAGTGAGTCAGCACCCAGCCCACGCGACTGGCAAGGGGGCTCCCGGTCAGCCCCGTGAGAAGATCGTTCATGAGTTCGACTCCTCCATCTGGTCCAGCAGTTTCCGGATCTCGGCCAGTTCGGCCCGGCTGGCCTTTCGGGCCGAAAGCGCCTGCATCACGAGCTTCTGGGTGGAACCGCCGAACAGCCGATCCAGCAAGTGACTCAAGGCCTGCCGCTGGATCTGTCCCTCGCTGCGCACGGCATGATATACGTGCGAACGCTGCGTCTCGTCGCGCCGCACCAGCCCCTTGCCCGCCATGATCTGCATGATCTTGAGCACCGTCGTGTAACCCGTCGGCTGCGTCCGGCTCAGTTCCTCCCACACCTCCCGCACCGTGCTCGGCCCCCGCTTCCAGAGCACGCGCAACACACCCAGTTCCGCATCCGTCGGCCTGCGCGGCGTTTTCTTCGAGGAAGACATGGCCCGACACTTACGAAGCCATCGTACTTGTCAACGAAAAATTTCGTACATGTGAGGCCGAAGTCGGATGAAAGGAACCGGGCGGTTCGCCCCGATCCCGGCCGCCCGGCCTCAATCCGCAAGACCGGCATTGCGCATCGAACGGATTTCCGCAAGGGTCGCCGCATCGGAAGATGGATCCCGATGAAATCTTCGTTGGCCTTGTAGGCCTGGTGCTGGCGGAAATCGGGCTGGCCCGGACTTCCACCGCGCGGTTTCCCCGGCTCTACCACTGCGCCGCGTTGAGCGATCCTGAACTGCGGCCGCTCGAGCTTCGCGCCGAACCGGCCCTGGAACCGTTCCGAAGCGCGCGCTATCAGCGCTCGGCGGCAGGCGGCTTCGGCCGGTTGATCCCGGAGCAATCCAGCAGCGAACAAGCGCTCGGCGAAGTGCCTCGGAGATTGCGCGCCGCTCCCGCACCGGGCTCCCGGCAGCTTGACTCAAGAAAGCGCGTACCTAGACTCCACACGATGTCACTTGCAACCCACCGCGACAGCGGCTTTGTGCCCGGCCGTTTGGCATGAACAGGCGACCTTCGGTTTTCGTCGTCCTCCTGACGGTCTTCATCGATCTGATCGGGTTCGGCATCGTGGTTCCGCTGGTGCCGCTTTACAGCCGGCATTACGAGGCCGGGGGGTTCATGATCGGTGTGATCATCGCTTCGTTCTCGGCGATGCAGTTTCTGTTCGCGCCGGTGTGGGGACGGCTTTCAGATCGCTGGGGCCGGCGGCCCATTCTCCTGATCAGCACCGCCGGCGCGGCCGCTTCCTACGTGCTCTTCGCGGTAAGCTCGGCGATTGAAAGTCATTCCGTCGCGCTGTGGACGCTCCTGATCTCGCGCGTGTTCGCCGGCATCTGCGGCGGCAACATCACCGTCGCCCAGGCCTACATCGCGGATGTCACCGCCCCGCACGAGCGTTCCAAAAAAATGGGACTCGTCGGGATGGCGTTCGGCCTCGGCTTCATTTTCGGACCGGCGCTCGGCGGGATCAGCCTTCATTACTTCGGCGCCACCGGACCCGGATGGACGGCCGCCGCATTGTGCGGCGCGAACTTCATCCTGGCATCGCTCATCCTGGTGGAAAGCCTGCGGCCGGGATCCGAGCCGATCCCGCAACGCCCGCATCTGAAACAATGGGTGCACACCATGACGCAGCCCCAGGTCGGGCTCCTGATCATCGTCTTCTTCCTCGCCACATTCGCCTTCAGTTGTTTCGAAAGCACTCTGCCGCTGCTCGTGAATGACAACTTCGATCTCGGCCTCGATACGGATCAGACCCGCTCGGCAAAAACGGTGGTTTACCTGTTTATCTTCTGCGGAACGATCGGCGCGTTGGTCCAGGGCGGCGCCATCGGCAGACTCGTGCAAAAGTACGGCGAACCCAGATTGATCTCGGTGAGCCTCCTCCTGACCGCGGTGAGCCTCGCCCTCCTTCCGTTCATTCGCGGCGACGGGGAATTGTCCTGGACACGGGTGTTCCAGGGACACGACTGGCCGTGGGTAAAGATGTTGATCGTGCTCGCACTGCTTTCGGTTGGATCCAGCCTCACGCGGCCACCGGTCTTCGGGCTTCTCTCCAATCTCACACCCGCCGCCGAGCAGGGCGCGACCATCGGTGTCGCGCAAGGAGCCGGAAGTCTTGCGCGCGTTCTTGGGCCCCTCTTTGCCGCGACACTGTATGACCACGTGCAGGCTCTCCCTTATGTTCTCTGCGCGGCAGTGTCCGCCCTGGCCGGTGTGCTGGCATTTCAACGGTTGCGCACACTTGGGACACCGGAAAAAACCAGCTCCCTGCCTCCTGCCTGAGCGCCCCGGAAAACTCTCGCCCCACGCTCCACCCCCTCTCACAACCCGTTCAACTCGAACCGATTGCAACCTTTTGTTGCATATGCAACAAAAGGTTGCATCAGGTGGCCGAAGTGAGCAGGCGCCGGCGTGCGTTCCGAAGCAGGCGGCGCAAACGGGCCGGCAACGCACTGGTCATTCGCTCGTATTTCGGCATGCAACGGGCCGCGTGCACGAGCAAATCCACCATGCCGCAAGCGTCCTTGACGCTCACGAATTCCGGCGCGATGCGGTTGCGCGGCGCGCAATTGTGATAGTTGCCGAGAGCCACGCAAACCGCCGCAGTCTGGAAACCGAACTCCTGGTACACCGTGCCCTCGCAGGTTCCGCCGCTCATGAGCGCCCGTTGAAACTGAAAGCTCCTGTTCCGCCTTTGCAGGTCGAGGGCGACTTCGCTCAGGAACCGGCCGGCCTTCGGATCGAAAACCAACGCCCGGTCGCCCACACGAAGAATCACGCCGCTATCCATTCGAACCCCGGGCAGTTCCCGGCTCGTCTCCAGTGAAATCACCAGAGACGTACGCGGAAGAGCGCCGCTGTCAGCGACCGCCAAAGCGCCGCGAAAGCCGATTTCCTCAGCACGCGAGAGGACGCCGATGACATTCACCCGCGCGCGCTTTCGCTTGAGCTCGATCAGCGTGGCGAGAATGGCAGCGACACCGATCAGATCATCGCAGGCGCGCCCGTGAATGCGCCCGTTCCGGACCGAAAAATCCTCCATTTCCCATACCGCAAAGGCATCCGCGGAATCGACCGGTTGTCGCGGGATGAGTTCGAAGGTCTTGTCTTTTCCGACACGAGGCCCCAGTGCGGCACGCGCGCCCGAAGGCATCAGACGCAGCGGGAGCCCGGGCCTGAACCAGGAATCTCCAACCCCGCCCTGGAATCGCACCCGGCAGGCGGCGCCGCGTCGCCTGACGATTTCGAAGCCGGGATGATCCATGTGCGCGGCGAGCACCAGCGGACGAACGCGGGCGGTGTGCAGGCGGACCAGAACGTTTCCGAAGCGGTCGCGACGAAAGGCGAGGCCGTGTTCGCGGCAAAGCCGTTCCACTTCCTCCCGCACGGCGTGCTCGTGGAACGGGGCCGCCGGACGGCGCATGAGCCGCCCGGCAATACGACAGAATTCACGGGAAGTCATTCAGTGCGGCGGGTTTAACTTCACCGAAGAAACATCTCGGCAGCGGTATCGGCAAATCGAAGGCCCTGCCGCGTGAGCTTGAACCGGCTCTCGTTGCGATCGCCCCAGCCACGGGCGACCAGCCTGTCCATTTCGGCGGACCATTCCGACCGGAGGTCGTGGCCGGTGACACGCTGAAACTCTTCGAAAGGCCACCCGCGCACCATTCGCAGTCCGAACGCGGCCGTCTCGCCGGCGCGAGCAAGTGGAGACAGCGTTTCGGTGCTCTCGATCGCGCGCGAACCCTTTTCGAGCTGTTCACAATACAGATCGGTATTGGACCAGTTCTTCATTCGAACTCCCCGCACGTAGCTGGTGGCGCTGGGGCCCAGTCCATAGAACGATCCGCCGCGCCAATAGTTCACGTTGTGCCTGCACGCAAACGCAGGCAGATCTCCCGCGCCCTCACCGGGCGCGCCGTCCGGGCGAACCGGAGACGCATCCCGGGAATCGCATCTCTCGTCCCGCGCGAAGTTGGCGATTTCGTACTGTCGCAACCCGGCGGCCGTCGCCCGGTCCACCAGTTCCTCATACATCGCGCAGGCCAGATCCTCGTCCACGTCGAACTCACCCGCCTTCAGTTGCGCAAACAAAGGCGTGTCGTCCTCGTAGATCACCTCGTACGTGGAGAGATGCTCGGTGCCCAGGGCGATGGCTTCCGCCAATGTCGCCCGCCACACCTCCAGCGTCTGGCCGGGAATGGCGAACATCAAATCGATGTTGATGTTCTCGAACCCGGCCGCCCGCAGGATGTCATAGGAACGAAACACCATGTCCCTGCTGTGAACACGACCAAGGCGATCCAGCAGGGCGTCGTCGAGCGACTGAACGCCCATCGAAACGCGATTGACCCCGTAATCTCTCAGCAACCGGGCCTTGTCGGCGGAAACCGTTGCCGGATTGCATTCCACCGTCCACTCGTCCGCGCCTAACAGATCGAGCCGCTCCATCGCCGCAAAAATGCGCTTCCACTGCCGGAGGTTCAGCAGCGACGGCGTGCCGCCGCCGAAGAACACCATCCGGGGTGAAATATCCTGCGCGACCAGTTCCAGCTCTCGAACCAGGGCGTCCACGTAACGATTCACCGTGTCCCCGGATGCAGCCTGGGAAAAGAACGCGCAGTACGCGCACTTCTGCGCGCAAAACGGAACGTGAATGTACAGGCTTTGAACGCGATCCAACAAACCCGGCATGCCTGGCAACATAGCAGCCGCAACAACAAAGACCGAATTTAAAGCCTGAAACTCAGGCAGGAGAGTCAGGAAGCCTGAGCCCGATGAACGTTCTGCGCTTTGAGTCCCTTCTCGCTGGTGACGACTTCGAAGATGACTTCCTCGCCTTCCATCAAGGTCTTATAGCCCGTCCCCTGAATTGAACTGAAATGGACAAACACATCCTGTCCGCTTTCCTGGGCAATGAAGCCAAACCCCTTCTTGTTGTCGAACCATTTCACTTTGCCGCTGGCCATAATTGACTCCTGGCGTTGAGCGCACAGAAAAGAGCATGCCGACGCAATTGTCCGCGCAACTGCACGTGAATGCACCTGACCTGTGTACGCCTCAACCTGGCGCCGACAATAAAATCTCGTTCCTAACCGGTCAAGCGTTTGTTTCGCGTTTCTTTATCGGCCAAAAAGAACTCCTACTCCACTTCCAACGCCTTATCCAGAAACTGCGCCAAATGACTCACAATCCCGGCTTCAGTTACTACCAAAGTCGCTCCCGCATCCAACGCTGCCTCGCGCAAATCCTCTCTGCCTTCATCCGGACCAAACGCTATCACAGGGATGTGCTTTGTCTCCTGAGTCTGCCTCAAACGCCGGATCGCACTCACAACATCTCCATTCGAGCAAACCAGATCCGCGACGATCAGCATCGGTCTTTCCTGTTGAGCACAAGGCACTAAGGTCGCCGGGTCATTGACAGGAAGAACCCGATACTTCAAATCCTGCAAGCGATTCACCAACTGGGAGCCCGGCATGAGCTTCTCATAGAGAACAAGAGCCAGTGGTTCAATCATGGCGGAAGAGAATGAAACGCACTCCGCTGCTTGCAAAGGAAAATCCATTTCCTCGAGTCATCCTGACCCGAAAACTCTCCACCCAGGCACTCGTGCGCCCGCTGCGTCTCCCCAAATTTCGTAAGCGCCGTCCACCGCCCCAGAATGGAGGCTTGACGTGCCATTGCGAAAAAACTAGTGTTTGGGCGAACGGTAAAGATTTGCTGGTCCACCAGCGCGCCAAAGTCGGAAGATCAAACCTTGCCGACTTTTTTGTTCCCCTAGTGGGATTCCGTTCAAAGAGAGTCTATGAACGCCGACTTTTTAGCCGTCCTGGAGTATTGGGAAAAGGAAAAGGGCATCAGCCGTGATGTCCTCATGTCGGCTGTACAGGAAGCCCTCTTGTCTGCTGCAAAGAAAGCCGTCGGCCCAGCCAGAGAGCTTCGTGTCCACATCGAACCCAAAACAGGCGATATCAAGGCTTTCGCCAAACTGATTGTCGCTGAACGCGTTGTCTCCAAACACGACCAGATGTCGCTGTTCGACGCCCGCCGCGTGAAACCCGACGCCCAGGTCGGGGACGAGGTCGAAGTGGAGGTCACCCCCACCGGCTTCGGCCGCATTGCCGCCCAATACGCCAAGCAGGCGCTGATGCAGCAAATCCGCCGCGCCGAGAAGGCGCTGATCTATACAGAATTCAAGGACCGGGTAGGCGACATCATCAGTGGGACAGTCCGGCGCTTTGACCGATCCGACGTCATTGTGGACCTCGGCAAGTATGAAGCCCTGCTGCCGAACCGGGAGAGAGTGCCCACGGAGGAATATCAACCGGGCGAACGCATCCGGTGCTACGTCAAAGCTGTCGAACAGGGACCTCACGGGCCCGAAATCATCCTGTCGCGGGCCGACCCGCGTTTCGTTATCAAACTGTTCCAACTGGAGGTATCCGAAATCAGCGACGGAACCATCGAAATCAAGGGAATTGCGCGGGAGCCCGGCTTTCGAACGAAGCTGGCCGTCTGGACGCGGGACGAGAAGGTGGACCCGGTGGGAGCGTGCGTGGGCCTTCGCGGACAACGGGTCAAGAACATCGTGCGCGAGCTGAATAACGAGAAGGTGGACATCATTCGCTGGGACCCGAACATCCGGGTATTCATTACCAATGCGCTCAATCCCGCGAAATTGAAGAGCTTTGAGATCGATGAAGAGCACAAGCGCGTGAAGATCATCACCAGCGAGGATCAGTTGTCGTTGGCGATCGGGAAACGCGGGCAGAACGCGCGTCTCACATCCAAGCTGACCGGCTGGCAGGTGGATATCGAAGCCGAGCAGGTTGTGACCAAGGGATTTGAAGAGAAGGTGGCAGAGGCCGTTGAAGCGCTCGCCGCGATCCCCGGTATCACACGGGAGCAGGCCGACGTGCTGGTGCATCACGGGTTGACGCGGCTCGAAGACCTGCTCCAGGCGGAAGAAAGCGACCTCGCCGGTATAGAACAGATTGGCGACCAGGCCGCGGCAATACTGGAAGCCGCGCGTTCCGAGGCCGCCCGGCGCACGTTGAAAGTGGGCGAGACCCCCGTCTCAGGTTGATATGTCTGGCATGTGCGGACAAAGCCTTGTAGGGTGAAGCCCATGACGGCTGTAAGCGACAACTTGCGTATGCAGTTTCGGCCGGTAGCGATTAAGATTTATGCCCGTTCGTATCTACGACATCTCAAAGAAACTTGGTCTGGAGAACAAAGAAGTGCTCTCCAAGGCCAGGGAACTGGGCATAACAGCCGCCCGCGTCGCTTCCAGCTCGCTGGATAAGATCACAGCCGAGTACCTCGAAGAACAACTCCGCAAGGACCACCCGGAGCTCGCCGCACCCAAACCGCCACCGGCGCCGCCTCCCCCTCCTGCCCCGGTCGAGCCAATCATCGTTGTTTCAGCGCCGCCGGAACCGCCTCCGGTTGAAACTCCCCCGGCCCCCGCACCGCCTCCGGTTGCGGAAACGCCTCCGTCCGAGCCCGCCAAAGAAGCGCCGCAGGCTCCGGCAGCCGAGGAATCCCGGCCGGCACCTGAACCCGTGGCAGAACCGGCTCCTCCGCCGCCGCCACCACCACAACCAGCTGCTCCTCCGCCGCCCCCGCCCGGCCCGAAGCTCGGCGAAAAAATCGGTTTTATTCAGCTCCCGCAGCGTCCCGCCCCAAGAAGTCCCGCCTCGGATCGAGGCGGCCAAAAGGGATCCGCTCGAAAGCCCGAGCCCGCAAGGATGGAACCTCCAAGGCGAGGCGACCTCCGGACCATCCGCGGCGTGCAACCGCCAGCGGCACCCCAGAAACCCGCTCTGCCCAAAACCGGCTCCGCCCGGCCGGAGCCGGCGCCTCGGATCACTCTCCCCGCCGACGCGCAGGTCATCACCATCAAACCACCCATCGTGGTGCGCGAACTGGCGGATCAACTCAAACAGAAGCCGTTCAAAATCATTGCCGACCTGATGGAATTGGGCGTCTTCGCCAACGTCAACCAGGCGATCGACGAGGCCACCGCCCAGAAGGTCTGCGCCAAATACGGATTCCGCTTCGAGGTCGAAAAACGCGAACGCGGCGCCGGCGTCGTCCATGCCCCCGTCCGCAAGGTCGAGCTCGACCAGGAAGACAAACCGGAGGATCTGAAGCCACGCGCCCCCGTCGTCACCATCATGGGGCACGTGGACCATGGCAAGACCACGCTGCTGGACGTCATTCGCAAGTCCGACGTCGCCGCCGGCGAAGCCGGGGGCATCACCCAGCACATCGGCGCCTACACCATTTCCTTCCCTCATCCCGAGCGGAAGAACGAACTCGCCCAGGTCACTTTCCTGGACACGCCCGGCCATGCTGCTTTCAGCTCGATGCGGGCTCGCGGGGCGAACGTCACCGACATTGTCGTGCTGGTGGTCGCCGCCAATGACGGCGTCATGCCGCAGACGATCGAAGCTCTGAACCACGCCAGAGCCGCCAAAGTGCCCATCATCGTTGCCGTCAACAAGATGGATCACCCGAACGCGAACGCCCTCAAGGTTCGCCAGCAACTCCAGGACAAGGGGCTGGTTCCCGACGACTGGGGCGGCGACACGATTTTCGTCGAGGTGTCGGCGCTCACCCGGCAGGGTGTGGACAAGCTCATCGAAATGATCCTGCTCCAGGCGGACCTGCTCGAGTTGAAAGCCAACCCGAACCGGCGCGCCAAGGGCAACGTCATCGAATCCGGCCTGGAACCGGGAGGGCCGACGGCGACGGTGCTGGTGCGCAAGGGAACCTTGCGCGTGGGCGACGTGATCATCTGCGGCCACTTCTATGGCCGCGTGCGTGCCCTCATCAACGAGGAAGCCAAACGCCTCAAGGAGGCAGGCCCGTCGGTCGCCGTTAAGGTCCTCGGCCTCAACGGAGTGCCCGAGGCCGGCCTGGAGTTCGCCGTGGTCGAAGACGAAAGATCCGCGCGCCAATTGAGCGAGGAACGGAAGGAGCAGGCCCGGCTCCAGGGCCAGGAAACGGCGCGCAAGGTGACTCTCGAAAACCTCTTCGCCACCCTCGAATCACAGCAGAGCAAGGTGCTCAAGGTCGTCGTCAAGGCCGACACCCAGGGCTCCGTCGAGGCCATCGTCGATGCCCTCAAGAAGATCGAGTCCGACAAAGTCACTCTGGAGATCATCCACAGCGCGGTCGGCACGATCACGGAATCCGACGTGGCGCTGGCTTCCGCCTCGAACGCCGTCATTCTCGGTTTCCATACGCGCGTTGACAGCGGCGTGGCCGACAGGGCCAAGCACGAGGGCGTTCAGATCAAGCTCTACGCGATCATCTACGAGCTGATCGACGAGGTGAAGGAGAGCATGGCCGGCCTGCTGGAACCAATCCTCAAAGAAGTCGTCTTCGGCTCGGCCGAAGTGCGCAAAATCTTCGAGCTTTCCAAAGGCGTCCCGGTGGCGGGCTGCGTCGTCAGCAGCGGCCGCATCGCCAAAGGCAAGGTCCGCGTGCGGCGCCGCAAGGAAATCATTTACGAAGGCCTCATCATGTCCCTCCGCCGGTTTCAGGACGAAGTCACCGAGGTGCGCGCCGGACTCGAATGCGGCATCCGCATTGAAGGCTTCAGCCAATACCAGGTCGGGGATATCATTGAGTGCTATACTGTGGAAAAAGTTGCGCAAAAACTCTGATTCAAATGCGAACCGATCATGCCCTCTTTGAGAATCCAACGAGTGAACGAATTGTTGAAGCGAGCCATCGGCGAAGCGATCCGCCAGGAACTGCCCGTTGACGAGGCCGGCCTGGTCACCGTCAACAGCGTCGATGTCGCAGGCGACCTGAAATCGGCGACCGTTTACACGAGCATTCTCGGCGATGCCGAGCAGCAAAAACGCGGCTTCGCCCTGCTCGACCGGCATCGCCCCAGGATCCAGGACATGATGGCGCGATCCGTGGTGCTGAAATACACCCCGAAGCTCCGCTTCGTTCTGGATGACTCCGTCGTGCGCGGTAACCGCGTGCTCCAGATCATCGACGAACTCGAGAAGGACTCGCACACAACAACGGAGTAGGCGGCCCGTGCATCCCCTCTCCACGCTCCCTGTCCTTCACCCATGAAGTCTCACCCGAAGATCATCGACCGGATCGTCGAGTGCCTCCGCCAAAACGAAACGTTTTGCGTGGCGGGCCATGTCCGCCCGGACGGCGATTGCGTCGGTTCCCAGCTCGGCCTCGCCCTCGCCCTCAAAGCCGAAGGCAAAAAGGTCGTCTGCTGGAACGAAGACGAGATCCCCCCCAAGTACGCGTTCCTCGATCCGGACCACCTGTTCGAAAAACCAAAGCCCGGCCGGAAGTTCGATTGCGTCATCGCCACCGATTGCGCCAGCTTCGAACGGCTCGGCGCCGTCGGCGCGTGCATCACCGACCGGAAGGTCTTTATCAACATCGACCATCATGCGAGCAACACGCGTTACGCCGACCTGAACTGGGTTTCGCCGCGCGAACCCTCGACGGGCGAACTCATTTACAGGCTGCTCAAGGTGGCCAAGTGGCCGATCACCCGGCGCATCTCGGATTGCCTGTTCACCGCCATCTCCACCGACACCGGCTCCTTCCAGTACGCCACCACGCGCCCAGGCACCTTCCATGTCAGCGCCGAACTCGTCACGCGCGGAGCGAACCTCGCGAAAATCTGCGACGAGGTCTATCAGTCCTACCCGCTTTCCCGTGCGCGGCTGCTCAAGCACGTTTACAGCAACTTCCGCCTCACGCACCGCAACCAGATCGCCTACTTCTGGCTCAAGAAGGCGGACTTCGCCCGCGCCGGATCGGAAGGCGACGACACCGAAGGCCTGATCGACCACATCCGCGCCATTGAACCCGTGGTCGTGGCGTGCGTGTTCGAGGAAATCGAACCGGAACTGACGCGCGTCAGCCTGCGTTCCAAGAGCGACAAGGTGAACGTGAGCGAAATCGCCGCGCAATTCGGCGGCGGCGGCCACCCCGCGGCAGCCGGCGCGCGCATCCCCGGCCCGGCCAGCTCCGTCCAGCGCAAAGTCCTCACCGCCGTCAAGAAGGCGCTCGATTCCGCCAAGTAGCCATGCAAGAGTTTTCCCCGCTCGATGGCGCCCTGCTCATCGACAAGCCCGCCGGCCCCACGTCTCACGACGTCGTCGATGCCGTGCGCCGGCGTTTCGGAATCAAAAAGGTCGGCCACTGCGGCACGCTCGACCCGGGAGCCACCGGCCTCCTGATCCTCGTCCTCGGCAAGGCAACGCGCCTCTCCGAAAAGCTGATGGCCGACGACAAGGTTTACGAAGGCACCATCAAGTTCGGTGAAAGCACCGACAGCCACGACACCGACGGCGAGCTGGTCGCCTCGTTGCCGGTGCCTCCGCTGACGCTGGAACAACTGAACGAAGCCGCCGCCACATTCGTGGGCGACCTGATGCAAACGCCGCCAATGGTTTCCGCGGTCAAGAAGGCGGGCGTTCCCCTCTACAAACTCGCGCGCAAGGGCGTGGAAGTGCCGCGCGAACCCCGGCTCGTTCATATCTACACCTTCCGTTTCAGTGCCTACCAGGAGCCTGTCGGAACGTTCAAGATGGCCTGCACCAAGGGCACCTACGTCCGCACCATCGCCCACGAACTCGGGCAGAAAATCGGCTGCGGCGCGCACCTGGCCACCCTGCGCCGAACGGCCTCCGGCAGGTTCGACGTGAAAGACGCCACCCCGTTGCAGAAGATTCTCGAGCTCTCCGCGTCGGACCTGGAATCCAGGGTGATCCCCTTCCTCCGACTCGCCGCGTCGAGCTGATGAGAATCCTCCGGGCACCTCGCGAACTCCAGACCGGCGGCAGGAAAGTCTGCCTCGCCATCGGCTTCTTCGACGGGGTTCACGTCGGCCACCAGCAGATCATCCGGCAGACGCTCGTCGATGCGCGACAGCAGGATGCCATCGCCGCGGTCATCACCTTCGATCGCCACCCCGCAACCGTCGTCGCGCCGGAGCGCGCTCCCGCCCTCATCTATTCTCTGTCGCAAAAGCTGCGCACCATCGAAAGCCTCGGAGTCGACACGCTCCTCCTCATCCATTTCGACGAAACGTTCAGCCGTCAACCCGGCGAACAATTCGTCCGTTCCCTCCACCGCGAGATCGGCGGCATCCACAGCCTCTGCGTCGGCGCCAACTTCAAATTCGGCCACAACCGCGGCGGCAACGTCGCGTTGCTCGAATCCCTCGGCACCGAGCTCCACTTCCGCGTCCACGCCATGGCTGCCGTCGCGCTCGACGGCGTGGTGGTCAGCAGCACGCGCGTCCGGGAAGCCATTCGAAAGGGCGATTTCGACGTTGCTGGCCAGATGCTGGGCCGCGCTTACTCGCTCTCCGGCCGTGTCATTGAAGGGGACCGGCTGGGGCACCAGCTCGGATTTCCCACCGCGAACCTCGACGTCGCCGGGCTGGTGCTTCCGCCCAACGGCGTTTACACCGCGCGCGCGCTCGTGAAAAACCGCCAGCACGCCGCCGTGCTCAACATCGGCCACCGCCCCACCATCCGGCCGTCCACGCCGGAACGCCGCGTCGAAGTCCACCTGTTGGATTTCCAGGGCGACCTCTACGGCGAAGAAATGGAAGTGCTGTTCGTCGAGAAACTCCGCGACGAGCAACGATTCGGCTCGCTCGACGAGTTGAAAGCCCGGATCGGGCGCGACATCGCCTCCGCACGCGAAAGGCTCTGAACAATCGGACCATTGGCTATCCTCCGGCGGAGCCGGCGTCCTTGCGACTGCCGAGCCGCAAGCCATGGCGAAGGCCGGAGTCGTCGTGCGACATCGCTGATCTCCCGGATCCATCGCCAACACCCGCCCCGGCACTCTTCCAGCACATCGACCATTCGCCGAATCCATCAGTCATCCACCCTCCGCTATCCACACTCATCAACTTTTCGCTTGAACAGCCGCCGGCTTTTTCCTGTCCATTTTGGGCAATCTTTGCATGAACACTGGAATCAGCGCCATCAATGAAGCCGTGCAGGAAGCCGCCGCGTTCGTGCGGCCCCTGTTCAACGAACTCGGCAAGGTCATCGTCGGGCAAAACTACCTCGTCGAGCGCCTCGTCATCGGCCTGCTCGCCAACGGGCATGTCCTCCTCGAAGGCGTGCCCGGCCTTGCGAAAACGCTCTCCGTCAAGTCCCTGGCGAACTGCCTCAACGTCAAATTCTCCCGCCTCCAGTTCACGCCCGACATGCTCCCTGCCGACGTGATCGGCACGCAGATCTACAACCCGCAGTCGGGCGGCTTCACCACGCGCCGCGGGCCCATCTTCGCCAACCTCGTGCTCGCCGACGAGATCAACCGCGCCCCGGCGAAAGTCCAGAGCGCCTTGCTCGAAGCAATGCAGGAGAAGCAGGTCACCATCGGCGAGCAGACGTTCGCGCTCGAAGAGCCGTTCCTGGTGCTCGCCACGCAAAACCCCATCGAGCAGGAAGGCACCTATCCGCTTCCCGAAGCGCAGGTCGATCGCTTCATGCTCAAGCTCAAGATCGGCTATCCCACGCGCGCCGAGGAGCGCCAGATCCTGGACCTCATGGCCCGCACCTCCGGCATTCCCGCCGCCACGCCCGTCGTCAGCCCCGAGCACGTGCTCCGCGCGCGCCAGGTCATCAACGACATCTACGTCGATGACAAGGTGAAGGATTACATCGTAGATCTGGTCTGCGCGACGCGCGATCCGGAGGCCTACCGGATCCCGGTGAAGGATTTCATCCAGTTAGGCGCTTCGCCCCGGGCAACCATCTCGCTGACGCTCGCGGCCAGGGCCCATGCGTTCCTCCGCGGACGGGGCTACGTCACCCCGCAGGACGTCAAGAGCATCGGCATGGACGTGCTGCGCCATCGCGTCACCGTCACCTACGAAGCCGAAGCCGAGGACAAGACCAGCGAAACGATCATTCAGAAGATCTTCGACGAACTGCCGGTGCCATGATTCAAGGATGATCCCTCGAGAGATTCTCAAGAAGATCCGCCAGATCGAGCTGCGCACCAGCCGGCTCGTGAGCGAGACCCTCGCCGGCGCCTACCACAGCGTGTTCAAGGGCCAGGGCATGAACTTCGAGGAAGTCCGCGAATACCAGCCCGGCGACGAAGTCCGCACCATCGACTGGAACGTCACGGCCCGCATGAACCATCCGTTCGTCAAGAAGTTCGTCGAGGAGCGCGAACTCACCCTCATGCTGGTCGTGGACGTCAGCGGCTCCGGGCTGTTCGGATCGCGCACCCGGTCCAAACGCGAGCTGGCCGCCGAAATCGCCTCCATCCTCGCCTTCTCCGCCATTCGCAACAACGACAAGGTCGGGCTCATCCTCTTCACCGACACGGTCGAGAAGTTCATTCCGCCCCGCAAAGGCCGCAAGCACGTCCTTCGCGTCATTCGCGAAGTGCTGTTCTTCGAACCGCGACGGCGCGGCACCGACCTGAACCAGGCGCTGGAGTTTCTCCTGCACGTCACCACGCGCAAGGCCATCACCGTCGTCATCTCCGATTTCATCGGCTCGCCCGCCCTCCAGAGCGGCAAAGGGCGCCTCCGCCCGCAACTCATGCTGCTCGAATCCCTCGCCCACGCCTCCTTCAACCTGTTGCGCCAGGCCAACCGCCGGCACGACGTTGTCGCCGTACAAATCATGGATCCGTTCGAACTCGAACTGCCGGCGCTCGGACGCATTGTCCTCGAGGACGCCGAAACGGGCGAAACCGTCGAGGTGAGCACCGGCGACGCGCGCAAGCGCAAGGCCTTTGCCGAACGCCAGGCCCGCGCGCAGGCCGACCTCGGCCGCCTGTTCCGGGCCGCGGGCATCGACGCCATTCACCTGCGGACCGACCAGCCGTACACAATGGCTCTGGCGAAGTTTTTCGAAACGAGGGAACGCCGCCGCACCCGCGGTTGATTTGCCATGACCAAAGCGCCAACCAATGCCGTCACCGAGACGCTGCGGGATATCCGGCCCCCGGTCGAGATCCCGAACCCGTGGCTTTGGGTCCTGTGGATTCTGGCGGCGCTGCTCGTGGCGGGATTGATCGCGCTCTGCGTGTTCCTGCTCAAACGCAGGAAATCGCAGGCGACCCTGTCGGTGCCCACCGTTCCGCCGCACATTCGCGCGCGACAACGCCTTCAGGATGCCCTCGCCCTGCTCGCACAGCCCAAACCCTTCTGCACCGAAGTGTCCGACACCATCCGCTTCTACCTCGAAGAGCGCTTCAACTTTCATGCGCCCGAGCGCACCACCGAAGAGTTCCTTCATGAATTGAAAGGAACCAACCTCCTGTCGCCCGCCCAGAAGGAAAGCCTTGGCGAATTCCTCAAGCGCTGCGACCTCGTGAAGTTCGCCCGGTACGAACCGGCCCAGCCCGAGCTGCGCGACCTCCACGCGTCGGCACTCCGCCTTGTCGAGGAAACCGAACCGCAACCCGAACCCGCCGCCGGAGCTGCCCAACCCGCTCCCGTCGAAGCGCGTCCATGATCACCTTCGGCCAGCCTTACTTCCTCCTGCTGCTGATCCTCCTGCCGCTGCTTGCATGGCTCAAGGGAAAACGCGGCCACCCGCCCGCCTTCATCTATTCGTCCGTCCAGCTCGTGCGCGCGGTGCTCAATGTCAGCCGGTCGCGCTCCGGCAGATTCCTCGCCTTCTGGCGCTGGCTGACGCTCGCGCTCCTCATCATCGGCCTCGCCCAGCCCCGCCTCACCAACAGCCAGACCCGCGTCAGCGCCAGCGGCATCGACATCGCCGTCGCCATCGACCTCTCCGGCAGCATGGCGTCCGAGGATTTCGAACAGAAAGGCCGGCGCGTGAACCGCCTCACCATGGCCAAAACCGTTCTCGACGAGTTCATTCGCAAACGCCCGAACGATCGCATCGGACTGGTCGCGTTCGCCTCTGAAGCCTACATCGCCGCTCCGCTCACGCTGGATCACGACTTCCTCCTGCGCCACGTCGAACGCCTCCAGATCGGCTCCATCAACGCCGACACGACCGCCATTGGCGACGCATTGAGCACCGCCGTCAATCGCCTCCGACGGCTCCAGTCCAAAAGCAAGATCGTCATCCTGATGACCGACGGACAAAACAATGCGGGCCGGCTCGCGCCGCTCGTCGTCGCCGAAGCCGCGAAAGCCCTCGGCGTCAAGGTCTATACCATCGGCGTCGGACAGCGGGGCATGGCGCCCATGCCGGCAACCGACCTGTTCGGCCGGCGCGTTTACCAGATGGTCCCGGTGGATATCGACGAGGACACGCTCAAGAAGATCGCGGACATGACCGGCGGCAAATACTACCGCGCCGACAACGCCGAGCGGTTCCAGCAGATCTACGCGGAAATTGACCGCCTGGAAAAGTCAGAAGCCGAGATCAGCAAGTTCACCCGGCATCGGGAGCTGTTCCCGTGGCTGGTCGGGACGGGCCTTGGATTCTTCCTCGCCGAACTCGCCCTTCGCAACACGCTGTTGAGGAGGTTGCCATGACCTTTCTGCATCCACAGTTGCTCTGGCTGCTCGCAATCCTCCCTCCGGCCCTGCTCCTTTTCTTCTGGTGGTCGTGGCGCGCGCGCAAAAAGCTCAGCGCGCAATTCATCGACGCGCGCCTGCTGCCCGGGCTGGTCAGCGGCATCTCGCCCGCTCGCGAACGGCTGCGCGCCAGCCTCTTCACCCTGGCCGCCGCCTTTCTCGTCGTCGCTCTCGCCCGGCCCCAGTGGGGCTATGAAACCCAGGAGGTCTCCCAGCGCGGCATCGACATCATCGTCGCCATCGACACGTCCAAAAGCATGCTGGCCGAGGACATCGCGCCCAACCGCCTCGCCCGCGCGAAACTCGCCGCGCTGGATCTCCTCAGACAGGCCCGGTCCGACCGCCTCGGTCTCGTCGCCTTCTCCGGCGCTGCCTTCCTCTATTGTCCGCTCACCGTTGACGAGGTCGCGTTCCGTCAGAGCCTCGATGCCCTCGATGTGAACACCTTGCCCTACGGCGGCACCGCCATCGGCGAAGCCATCGAAACGGCGGTTCGGGCGTTCGACGAGAACGCCAACCACAAGATCATCGTGCTGTTCACCGACGGCGAGGATCACGATTCCCGCGCGCTCAATGCCGCACGGCAGGCCGCCGACCGCGGCGCCCGCATTTTCACGGTGGGCATCGGCTCCGCCGAAGGCAGCCAACTGCCAGTCCGCAATCAGTTCAACCAGACCGATTACATCCGCGACCGCAACGGCAACGTCGTCGTGTCGCGGTTGAACGAGAACCTGCTGCGGGAAATCGCCGAGACCGCCGGCGGTTTCTATGTTCCCCTGCGCGGCGCCAACGCAATCGAGCTGCTCTACCGAAAGGGCGTGGCGCCCCTGCCGAAGTCGGACTTCGAGGAACGCTGGATCCGTCGGCCGCGCGAGCGGTATCACTGGCCGCTGGCCATCGCCATCCTCCTGCTGATGACCGAAGTCCTCGTGCCCGAGCGCACCGCGCCGAAACGCCGGCGAAGTTCCCGCAAACCGTCGCAACCGCTCTCGAACAAAAACCGGCGGACGGCCACCGTCACTGCCCTTCTAATGGCTGCCGCCATGCTCCCGTGCGGGCTCCACGCGTCCACAGCAGAAGCGTTCAGGCATTATCAGGCCGGCAGATACCAGGAAGCTCTCGAGGAATACGAACGCGCCCTCGAGAAAGACGAAAACGACCCGCGCCTCCACTTCAATGCAGGCGCGTCAGCCTATCGCACCCGGCAGTTCGACAAGGCCGCCGAGTACTTTGATCGCGCCCTGCTCTCTCCCGACCTTCAGATGCAGGCGAAGGCGTATTACAACCTGGGCAACACGCAGTATCGCCAGGGAGAGCAGGCGTCGAATCCAGGCGAAAAGACCGAGTTCTGGAACAAGGCCGTCAAGAGCTTCGAAAGCGCATTGAAGCTGAACCCGGATGACGCCGATGCCAGGGCCAACCGCGATTTCGTCCTTCGCAAGCTGGAAGAGCTCAAACAGCAGCAGCAACCGCAGCAACAGCAGGGGGATCAACAGAACGATCAACCGCAGCAACAGCAGGAACAACAGGACAGCCAGCAGAATCAGGAATCACAGCAGGAACAGCAGCAGCAGGGCGACGAACAACAGCAACAGCAACCACAACCGTCCTCCGGCGGAAGCGATCGCAGACAGGACGAACAAACCGCGCGTCAGATCGGTCGCCCCGGCGAAATGACGCCCGAGGAGGCTGAACGGCTTCTCGAAGGGCACGAAGGCGAGGAACGCCTGCTGCCCGTTCGCCCCGACCGCCCGGCCAGTCGCAGCCGCCCCGAAAAAGACTGGTAGGCCTCACACCTTCCCGATCCACTTCCGGTCTTCCCAAACGGCCTTCAATGACGTGAGGTTCCGCCGGTCGAACACGTGGCCGGCCGCCTTGAGCAAGCGGCCCCGCTTGAGCGCGTTCCACGCGTCGCTCGCGCTGATCGCCACAAACTGCAGCACGCTCGGGTCCCGGTAACAATCAATCATGCACCGCGTGCAACCGTCCCGGATCAGTTTCGTCTCGTCGAACTCGTAGATGTTGCACATCGGCGTCTCCCAGTAGTGGCACCGGTAAAGATTCAAATGCCAGTCCAGGTAGAAATACTTGTGCCCGCCCAGGCAGCCGAACCGCTCCCGCTCGCCCTTCAAATGCCGCTGCATCTCGCGCAGCGATTCCATCGGGTTCACCACCGGATACCCGCTCCGCCGCTTCATCTGCTTGATCTTCTCAAACACCTCAATCAGCTCGTCGCGCGTGTAACTCACCAGGCCGCTGTCGCTGAAACTCAGGTAACTGCTCGCCAGCGACGTCAGCGGATAACTGAATGTGCAACTGCGGAACCCCAGCCACTCAAGGAATGCCGGCAGCTTGTCGTAATCCTCAATCAACCGGCTCGCCGTGATGCTCGCCGTCGTCTGGATGCCGGCCGAGTGAAAGAATTCGTTCGCGCGCCGGATCTTGCGGCAGACGTCCGGCAGCCCCCGGTTCTTCTCGTGCTTCGCCACGTCGTGCGCGTCGATCGACATGATCACGCTGCTCAGGCCGTCGTCCGCCAGCCCGCGCATGTTTTCCTCCGTCCACAACCCCCCGTTCGTGCAGATCATCGGATGCAACCCGCGCTCGGCCGCATACCGCGTCATGGCCCGCAGGTCGCGATGCACCATCGGCTCACCCCCGACGAACAGCAGGTAGCCGATGTGGTTCCGCACGCAGATGTCAATAACGTCTCTGGCTTCCTGCAGGGTGACGCTCCGACGCGCTTTCGGATCGAACTTCGACCGCGCGAACCCGCAAAAGTCGCAGTCCGCATTGCAGATGTTCGTGATCGCAAACTGCAGGTAGCCGGGCCCTCCGTGGTCGAGCACTTCGCGAAAGAGCTGAAACCCGCTCCTCCGCGGACGCACTACCGGCCCGGACGCTGCCGCAGCAGTGTCGGGCGCGGAAGCGGGGGCGGCAACGGAGTTCAACGGGGCGCTGTCCATGCGGTAATCCCGCGCATTCTGAGACGAAATGCAAGGGGCAGCAAAACATTTCTTCGCCGCACCTGTGCGCCCTTGACTTCCGCGATCCTGGTGTATTGTTCCATCCATATGGCAATTCAAGCACCTGATTTGACAAAGCAACCGCCGCGCAGCCCGCGCGTGCGGCTCGGAGGATTCGTCATTCTGCCGCGCTGCCTGGACAAAGGCCGTGCGACCATCGCCGGAACCAACGGCGAATATCACTTCAACTGCCCCGTCGATCAGCGGTTCCTCAACTTCGTCGGCATCGACGCCGACGCGTTGAAGAACGTGCTGGCGCAGGGCAAGGGCGACTGGGAAGTGCTGGAATGGATTCGCGCCAACGCCCGCCACCAGCGCACCGACGCGGAGATTGCGGCGTGGTCCGCGCTGCAGGAGCAGCGGGCCCCGGACAACCCCGATTCGCGCGAGTTCTTCAATAACGAGCACAAGAGGATCGCCCCCCAGCGAACGGACATCACCACGTGGTTCGACCTGCTGGACCTGGACGACTACGTGACGTTCGGCGGCAAAGCCTAGCTGCCTCAGGAGCGGGGACAGCTCCGTCCCCGCGAGAGACCCTCAACAGCGCAGATTCCCTCTCCTCCCTCAACGGAGGAGAGGGAACTGATCGGAAGCCAGTTCAACCCCTGCGAAGGCACCGTCCGCAAGCGACTTGGCTTAGTCGCCTGCAATGCCCTCACGCTGTGATGCTCCAGACACGGCCGGCTATGTTCGCCGCACAGTGAAAATTGAAATGGGTGCGCGGGCTGACCACTGGCCCTGCGAGACGAAGACTGTCACACCCTATATCGCGGAAGAGTTCCCGCGGGGATTCCGTGAGCCAGCCTGCGCGGTAAAGGTGCTATCGGTGGAGCGGACTTTCTGGGAAAAGCACGCAGAATTCCACCGTCCGCCGGACAAGACGATGCCGGAGCGATTCTCGCGGCATTATTGCGACTTCCACGAAACGATCCGCTAAGGAGTGGCGGGCCCTGGCAGTGGCAAAGCCGGATTTGTTAGCGCGTGTGGCCACCCACAAGGCGCTGTTTTTCAGATCGTCCTGGGCCAGGTACACTGATGCGACGAAAGGCACACCTTGCGCATTGCTCGGCCTGATCACCGCCTGAAAGCGTTGCGGGATGATTACGCCAGGATGAAGAAGGAATTATTCTTTGGTGAGCCGCCAACTTTCGACGAAATCCTTGCAGGGCTGAAAAATTGGGAATCGGAGTTTAATCAGAAGTAAAGATGAGTCTGGTTCAACCACCCTCCTTCCTCCCGCCCACTGAGGAGGGCGGGAGGCGCTGAAAATTTT
>DGDZ01000082.1:0-12953 GCA_002385705.1 Verrucomicrobia subdivision 3 bacterium UBA3939
TACGATCTGGGAGTTCTGGCGCCCGGAAAGCACCGCCTCACGGTGCGCGTGGACAACCGGATGTTGATGAACTACCGGCCCGATGCGCATGCGGTATCGGATTCGTTGGGCAGCAGTTGGAACGGCATCGTGGGCCAGATGGAATTGCATTCAACGCCACTGGTGTGGATCGATGAGGTGAAGGTGTTCCCGGATGTGACCAACAAGTCCATTTTGGTGCGCGGTGTTCTGGGTAATCGGACCGCGAGCGAGGCGAGGCAACAGGTGCGGTTCGCAGTGGAAGTGGCGCGTGGCGTCGGGCCGGTCGTGACTCATTCCATTGACGCTGCGTCCGCGCCGGGCGGCGGCGCTTTTGAGGCGACGATTTCACTGGGTGACCGGGTTGAGCTCTGGAGCGAATTCAATCCGTTTCTCTATCGGCTCACGGTTCGCCTGGACAACGGGCATTCTGTGGGAACCCTGTTTGGCATGAGGGACTTCAGGGCGGAAGGCACGGAGTTCGTGATCAACGGTGAGAAGGCGAACCTGCGGGGGACGCATCATGGCGGCGACTTTCCGCTGACGGGTTATCCGCCAACGGATGTGGATTATTGGCACACGCTGTTCTGGAAGCTCAAAGAGTGGGGCATCAACCACGTGCGTTTTCATTCCTTCTGCCCGCCTGAAGCGGCGTTCATTGCGGGGGACATGCTCGGAATGTATCTCCAGCCGGAACCGGGCATGTGGAACGAGATCAGCCCGAACACGCCGATGGAGCGGATGCTGTATCTGGAGACGGAACGCATGCTCAAAGCGTATGGCAATCATCCGTCCTTCGTGTTGTTCTCTCCGAGCAATGAACCCAAGGGGCGCTGGAAGGAAGCGCTGCCAAAGTGGGCGGCGCACTTTCGCAGTGTGGACCCGCGACGCCTCTACACCAGCGGGACCGGCTTCACGGATTCGGACGCTCCCGGACCGCTCGACAAGGTGGATTACATTCCCACGCAGCGCTTCGGACCGAGGCGCGTGCGCGGCGAGCCGGGATGGTTCGGCGCGGACTATTCGAGTTCGTTGGGCGGTGTGAGCATTCCCGTCCTCGCGCACGAGAACGGCCAGTGGTGCGCGTATCCGGACTACGACGTGATTTCGAAATTCACGGGTTACCTGCGTCCCGGGAACTTCGAGATCTTCCGCGGTTCGCTGGCCGCGAGGGGTATGCTGCACAAGAACAAGGATTTCGCCTGGGCATCGGGGCGCTTTCAGCTCGCCTGTTACAAGGAGGAAATCGAGGCGAACCTGCGCACACCCGGGTTGGTGGGCTTCCAATTGCTCGACCTGCACGACTACATCGGGCAGGGGACCGCGCTCGTCGGATTGCTGGATCCGTTCTGGGAGGAGAAAGGCTATGTGACGGCCGCCGAGTTCCGCAGGTTCTGCAGCCCGACGGTTCCGCTGGCCCGGCTTCGACAACGAGTTTACACGACCGGCGATTCGTTCAATGCCGATGTCGAGATTGCCCACTACGGGCCCGCGGCCTTGAGCAATGCCGTTGCCGCGTGGCGGGTTGTTGATGACGCAGGGGCCGTCGTCGCGCGCGGTGAATGGGAGCCGAGGGACATTCCCATCGGCAAGAGCTTCAGGCTGGGAACGGTCAAACTGGACCTGACCCAACTCACGGCGCCGCGCGCCTACAGGCTGGTCGTCACTGTGCGGAGCGCCAACCCAGGGAGCGCGTGGGCGCCAAACGAGGTTGAGAATGACTGGCAATTCTGGTTGTACCCGCAACGGATGCCGGAATCTGTTCCGGCGGACGTGCTGGTGACGTCGTCATGGCCGGAGGCCGAGGCGCGGCTTGCGTCCGGCGGCAAGGTGCTGTTCACCCCGCGCAACGCGGACCTGCACTGGACGAGCCCGCCGCTGGCCGAGGTGCCGGTGTTCTGGAATCGGCTGATGAACCCCGGCTGGAGTCGAATGCTGGGACTCTGGTGCGACACGAACCATCCGGCGCTCGCGCAGTTCCCGACGGAGGCGAATTGCGACTGGCAATGGACACAGATTGTGCGCGGCGTGCGGCCGGTGAACCTGGAAGGGCTGCCGCGAGAATTGCAGCCCATCGTGCAGGCGATCGACGATTGGAATCGCAACTGGAAGCTCGGCGCGGTGTTCGAATGCACCGTCGGGTCCGGCCGGCTGCTGGTCTGTTCCTTTGATATCGAGCGCAACCTCGACTCGCGGCCCGTTGCGCGGCAATTGCGGCATTCGTTGCTGGCCTACATGCAGACGGACGCGTTTCAGCCGAAGGTGAGTGTCACGCCCGCGCAGTTCGCCACCGTGCTCTTCGACAGCCAGGTCATGCGAAAGCTCGGGGCACGCGCATCGGGCGACGGCACGGGCGCGTCTCTGGCGATCGACGGGGATCCGAATACCGTCTGGACTTCGGGCGGCGGCCGCGGCGCGAGCGCGGCACGCCATCCCCATCAATTGACGGTCGCGTTTGAGCGGCCTGTGAACGTGGAGGCATTGATTGTGATGAATCGTCAGAACGATCGGAATCACGCCGGCGACATCCGCGATTACCGGCTGCAAGCGAGCGAGGACGGGCAGGAATGGCGCGCCATTGCCGAAGGCCGGCTCGCGTCCACGTGGTCGCCGCAGAGGATTGAGCTCGGGGCGCCGGTCACGGCGAAACACCTTCGACTGACGGCGTTGTCGGGTTTTGGCACTGACAGCACCGCGGCCATTGCGGAGCTGGCGGTGCTGGAGGCCGGGACACGGGTGACCGGATCCGGCGGCACGATCGAGTATCAGCGCTCGCGCAGCACGTCCACGGACGTGGAGGAGGGCGGCGCGGCGCCCTTGAGATGAACAGCATGCGAGCAAAGCGCAGAGTCGTCATATTGGGATGCGCGCCTTCGCGGATGCGGTGGCACGGGACGCGCGTGTTCTGGAGCATTCTTTTCACGCTCGGACTGTCCGCATGCAGTTCTGTTGCGGCCGGGAAGGTGGGTCTCGCGGAGACGAGCACCAGTTATACGCTCAGCAATGATGTGGTGACCGCACGGGTGGACAAGCGTTCCGGCGACCTGGTTTCGTTGAGATACCGCGGGCTGGAGTTGCTCGGGCGCGGGTCGGGGCATCCGTTCGGTTATTGGTCGCACGGTCCGTTGCGGGGAGCGCCGGTGAAGTGTGCCGTCACGATTGATCCGGGGAAGAACGGGGGCGAGCGCGCCGAGGTTTCGGTGAAGGGATTTTATGTACCGGGGGCGACCAACGCCGCGGCCGTCGCGTGCGACGTCGAGATCCGCTACGCGCTGGGGCGGGACGACTCGGGCGTTTACACGTATTCGATCTTCACGCATCCGTTCAACTACCCGGCCGCGAGCATTGGCGAGGCGCGATTCGGCGCGAAGCTGAACGCGGACGTGTTCGACTACATGACGATCGACGAGAAGCGGAGAAAGGTCATGCCGCGGCCGGAGGACTGGACGCAGGGCACGCGTTTGAACATGAGCGAAGTGCGGCGGTTGAACACCGGGGTGTACAAGGGACACGCGGAACACAAATACGCCTACTCGGCGATCCAGTTTGAGACTCCGGCGTACGGCTGGTCGAGCACGCGGCATCGCGTGGGGTTGTGGTTCGTGAATCCGACGATCGAGTATCTGAGCGGCGGCGCGACGAAGGTGGAATTGACGGGGCATCTCGACAGCAACGAGGGCGGGGCGCCCACGTTGTTGAACTATTGGCGCGGCAGTCATTACGGCGGGGCCGTGTGCGAGATCGGGGAGCGGGAGGAGTGGACGAAGGTGATCGGGCCGTTCCTCATCTATTGCAACTCGGGCGGCGATCACGAGGCTCTGTGGAAAGACGCGCTGGCGCAGGCGGCGGTGGAGAGCCGGCGCTGGCCGTACGACTGGGTGCAGGGGGTGGATTATCCGCATCGGGCTGAGCGCGCCACAGTGAAGGGCGAGGTGGTGCTGAACGATCCACAGGCGCCGCGCGCCCGCATCAGCAATCTGCTCGTGGGACTGACGGCTCCGGATTACATGACCCCGGAGATGCCGTCCGGAGGCGGCAGGAACGCGCGATCGCGCCCGAGGCGGCTGGTGGATTGGCAGACGGACGCGAAGTACTACCAGTTCTGGGTTCGAGGCGATGAGCGCGGCCGGTTCACGATTCCGAACGTGCGTCCCGGCACCTACATGTTGCATGCGATCGCGGATGGCGTGCTCGGTGAGGCGGTAGTGGCAAATGTCACGGTGTCGGCCGGGCAAACACTCAATCTCGGGCGACTGCAGTGGACGCCCTTGCGCTTCGGCCGGCAAGTGTGGGAGATTGGCATTCCTGACCGCAGCGCCGCCGAATTTCGCCATGGCGATCATTACTGGCAGTGGGGTTTGTATTTTCGGTACCCCGAAGAATTTCCGAACGACGTGACCTTTGTGATTGGCCAGAGCGATCCACGTATCGACTGGAACTACGCCCAGGTGCCGCGCGGGACGAACGCGGGGTCGGTCTGGTCTGTCGTGTTTGAACTGCCGGAGGCGCCGCGGGGCTGCGCGACATTGCGGATGGGCATTGCCGGAATCACGCTGAGAGAAGGTGTGAACATCACGGTGAACGGCCGCCCGGCGGGCGGCACGGGGCCGATGGCGGACACGGCAACGATCCGGCGGGACGGGATCCGGGGTTACTGGTCGGAGCGGAACGTGGCTTTTGACGCGTCGCTGTTGCGGCGGGGCACAAACATCATCGGGCTCATTGTTCCACCTGGAGGACCGACGACGGGTGTGATGTACGACTATCTCCGGCTTGAACTGGACGAATCGGGCACCGTTTCCGACCTCGCCGGGAATGTGGGCCAGGCACTTTACGAAACTGTAACTCATGAAACGCAACCATTGGAATCGCATTGAGAACTGGGAATTGGGATGCGCCCGTTTCAGGGCCGCCACCGCTGGAGCGCTGCGGCGGATCGTGGCAGTCACCGGCTTTATCCTGGCGGCCGCGTGGGCGTTGCCGTCTGTAGCCGGCGAAGGCACCGCGCCGGGCGGCGGTCTCGTCTTGCGCTCGCCCAACGTGTCCGGAAATTCGGGGCGCATCGAGATCGACAGCGTCTACTACGAGGCGGAATCCGGCCGCGTTGTTGTGCCGCTGCAATTCGACGAGGTGACGCGCCGGGCGGAGCGCGCGGTGCGGATGGCGGACGGGCGAACGGCGACGATCCGCGTCCGGAGAACCGGCGATCATTTCGTCGTGGGACTGTCGGCAAAGCCCGACAAGGGGATCGAGAAGTGGGGACTGTCGGTCAAGGCGGAGCCGTCGGAGTACTTCACCGGGCTGATGGAACGTGTCGTGGACGGGCCGCAGCAGGCCTCGTGGGCGCCGGGCATTGAGGAGGCGATGAACCTGCGGGGGCAAAAGGTGGATATGATCCTGAAGCCGACGACGTCGGTGTACGCGCCGTTTCATCTTTCGTCGCGCGGTTATGCGGTCTTTGTGCAGACCGAGTGGCCGGGCGTTTATGATTTCTGCAAGAGCGATCCGGAGCGGGTGCAGATCGAGTTCGAAGGTCCGGAGCTGCAGGTGAAGTTCTTCACCGGCCGGACTCCGGCCGATCTGGTGAAGGCGCACGCGCTGGAGGCGGGTCCGCCGATTCTGCCGCCGAAATGGACCTTCCTGCCGTGGCGCTGGCGCGACGAGCATCGGCATCGCGAAACGTATTACGACGGCACGGCGGTGACCGGCCCGTTCAATTCGGAAGTGATGGAAGACCTTTTGATGATGAAGGCGTTTGGCATTCCGTGCGGGCTGTACTGGGTGGATCGTCCGTGGGGACCGGGAAGACTCGGCTACGACGATTTCGAGATTGACGAAGAGCGGCTGCCGAACTTCGAGGCCATGGTGAAGTATCTCGACGAGCAGAACATCCGGATGATGCTGTGGATCGCGCCCTTCTTCCAGGGCAACATGGAGACCAACGCGGTGAAGCTGGGTTACAATCTCGCCGGCCAGAAACCGATGCGGAACAACTGGCCAATGGTGGACTTCACCAATCCCCGCGCAAAGAAGTACTGGCAGGACGGCGTTGCCAAACTCCTGAAGATGGGCGTGGCCGCGTTCAAACTCGATCGCGCGGAGGAAAACATCCCTGAATCCGGCCCGTACCATGTCTTCGACGGACGCAGCATTCGTCAGAACCGGAACCCGTATCCGGTGATGTACGTGAAGGCGGCCTACGAAGTGGCGCGCAAGCATCGCGGCAATGACTTCGTCTGCATGCCGCGCGCCGCCTACACGGGCAGTTCGAGGTACGGCGTGTTCTGGGGCGGTGACGTCGGCGGGACGCAGGAAGGGTTGCGCGCGTCGATCATTGCGATCCAGCGCAGCGCGGTGATGGGATACCCGGTCTGGGGCGCGGACACGTGCGGTTACAACCAGCAGTTGATGGAAACGGAAGTGTGCAGCCGCTGGCTGGCGTTCAGTTGTTTCAATCCCATCATGGAGGTCGGCCCCACGCGCAATGTCGGCTTTTGGAACTACCACAATCCGCCGAGTTACGACGCCCATCTCATCGCGGCATGGCGCCTGTATGCCCGCCTGCATGAGCGCCTGGCGGATTACAGTTACGCCGCCGCGCGAGAGGCGCACCGCACGGGCATGCCGATCGTTCGCCCGTTGTTCCTGGTGGATCCGAAGGCGCCGGAAGCCTGGACGAACTGGTGGACCTTCCAGTACGGTCCGGACATTCTCGTGTCGCCCGTCTGGAAGAAGGGACAGCGCGAACAGCAGGTCTATCTGCCCGCAGGACAGAAGTGGCGCGACGCGTGGGACACCAGCAAAGTCTATGACGGCGGCCAGACCATTACCGTTCCGTCCGAGATCCACCACATCCCGATCTTCATTCGCGAGGGCGCCAAAATCGAGCTGGGGGATTTGAACAGGGAATGGGCGGAGTCGCAGGAGATCGCGCAGGTGCGCCCGGATCTGAAAACGGGTGACGCTGAATTGCGGGAGTGGTTCGAGAACTATTCGCGGAAAAGAAGGTGACAGGAACCGCAGGAGCGCTTCAGCGGGATAGGGGCGGGGACGGCTCGTCCCTGCGGGTCAAGCATTCTCTGCCCGGCGGGCAGGATGCCTGCGGCAACGCTTGCGGAAAGTTGTTCGCTTTCCTGTTTACAGCAGCCTGCTTTGTGGGCAGTGCCTGCGCCCTCGCCGCCGATTCGCTGGAGCAGAGTTTCCTCGAGCCGCCATCCTCGGCCCGGCCGCGCACGCTGTGGATGTGGATGAACGGGAATGTGACGGCGGACGGCATCACGCGCGATCTCGAGGCGATGCGCCGCGTGGGCCTGGGCGGAGCAATCGCTTTCAACATCGGCGAGTACATCCCCAGGGGGCCGGTGGACTACGGGAGCGAACAATGGCTGGAGCTGATGACGCACGCTGCGCGCGAGGCGGATCGGCTCGGGCTGGAGCTCGGTATGCACAATTGCCCGGGGTGGTCCAGCAGCGGCGGGCCGTGGATCACCCCCGAAATGAGCATGCAACAGCTCGTCTGGACCGAGACATACGTGACCGGTCCCGGCGAGGGCGGAATTGTTCTCAAACAACCGTTTACGCGCCTGGAATACTATCGCGACATTTGCGTGCTGGCCTTTCCCTCGTTGCCCGGTGAGGAAGCCCCGTTTGCCTCCAGAGTGTCCGCGGTGAGAAACGGGCGCGGTGGTGCCGTCGAAATGAAGTTCCTGACCGACGAAGACCTCTCGACGAGTGTTGCTGCCGGGCCTGAGAACCCTCTGATCTTTGAATTCGAAGAGCCGTTCGAGGCCCGGGCGATAACGTTGTTCTACACGTCCGGCGGCAGCACGATCGGGTTCCGGCTGGAAGCCAGCGACGACGGCATCAATTGGCAACCGGTAACCCGGCTCACGCCCGCCAGTCCTCGCGCGATCGAGGACGCGTCGCTGGTGGACAATTTCGATCCGGTGCGCGCGCGTTACTTCAGGCTGACTCCGAATCGCAATCGCGGTGTCACCGAATTCCGGCTGCATCCGACGGCGCGCGTTCCCGGTTGGAACTACAAGGCGAACTTCGTTCTGCGCGCCGCGCGGGAGGAAGCGCCACCGGCAGCCGCGCCGGGATCGTTTGCCATCGACATTGATCAGGTTCTCGATCTGACACGGCGAATGGATCGGCAGGGGCGGTTGAATTTCCGGTTCCCGCCGGGGTCCTGGACGGTGCTTCGCATCGGGCACACCGCGCGCGGGCAGGAGAACATCGCCGCGCCGGACGCCGGTGTCGGGCTGGAGAGTGACAAGCTCAGCCGGGAGGCGACCACGTTTTATTTTGATCGCGGCATCCGGCCGCTGCTCGACCGGATTGGCCGGCTCGCCGGGCGCTCGTTCACGGCGCTGGAAATCGACAGCTATGAAGTGGGGATGCAGAACTGGACGGCGGGTCTGGAGCGCGAGTTCAGGCGGCGCAACGGTTACGGCATCACGCGTTATCTGCCGGCGATCACCGGTCGCTATGTGGGCAACGCGGAAATCACCGAGCGGTTTCTGTGGGATTTCCGGCGCACACTGGCCGATCTGATTGCGGATAACTACTACGGGCGCATGCGCGAGCTGTGCGGGCGCCACGGGCTGGCCTTGTATGTGGAACCTTACGGCGCCGGCCCGGGCCCGTATGACGAGCTTCAGATCGGCGGGCGGGTGGATGTTCCGATGGGCGAGTTCTGGGCCCATTTTCCCTGGGACGATATTCCGAGCCTGCGGCTGGCCGCATCGATTGCCCACGTGCGCGGACAGAGAATTGTGGCCGGCGAAGCGTTTACCTCGACGGAAGAACAGAGCCGGTTTCTCGATCATCCCTATGCGTTGAAGACCACGGGGGACCTGGCGTTTTCGTATGGCTTGAACCAGATGTTGTTCCACCGGTTCGCGCATCAGCCGCATCCGACGGCTGTGCCGGGAATGACCATGGGTCCGTGGGGATTCAACTTCGATCGGAACAACAGCTGGTTCGACAAGAGCGGTCCGTGGCTGGAATACCTCGCGCGCTGCCAGTTCCTGCTGCAGCAGGGCGTGTCGGTTGCAGACGTGCTGTTCTTCACGGGTGAAGGTTCGCCTCGCATGTCGAAGCGCATGGCGCCGAAGTTGCCGCCGGGGTATCAGTTCGACGCGGTGGACGCCGAGGTCCTGCTCAGGTCGCGCGTTGAGGGCGATCGGCTGGTTCTGCCGGGCGGAGGAAGTTATCGGCTGCTGCTGTTGCCTGATGATCTGAAAAGCATAACGCCCGAATTGATGCGACACCTCCACAGGCTGGTGGGGGAGGGAGCCGTGGTGGTGGGCCCGAAACCACGATTCTCGCCGACGCTGAGGAATTATCCCGACAGCGACCGACAGGTGCGCCGGCTGGCCGACGAACTCTGGGGGAGCGATCAGCCCGAGAGTGCCTCTACGGGGCGCGGCGGCAAAGCGCGAAAGGTTCACCCTCCGCAGGCGTTGGGCACTCTTCTTTCGGATCTCCAACTGCAGCCGGATTTCGAATACACCGCCCGAGACCCGGGCGCCTCGCTGGTCTGGTTTCACCGGAAAGTTCGCAACGCGGACATCTACTTCGTCGCCAATCGGCAACGGCGGCCGGAAGAGGTCGTGTGCACGTTTCGTGTCGGCGGCAGGCAACCCGAGTTGTGGCACCCGGAGAACGGTTCGATTCGGCAGGCGGCAATTTATGAAGCGGAGAGCGGACGAACGCGGGTTCCGTTGCGACTCGGTCCGGCGGAGTCGGTATTCGTTGTGTTCCGGGAGAAGGCGCGACCCGTTCCGCAATGGCTTTCGAGGAATGGCGAACGTGTTCTCGAAACACGAATCCCGGAAGGGACGCGGTTGCGCCGGAGCGCGACCGGCAACTTCACCGTGCTGGCATGGATCAAACCGGATTCCGACATGACGTCGATGCCCGGCCAGGAGCGGAGCAGGGTGGACGAGAACGGCAAGAGCTGGGTATTGCCGGCGCGGGAAGCGGACCTGGTCTATGGGCCGGGCCATGCGGGGCTGGGCATCGCCGCGGCGCGCAATGGCGTGTTTGTTGCCGAGCGTACCACCAACGGTGCCACGGCGGTTCTGGTGAGCCGCACTCCGCTCTCCGGGTGGACCCACCTGGCGGTCGTATATCGCGAGGGCAAACCGGCGCTGTATTTGAACGGGCGTCCTGATCGCGAAGGCGTCGAGTCCGGCGTCACGGTTCATGCCGAGCCGCATGTGGAACCCCCGCATGACCGGTTGATTTACTACTTCGACGGCGATATGACCAGATTCGAGCTGGTCGACGAAGCATTGGAACCGGAGCGCATTGCTGAACTGGCCGCGCGAGGTGTGCCGGCGCCGGACGCGCCTTCGATTCTCAAACTCCAACGTGCGGCTTCAGGAGCGATCTCCGTGCAGGTGCGCGAGCCCGGAACCTACGCGCTCAGTGACGGCCGCTCGGCAACTGTCGCCGGCGCTTTGAAACCCATTCCGCTGGACAACCCGTGGGAAGTGCTTCTGACAGATCGCGACGGAGCGGTGTCGTTCGTCCTGACCAACCTGGTTTCGCTGCACAAATCTGCGGAGGAGCGTATCCGGCATTTCGCCGGAACGGCTGTTTACCGCACGCGCTTCGAACTCGATCCGGCGGAGCTGCAGGGAAAACGGCTGTGGCTCGATCTCGGGCGTGTTGCGGTCATCGCGGAGGTGCATTTGAACGGACGCAACCTGGGCACGGTGTGGAAGCCTCCGTACGAAGTGGACCTGACCGGCGCCGCGCGGGCGGGAGCGAACGACCTTGAGATTCGGGTCACGACATTGCTGGTCAATCGGTTGATCGGCGATGAAGCCTTGCCGGCCGAGAACGAGTATGACCCTCGGAATCGCGCGATCCGCCGGCTGCCGGACTGGTATGTGGCCGGGCAACCGAAACCCGCCGGCGGACGATCCACGTTTTCCACGTGGAAGTTCTATCGCGCGGGCGATCCGCTGGTGGAAGCGGGTTTGCTGGGACCGGTGACGCTTCGGCCTTCCGTTTCAGTTGTGTTTGCAGACTGATGCCCTCCATCGTCATGAAAACCATCCCCGCACTGCTCGTAGTCGCCTGCGCTCTGCACCCGGTCCTCACCGCGTCGGGCGCGACAAATGAAACCCGCATTTTCGAGAAGAAAGGGTCTTCGGACTTTGCCTTTGGCGCCGACCTCTCATTTCTCAAGCAGGTGGAGGACCGGGGGCGCGTGTTCAAGGACGGCACCAACGCCATGCCCGGGCTCCAGATCTTCCGGAACCACGGTTACAACTGGATTCGCCTGCGGTTGTTCGTCGAGCCGGTGCAGATGCGGTTGCCTAACGATCTCCAGTACACGCTCGAGATGGCGACTCAGGCGAAGCAACTGGGGTTCAAGTTCCTGCTGGATTTTCACTACGCGCAATCGTGGGCGGATCCGGGCAAACAACCGACGCCGGCGCAGTGGACGAATCTGACGCATCGGGAGCGGGTGGAGGCGGTGTTCGAATACACGCGCGACACCATTGCAGCGTTCCGCGAGGCGGATGTGCTGCCCGATATGGTGCAAATCGGGAATGAAATCGCGAAGGGCATGCTGTGGCCGGACGGCCGGCTTCCCCAGAACTGGGACAACTTCGCGGAATACATCTACGCGGGGATCAATGGCGTGGACGCCGGGCGCGGCAACGGTCGCCGCCCGTTGATCATGATCCATCACGACCAGGGCGGAAGCATCGAGCGAACGAAGACGTTCTTCGATCGGTTGCACAGCTACAACATTCCGTACGACGTGATCGGCGTGTCGTATTATCCATGGTGGCATGGCACGCCGATGGACCTGCGCGCGACGCTGTCGTTTCTCGCCCGTGAATATCAGAAGGACGTCATTGTTGTGGAGACGGCGTTTCACTGGCGGCCGAATGGAGAAACGCGCGGGCGCCCGCAGCCGTTTCCGGAAACGCCCGAAGGCCAGCGCGATTTCCTGGACGAGGTGACGCGCATCGTGATCGCGGTTCCGGACGGCCGTGGAAAGGGCGTGTTCTGGTGGGAACCTGCGGTGACGGGCGGCCTGGGATCCCGCGGTTTCTTTGCCGATGACGGCACCGCTCTGCCGGTGATCGAAGTGTTCGACAAGTACACGCGCCCGGTGCTGCGACCGGAGGAGGATTGAGCACACTCGCGCCGGCGGGATTCCGGGTTATCTTGGGCCATGCCAATCCCGGGCCTCCATCACGTCACTGCGATCGCGACGGATCCGCAGCACAACCTGGACTTCTATTGCGGCGTGCTGGGGTTGAGGCTCGTCAAGCGAACGGTCAACTTCGATGACCCGGGCACGTATCATTTCTATTTCGGTGATGCGCGCGGCACGCCGGGGACTCTGTTGACGTTCTTTCCCTGGGCTGGAGCGCGGCGGGCTCGGCGCGGCACCGGTCAGGTTGAAACCACGGCATACGCCATCCCGCCCGGTTCGATCCGCTATTGGCTGGAGCGTTTGAAAGCGCACGGTGTCAGTGTTGAGCACGCGCCGGCGCGCTTTGGCGAAGAGGTCATCCGCTTCGCCGATCCCGACGGGATGTTGCTGGAACTGGTTGCGACAGCGCCGCCGACGGGAGTGGAGCCCTGGCCGGGTGCGGTGCCGGCGGAGCACGCGCTGCGCGGATTTCATGGTGTGACGGCGGCACTGGAGGGATACGAGCGGACGGCGAAGCTGCTGACGGAGACGTTCGGCTGGCGGCTGGTCAATGAGTTCGGGAACCGGTTCCGATTTGCTCCCGCCGGCGATGCGGCGGAGCCGGGCAGGTTTGTGGACCTGGTTTGCATGCCCGACGGCCAGCGAGCCGGCGGCGGGGCAGGGTCGGTGCATCATATCGCCTTTCGCGTGGAGAACGACCAGGAACAACGCCGCTGGCGGGAGAGAATAGTGAGTCTCGGGT
>DGDZ01000082.1:13010-13260 GCA_002385705.1 Verrucomicrobia subdivision 3 bacterium UBA3939
GGAGAGAATAGTGAGTCTCGGGTTTGATGTGAGCCCGGTGATGGACCGGACGTATTTTCATTCGATCTATTTTCGCGAACCGGGCGGGATTCTGTTTGAAATCGCAACGGATGGACCGGGGTTCCTGATTGACGAACCGGCGGCGTCGCTGGGGGAAAGCCTGAAGGTCCCGCCGTGGCTTGAGGCGATTCGCGAGCGACTTGAGCGCGTGTTGCCCCCGATCACTGTTCCAAAGAACGCGCCATGAAGA
>DGDZ01000082.1:13371-33263 GCA_002385705.1 Verrucomicrobia subdivision 3 bacterium UBA3939
GTATAAGAGACAGGTTCCAAAGAACGCGCCATGAAGAGCGTGTCGGAGATGGGGTTTACGCATGTCTTTCTCCCCGGGATATCCGGCAACGCGCTGCTGCTCCTGCATGGGACGGGCGGGAACGAGTCGGATCTGCTCCCGCTCGGACGGTTGCTGGATCCGACCGCGGCATTGTTGAGCCCTCGAGGCAAGGTGCTTGAGAACGGCATGCCGCGCTTCTTCCGTCGGTTGGCTGAAGGCGTGTTCGACGAAGCCGATCTGATTCAGCGAACACATGAGCTTGCCGATTTCGTTGAACAGGCGGCATGGCGGCACGGACTGGACCGGAAAAGGCTTCTGGCGGTGGGTTATTCCAACGGCGCGAATATCGCGGGAGCGCTCTTGCTGTTGCGGCCGGGGACGATCGCTGGAGCCGCGTTGCTGCGTCCGATGGTGCCGTTGGTTCCGGATCCGCTCCCTGATCTTGGGGGAGCACCCGTGCTCGTAGCGGCTGGAAACCAGGATCCGATTGTGCCGGTGTGGAATTTGGAGCGACTTGTGGATTTGTTGAAGCGGGCCGGCGCGAGCGTGAACGTTTTCTTCGAGGAGGCAGGCCATGGTTTGACGGACAGGACTGTGGAAGTGGCGAAGCAATGGATTGAGGAGATCAGAAGGACCAGGTGAACATTCAACATTCAGCGCTCAAGGGACCGCTCAACGGCAGGAAGGCTGAATGTGGAATTGAATGGCAACGCGCAACCATTGGAGCGCGGTCTGTGTCCCGCACAGCGGGACCAGCCGCAGCGCGCGGACAAAGCGTGAATTTGCGAGTTCTGCAGGCGCACAGACGGAGGGAGGAATCGAACACTAGCCGCGGCCGAAGATCTGGCGGATGACTTCTTCGATCGGTACTTCCTGGATGTCGATGTCGCTGACGGGCAGTTCGTCGAGCAGGGCTTTGCAGACCGGGATGACGCGATCGCGTTGAACCTTGAACGTGATGGTGCCGGGTTCCTGCTCCACGATTTCGCCGTATTGGTTCAACTTTTCGGACGGGCAATGGATCGTGCCTTCGCAATGGATAGTGACGAGCTTGAAATGCGCGAAGCGGTCCACGACGTCGGTCAGCGGCCCGTCAAAGGTGATGGTGCCTTTATCAATGATGATGACGCGTTCGCACAGTTCCTGGATGTCGGCCATGTAATGGCTGGTGAGCAGGATGGTGGTTTTTTCGCGGCGATTGTGCTCGCGGAGGAATTCGCGAACGGTCTTTTGCGAAACCACGTCGAGACCGATGGTGGGTTCGTCCAGGAACAGCACCTTCGGGCGGTGGAGCAGGGAGGCGATGAGTTCCATTTTCGTGCGCTCGCCGAGGGACAATTCGCGCACGGCGACGTTCAGTTTGTCGCGCACCGCGAGCAACTCGGTCAATTCGTCAACGGTATGATCGAGCGCGGCTTTTGGAATGCCGTAGATCCGGGCGTTGAGCTCGAGCGACTCGCGGGCCGGGAGGTCCCACCACAACTGGTTTTTCTGGCCCAGCAGCAGCGCGAACTGCCGGCGGTAGCGGTCGTCCCGTTCCCACGGCACAAAGCCGAGCACGCGGGCGGATCCGCCCGTGGGATAGAGGAGCCCGGCGAGCATTTTCAGCGTGGTGGTTTTCCCCGCGCCGTTGGGGCCGAGAAAACCCACCAGCTCGCCGGGTTCGATCTGGAAGCTGACGTCGCGGACGGCGACGGTTTGCTCGTAAGTGCGGCGGACGAGACCGCGCAGCGCGCCGGCGAAGCCGGGCTGCTTTTTGTAGGTGCGAAATGTTTTGGTCAGCCCGCTGACTTCGATGGCTGGCATGGCTGGGCGGTCGAAGACCGAATGTCGGCCCGAAGTCCGGGAGGCCTACCGCATCAGTTGCTTTTCGAGCAGATGCACGACCTGGCGGACGCTGGCATCGACCTCCATGCGATCTTTCACGAGCCGGCAGGCGTGGAGGACCGTGCCGTGGTCGCGTCCGCCGAAGGCTTCGCCGATGGCGCTGAGGGAGCTTTCGGTCATTCGCCGCGAGAGGAACATGGCGATCTGCCTCGGGAACGCGATGTTCTCGGGGCGGCGTTTGCTGGTCATGTCGGCGAGACGGATGTCGAAGTATTCGGCGACTTTCTTCTGGATGGACTCGATGCTGATGGTGTAGCGGCCTTCCTCGTGGAGGATCTCGCGCAGCAGGCCTTCCACGACTTCCAGCGTGAGCTTTTTGCCGGTCAACGAGGCGTAGGAGGCGACGCGGATGAGCGCGCCTTCGAGGCGCCGGATGTTGGTGCGGATGCGGTTCGCGAGGAAATCGAGAATTTCCGGCGGCAGCACCACGCCCATGGATTGCGCTTTCTTGTTCAGAATCGCGAGGCGCATCTCGACGTCGGGGGGCTGGAGATCGGTCACAAGTCCCCATTCGAAGCGGGACACCAGGCGATGCTCGAGATTCTGGATTTCGCTGGCGGGACGGTCGCAGGTGAGAACGATCTGTTTGTGCGCTTCGTGAAGCGCATTGAAGGTGTGGAAGAACTCCTCCTGGATCCGTTCCTTGCCGGCGAGGAACTGGATGTCGTCAATCAGCAGCACGTCCGTCTGGCGATATTTCTTCCGAAACTTCACCAGCTGGTTGTTCTGGATGCCGTCGATGTATTCGTTGGTGAACTTTTCGGAGGAGACGTAGGCGACACGCGCGCCTTTGCGATTGGTGACGACGTGTTGTCCGATGGCGTGCAGCAGGTGGGTTTTGCCGAGGCCGACGCCGCCGTAGAGGAACAAGGGGTTGTAGGATTTGCCGGGCGCCTGGGCGACCGCGAGGGCCGCGGCGTAGGCGAAATTGTTGTTGTTGCCCACGACGAACGTTTCAAACGTGTTCCTCGGATTAAAGCTGCAATCCGACGCGTGCGCGTTGCGCTCGGGCGACGGAGTCGCCGTGTGCTTCGGTTTTGGTTGCGCGGCGGGCTGAGGGGTGGAGTTGACGGTGCTGGAGCCGACCTTGAACTTGATCTGCAACTGTTTTCCGGCGGCCAGCGCGACCACGTCCTGGAGCAGACCCATGTAGTTGTCTTTCAGCCAGACCTCGCAAAAGTCGTTGGCTACCTCCAGGATCAGACTGTCACCTTCCAGCCTGGAAACCGACAAGGGAGCAAACCACAAATTGTAGGTGTCGGGACTGAGCATCGTGCGCAGTTGATCCTGCGCCGCCTGCCAAATTTTTTCCGCGGAAGCCTGCATTTCTTGTTTCCCAAAGCCCGTTTTTTGGGCGTTTTATTCACAAAACTTCTGAGCGCATTCGGGAACCGGCTGTCTGACGCTGCTTTTGGGCAATCATCGGGTGCCGGCCGACGAAATCGGTTTCGCTGTCGCCATGCACCGCACCTTGTGCTTCCCGAATGCAATATAAGCACTTCATTTTCAATGCGTTACAGCGAATGCCGATTGCGAGTTGCCCCGTGTGCCGGATGCTGCTTTGGAAGGCAGCCTTTCACGGGCGCGGCAGAGAAGGTTTCTAGTCCAAGCGCGCCCAAGTTACGAGGACAACATATTAACACTTATTCACGAGTTATTCACAGAGCGTTTTCGATCAATAAAATCAGGCAAACCGTTGCGTTTCGGGATGAAAACAACGGTGGATGAAAGCGGCTGCCGGATGCTCCGGCAGCCGCCGTTCAGACATCGTAGTAGAGGAAGAACTCGTACGGATGCGGGCGCAGGCGGATGGCGTCGTGCTCCTTCCGCTTTGCGGTGATCCACATGTTGATGAAGTCCTTCGTGAAGACGTCGCCTTTCAACAGGAACGCGTGATCTTTCTCGAGGGCGTCGAGCGCTTCGCTGAGGCTGCCGGCCACATTCGGGACTTTGCGGAGTTCTTCCGGCGGCAATTCGTAGATGTTTTTGTCCAGCGGCTCGCCCGGGTCAATCTTGTTCTGGATGCCGTCGAGCCCGGCCATGAGCAGGGCGGCGAATGCGAGGTACGGATTGGCCGCGGGATCCGGCGGACGGTATTCGATGCGTTTGGCCTTCGGGCTGTCGCTGTACATCGGGATGCGAACCGCGGCGCTGCGGTTCCGGGCCGAGTAGGCGAGGTTCACGGGCGCTTCGTATCCGGGCACCAGGCGCTTGTAGCTGTTGGTGGTGGGATTGCACAGGGCGCAGAGCGCGCGGGCATGCTTGAGCAATCCGCCCACGTAGTACAGCGCCATCTGGCTGAGCCCGCCGTATTCGTTGCCGGCGAACAAGGGCTTGCCCTTCTTCCACAGCGATTGATGCGTGTGCATTCCGGAACCATTGTCGCCGAACAGCGGCTTCGGCATGAAGCACGCCGTCTTGCCGTGCATGCGGGCGGTGTTCTTGACCACGTACTTGTAAACCATCATGGCATCCGCGGCCCGCAGCAGCGTGTCGAAGCGGTAATCGATTTCCGCCTGGCCGGCCGTGGCGACCTCGTGATGCTGGCGCTCGATCGCGATGCCCAGCTTCATCATGGTCAGGCACATCTCGGTGCGGAGGTCCTGGAGCGTGTCGGAGGGAGCGACGGGGAAGTAACCTTCCTTGTGGCGGATCTTGTTGCCGAGGTTCGGCATCTCGTCGCGGCCGCTGTTCCAGATGCCTTCCACCGACTCGACCGAGTAGAAGGTGCCGTTGCTCCGGCTCTCGTATTGCACGTTGTCGAAGATGAAGAACTCGGCTTCGGGGCCGAAGAACGCCTGGTCGGCGATGCCGGTGCTGACCAGGTATTTCTCGGCCCGCTGGGCGATGCCGCGTGGGTCGCGCGTGTAGGGCTCGCGCGTGCCGGGCTCGGCAATGGTGCACGTCAGGCTCAGCGTCGGCACCGCGCAGTAGGGATCGATGAATGCGGTGCGCGGGTCGGGAATGGCCAGCATGTCGGAGGCTTCGATGCTCTTCCATCCACGGATGCTCGAGCCGTCAAAGCCCAGTCCTTCTTCGAACACCTCCTCGGTCAATTCGTTGATGGGACAACTGAAATGCTGCCAGGCGCCGAAGGTGTCCACGAATTTGATGTCCACCATGCGCGCGCCGTTTTTCTTCGCCATTTCGATGACGCTCTTGGGTGTGCTCATTAGATTCCAGTGTTTGGTAGGTTGCGCTCTGATTCCGCGAGTGGGTGCGTGTATAAATTCAGACTGCCTGTTCTCCGGTTTCTTCGGTGCGAATGCGCACCGCATTCTCGATCGAGCTCACGAAAACCTTTCCGTCCCCGATTTTTCCCGTCCGCGCCGCCTTCACGATGGCTTCCACCGCGGCCTCCACGCGCGACGTGGGGAGCACGACTTCGATCTTCAGTTTGGGCAGGAAGTCCACCGTGTATTCGCTGCCGCGGTAAATTTCCGTGTGCCCTTTCTGCCGGCCGAACCCCTTGACTTCCGAAACCGTCATGCCTTCAACGCCGAGACTCGCAAGGGCTTCCTTCACGTCTTCGAGTTTGAATGGCTTGATGATGGCTTCGATTTTTTTCATGAGTCTCTCGCTTTGCGGTCGCGATACTAACAACCAACCCGACGCTGTAAACAGGAATGTGAAAAATCCCGCGTGAGAATTTTTCATCGAACAACGCGCGCGAAATTTTCTGCGCGCGCGACGCCGCGCCGCGACACTAATGATCGAATCAACTGAGATTAATATCGCTCATCTGATGGTTGACTCCGATAAGTACTTATGATTCAATTCAGGCCAACGCCCAACGCAATGCGGGCCGTGTTTATTGGCGCTCTTTGACTTTTTTGAATTTCGGCCGCGGCTCCGGTACAAGTCGCGACCGAATGTCTCCGCTTAAACCCTACTGATGTACTGATTCGAAAATTCCCCGGGCCTCTCAGTCACCCCCTGATTGTTTGGCCCGGTTTTTTTATGCCTCGGCGCCCGCCATTTCCGGACGGCGTTCCCATCGTCGCTGCGCGCGTTCCGGCACACTCGTATCCACCTTCGCGTAGTAGGTGTTCGGCCCGAAACGTTCGTCGATTGCCTGCTGCAATTCGCGCGACGGCGACACGTAGTAGCGTTCGTGGGTTTCGACGAACACGATTTCGCCTTCGGGGCGCTTGAAACAGAGGAACAGCGGGCATTTGCCGGGATGCGCCGCGGTGATTTCGTGCAGGGCTTCGATCTGCTCGGGAGTGAGGCGGGCGGTGTGGAGGCGCAGGTGAACCTGCCGCGTGTATCGGCGCGGCGCGTCCTCCAGAGGCAGGATTTCCTGCGGAAAGATTTTGGGTTTCTCGTCGCCGGTGTTGACTTCGCCGATCACGAGGATGGGCTTGTTGATCGCGAGCAGGTCGCGGTAGCGGTCGTAATTCTCGTTCAGGCACAGCAGCTGCACAGAGCCGTGCAGATCTTCGAGGGTGACGAGCGCGTAGGGCTTGCCGCTCTTTTTGGAAACGCCTTCCTGGATGGCGGCGACCATGCCGCCGATGCGGGTCATGCTGCGATTGGGCAAATGACCGAGGCCGGCGGTGTTCGTGAGCGAGAAGGCGTCGAGCAACGGCGTCAGAGGGGTGAGGGGATGGCCCGTGACGTAGAATCCTAGCAGTTCCTTCTCATGCGCCAGCCGTTCGTGTTGTGGCCATTCGGGGAGCTGCTCCGTGGGTTCCGGCGCGGAAATGGACGCTGTTTCCAGGTCGCCGAACAGCGAGCTCTGCCCGCGCATGCGGTCGGCGATGATGCTTGCCGCGCGGGCGAGAGTGCGGTCGATACGGGCGAACAGGCTGGCGCGAGTCTGGCGGAAACAATCGCACGCGCCGGACTTGATGAGCGCTTCCAGCACCTTTCGGTTGACAGTGCGGCCGTCCACGCGCTCGCACATGTCCGCGAGCGAGGTGAATTTCGGGCCCTCGTTGCGCGCTTTGAGGATGCTCTGGACGGCCACTTCGCCGACGCCTTTGATGGCGGCGAGGCCGAACCGGATGGCTTTGCCGTCCTGGGTGGGGGAAAAATACACGTCGCTTTCGTTGACGTCCGGCGGGAGCACTTCGATGCCAAACGAGCGGGCTTCGGCGATGTATTCGCTGAGCTTTGCGGTGTCGCTCATGTCGTTGGTCATCATCGCGCAGAAGAACTCGACCGGATAATTGGCCTTGAGATAGGCGGTCTGGTAGGCGACGACGGCGTAGGCGGCGGCATGCGACTTGTTGAAGCCGTAGCCGGCGAATTTCTCGAGCAAATCGAAGATCTGGTTGGCTTTGGCGGGAGGGATGTTGTTGTGTTCCTTGCAGCCTTTGACGAAGGTCTCGCGCTGCTTCTGCATTTCTTCGACCTTCTTCTTGCCCATGGCGCGGCGGAGGAGGTCGGCGCCGCCCAGCGAATAGCCCGCGAGGGCCTGGGCGGCCTGCATGACCTGCTCCTGGTAGATCAGAATGCCGTAGGTCTCGCGCGCAATCGGCTCGAGCAGGGGATGCTCGTATTCGATCTGAACCTCGCCGTGCCGCCGCCGGATGAACTCGGGAATGAGGTCCATGGGCCCCGGGCGATACAGGGCCACCAGCGCGGTGATATGCTCGATGGAACTGATCTGGAACTTGCGGCAGAGATCGCGCATGCCGCTGGATTCCAGCTGGAACACGCCGAGCGTGTTCGCATTGTTCAGCAGCTCGTAGGTTTTCGCGTCGTCCAGCGGCAGCCGGTCCATGTCGATCGTAATGCCCCGGGTGCGCTTCACCATTTCGCATGTGTTGCGAATCACCGTCAGCGTCTTCAGCCCGAGGAAGTCCATTTTCAGCAGGCCAAGCTCGCCGACGGGGTTCATGGCGTATTGCGTGACGATGCTGCCGTCTTCGGCCTGTTTCAGCGGGAGCAGGTTGACCAGGGGCTGGTCGCCGATCACGACGCCGGCCGCGTGCACGCTGGCGTTGCGCGTGAGGTCCTCGAGAACGAACGCGGTGTCGATCAGTTCGCGCGTTACTTCCTCGGTCTCATAGGCCTGCTTCAGCTCGGGCGATTGCTTCAACGCTTTCGCCAGATCCATCTTCAGATCGTTCGGGATCATCTTTGCGAGCCGGTCGCATTCGCTGTAGCTCAGCCCCATGACGCGACCCACATCCCGAACGACGGACTTCGCTCCCATCGTGCCGAACGTGATGATCTGGGCGACGGCGTCGTTGCCGTACTTCCGGCGCACGTAGTCGATCACGTCCGCCCGGCGGTCGTCGGCGAAGTCGATGTCGATGTCGGGCGGGTTGACGCGTTCGGGATTGAGGAAGCGCTCGAACAGGAGGCCGTATCGGAGGGGATCGACGTTGGCGATTTCGAGGAGGTACGTGACGAGCGATCCTGCGGCGGAACCGCGCGCGACGCAGGAGACGCCGATGCTGCGGCCGTACTGGACGAAATCCGCGACAATGAGGAAGTAACTGATGAAACCGGTTTTTTCGATGACCTTGAGTTCGTGCTGCAGCCGGTCGAGCACCGCCTGCACCGCGGCGGCGACGTCCGGCGGAAACGGCGGCGTGAGCGGTCCGGCGCCGGGAGCGGATTCATTCTGCGGCGCCCCGGAGGGTTTGAAGGTGGGGAGCCGGTGCGGATCTTCGATGGATTCGATGATGAACTGTTCTCCCTCGGCGCGGGTGTGGATGCCGTAGCGCGTGTGCAAGCCGCGGGCGAGCAGGTGCCGCAGGTATCCTTCCCGGGTGAAATGCTCGGGCGGATGGAACACGGGGTAGTGCAGTTTGCCGAACTGGATTTCGAGGTTGCACTTCTCCGCGACTTCGAGGGTGTTGCGCACGGCCTCGGGCACCTCCGCAAAGCGCGCTTTCATCTCCTCGGCCGACCTCAGGTAGAACTGCTCTTCGGGGTACTTCAGCCGTTTGGTGTCGGATAGGTGCGTCTGGGTGCCGATACAAATGAGGCAATCGTGCGCGTGTGAGTGCGCCTTCTCGATGTAATGCACGTCATTGGTCGCCACCAGCTTCAATCCGAATTCCTTCGCCCATTGAATGAGGTGGCGATTGACCTTGGCCTGTTCGGGCAGGTTGTGGTTCTGGAGTTCGAGGTAGAAGTTGTCCGGACCGAAGACCTGCCGGAACCAGTCGATGGCTTCCCGTGCGCGCGGCAACTGGTCCCTGACGATGTTCTCCGGAATCTCGCTGGCCAGACAGCCCGACAGCGCGATCAGACCGTCCTTGTGCTGCGCCAGCAGTTCCTTGTCGATCCGCGGCTTGTAGTAATAGCCTTCCAGGTGCGCCCGGGTGGTGAGCCGGACGAGATTGCTGTAGCCGGTTGCATCCTTCGCGAGCAGGACCAGGTGATGGTACACGTCGCGCCCGCCGGTGCTGGTCTTCTTGTCGAACCGGCTGCCCGGCGCCACGTACACCTCGCAGCCGATGATCGGCTTGATGCCTTTGGCGCGCGCCTGTTGAAAGAAATCAATGGCGCCGTACATGACGCCGTGGTCCGTGATCGCCAGAGCGGGGAAGTTCAGGGCATGCGCCTTCTCCATCAACCGGTCCAGACGGCAGGCGCCGTCCAGAAGGGAGTATTCGGTGTGCAAATGGAGATGAACGAAATCCGCATGCGCCATGCGCGTAATTTATCGCCCGTTCCGTTGCGCCTGCAAGTGAAGAGCCGGAAAGTTATCAACCGTCGTTCACAGCGGGCAGTGAACGTCGGCACGCGCGATGCGAATTGCGCGAAAGGACGCGATGCGTTGCTCCGCGCCGACTCAAGTCCATTCGCAGTTCAACGCCGCCGGCGTTGCCGGAACGAACGACTCAGTGGCGGAAGAAATCCTTGATCACGTCCACCACGCGCTGGACCTGTTTGTCGGTCAGCTCGGGATAGATCGGCAGGCTGAGGCATTCGCGCGCCGCTTTTTCGGCCACGGGGAAGTCGCCCGCCTTGTAACCGAGCGACGCGTAGCATTTCTGGAGGTGGAGGGGCAGGGGATAGTGCAACGCGCAGCCGACGCCGTTGGCCTCCAGGTGCTTCTTCAATTCGTCGCGGCGGGGATGCCGGACCACATAGAGGTGGTAAGCGCTTTCGGCGTAGGGCGCTTCGAGCGGCAGTTGGAGAGGCGTATCGGCCAGGAGTTCGTTGTACAACGCTGCCACTCTTCGGCGCCCCGCGGTCCAGGCGTCCAGATGCTTCAGCTTCACCCCGAGAACAGCGCCCTGAAAGCCTTCCATGCGGTAATTGAACCCGACTTCGTCGTGATAATAGCGTACCGACGACCCGTGCTCCCGCAGGGACCGGGCCCGTGCGGCAAACGCGTCGTTGTCGGTCAACAAAGCGCCGCCTTCGCCGCAGGCGCCGAGATTCTTTCCCGGGTAGAAGCTGAAACAGGAAATCTCGCCGAATGTTCCCACCGTTTTCCCCTTGTATCGGGCGGCGTGCGCCTGCGCGGCGTCTTCGACCAGAGGAAGGTGGTGGCGGCGCGCGATTTCCCGAATGGGGTCCAGGTCAAACGGATGCCCGTAGAGGTGCACCGGCATGATGGCTTTGGTCCGCGGCGTGATGGCGCGCTCGATGAGCGCCGGATCCAGGTTGAACGTCGCGTCTTCCACGTCCACATACACCGGCCGCGCGCCGACGTACGAGATCGCCCAGCTCGTCGCGACAAACGTCAGCGGAGTGGTGATGACTTCGTCGTCCCGGCCGACCCCGAGCAGCAGCATCGCGATATGCAGGGCGGAGGTGCCGCTGTTGAACCCGACACAATGCTTTGCGCCGATGTATTTCGCGAAATCGTTCTCGAACTGCGCCACGTCCGGTCCAAGGCAGAAGGAGCATTTGTCGATCGTGCGCGCAATGGCGGCATCAATCTCGGCGCGAAGCGCCCGCAATTGCGCGGGCAGATCAAGGTATGGAATCGGATCAGCCATGTTGTGTGCGTTCAGAACGGTCGCGGGAAGATACCGAAGTCACCCCGCAGGGAACAAACAGAAACCGGAATGAAGTTTACGGAGAAAACGGCTCCGTGGATTTCGGGAAGGAACCACCGGAACGCGTCCGGGCTGGGGATTCTGCGTCTCCGGCCTCGACAGTCTCCCCGGGCAATAGCACGCATCGAATACTGTCGGCGAGTGACGGGCTGTCTTAATCCGGATTCTCCGCCAGCCAGTTCCGCACGGCCTGCTCCCATTTCGCCCAGTCCTCGCCGTAATCGTCGTCCAGGTACAGCTCCAGCAATTCCCGCGCTTCTTCGGATTTTGGATGCTGCGGATTGCGGGCCAGTTCGAGGAAAAGCGGGAGCTTGGCGCTGTCCGGCCGGTTCAGCAGATCGGACATCAGCTCGTCCAGAACTTCCTCCGGGAGCGTCGAATCCCGCAACAGCGTCGCCAGCGGCTCGTAGTTCTCATCTTCAACGAGGTTCGAAAGATGTTGAACAATGTCTTCCTTCCCTTCCGGCGGCGCGGTCGCAAACAGCGCGAACAACTGAACCACTTTGTTCGTGTCGTCGTCCTCCGACACCAGGATTTCGTCGAGTTGCATCTCCCAGTTCGTTGCCGCGCTGGCCACAGGGAGGGCGGGTGCCGGTTGGACAACCGGTTGAACCGTTGGCGGATTGGTCGGAACCGGTGTGGTGTTGGCGACCGCTCGCGGCGGAATGCGCGGATCGCGTTCCACGCGCGAGGGGGTGTCGGTCAATGGTGCCGGCTCGGGTTCGGGCGCAGGTGGAGGCGCCGCAGGCACCTCCGGTCCGCGGCTGCCATACCATCCGATGGCGATGCCGATGCCGATGAGGATCACCAGGGCGAACACACCGGCCAGGAGCTTTTTCACATTGTTCATAAGCGCTGCAGGTCCTGAATCATTCCCCAGCTTTCCGGGTCAGACAAGGCTCAACGCTCAAACGCCGATGACGTTCCATTGGATGCCGAGCGTTGACCATTGGTTGGGGAATGCCCAATACCGGCGGGACTCCATCAGGTTTGAAAGGCCAGTTCATGCATCCTCTGGTAAACCCCGCCCCGTTCGAGAAGTTCCGTGTGCGTGCCCATTTCCACGATGTGTCCCTGGTCCAGCACCACGATCAGGTCCGCTTTCTGGACCGTCGAAAGCCGGTGCGCGATGCAAATCGTTGTGCGTCCTTCCATCAGCTTTTCCAACTCCGCCTGGACCGCCCGTTCCGATTCCGAATCCAGCGCGCTGGTGGCTTCGTCCAGGATGAGGATGGGCGCGTTCTTGAGGATGGCTCGGGCGATAGCGATGCGCTGGCGTTGCCCGCCTGACACGTTCATACCTTTCTCGCCTACCATCGAATCGTAGCCGTTGGGGCTTTCCATGATGAACGCATGCGCGTTGGCGGCGCGCGCGGCCGCCTCGATCTCCGCGTCCGTCGCGCCGGGTCGTCCCAGGCCGATGTTCCGCCGGATGGTGTCGTGGAAGAGGATGGTCTCCTGCGTCACCAGCGCGATCTGCCGGCGCAGATCGTGGGTGGCGACCTGGCGGATATCCGTGGAACCGATCAGGACGGCCCCTTCCTGCGGGTCGTAGAACCGGAGCAACAGATTCGCGAGCGTGGTCTTGCCGGAACCGCTGCTGCCCACCAATGCCACCATTTGTCCCGCTTTCACTGTAAGGTCGATGCCGTCCAGCACGATGCGGTCGCCGTAACGGAAGCGCACGTTCTCGAATCGAATGTCCTTGCCCGCCGCGTCGAGGGGAACGGGTGAGGCGGGTTCGACGATCGTGCTGTGCGTGTCCAGCAGCTCGAAGACGCGCTGGCTGGCGGCCTGCGCCTGGTGCAGTTGATTGTGAATGCGGGTCAATGATTTGATCGGCTGATACATCATGTAGATGCCGACGACAAAGGCGCTGAGGTCGCCCGGCGATTTCTCGCCGCGGAAATAGACATAGAGCAGAACCAGGGCGATGCCGACGCCGCTGAGAAATTCAAGGACGCTGCTCGGAATTTCATTGGCGCGCACGACGCGCATGGCCTGGTTCACAAACTTCTTCGTCGCCTCGCGGAACTGGGCGAGCACGGTGTCCTCCAGGTTGTAGGCCTTTACGATGCGGTTTCCCGTGAACGACTCGTGCATGAGGGTGGATACTTCTGCGGCATGATTCTGCATCGCGCGGGCCGACTTGCGGACTTTCCGGCCGTAGACGGTGATCGGGACGACGCAGATGGGCAGCACCACCATGCACACCAGGGTCAGCCACGGTTGCGTCATCAGCAACATAACCGCCAGGAAGATGATCGTGGCCGGGTCGCGCAGCAGGGACGAAAGCGCGGTGCCCATGATCAGCCGCAACGACTGCGTGTCGCTCGTGACGCGCGAGATCAGGTCGCCGGTGTTGGCCGTGCTGAAGAAGCTCAGAGGCAGGCTTTGCAGGTGCGCAAAGGTATGCGTTCGCAGGTCCGCGACGGCGCGCGTGGATGCCCAGTTGACAAGGTAAACGTTCAGGTAATGAAACAGGCTGCGGAACAGCATCACGAGGGGAATGCTGCAAATGGCCAGGATCGCGGCGGTTCGCGATGGAGACCCGCCGCCCGAGGATCCCAGGGATACAAGCCGCTCACCGGTCGGACGCAACCAGGCCGGCAACTCATCGAGCCAATCCGAAACGGAGGCGTCCTGGCCTTCGCCAAAGACGAGGTTCACCACGGCTTTGACGACGCCCAACAGGGCGCCGTTGGTCGTGGCGTAGAGCATGCCGAAGATGAGTCCCAGGACCAGCCGGGTCTGGTAAGGCCTGACGAACTGCCAAAGCCTGCGCAGAAACACGATCATCGCGGAAGTATTTGAAGCCGGTCGATTGAAGGCCAGACTTAATTTGGCAATCGTCGCGCAGGCGTCCTCGCCGGCGGGTTCTGGCGGCGTCTCCGCCGCCAGACTCTCTTCGCCCGAAACAGTACACCAGCGGAACGAATGCGCAGTAAACGCCGGGTCACTCCTCCGGCAGGGCCACGGTGCGGACGCGCAGAAAACGGTGTTCTTGCGGCGGCTCCTCCGCCTGCCATTGGTAGAACGACGTTGGCTCGGCGGGAAGAAGATCGAGCGACTGCCAAATGTTGCTGCCAAGTGAGTCGGTGGATTCAATGAGAAACTCCTTGATAAACGGATCCAGCGGCCCCTCCCAGTCCACCGCGGCAAAATCCAGTTCAAGATGCTCCGATCGCCCCGATAGCTGGCGGTCGAACCGCACAATTTCAACGGGCGGCACAAACCGCCCGCCGTCCTGGCGGTTTTCGACAATCAGTTCCACTCCGGGAGGTGTGCCGTTCGTGGCATCGCCACGGCAGATCAGATGTCCGGTCCGCACCGACGCCATCAGGGGTTCCAGGCGCGCGTGAAACTGCTCGCCGGGTGCTCCGGCGAGAACCATCTCCAGTTTGAATACCCCATCCAGGGACAGGAAGATCGTGTCGCTCCCGACGTTGTCGATGATCAACTCCACGGGACCGGCTCCGATCGAGAAGTCGTCCCATACCGCCGGATAAAGATCCGTGTCGGGAGGCAGCACGATGGTTTCGAATCCGGGATGCAGAGTTCCCGACAGGCGCAGGCTTGCCGTCGCCTGAGTGACGCCTTCTTCGACCGGCAGATGGAGGCGCACCTTGCCGCCGATAACGGGAGTGATCCGAAGCCCCGCGCGCGTGCCGGGGGCCATGGCCCAGAGCGCGCGGTACTGCCAGCGGATGCCCGCGGTGGCGGCGTTCGTGCCGTGATTGAACGCTCGCAGGTCAATCACCCCAAGGCTGTCCGAAGCGATCGCGGGATTTTGAGGATCGGGTTCGGCATCTTCAAACGAGCCGAACTGAATGCACGTCGGCACCGGGGCGGCATAATCGAAGGTGCCTCTTGCGAGAGGGCTGCTGCCCTTGGGCGTTGGCGCCGGTGACAGGCCGTCCGGGGTTTCAATATCCGTGTTGCAAAACGCGAGCCCGAGTTGGACGAGCGCGGCGAGTTTGTCGCGACCGTACGTGCTGTCGAGCCAGCGAAAGCCCGTGGCATAGGCGAGCTTGTTGCCGGCCGCGTCGAATTGCGCGGCCACCACGCCGGTGGACTTCGCTCCCGGTGTGCTGCCGGGCTTCAGGCCGACGATCCGGCTGTCGCGATTCTTCATCGCGTTCAGCCATCCATAGCTGAGATTGATCGTCGCCGTCTGAAATATTCCGGCCTCATCGCCGGGCAGGATTTTGTCCATGATGTGACTGGTGGAACCCACGATCTCCCGGAACAACGGGTTCGCCATCGCCGTTTTCGCGAGCAACCACATGTCATACGCCGTCGAGTAGGGATCGCCCGGATCCGTGCCGGCCGGATTGGTGAAGAAAGTGTCCTGCATTCCAATCGTGGCCGCTCGCGCGTTCATGAGATCCACAAATTGCTGAGCCGGATTCGGCAGCCCGCCCCACGCGTCAATCTCCATCGTCATCGCGTCCGCGATGGCATAGGACGCATCGTTGCCGGAGGGGAAGATGCAGGCGTACAACAGGTCTTCAAATGTGTAGGTTTCGACAAGAACCTCCGGAAGCGGCGTGAAGCCGTACAACGAGCAGCCGCTCGTGAGCAGATAGGCTTCGTACATCCATTGTTCGATGGCGTAGGATTCCTGCAGCTCGACACGCAGCGGATCGTTGAGCGGCCGTTCCGTGGCTTCGCATCCCAGGAGCACCGTCATGATCTTGGTGGTGCTCGCCACCTTCACCCTTTCAAACGGGCGAAGCGCATAGACAACGTTGCCTTCGCAATCGGCCGCCACGGCCGACTGACACAACAGCCGCGTCACCTGCCGCCACGGCGCAATGTCGAAAACCTGTCCGCGATCGTCGTCCCTCCGCGGCGCCCCTGCGACGAAACTGTGGCGCGCCGACGCGGACGTGCGGCCCGCTGCCAGGGAATGTCCGAGCCAGGCGCGCTCGAAAAACGGGTCGCCCAGATCGATCGTCCACCAGATTTCAGCATCCGCCTGCGACGGTCCGTCGGGACCGCCGGGGAAGATATATACCGACCCGGTGTCGTCGCCGAAGAACGCCAGCTCGAAATCCTCCCCCGGGGCTCCCACGGCCAGTTCGTCAAAGCCGTTTGCTCTCAGGTCCCCTGCCGCCAGTGCGCTTCCAAAATCGTCGCCCTCTTCATCCGCGTCCTTCTGGTGCAGCGTCACGAGCCATGCGATGCCGAGCGGAGTGCCGCGCCCGATGTACACTCTGCCGCCGGTGTGTGCGCCCGGCGCCCCGATCGCCAGGTCGAGCGTTCCGCCGTCGCCCCAGAAGTTGCCAACGCACAACGCCGCACCAAATCGGCCGTTATTGAACGGCTGATCGTCCACGGTGAGCGGCGTGATGATCGTGGCATTGGTTGACACCGACCCGTCGGAGCTGTTGGCAATGTAAACGATCCCGCTCGACGGCGCGCTGGGCGTCAACTCGGCGAAGGGCGCGCCAACGATCAGTTCCGCTCCGGAGAAGCCGACGATGTTGCCGATGGCGATGGCGCTGCCGAATGCGTCGCCCGGTTGGTTCGGAAATCCCAGGTCTTCACCGAGCAGAATCTGCGTGGTCCCTGATTGAAGCCCGAGAGGACCGCCTCGAATCACAAACACCGCGCCGCGACCGCCGTTCTCTCCGGTTGCCGCGATGACCAGATCATCGTAGGCATCGTCCCCAAGCCGTCCCGCCGCCAGCGCGCTGCCGAAGAGGTCCCCATTTTCGACCAGAGCGCCGAGCATGCCCTCGTGGATGATGCTTGCGGATCCCGGAAGGCCGGTCGGCCCGCCGTAATAGACCAGCACTCGCCCCGCGGCGGACTCGCCATTGACCGTTGACGCCGGCAGACCCACCGCCAGGTCGTCATAGCCGTCCCCGTTGAAATCTCCGGCGGCAAGAGCCCGGCCCATTTGATGATTTGCTGCGGGATCGAGGCCGCCATCGATTACGGAAAGAGCGTGAGCCCCGTTCCATGTCAGGCCGTAGGGTGAGCCGGGGTTGATGATCACGAGACCCGAAGTGAACACTTCGGAGCCCGTCTTTTCGAGGGGCGCCCCTGTGGCAAGGTCGGCATAGCCGTCGTTGTTGAAGTCGCCCAGGGCAACGGCCCAGCCGTGCCAGTCGTCCGGTTCAGCCATGCCGACGGATTCGTCACCCTGCCGGATCAATGCCAGTTGAGCTGGGAGCGTTATGGGGTTCAGGCAGACGGTGAACAGGGCCAACCACCAGCTGCGAAGACGCAGGCGAGAAACATGCATAACAGGGATACGGGATTTGCTGGAGTGGTGGCAGGATCCTAGTGCGGACCGGATAGCGAGGACAACTCCTTTTGAACAGGATTTTAATTGGACAGCAGCCGGGTTGAACTTCTGCGAATGGAAGAAAGAGAGTGTTGCGGCGCATGACGTCAGGGCGAACGACGGAAAAGGCTTGAACCCGAATCGGGCCTGGTGCTAAGAAGCCTCGTCACCACTCATGCTTGCTTGCCTCCAGGCGTTGCCGGCGAGGTGTCTGTGAACACGTGTCGATAGCCATGAACAACAAGCCCCGGAAGCCAGGGGTTCCCCCAACGTCTCCCATGAACAAACGGATCACATGGCTGGTGGCCCTGGCCTGCATGCCCTTCGGGGCGAGCGCGGCGACGACGATCAATCCCGTCAACAAGCACGCCTACGGCGCCAACATCGGCTGGCTGAACGCCGCAGGCGACACCGCCAACGGCGCGGTGATCGGCGAATACGTCTGCTCCGGTTACATCTGGGGCGCGAATGTCGGTTGGATTCACCTCGGCGACGGCACGCCTGCCGATGGCGTGAGATACCGGAATGATTCGGCCTCGGACTACGGGATCAACCACGACGGACAGGGCAACCTGCGCGGCTACGCCTACGGGGCGAACATCGGCTGGATCCACTTCGACGACCTGGGCGGCGCGAGGGTGGATCTGAAAACCGGCAATCTCAGCGGGTTCATCTATTCCGCCAATTGCGGCTGGATCAGCCTGAGCAATACGTCTGCTTGCGTGCAGACCGACATCCTCCAGCCCGGCATCGATTCGGACGGAGATGGCATAGCCGACGCCTGGGAATTGAGTCATACGAACTCGCTCGCGGTTTTCACTGCCACGTCGGACACGGATGGCGACGGAGCCACGGATCTGAACGAGCACGGCGCCGACACAAACCCGTTGGATCCGAACGATCTGCTTCGCGTCACGGAATACAGCGTGGCATTCGGCCCGGGAGAGGGCACGGACACGATCACGTGGTTGAGCAAGCCAACGCGCTTTTACGTCGTGCAATCACGCTCGAATCTGAATGCGGGTGCCGCCTGGCTCGATGCCACTTCGCTGCTGGCGCCGGATGCGGGTCCTCAAACGACGGCGGTGATCCCGTTTGGGCCGGCTTCTTCAGAACGCTATCTCCGCGTGCAGGCATTGAAACCGCTCGCTCCCTGAGGCGGGAGGCACAGCTTATTTCCACAACCCGACATGCCACACCCGATGAAAACCAGGACTCACATCGGCCGTCGGCAAAACGAAGGATGCACAAACCGGGCATGCGCGCTTGAATCCGGTTTCCCGAAAGGAACGTTTCCGGTGTTCATTGCGCTTGCGAGCCTGGCGATTTTCCCGGCAACTGCGCTTGCCCAGGGAAGCCTCAATCCGCCGGGCCCTCCCGCGCCGACGATGAAGACGCTGGCGCAGATCGAGCCGCGCACGCCGGTCGATGCAACCCACACGCCCGGGGATGCGGATTCGATCTTTCGCATCACCCAACCGGGATCCTACTACCTCACCACGAATCTGAATGGAGCGGCCGGCCGTCACGGGATTGAGATCGCCGCGGACAATGTCTCGCTCGATCTCATGGGGTTTGCCCTTCGAGGCGTCGGCGGAGATCACACCGGCATTCTTCTGGACGGCGAGTATACCAACGTTGTCGTCAGGAACGGCTCGGTGTCGGGATGGGGCGCCTTCGGCGTCTATGCCCCGGGCAGGAACGTGGTGATCGAGGGGCTGCGTGTGTCCGACAACGGACAAGGCGGGTTGCGTGTCGGAGACAACGGCCTTGTGAAGGACTGCGTGTTCTGGAACAACCAGGGAGGAGGCGTATTCAGCTTCAGGGGGACAACGATCGTCAATTGCGTGGCGTCCCGGAACACCACCGGGATCTTTTGCACAGCCGACAGCACCATCGCCGGCTGCACTGCTTCCGAGAACAGTGTCCGAGGCATTGAGGCCGGCGGCGGCGCCACCATCGAGGATTGCACGGCGTCGAACAACGGCTCCGACGGAATCAGAGTCGTGGGTTCTTCAACTCTGCGCGGATGCACTGCGCGCGGGAACGGCGGAGCGGGATTTTTTGTCTTCGGTGGAGTCGGGGCCAGCCGGGTGGCCGTGATCGATTGCCTGGCCGAGAACAACACGGGGCACGGCGTTGTGTCGCCAGCGGGCCTTCTGGCGGAACGGGTGACTGCGTGTGTGAATTCCAATGGCATCGCTGCCGGGCCCGGCAGCCACGTGCGGAACTGCCTCGTCCTCTCAAACCGGCTCGACGGAATCGTCGTGGACAACGGAAGCACCGTTGCAGACTGCACCGTGCGCGGGAATGGTGCAGCCGGCATCCGCGTTCCCAGCGATTGCGTGGTGATCGGCAACAACGCCACGGAGAACACCGACGCCGGCATTCGGGTCGCGATCGCCGGCAACCGCATCGAATCGAACACCGCCATTCTCAATGGCCGCGGCATCTGGGTGGAAAGCGGGAACAACCTGGTGATTCGGAACAGCGCCCGGTTCAATCCCGGCTCTGGACCCATCGGCAGTTCGAACTTCGTGTTGGCGGGGGGGAACATGGTCGGGCCCATCCACACAGGCGCCGGCACCATTACGAACCTCAATCCCTGGGCGAATTTTTCCTATTGATCATCCCGGAGCGCCGGCCATTCAGATCCGGCCGCGCGCCATTGGTGGGGCGCAATTGCGGTCAAGTCCTGATTTAAATTT
>DGDZ01000079.1:0-489 GCA_002385705.1 Verrucomicrobia subdivision 3 bacterium UBA3939
AGATGTGTATAAGAGACAGTCGTTCGGGTCTGCAACTTGCCATCGTTGCAGCCCGCGCGTTTGCACATTCGCGGTCAAACACCGTCGCCGTGCGTCGTTCCTTTCACCGTTTCAGCAATCAGCGTTCAGCTCAAACGGCTCGCTTCACGCGAAGCCGCGAAGACCGCGAAGTGCGAAACGGCAACGGCGTTGTTAACCGCAAAGAGCGCAGAGACCGCAGAGAGATTACGGCGGCACGGCAACGGCGTCGGTGAATCGTTGTTGTCAGCGTTTCAGTGCTGAAATGCTGAGAACATCCTCCGGGGCGCGGCGTTCACGCCGCTTCAGGGTGCGCCGGCACGAGAACGTCCGATTCCAACCTCACCGTGCCTGTTCAGTGGAACTCGGAACGACCTTAAGATCGCTTTGGGGGTGCGTGCGCCGCCTGACGCGTCAATCTGAGTTCTGCCATCCTCTTGACATCGCGCGCGAAGCGACCTGAAGGTCGCG
>DGDZ01000079.1:682-55721 GCA_002385705.1 Verrucomicrobia subdivision 3 bacterium UBA3939
CAACTTGCCATCGTTGCAGCCCGCCCGTCCGCACAACACCCGCGTCAATCGTCGATCGTCAATCGTCAATCGTAAGGGCACTTTGGATTCTACCTCCCACACAGTGCCACGTGCTGCGACTGATCCCGCAAAGCGGGACACAGTCGCGCTCCGCTATCGGGGCGCGGCATTCATGCCGCGCTGCCATGCGTCGCCATTTCAGCGTTTCAGCTTTCAGCATTTCAGCTTTTTGGAGGTTCCGGCATTTGCCAACGGGCTTCGGCTGTGGAAAGTAATTCCGTTATCCGCGCGTCAACCGGCAGGCCGTGAACGGCCGTGCGGCTGCGCGCTTTTGAACAGCGACTGATGATTATGGAAAGGAACACTATGCGTCTGAACAAAGTCACCATAACTGTCTCGATTGCAGCAACGCTGCTGCTCGGCACAACCGGGCACGCCGCCGAAACCTACACCATCGACCCGGCACACACGCGGGTCGGGTTCGCCGTGCGGCATTTCGGCATCAACACGGTGAAAGGCAGATTCAATGAGTTCACCGGGAAACTGACTCTGGACGGCGACACGCTGAAGGAAGCAACGGCGACCATTCAGGTGCAAAGCATCGATACCGGGGTCAAGCAGCGTGACGATCACTTGCGCTCGCCCGATTTCTTCGATGCAAAATCCCATCCGACGATCACGTTCACGTCGAAGCGCGTCGAGAAATCAGGCGATCAAATCATTCTCGTCGGCGACTTCACTATGCGGGGCGTGACGAAGGAACTGCGGTTGCCCCTGACGCTGAGCAAGCCGCTCAAGGATCCTTCGGGAGCTATCCGTGTGGGGCTGGAGACGAAAACGACGATCAACCGCAGGGATTACGGCATCAGTTACGGCGGCCTGCTCGAGTCCGGCGTCGCGGCAGTAGGCGACGAAGTTGAGATCGAGATCAACGCCGAGGCGGTCAAGGACAAGCCGGCAGGCGAGCAGTCGAAATAGCCATTACCCCTGACATTCATGAAATACATTCCTGTCGTCGCCGGCGTGCTGCTCGGCCTGGTGTTCGTGTTTGCGTCAGTCGTCGTGTTGTTCAACCTGTTTCCGGCGCCCGCCATTCCCGAGGGCACTCCAATGTGGCACTTCATGGCCGCCTTTGGACCCACCGGTTACCTGACCTTCGTGAAGGTGCTGGAACTGCTCGGCGGAATTCTCGTGGCGATTCCCCGGACGCGAAACATCGGGCTGCTCATCCTGGGACCGATCATCGTGAACATCCTCGCCTACCACATCTTCGTGATGGGCGGCGAGGGATTGTTCGGGTGGATGGTCCTGGCCGCTGCCGGTCTTGCCCTGTATCTCCTGTGGGTCGAGCGCCGCGCGTTTGCGCAGCTCGTCACGCGGCCTCGCTCACAATGAACGGCGATCTCCAGGGTTTGCCCGGCTGCCCGGCATCACCGTGGCCACAACCGCGTGATCGGGATGACCGGGCTGCCCGGAAGGGAACAGGACCGCGCGGTTGCCGGCGGCGATGAAGGAGCGATAGTACCGGCGATGATTTCCCTGAAACGAGTCTATGAACCGGCCGGCGGCCGGGACGGAAAGCGTTTCCTGGTGGAACGGCTGTGGCCGCGGGGCATGAAGAAGGAAGCCCTCCGGATGGACGGGTGGCTTCGAGACGTGGCTCCCAGCGCGGAACTTCGAAAATGGTTCGGTCACCGGCCGGAGCGTTGGAAAGAGTTTCAGCGGCGTTATCGGACCGAGCTGGATGCGAATCCTGCGGCGTGGCAACCGATTCTCGAGGCGGCGCGGCGGGGCCGGGTGACGCTCCTGTTCAGCTCGCGGGACGCCGAGCACAACAACGCCGTCGTTCTGGCGGAGTATTTGAAGTTGAAATTGGGCTGAGGCCGGGTCACCTGCAGATGTCCGCCGTCACGCTTCCGGGACAATTCTTGTCGCATATGCGCGCGGAATTGTCCCGGAGGATTTCAGACTTCGGACTTTTTTTGGGGCTCCTCCCCATCCCTTCCCTCCATTCTGCGAATGGAGGGAAGGGAGAGTCAGGCGATCGTGACTTCGCGGGATACTGAATCTTGGGCGCTGGGCGTTGAATGTTGAATGTTCAACGCCTTCCCCCCCTGCACGACTTGCCTCTATACACTCGGGCTGGTTTTTGCTAGGGTGCCGTGCACCTATGGCATTCGACGAATTTCTGTTGGAGGCGGAAGAGAAAATGGAGAAGACCGAACAGGTCCTTCTGCATGACTTTGCCGGTGTGCGCACGGGCAAGGCGTCGTCCGCGCTCGTCGAAAACATCATGGTGGAGGTTTACGGTTCACAGATGCGCATTCGCGAGCTGGCGGGCATCACGACGCCGGAACCGCGGACGCTGAACATCCAGCCCTGGGACGTGAATTCGCTGCACCCGATCGAGAAAGCGATTCAGAAGGCGAATCTCGGCCTGAATCCGACGATCCAGGGCAAGACCATCCGCATTTTCTTTCCCGAGCTCAGCCAGGAACGCCGGCAGGAGTTCGTGAAGTTCGTGCACAAAAGGGCGGAAGAGGCCCGGGTGGCGGTCCGCAACGTGCGCCGCGAGGCGATGGAGCAGTTGAAGAAACATCGCCACGACAGCGGCGTGACCGAGGACGAGGCGGAGAAGGCCGAGAAAGAGCTGCAGAAGCTCACCGACCAGTACATCGCGAAGATCGACGCGCACCTGGCGACGAAGGAAAAGGAGATCATGACGGTCTGACGCGGGCGCCCGCGCCCGTTGCGCGTTTTCGGGAGAATGATTGCGGAACGCCGGCCGGCGGCGCGCTGCCTAGCGGTTGGTGACCGGTTCTTCGAAGCGCACGATGATTTCGTCCGGACGCCCGTAGCCCAGGCGTTCGCGAACGAGCCGTTCGACGGCTTTGGGGTCGCGGCGCAGCGCTTCGATGGAGGCGCGCAATTGTTTGCTGGTGTCCTGTTCCTTCCTGAGCTCCTCCTCAAGCCGGAGCAGTTCCTTCCGGTAACGCTCGTTCTGCCGGATCAACGGCAGGTACCAGACCGCCACCACCAGCAGCCCTGAGATCAGGAGAAGGAAAATGACGACGCGCGTCAACTTTCCCCAGATGCCAAGGTCCACTTTCATGGCGCGAGTTAATCATTTCAGGCGCAGCCGTGCAAAGCAGATAATCAGCGCACGAACTCCTTCCAGTCGCGCAGCAGCCGGTCCGGTCCGAAGGTCAGACGCAGGTAACGGTCCGGCGATTGCACGTAGCCGTACACCACCGGGTCCGCGTACCAGTACGGATGCGCGCCGTAATACGCGGGGTAGGCGTGCACATATCCGCGGCGCCAGAGCCAGTCGGCGACAATGGTGCCGTCCTGCAACTTCGCTTCGTTCTCCGGCGGGCCGAGTTCCAGCACCGCCTGGTCGTAGGTGTAGGTGCCGATGCGGCTTTCCCAATTGATGCGAGGCGTCGAGCAGCCGGCCAGCAGGGCAAGGCCCAGCACCATCGCCCATGCCCGAAACCGTTTCGCTCCTTTGGTCATCGCGTTCACAAATTGAAGTTAACCCGGTGCGGCGGTTTTGAAATAGAAATTCTGAGAGCCGCGGTGCGGTCGGCATGCGGGAAAGAAGAAGAAGGGCACTCCTGAGGTCGCGCGCTACGAAAGCCGCGAGAAAGAAAGGTACCGCCGGCGTCGCGCGCGGCGCGCGCAAATGCGCCTTGAACGGCTATTGTTTCGTGACATTATTCCCGCCTCATGATCAGGGCATTGCTGTTGATTTTTGCGCCGGTACCGACGTGGGAACACATCGCCGCCGCGCAGCGCAGATGGGGCGCTATCCTGCTGACATATGTGTCTCCTCTGTTGCTGCTGAACGCGGTCGCCGAGGGATACAGCCTGGTGCAATGGGGAAAGCCTCGGGGCCGCATCGCTCAATACGCGACGTTCTCCGTTTCGCACGCGGTCTTGTTCGAAGTGTTTGTGACCCTTTTGATGCTCGCCGTCGTCGTGGTGATGGCGCGGTTGATCAAGGCTCTCGGCGACACGTTCCATGGCCGGCACACGTTCCGCCAGACGTTTACCGTGGCAGCGTACGGCATGGGACCGTTCTTCCTGATCCGGCTTTTCGATGCCATCCCGAGCGCGTCGCCCTGGCTGACCTGGGGCATTGCCCTGTTTCTGTCGTCGGCAACGCTCTACTACGGGTTGCCGCTGGTGATGCGGCCCGACCCGCCCCATGCCTTCGGGCTTTACCTCATGACGATTCTGCTGCTGACGATCGTTACCGGACTGGCGCGCTTCGTCACGGCGTGGTATCTGCAAGGCAGGCTGGCAAAACTCGAGCACGTCATTTCGAACTTATCAACCCAATTGCCTTTCTGACCCGTCATGATCACTGAAGCCGAGCGCACCGTTCTGGATCGCCTGAGGGAACTGGATTCGGCGGTCAAGTCCATGGCGGCCTCCGGAAATCGGCCCGACCTGGTCGGGCTCTTCGCGAGAATCGATCAGGCCGCCCTGGCGCTGCCGCCTGAAACCGCTCCCGATCTGCTGCATTTCCTTCGCAAGAAAAGCTATGAAAAAGCGCGCCTGTGGCTCGAAGGGCGGGCCGACGAGATCGGACGGGGATCCTGCCTCGGAGACTGATCGCCGGCGCGGCTGGCCATGACGGATGACACCATAGCTGCGATCTCAACCCCGATTGGCGAAGGAGGGCTGGCGGTGATCCGGATCTCCGGAGCCGCGGCGCTCGCGATCGCGGATCGCTGCTTCGTCGCTCCCGCCGGGAAAGCCGGCACGCTCTCGGCCGCGCCGTCTCACACCCTTCACTTCGGCCATGTGGTCCGGGACGGCGAGAAGATCGATGAAGTGCTCGCCGCCGTCATGCGCGCGCCGCGCACCTTTACGCGAGAGGACATCGTCGAGTTCACCTGCCACGGCGGCATTCTCCCGGTCAAGCTGGTCCTGGATGCCGTCCTGGCGGCCGGCGCGCGATTGGCCGAGCCGGGCGAGTTCACGCGGCGCGCCTTCCTGAACGGGCGTATCGATCTCGCCCAGGCCGAGGCGATTGCCGACGTCATTCATTCCCGGACCGAACTGGCGTTGCGCGCCGCGAACGAACAACTGGCCGGGAAACTTTCAAAGCGCATCGAGGAAGTGCGCGAGCAACTGATGCAGACCCTGGCGCACATCGAGGCGCACATCGATTTCCCGGACGAGGACATCGCGCCGGACACAAAGGACCAGTTGCTGGAGCGCATGGATCGCGGGGTGCGGTTCATGGACCGCTTGCTGGCCACGGCCAACGAAGGTCAGATCCTGCGCCGCGGCGTTCGCGCGGCCATCGTCGGCCGGCCCAATGCCGGCAAGTCCAGCCTGCTCAATCAATTGCTGGGGCGCGATCGGGCGATCGTCTCGCCCATCCCCGGCACCACACGCGACACCATCGAGGAGACGGCCAACGTCCGCGGGCTGCCGATCGTGTTTGTGGACACGGCGGGGCTGCGGGAAGCCGGAGACCAGATCGAGCTGGAAGGGATGCGCCGCAGCCGGGAATCCCTCGAGCGGGCGGAACTCATTCTGCATGTGCTGGACCGCTCGGAACCGCTCACAGAGGCCGATACCCGCCATCTGGGAGAGTTGGCCGGCAGGAAGCGCATTATCGTGCGCAACAAGGCGGACCTGCCGGCGCGGCTGGAAGCGTCTTTGCTCCCGGACGCTCCGGTTGTGGACGTGTCATGCCTGACGGGCGATGGAATTGAAACGCTGAAGGATCGGATCAGGGAACTGGTGTGGTCGGGAGGCGTCGGGACCGAAATGCTCGAGGTCATGATCAATTCGCGCCATCAGGACGCGTTGAACCGCGCCAGGGCCGCGGTGGTTCGGGCCATCGACGCACTGCGCTCGGACGAGAGTCTCGAACTGGTCGCGATGGACCTGAGAATCGGCGTCAATGCCGTGGGCGAGATTGTCGGCAAGACGGCCACGGACGACCTGTTGGACATGATCTTCAGCCGGTTCTGCATCGGGAAATGACGTTGCGTTTGCATTTCCGGGAACTTTCCTGAATTCTCTCGCCTCGGATTGATGGGCCACGCGATGACTGTTCGCCTATGAAAAAGCGCGCCAAATGGTTCCTCGGGGGAGCGGCGGTGTGCGGTGCCGCCGCTCTGTTGATCAATCCCACGCTCAGCAATCCGCCCGTCGCTCCGGGAAGCGATTTCATGGCCGCCCACACGCCGCCCCCGGAAATTGCCGAGATGATCCGGAACAGTTGCTATGACTGTCACTCCCATGAAACCCGCTGGCCGTGGTACAGCCGCGTGGCGCCGGTTTCATGGTGGCTCGTCGATCACGTCAACGACGGGCGCGAGGAACTGAATTTCTCCAACTGGCCGCGCGACGACGCCCGGCGCGCGGCGAAGATGCTGCGCGGGATCCGGGACGAAGTGGAGTACGGCACCATGCCGTTGCCGAGCTACACGTGGGGCCATCCAAAGGCCCGATTGACGCAGGCCCAGCGCGAACAACTGGCCGCATGGGCAGACGAGGAAGCAAGCCGCATCAGTCCGCCGAACCGCGAATAGTACGCCATGCTTGACCACGAGTTGATTCCCGCCAGAGAGACGCAATCCCGCAGGCTCTGGATCATGTTGCACGGCCTTGGCGACAGCATCGAAGGTTACCGCTGGCTGCCCGAAGCCATGGACCTTCCCTGGATGAATTACCTGCTCGTGAACGCGCCGGACGAATACTACGGCGGCTACTCCTGGTTCGATTTCGCGGGCGACATGGTTCCCGGCGTCCGACGCAGCCGACAAATGCTCTTTGAACTGCTCGATCACCAGCGCGCGCAAGGGTTTCCCACTGAACAGACCATCTTCGGCGGTTTCTCCCAGGGCTGCCTCATGTCCATCGAAATCGGCTTGCGTTACCCGCACCGGTTCGCCGGCATCGTCGGGATCAGCGGCTACGTCTGCCAGCCCGAACAGCTCGTCCAGGAGCTTTCACCGGTCGCAAAGGAACAGCGCATTCTCATCACGCACGGCACGCGGGATCCAATGATCCGGATTGAACCGGTCCGCCAGCAAATGGCGATTCTGCGGAACGCGGGTTTGAACATCCGGTTCCACGAATTCATGAAAGCCCACACCATTGCTGGAAACGAGGAACTCGACCTCATCCGCCGGTTTGTCTGCGAGTGCCGTGCAGTTCAGCAACAGTCTTCCGCCGGTTGAACCGCCGGCGACCTGCCGGCCTAACGTTCAGCATCACAACCGCTTCTTTTCGTTTCCCTAAGTCGCGGCGTGCGTGACATTTGGAGCGCAGTCCTGTCCAATACCCAGCGACGAGAATCCGTCAACGGATCGCAACTTCTCCTCGCCCACGCGGTATATTCCGAAGTTGGTTTGCGTGATTCAGAACGACGGAGATGAACAGAGCGGTCCGGGAATGAGTCTATTTGCCGTTGGCGAACCCGTGAAGACATTGCAGAAACGATGCGGTTGGCTGGTGCCGATCACGCTGGCAGCGGCATTGTCCGCCGGCTGTACCGCAAACCATTACCGGAAATCGGCCGACAAGGAGGCGTATCGCACGCTCGCCGAGAAGGCGGCCGCCGTTCCCAACATGGACCCGGCCTTCACGATCGAACAGACCAATGTGCTCAACCTCGAATCCCTGCCGGTGGTCACGAATGCCGTCGAGTTCCTGGGTGCCGATGCCGAGAAAGAGATCGGCGCCCGCGTGCTGTCCCTCGAGGAAGCCCTCAAGATCGCCGTCCGCCACAACCGCGTGTTCCAATCCCGAAAGGAACAGCTCTATCTTTCCGCCCTGAGCCTGACGTTGGCCCGGCACCAGTTCACCCCGATTTTCTCCGGCCGCGGCAGCGCCCGGGTCGCCGGTCAGACCGAGCAGGCCCTCAGCGTGGTCATCGACCCCGACACCGGCGAACCGACGGTGGAACTGAGCGACAATCTGGTCGAGCAGCGCCGCGTTTCGGCCAACGGTTCGCTGGATGTGAGCTGGTTGATGCGCGACGTGGGGCGGATCACGGCCAGTTTCACCACCGACTTCCTTCGCTTCATCACGGGAGATCCCCGCACTGTCACGTCGTCTCAGGTGGCGGCGACGTTTACCCGGCCGCTGCTGCGGAACGCGGGTTTCAAGCAACAGATCGAGAACCTCACGCAGGCTGAGCGCAACCTGCTTTACGACATCCGCGATTTTGTGCGGTTCCGGAAGGATTTCAGCGTGCAGGTGGCGACGGCCTATTACGGCGTGCTGGGCCGGCGCGACGCCGCCCGCAACAGTTACCTCAACCTTCAGAGTTCGCGCCGCAACGCCGAGCGCACCCGGGCGCTGGCCCAGGAGGGCCGGGTCACGATCGCGGACCTCGGCCGCCTCGAACAGCAGGAGCTCAGCGCCGAGGGGGCATGGGTCAACGCCGTCCGCGCCTATCAGGAATCACTGGATGAATTCAAGCTGAGCCAGCTCGGGGTGCCCGTGACGTTGAACCTGATCCTGGACGACAGCGAACTGGAGAAGCTGACCATTCGCCATCCCGAGATCGACATTGAGGATTCCATCAACATCGCCCTGGCGGCGCGCATGGATTTCATGAACGCGAAGGACCGGCTCGAGGACGCGCGCCGCGCCGTCGCTCTCGCGCGCGACGCGCTCCGGCCGCAACTGGATCTGGCGGCGAATGTGGGGTTCAACAGCCCGGAACAGCGGAACGGCCAGTTCGCCGTTCCCGATCCGGAACGCTACCGCTGGAACGCGGGCCTCGATGTCAACCTGCCTTTCGACCGCAAGGCGGAGCGCAACGCCTACCGCTCGGCGCTCATCGCCGAGCTGCGCGCGCAGCGCGAACTCGAGCAGCAGGAAGACCAGATCCGCCTCCAGGTGCGCGAGAGCTGGCGAACGCTCGACCAGGCCAAACGCAATTACGAGATCAGCGAGGTGGGCGTGCAGATCGCCGAGCGCCGCGTCGAAGAACAGGAACTGCTCTCCGAGGTCGGCCGCGCCCGGGCGCAGGACCAGGTCGATGCGCAGAACGCGCTCATCGATTCCCGCAACCAGCGCACCCAGGCACTCGTCACCCACACCATCGCGCGGCTTCAATTCTGGAATAACATGGGAATCCTATACATCAAAGACAACGGCCAATGGCAGGAGGTTTCCGATGCCGCAACCCAATAACATCACCACATTCGTCCGACACCAGCCATTCTGGCGGATCGCCCTGGCGGTCGTCGTCATCGCCGCCGCCGCCCTGTTCTGGTTCAAACGCGGCGCCGGCTCCGCCCAGGACGCGCCGACGTTCGCCGCCCGGCGCGGTCCGCTCGAAATCATCGTCACCGAGGGCGGCAGCATCCAGGCTCTCGAAGCCCAGGAAATCAAATGCGAAGTCCGCGTCGGTTACCAGGGAGCCAAAATCCTCAGGATCGTCGAAGAAGGCTATCTGGTGACCGAAGAAGACGTGAAGAACGGGAAGGTGCTGGTCGAACTCGATTCCTCCGAACTGCAAAAGCAGATCGTCCAGCAGGAAATCCAATACCAGTCCGCCCTCGCCACCCTCACCGACGCCGAACAGAACTACGAAATCCAGCTCGGACAGAACGACAGCGACCTCAAGGCCGCTGAACAAAAGGTCCGCTTCGCCCGGATGGATTTCGACAAGTTCCTCGGCGACAAGGTGACGGAACAGATCGTCCGTGAACTCGGCCTCGACCGCTACCTCGCGGAGGCCACCACCAATGACGTGACCGATACGGCAAACGCCGAGGTGGCGGTGCATCGTTCGCCGTCCGCAGCCACTCCGGTGATGCCTGTCGATGGCACCGCGGTGCTCGCCAACCTCCCGAATGCCGGTGAGCTCGTTGCGCTGGCCGGCGCAGTGGTTCCGCGCGACGGCACCGCTCTGCCGCCGGCCGATCTGCCCGTCGTCACGCCGCCGCAGTCCGGACAAGGGGCGCCCGCCCCGCAGCCCGAACCTCTGCGTTCCACGCGCACGTTCCGGATCGATTTCACCAAGTACGCCGACATCGACCTGTTGGGGGATGGCGAGGCCATGCAACGGTTGCGCAAGCTCGAAGACGATCTGCGCGTCGCGGAGAAGGAATTGCAGCAGGCGGCCACCACCTTGGAAGGGACCAAAAGGTTGTTCGAGAAAGGGTTTGTGCCGCGAACAGAAGTTACACGCGACGAAATCGCGTACGAGAGCGCGCGGCTCAAGGTGCAAACCGCCCAGACGGCCCAGGCCCTCTTCCTCAAGTACGAGTTCATCAAGCTCGCCGAGGAAGCGCTCTCCAAGTACGTCGAGGCCGTGCGCGAACTGGACAAGGCCCGGCGCGTGGCTGTTTCGAAACTCGCGCAGGCCAGAGCGCGATTGAACTCCGCGCGCGGACAGTACGAAATCCAGGAACGGCAACTCAAAGATCTCCAGGATCAGCTCGAGAAGTGCACCATGCGCGCGATGAAACCGGGCCTGGTCGTGTACGGCGCCAACCGCGACGACGGTGTCATCTACGCCAGCCAGGAACCCATCCGCGAAGGCGCCACCGTGCGCGAGCGCCAGGCGATCATCACCATCCCGGACATGACCCGCATGGCCGTCAGCGTGAAAGTGCACGAGAGCTACATCAAGAAGGTGAAGAAAGGCCAGAAAGCCCGCATCACCGTGGACGCGTTCCCCGACCAGATGTTGACCGGCGAAATCATCAAGGTGGGCGTGCTCCCCGATTCGCAGAATCGCTGGCTGAATCCCGACATGAAGGTCTATCTCACCACGGTCGCCATCGATGGAACCCACGAATGGATCAAGCCCGGCATGAGCGCCAAGGTCGAGATCCTCGTGAACCGCCTCGAGGACGCGATCTACGTGCCGGTTCAGGCCGTGGTCCCGGAAGAAGGCAAGCACGTGTGCTATGTCATGAACGGCCTGAAGCCGGAACGCCGCGAAGTGCAGACCGGCGAGTTCAACGACAATTTCATCGAGATCAAATCCGGCATCCGCGAGGGCGAGCGCGTTCTGTTGAGGCTTCCGGAAACTCTTGGGCCCGGCGGATCCGGACTGGAGATGCCGGCCGAAGAAGCTCCGCTTCCGGTCCCGGAACCGGCGCCGGCTATTCCGACCACCACGGCCCGCAGGTGAGCGCTGTGTCCTCTCCCATTGTTCAATTCGAGAACGTTCGCAAGACGTACCAGATGGGCGCGGTGTCCGTTCAGGCTCTGCGCGGCGTCTCGTTCAGCATCGCGCCGGGCGAATACATCAGCATCATGGGCCCGTCCGGCTGCGGCAAATCCACCCTGCTCAACCTCCTCGGCTGTCTCGATCGCCCCACCTCCGGGCGGTACTTGCTTGGCGACGACGATGTTTCGCAGATGGACGACGACTCGCTGTCGGCGGTGCGGGGCCGGCGGCTGGGATTCATCTTCCAGTCCTACAACCTGATCCAGCAGCTCACGGTGGTGGAGAACATCGAGGTGCCGTTGTTTTACCAGGATCGGCCGGAGGACGAATGCCGTGAAATCGCCTGTGTCCTGGCCGAACGCGTCGGCCTGGGCGACCGGTTGAACCACAAACCCTTCGAACTCTCCGGCGGACAACAGCAGCGCGTGGCCATCGCCCGCGCGCTCGTGAACGATCCTCTCGTCATCCTCGCCGACGAACCCACCGGCAACCTCGATTCCTCGTCGGGCAAGGAAATCCTGAAGATCTTTGACGAACTCAACGAGCAGGGAAAAACGCTGATCCTGGTCACGCACGACCCGAATGTTGCCGAGCGCGCGCGTCGCGCCATCCGGCTGCGCGACGGCGAGATTGAAACCGATGTCACGCACTGAACCCAGCTCCAGACCGGCGCGCGCGCCGTTCGCCGTTTCGTTCTCGCGCCTGAAACGCGCCGTGCGGCTCGGGTTGAAAAGCCTCTGGCTCCACCGCCTGCGCTCGCTGCTGACCGTGCTTGGCATTGTCTTCGGCGTTTGTTCAGTCATTGCCATGCTGGCCATCGGCGAAGGCGCCAGCTTCGAAGCCCAGGAGGAAATCAAGAGCCTCGGCAGCCACAACATCCTCCTCCGCAGCGTCAAGCCGCCCGAGGAACAAAAAGTGTCCGATCGCGGCAGCCAGAGTTCCGTCCTCCAATACGGCATCACCTACACCGATGCCCAACGCATCCAGGCCACCATTCCCGGCGTGAAGGTCGTGCTCCCCGCCCGCATCATCCGCGAATACGTCTGGAACATCGACCGCCGCGTGGATTGCGACGTCGTCTCAACCGTGCCGTGGTACCCGGAGATGCGAAATCATCGAGTGGCCCGCGGACGGTTCTTCACCGAGACGGATATGTACGCCGAAGCAGGCGTCTGCGTCCTGGGCGCCGAGATGGTTCCCGCCCTGTTCCCGCTCGAGAACCCGCTCGGCAAGCACGTCCGCGTCGGGATGGACTATTACCGCGTGATCGGCGTTATGGAACCGCGCGGCGCCGAAATCAAGGCGAACGGCGAGACGGCTGACGCAAAGCAGGCCGCACATCGCATGTTCATTCCCCTGGAAACCGGCAAAGCGCGCTTCGGCGAAGTCCTGATTCGGCAACGCAGCGGCAGCTTCGAGGTTGAACACGTGCAACTGCACGACCTGACGGTCCAGGTCGCTTCTCTCGAACAGGTCACCGGCGTCGCCGAAGCCATCAAGGAACTGATGGAACGTACCCACAAGAAGAAGGACTACGACATCGTCGTGCCTCTCGAACTGCTCAAACGCGCCGAGCGGACCAAGCAGATCTTCAACATCGTCCTCGGCTCCATCGCCGCCATCTCACTGCTCGTCGGCGGCATCGGCATCATGAACATCATGCTGGCCAGCGTCACGGAACGCACCCGCGAGATCGGCATCCGCCGCGCCCTCGGCGCCCGGCGACGCGATATCGTCATGCAGTTCCTTATCGAGACGGTCATGCTCTCCGGCGCCGGCGGCATTATTGGTGTGATGCTCGGGCTGATCATTCCCTTCATCGTGACGCAGGCCGCCGGGATGAAAACCATCGTGACCCTCTGGTCGCCCTTGCTCGCCTTCACCATCTCCGCTCTCGTCGGCGTTGTGTTCGGCATCTACCCCGCCCTGCGCGCCGCCCGGATGGATCCCGTCGAAGCGCTCCGGCACGAGTAGGCGTGGGGTGATTGAACATTCAACATTCAACGCCCAACGTTCAATGCAACGTCAAAGGCATCGAAATATGAATGCCTTCCCGCCGTTACTCCGGAAACCAGATCTGCTCCGGCCGCGCCGGCGGCGCAGAGTGCCATTCCAGCGCGTTGTTCACCACTTCGCGCATGCGGTCAAACCACCAGTTCGCCCGCCGCCGCCTCTCCTGCCGGCGACGCCGCGACGGACAGTCGCGCACCGTTCCAAAACCCAGTTCCATCTGTTGGTTCATCATGTCTCGTGTCATTGTTTGCCCGCAGCATGGCACAGGGGGTGAGACATCCGCAGTCCAAGCCGCTTGACGCCGCACCGACCCGGATTAAGTAGTATCCATGCAACTGGATCGGCTGACGATTAAATCACAGGAAGCGTTGCAGGAGGCCCATCGCATCGCCCAGGCGTACTCCCATCAGCAGATCGACGGCGAGCATCTCCTGCTCGCGATGATCGGCCAGACCGACAGCCTGATCCCGGATCTGCTGCAGAAGATCGGGGTGTCTCCCGCGAGCCTCAAACCCGATCTCGAACAGGAGCTCGCCCGTCGCCACAAGGTCCAGGGCGGCGAACCGTTCCTCAGCGACAGCCTCCGGAAAACCCTGCAGGCCGCTCAGACCGAGGCCGGCAAACTCAAGGACGAATACATCAGCACCGAGCACCTCCTGCTCGGCCTGATCGATCAGGCGGACACGTCGCTCAAAAGGATCCTCCAGAAACACGGGCTCAAACGCGACCTGGTGCTGCGCGCGCTCGCCGATCTGCGCGGCACCCAGCGCGTTGTCGATCCCAATCCCGAGGACAAATTCCAGGCGCTCGAGAAGTACGGGCGCGACCTCACCGCCCTCGCCCGGCAAGGCAAGATCGACCCCGTCATTGGCCGGGACGAGGAAATCCGCCGCGTCATGCAGGTGCTCACGCGACGCACGAAGAACAATCCGGTGCTGATCGGCGAGCCGGGCGTGGGCAAGACCGCCATTGCCGAAGGGCTGGCGCGAAGAATCGTCAGCGGCGACGTGCCCGAATCGCTGAAGAACAAGCGCCTGGTGGCGATGGACCTCGGCGCGATGATCGCCGGCGCGAAGTACCGGGGAGAGTTTGAAGACCGGTTGAAGGCGTTCCTGAAGGAGATTGTCGCAAGCGAGGGACGCATTCTCCTTTTTATCGACGAGCTTCACACGCTGGTGGGCGCCGGCGCCGCCGAAGGCGCCACCGACGCCGCGAATATCATGAAACCGCAGCTCGCGCGCGGCGAACTGCGCGCCATTGGCGCCACCACGCTCGACGAGTACCGCAAGCACATCGAAAAGGACCCCGCGCTCGAGCGCCGTTTCCAGCCGGTGTTTGTCTCTGAACCGACGGTCGAGGCGACCATCGCCATCCTGCGCGGATTGAAGGAGCGCTACGAGGTCCATCACGGCGTGCGCATCCAGGACGCCGCGCTGGTCTCCGCCGCCACGCTGTCGCACCGCTACATCACCGACCGTTTCCTGCCCGATAAAGCCATCGATCTCGTGGACGAAGCGGCGTCGCGGCTGAGAATGGAACTGGACTCAATGCCGACCGAGATCGACCAGTTGGAGCGCCAGATCCTGCAGCTCGAGATCGAGCAGAACGCCCTGAAGAAGGAAAAAGACGAGGCGTCGCGCGAGCGCTTAAAGAAAATCGAAGAGGAACTCGCCAACCTGAAGGAGGAATCGACACGGCTGAAAGCCCAGTGGCAGAACGAAAAGGCCGCCATCAACGCCGCCAACATCATCAACAGCCAGATCGAGCAGGCCAGGATCGAACTCGAACAGGCGCAACGCCGCGGCGACCTCAACCTCGCCGCCCAGATCCAATACGGGCGCCTGCCGGAACTGCAAAAGAAGCTGGCCGCCGCCGAAAAAGCGCTGCGCGAAAAACCCACCGGCGAACGGCTGCTCTCCGAGGAAGTCACCGACGAGGACATCGCCCGCGTTGTCGCTTCCTGGACGGGCATTCCCGTGACGCGCATGCTGGAGAGCGAGCGGGAGAAGCTGGTCAGGATGGAGGAACGCCTGCAACAGCGCGTCATCGGCCAGGAGGAAGCCGTTCAGGCGGTTGCCAATGCCGTGCGCCGTTCCCGCAGCGGTTTGCAGGAACCCAATCGCCCCATCGGCTCGTTCATCTTCCTCGGCCCCACCGGCGTCGGCAAAACCGAGACCGCCCGCGCCCTCGCCGAGTTCCTGTTTGACGACGAGAACGCCATGATCCGCATCGACATGAGCGAATACATGGAGAAGCACACCGTCGCGCGGTTGATCGGCGCCCCGCCGGGCTACGTGGGCTACGAGGAAGGCGGCCAGTTGAGCGAAGCCGTCCGCCGCCGCCCCTACAGCGTCGTGCTCTTCGACGAAATCGAGAAGGCGCACCACGACGTCTTCAACGTGCTGCTGCAGGTGCTCGATGACGGGCGCCTGACCGACGGCCAGGGACGCACCGTCGATTTCAAGAACACCATCGTCATCATGACGAGCAACATCGGTTCGCCGATCATTCAGGAGTTCTACGAATCCGGCTCCCGTTCAGAGAAAGAGCAGGCCGAAATGGAGAAGCTCGTGCGAAACGAGTTGAAGGCGCATTTCCGGCCGGAATTCTTGAACCGCATCGACGACATCATCATTTTCCACAGCCTGAACGAAGGGCACCTGGCGAAGATCGTGGACATCCAGCTCGAACGCCTGGGCCGGCGCCTCCAGTCCCAGCAGCTCACGCTCGATGCCACGCCGTCCGCCCGCAAACTGCTGGCGCGTGCAGGCTACGATCCCCAGTTCGGCGCGCGCCCGCTCAAACGCGCCATCCAGACGCAACTGCTCGACCCGCTGGCAACGAAACTGTTGACCGGCGACTTCAAGCCCGGCGACCACATTAAAGTGTCGGCGCACAACGGCGAGATCACATTCGAGAAAGCCTGAGCATCGAACTGCCTCACCAGGCCCGCGGGACAATTCTGCGCGCATATGCGACAGGAATTGTCCTGCCGGAATTGCTAAACGCCTTGTTTTCTGAAACTTACGAGACTTCCCCTCTGCAGGCGCGGGACAATTCTGCGCGCATATGCGAAAAGAATTGTCCAACGTGGAATCCAATAGGGCCTGTCGCCAGGGATGAGGCCGGAGCTGCGACTTCCGAGGAAGAGGCTTTCGCAGGCAAGGACGTTTCCTTATTCTTCCATGGGCACACAGCTTGCCCTGTCTCAATACCGATCATGAAGTCGACTTCGGCATCCGCCTCAATCCTGCTCGCCTTTGCCTGCCTGTTCCTATCCGCCGGCGTGGCGCAGGCGCAGCTTCGCATCAGTGAATTTATGGCGTCCAACGCCGACACGCCCAGCGGCGGTCCGCCTTTGCTCGACGAGGATGGCGACACCTCGGACTGGATCGAGATCCAGAACGTGTCTTCCGCGCCAGTGAACCTGTCCGGCTGGGCTTTGACCGATAACAAGAACGACCTGGACAAGTGGGAGTTCCCGTCCACGAACCTGCCTCCGGGCGGATTCATGATCGTGTTCGCGTCGGACAAGAACCGCCGCACTCCGGGCGCGCCGCTGCACACCAACTTCAAGCTGAGTGCCGAGGGTGAGTATCTCGCTCTCGTGAACCCCTCGGGGACCGTGGTGACCGCGTTTGATCCGTATCCCGGGCAGGCGGCGGGGGTGTCGTTCGGGTTCGCCCTGATGTCCAGCAACGTCGCGCTCGTGCCCGCGGGCGCTCCCGCGCATGTCCTGGTTCCGTCCGTGGCGAACGGCGGGAGCGAAATACACTACACATGGACGGGGAACGCCACCAATGAACCGTTCGATGTGCAATCCTGGACCGCCGGCAGCACGGGCGTCGGCTTTAACGCGGGCGCTCCCGGCGACATCGGCCTGGGGACGCAGGCGGCCATGCTGAATCAGAACGCGTCCGTCTTTATCCGCGTGCCGTTCGAGGTGGACGCGCCGTCGAACTTCGCTGTGCTGACGCTGCGAATGAAGTATGACGACGGTTTCGTGGCGTGGGTGAACGGGGTGGAACTGGCGCGGGTCAACGCGCCCGCTGAAGACCTCTCCTGGAATTCGTCGGCCGTCGCGGCGCACCCGGCAACCAGCTTCGAAAGCATGGCGTTCGGCGTCGCGACGAATCTGCTTCGGTCCGGGACGAACATCCTGGCGATCCAGGGATTGAACCTCTCGGCGTCGGACAGTTCGTTCCTCATCCTGCCGGAGCTGATCGGGACGACTCTGGCGGGAGACAGCACCAGCGGCGTTTACTTTATCCAACCCACGCCCGGGAGCGAAAACCTGGGCGGTTCCGCCGCACTGGGGCCGGGCATCGCCGACGTGAAGCACACGCCCAACGTGCCGCTCGATCACGAGGATCTCGTCGTCACGGCAAGGGTGTTCCCGACTGTGCGTCCGGTGGCCGACGTGACCCTGACCTACCGCGTCATGTTCAACCCGGAACAGACGATTCCGATGCACGACGACGGGTTGCACGGGGACGGCGCGGCGGGCGACGGGGTGTATGGCGCTATCATCCCTGCATCCGCGAGCACCACGGGCCAGATGGTGCGTTATCGCGTGACGGCGCGCGACACCAGCTTCATCAGTTCGCGTCTCCCGGTGTTCAGCGATCCGGCGGCGACGGCTGAGTACTTCGGCACCGTGGTGAACCCGAATTACGTCACGAGCTCGATTCCGGTGATTCACATTTTCGCGCCGCCGTCGGTGCTCCAGCCGGGACCGACGACGTCGCAGACCGGCGCGGATTCGGACGCGGGCGGATATGTTTCGATCTTTTACGACGGCGAGTTCTACGACAACGTGCGGATGTGGCTGCGCGGCAATACGACGGCCGGCTACAACAAGAAATCCCATCGCGTGCGGTTCAACCGCGAGCATCCTTTTCGTTACAACAGCTCGGGCGACCGGATCCGGCAGACCTCGTTTGTCGCGGATTATCCGGATCCCACCTACATGCGGCAGGGGTTGAGTTACTGGCTGTGCGAGGAAACGGGGGCGGCGGGGCCGTTCTACCACCCGGTCCGGTTGCAGTTGAACGGAAACTTCTACCAGCTCGCCAATCACAACGACGTTCACAGCGAGGAACTGCTCGAACGGCTTGGGTACGATCCGAACGGCGCGATCTATAACGCGGTGGGAACCATTCAGTGGCCGATCTTCAGCACCGGCGGATTCGAGAAGAAGACGCGGCGGTGGGACAATAACGCGGATTACATGGAACTGGCCAACGCCCTCAGCGAAAATCAGTCGGTCGGACAGCGCATGACCAACATCTTCGATTACCTGGATGTCCCGCAGGTCATCAGTTACGTCGTCGCGGCCCGGCTGTTCCATGAGAACGACGACGTCTGGGCCAACATGAGCCTGTATCACGACAATGACGGCGATGGTTTGTGGCGCGTTATTCCCTTCGACCTGAACCTCTCGTGGGGCGCCGCGTTCATGGACACGGGGGCTTTCAGCGGCCTCCAGGTGACAAACGACGATCTGAAAAGCTTTCCCATGTACGGTTCGTCGCAGGCGGTTCCTTCGAGCGGGCCCACCCACTTCAACCGTCTGTACGACGCGATCTTCCAGGTGCCGCAAACGCGCGAGATGTTCCTGCGCCGGCTGCGAACGGTGCTGGATGAATACATCAAGCCGCCCGGCACGCCTTCAGAATCGGTTCCGGTCGAGCAGAAGGTTCTTGCGTGGCGCGATTTGATTGCCGAGGAAGCGGCTTTGGATCGCGCCTGGTGGGGTTGGCCGCCGAAAGGCGGTCAGTGCAACTTCGATCCCGGCATCGACCTGGACGAGGGGGTTCACCAGTTGATCCACGGATTCATCGCGGGTCGCCGCCAACATCTCTACGGAAAGCATTCCATCACCAACAAGGCCCTGCCCATCGGCATCGCCAAACATCAGAACGCCGGCATTCCGCTGGCCCAGCCGACGAACGCAACCATCGTCATCAGCGGGGTTGAGTTCAACCCCGCATCCGGCAATCAGGACGAGGAATACGTGAGGCTCTCGAACACGAATACCTTCGCCGTGGACATCTCGGGATGGACGCTGGGAGGGGCGGTGGACTTCCAGTTCCGGGGCGGCACGGTGATTCCCGCCGGCGGCGAGTTGTTCGTCTCGCCGAATACCCGGGCGTTCCGGCAGCGCGCCGTCAGTCCGCGCGGCGGCGAAGGCCGTTTCGTCGTTGGCCCCTACACCGGCGCGCTCAACGCCTGGGGTGAGACGCTCATCCTGACCGACGCGGCCGGGCGGCTGGTCACCAGCAATGTCTTTGAGGGAGCGCCCTCGCTTGCGCAGCGGTACCTGCGCGTGACGGAGATCATGTACAATCCGTCGCCCCTGCCGGCCGTCACGCCGGATCCGCAGCAGCTCGAATACATTGAGGTGAAGAACATCTCGACGGACACCACGCTGAACCTGGCCAACGTGCGGTTCACCAGAGGCATTCAGTTCAACTTTACCGGCAGCAGTGTGACCACTCTGGGTCCGCAACAGCGGGTGCTGATCGTTCGCAACACGGCGGCGTTCACGGCGAAATACGGCGCGGGCCTGCCCATCGCCGGCGAGTACTCCGGCGCGCTGAACAACGGCGGCGAAGTGCTGCGGCTCGACGATGCCGCGGGCGAAAAAATCCTCGAATTCGAGTACAACAACTCGTGGTATCCCACCACCGACGGGTTGGGATTCTCGCTGGTCATCCGGGACGAACAGGCGCATTGGAGCACGTGGGGCAACAAGGACAGTTGGCGCCCGAGCTCGGGCATCCAGGGATCGCCCGGTTCAGACGATCCACCGACTCCGACGTTTCCTCCGATCGTCGTGAACGAAGTGCTCGCGCACACCGACGCTCCGCTGCGGGACTCGATCGAGTTGCACAATCCCACCGCGCAGGCCGTGGACATCGGAGGCTGGTTCCTCACGGACGACCCGCTGGTTCCGAAAAAGTTCCGGATCCCGCCCGGCACGCAGATTCCCGCGGGCGGCTACATCGTTTTTGACGAAACGCATTTCAACGTCGGCCCGAACGCATTTCGCCTCAGTGAACTCGGCGAAGGAGCCTGGCTGTTCTCCGGAGACGCCAACACGAATCTCACGGGCTACTGGCAGGGCGAGGATTTCCCCGCATCGCCCAACGGCGTCAGCTTCGGCAGATACACCAACAGCGTGGGAGACGTTCATTTTGTCCTGCAAAGCAGCATCACGTTGAACGCGCCCAACAGCGGTCCTCGCGTCGGGCCGATCGTCATTTCGGAAATCATGTATCATCCGTCCGAGGAGAGCGGCGACGAGGCGCTCGCCGAGTTCATTGAACTGGCGAACATCACGGGAGGAGAGGTGCTGCTGTATGATGCAGTGGCGCCGACCAACACGTGGCGGCTGCGCAATGCGGTCGATTTCGACTTCCCTCCGAATCACAGGTTGAACGGGGGCGAGCGATTGCTGGTGGTGGGCTTCGACCCGGCGGACGCGGCGAAGCTGGACGCGTTTCGAGCCCTGTACAACGTGCCGGCAGACGTGGCGGTGTACGGGCCCTGGAGCGGCAGGCTCAGCAATGCCGGCGAGACCATCGAGCTGAAACAACCGGGCACGGCGGATACGGATGGGACCGTTCCGTATTACATGATCGACAAGGTGTCGTATGGGGACGCCGCGCCCTGGCCGCCGCAGGCGGATGGCATCGGCAATTCGCTGCAACGCCTGAACCTCTCGGCGTACGGCAACGATCCGACGAATTGGTTTGCGGGCGGCGTCACGGCCGGCCGCCCGTCCGTTCCCAATGCACCTCCTGTGGTTGCCATCACGTCGCCCGGCGAGGGCGCGCAGGTTCCGTTCGGCGAGGCGCTGGTGGTTTCCGTTTCCGCGAGCGACACCGACGGATCGCTGGCATTGGTGCAACTGCTCGCGAACGGCGTGGAACTGGGCAGGTGGACGGCGAGCCACTCCAACTTCACGTGGGTCGCCGCTTTGGCGGGGTGGTACGAATTGACCGCGCGCGCTGTGGATGACCTTGGCGGCATCGCTCTGTCCGAGCCCGTTCGCGTGCACGTGGTCGCGCCGCCGCCGGTGGTTTCGGTCGTGTCGCCGGTTGAAGGCGCCATTCTTCCTTCCGACACCAGCGTCATGTTGAGCGCGTCAGCTACGAGCGGCGGGCTTCCCGCGGCGGGTGTGTCGTTTTACAGCGACGACGTTCTGATCGGCAGCGTCGCGTATCCGTTCCAGTTGTCATGGACGGCCAATCCGCCCGGCTATCGCACGATCAAAGCGGTGGCGACGGACAGCGAGGGCCGGGTCAGCGAGCCGGCGACGGTGAATGTGTTCGTCCAGCAAAGCCTCGTGAATCCCGTTCTTTTTCCGGCTGGCGCGGAATGGAAGTACCGGGACAACGGCATTGAGCAACCCCCGGACTGGAAGCAGCCATGGTTTCCGGATGCGGATTGGCCGAGCGGGCCGGGGCGGTTCGGGTTCAACAACGGCAACACCGGGTTCGGAACGCTGTTGAGCTACGGCCCCAACCCGGGGAATCGATATCGAACCTATTACTTCCGCAAGACGTTTGTTGTCCCGACGCTGGTGGGGATGACAGGGGTTCGTCTCGAGGTGCAGCGCGACGACGGCGTGGCGGTGTATCTCAACGGCAATCCCGTTTACCGGAACAACCTGCCTCCGGGCGAGCTCAGTTATTCACAGCTTGCCACCAACGCGACCGACAACGGCGCCACCTGGTTGAGCGCCGATCTGCCCGTGGGAGTTCTGTCGAACGGGATCAACGTCATTGCCGCCGAAGTGCATCAATCCAGTCCCAGCAGCAGCGATCTGGTGTTTGACATGCGTTTGACGCTGTTAGGATCCGCCACGGGCCCGGCGATCTCCATCCAGCCCCAGTCGCAGACAGTGGAACCGGGAGCGCCGTTTACTCTCTTCGTCACCGCCATCGGTTCGGCCCCGTTGTCCTATCAATGGACCCTGGGCGGCACGAACATCCCCGGAGCCACACAGGCCACGCTGATGCGGACCGCGTCGGCGGCAACCGCGGGAGATTACCGCGCGATCGTCTCCAATCCGATCGGATCGGTGACCAGCCTTGTCGCTCAGGTGACGCTCGCGAGTGTTGACTCCGATGGCGACGGCCTGCCGGACGACTGGGAACTGGCGCATGGGACGGATCCGCTGCAACCTGACGCGGACGCGGATCCGGATGGCGACGGCCACAACAACTGGCAGGAGTACGTGGCGGGCACGCATCCTACCGATGCCCTGAGCGTGTTGAAGCTCGAGTGGAGCCGCCTCTCCGACGCTGAGGTTGAACTCCGGTTCAATGCCGTGTCGAACCGGACTTACGCGATTCAGGTTCGGCCCGAGTCCGCGGGTCCTGCCGGGTGGCAAACGTGGCAAAGCATTTCCGCTGCTTCGACGAATCGGTTGTTGCGGTTCACGAACACGGTGAGCGGAACGAGCCCCAGGTTCTATCGCCTCGTCATTCCGGCCGAGTGACCCGAGGGAACTTTGGGCTCCAGGCTCAAAGTTTCAGTTTCGAGGTTCCAGAATTGGTTTTTGGGAATTTTCTCCCGAAGGGAGCGGCGGGTCAGATTGGTAAAGCGGTCAGGTCCCGATGGGACGGCTGAGTGGTCGCGAAATGGTGCACCGGCATATGTCTGATGCTGAATGTTGGATGTTTTGGCAGACGTGCGTTATCACGCGACGGCTCGCGAGGACCCGCCTTCGCTGAGCTTCGGCGTGGAAAGCTGCTCCCCCCGCCGGGGAAAGATTTCAGCGTTTCGGCATTTCAGCGTCCCAGCGTTTCCATCCACTCTCCAATTCTTCCATTTTGACACACCGGGAAGATTGGGCCACTTTCGGCCCGTTCACGCGAAGCTTGCCGTGTCGGCAGGCGTTCGTGTAGTGGAGAATCGAAATGGGCAAAGCCCTCATCATTGCGGAAAAACCATCGGTGGCCAGCGACATCGCCAAGGCACTGGGCGGGTTCAAGAAGCACGACGATTATTACGAAAGCGATCAGTACATCATTTCGTCTGCCGTCGGCCATTTGCTTGAGCTCGTTCCCCCGGAAGGCTTTGAGGCGGCGCGCGGCAAGTGGACATTCAAGTGTCTGCCGGTCATTCCGCCGCGTTTCGAGCTGCAGCCGATCGAGAAGAACGAGAACCGCCTGAAGGTTCTCGCCCGGCTCATCAAACGCAAAGACGTCGATCTGCTGATCAACGCGTGCGACGCCGGGCGCGAGGGCGAGCTTATCTTCCGCAACATCGTCCGATACACCCGGGCGAAGCAGCCCATCAAACGGCTCTGGCTCCAGTCGATGACCCCCGCGGCCATCCGCGAGGGATTCGAAAAGCTGCGCGACGACGTCTCCATGCTCCCGCTGGCCGACGCTGCCGTCAGCCGCGCCGAGGCCGATTGGCTGGTCGGTATCAACGGCACGCGAGCGATGACCGCCTTCAACTCGAAGTCCGGCGGTTTCTTCAAGACCACCGTCGGCCGCGTGCAGACGCCCACCCTCGCCATCGTCGTCGAGCGCGAGGCGAAGATCCGGCGTTTCGTTCCCCGCGATTTCTGGGAAGTGATCGCCACGTTCGATGCCGCCGGCGGGCAATACACCGGCCGTTGGTTCGACGAAAAGTTTTCCCGGCCCGAAAAGGACGGCGATTCCGAGCTGAAACCGGAACGTTTCTGGGATCTCTCCAAAGCGGAAGCCATCCGGGACAAGTGCCTCGGCAAACCGGGCACGGTTACCGAGGAAAGCAAACCGAGCACGTCGTTGTCGCCGCTGCTGTATGATCTGACCAGCCTCCAGCGCGACGCGAACTCCCGGTTCGGATTCAGCGCGAAGAACACGCTGGCGCTGGCGCAGGCCTTGTATGAGAAACACAAGGTGCTCACGTATCCGCGCACCGATTCGCGCGCCTTGCCGGAGGATTACATCGACACCGTGAAGGCCACGCTGGAAATGCTCGGCCTCACGCCATACAGCCAGTTCGCGACCACAATCATGGGGAACGACTGGGTCAGGCCGAACAAGCGCATCTTCAACAACGCCAAGGTGTCGGACCACTTCGCCATCATTCCCACGACCCAGGCGCCGAAAGGACTGAGCGAGCCGGAACAGAAGTTGTACGACCTGGTCACAAAGCGGTTTCTGGCGATCTTTTATCCGGCCGCGGAATTCCTCGAAACCACACGCATCACCCGGGTTGAAGGCGAGCCGTTCAAGACCACGGGCAAGGTCCTGGTGAACCCGGGCTGGCTGGCGGTGTACGGCAAGGAGGCGCAGGAGAGCGACGCGGCGCCGAACCTGCCCCCGGTGCAGCCGAACGAGAGCGTGAACACCAGCGCCATCGAGGTGAAGCAAAGCCAGACCAAACCGCCGCCGCGTTACACGGAAGCCACGTTGCTGACCGCGATGGAAGGAGCGGGAAAACTGGTCGAGGACGACGAACTGCGCGAGGCGATGCGCGAGAAGGGGCTGGGCACGCCCGCCACGCGCGCCGCAATCATCGAGGGCCTCATCCAGGAGCAATACCTCCTGCGCACGGGCCGCGAGCTGCAGCCGACGGCGAAGGCGTTCGCGCTCATGGAGCTGTTGAACGGGCTGGGCATCAAGGAACTGACCAAACCGGAACTGACCGGCGATTGGGAGTTCAAACTGCACCAGATCCAGAAGCGCCAGAAAAGCCGCGACGAGTTCATGGCCGAGATTGCCGACATGACGCGGCACATCGTGGATCGCGCGAAGCAGTACGAGCTCGACACGATCCCCGGCGATTTCGGCGTGCTGCGGACGCCGTGCCCGAAGTGCGGCGGCGAGGTGCACGAGCGTTACAAGGCCTTCCAATGCGTGAAGTGCGATTTCTCCATCTGGAAAATCCTGTGCAGCCGGATGTTCGAGATCGAGGAGGTGGAGACGCTCATCCGCGAGAAACAGATCGGCCCGCTCCAGGGCTTTCGCAGCAAGACGGGCAGACCGTTCAACGCCGTCCTCAAGCTGAACGCGGAGTACAAGGTCGAGTTCGATTTCGGCCAGGACCAGCAGCAGAACGGCGAAGCCGGGGCGCCCGTGGATTTCTCCGGGCAAACGCCTCTCGGCAAATGCCCGAAATGCGGTTCTCCGGTGTTCGACGCCGGAATGAATTACGTCTGCGAAAAATCCGTCGGGCCCGACAAGTCCTGCGATTTCCGCACCGGCAAGATCATCCTGCAGCAACACATCGATCCGCCGCAGCTCGCCAGGCTTCTGAACGAAGGCAAGACCGATCTGCTCAAGGATTTCGTTTCGAAGAAGACCGGCCGCAAGTTTGAGGCGTTCCTCAGGCTCAAGGACGGCAAGGTCGAGTTCGAGTTCGCGCCGCGCGAACGGAAGTCGAAGAAGGCGGTCGGGAAAGAACCGGCGCCGAAGATGGATTTCACCGGCCAGACGCCGATCGGCAAATGCCCGGTGTGCGGCGGAAATGTGTTCGACACCGACGGCGCGTACCTGTGCGAGCGCACTCAGGCCGACAAGAAACGCTGCAAGGTGAAGATCGGCAAAACCATCCTCCAGCGGCCGATCGAGCGCGAGCAGGCGCAGAAGCTCCTCTCGCAGCGCCGAACCGATCTGCTTGAGGGATTCATCTCGAAGTCCGGAAAACCCTTCTCGGCGTACCTGTTGATGGATGACGCCGGGAAGGTGACGTTCGATTTCCCGCCGCGCGACGGTGAAAGCTCCTGAACAGGCGATCGAGCGCGACAAGTGGGCCGGGAAGTTCCTGAAACACTTTGCCGTCGATCGCGGCGCCTCGGAGTACACCCGGCGCAACTACGCCGCCGCGCTGGCTGAGTTCATCCGCTGGCACCAGGACGAGCGGCAGTCATCGCCCGACTGGGCGCGCCTGGAGCGCGACGACTTCCGCGCCTACCTTCGTTTCCTCGGGCGCAGGAATCTGGGCAAGGCCGCCGTTCAACTCCGGTTCTCCGCCCTGCGCACGTTCTATCGCTTCCTTGTCCGTCAGGGCGCGGTTTCCATGTCGCCCATTCGGAACCTGGCGTTGCCGAAACTGCCGAAACGCCTGCCGAAATACCTCACCCGCGACCAGATGATCGCGCTGCTGGAGGCACCGCTGAAACCGCTTTTGGAGAAGAAAGAACGCCGGCGCGGGCGCCCCGTCACGGCGTCGGTCTGTTATCGCGACGTCGCAATCATCGAAACGATCTACTCCTGCGGCCTGCGCGTCAGTGAACTGTGCGGGTTGCGCGCAGAGGACATCGACTCGAACGAACAACTGGTCCGCGTGCGCGGGAAGGGGCGGAAGGAACGCGTGGTGCCGATCGGCGAGCCCGCGTTGCGCGCGATCCGGGCCTACTGGAGCACATTGAAGCGCCCGCCGGCGGGACCGGAGCCGGTGTTCCTTTCCGAACGCAAAACGCCGACGCCGGTCGCGCCGTACATTCTGCAACGGCGACTGAAGAAATACCTGGTCGCGGCGGGCCTGGATCCGGCGCTCACGCCGCACAAGCTGCGTCACAGTTACGCGACGCACCTGCTGGACGCCGGGGCGGACCTGCGCAGTGTCCAGGAACTGCTGGGCCACGCCCACCTCGTCACGACGCAGATCTACACGCACGTCTCGACCGAGCGCCTGAAGAAAGCCTACGACGCCGCCCATCCGCGCGCCTGACAGCAAACGCCAGACGCTGAAATCTCCTCTTATCATCCGGTGGGGCGAGCAGCTTGCCACGCCGAAGCTCAGCGAAGGCGGGTCCTCGCGCGCCGTCGTGCCAGGTAGCAGATCATCGGGAGCAACCACAGAGGCAGCAGCCGATCGGGCTTGATGCAAATCCGAGGCACGGCAGTGCCGTTGAAACCGCTGCGACTCACAGAGTCGCGCTCCGTTTCCTTCGCGCCTTCGCGCGAAACGAAGCCTTTCTTTTCGTGCCTTTCGTGGTTCCGGCCTTTGCCGTTCGCCGTCCTTTGCGTTGTGGCGCCTTGGCGCCTTTGCGTTCTGATCCAGAACCGCCCGGTCCACTTGCCACCCCTCTTCAACGCCAGGGACGCCAGGTCGTCAAGCCGCAAGCAACGAAACCCGGCCGAATGCCCGATTGACGCGGCGCGCTTGTGTGGGAAAGTGCAGCAATGCATGAGAAACGATTCGGCCGCATCCTGAAATTCCATTCCCTCTGCTCCCCCAAGGGAGGAGAAAGGTCATGGGGGGGCTCGGTGTTTCGAAATCGGTTCTTGCCATTGAGGTGCGGGCCCGGTTGAATGTGCGTCCGGCTCTGGCAGGATAGCTCAGTTGGTAGAGCAGAGGACTGAAAATCCTTGTGTCCCCGGTTCGATTCCGGGTCCTGCCACCACTCTTCCAGTTTCACACGCCCTGGGCGGTCCCGCAGGGCATGGGGTGAACTATCGCCTTCAGCGGTCGGGCAGAATGGGGGATGTTACATTGTGGACGAGCAATTTCCCATACTCATCGCGGAGGATGACGAGAACGACGCCATCATTCTGGAGCGCGCGCTGCGCCAGATCGGCTTCGGCGACCACTTTTACCTCTGCCATGACGGCACGGAGGTGATCGCCTACCTCTGTGGGCAGGGCGAGTTCGGCAACCGGGCTGTGTTTCCCTTTCCGCACGTTCTCATCACGGATCTGAAGATGCCGAGAATGGGCGGAATGGATCTCCTGAAATGGCTGCACCGGCATCCGGAGTGCAACATCATCCCGAAGATCGTCCTCACCGCGTCACGCCAGGGCAGCGATATCCAGGAAGCCTACAGGTGGGGCGCCAACTCGTATCTGGTCAAACCCGCCGGCTATCAACGGCTCATTCACATGCTGAAACTGGTGCTCGATTACTGGCGGATCTGCGAAAGACCGCATCCGCCGGTGATCGCCTGCTGAGGCGCTTCCTATGCCTGGTCCGGCGATCTATGGTGCTGAGAATTCGCGCGAAGCAGGCGTGTTCCTTCGCGGCGCGCTCAAGCGCTGCGGCGTCGCGGTGCTCTGCGCACTGGCCGCCGCCGCCATCCGCCGGCTCCTCGACCCGGTGCTCGATGATCGCGTGCCATGGTTGTTCTTTTTTCCCGCCGTCCTGCTGTCGGCGTGGTACGGCCGATTCTCCGCCGGCGCGCTCACCGCCTTCCTCGCCATCCTGATTGCCGCGTTCAACTGGATGCCGTCCGTGTTCACGTTCTCGGCGTCGTCCGTCCAACAGTGGACCAGCATCGCCGGCTTTCTCGCCAGCGCGCTGCTCATCAGCTGGACGGCGGAAATTTTCCATCGCGCCCGGCGCGATCTCGATTTCGAACGGCGCTTTCTGAATACCGTCCTGTCCAGCCTGACGGACGGGCTGGTGGTCCTGGACTCGCAGTGGCGGTTCGTGTACCTGAACGATGCCGCCGCCGCCCTGACGCGGCTGTCGCGCGAGCAACTGATCGGCAGGGTCATCTGGGAATTGTTTCCGCGATTGAAAGACTCCGAGTTCGAGCACGGCATCGCCCGCTCCCGCGCGGAGAAGATGCCGGTGCACTTCGAAATGGCGTATCCGGAGAACAACCTGTGGTTCGAGTTCCGGGTGCATCCGATGAACGGCAGCACGGCCATCTACATTACCGACATCTCGCGCCGAAAGCGAACGGAGCGCGACCTCGCCGAGGCGCGCGACGAGCTGGCGCAGCACGCGTCCAACCTTGAGCAGGTGGTCCGCGAGCGCACCTCGGCGCTGCGCAGCACCGTCGCCAAGCTCGAAGAGAGCGTCGCCGAGCTGGAGCGGTTCTCCTACACCATCTCCCACGATTTGCGCGCGCCGCTGCGCGCGATGCACAGCTTCGCCACGTTCATCGCCGAGGATTACGGCGATCGCCTGGACGCGCAGGCCATGGATTACCTTGGCCGCATTCAGAACGCCGCGCGCCGGATGGATGCGCTCATCAACGACGTGTTGATCTACACCCGCACCTCCCGCGCGGAGGCGAAGCTGACCGAGGTGGACCTCGACAAGCTGGTGGAAGCGATCATTGCGCAATACACGCCCGCCGCCGCGGAGCGCATTCGCGTGCATCACCCTCTGGGAAGCGTGCGCGGCAACGAAGCCCTGCTCACACAGGCCATCTCGAATCTCCTGGTTAACGCGGTCAAGTTTGTCAGGCCGGGCGAGCCGCCCGACGTGACCGTGTGGAGCGAACCCGTCAATGGCAGCATCCGGTTGTTTGTGCGCGACAAGGGCATTGGGATTCCCGAGCAGGCGCGCGGCAAGTTGTTCGGCATTTTCGAACGGGCGCATGGCAACACGTACGCCGGCACCGGCGTGGGATTGGCCATCGTCAAACGCGCCATGGAACGAATGAACGGGAAACTGGGTTTCACGTCCGAGGAAGGCAAAGGCAGCACCTTCTGGATCGAGCTGCCGGAAGCCGGCGAAGTCGGACGCGAGGACGATCGGCACGAGGTCGGGGTCGCAGATCGCGATCGGTTGCTTTGATGGGGGCCGCAACATTCAACGCTCCACCTCCTCGCGAAACTGAATGTTGAGCGTTGAATCTTGAGTGTTCAAACCGTTCGCCTCAATTCACCACGTTCCGCGGGTTGCCGTTCAGGAACGCGCGCAGGTTCTCCACCACTTCCCGCATCAGACGGATCCGCGCGGCACGCGTGGCCCAGCCGATATGCGGCGTGATGACGCAGTTCCGCGCGCGCAGGAGGGGATTGGTGGCGTCCGGCGGTTCCGTTGACAACACGTCCAGTCCGGCGCCCGCCAGCCGGCCCTCGTTCAGCGCCTCCGCCAGCGCCGCTTCATCGATGAGCGGTCCGCGTCCCGTGTTGATCAGGATGGCGCCGGGTTTCATCAACGCCAGCCGTTCCCGGTTCACGAGGTGGTGTGTCTCGGGCGTCAGCGGGCAGTGCAGACTCAGCACGTCGCTCTCGCGAAACAATGTTTCCAGATCCACGAAACGCGCGCCGCTGCAGTCGCCGGCAGGAGGACGGCGTACCGTAGCGATGACGTTCATGCCAAAGGCTGCCCCGATCCGGGCGACGGCGCGGCCGATGCTGCCGAAGCCCGCCAGGCCGAGGGTCAAGCCGCTCAGCTCCACGAGCGGCGCCAGGTGAAATGAAAAATCCGCGCTCCGGGTCCAGTCGCCGCTGCGCACCGCGTCCGAGTGCCGCGCGACGTGGAACGTCAATTCGAGGATCAGCGCGAACGTGAGCTGCGCGACCGACGCCGTTGCGTAGCCGGGCACGTTGGTGACCGGGATATTGCGCTCGCGGGCGGCTTCCAGGTCCACGACGTTGGTGCCCGTGGCCAGCACGCCGATGTATTTCAGCCGGGGCAGGCGCTGAATGATCTCGCGCGACAGGACCACCTTGTTGGTGAGAATCGCGTCGGCATCGACGGCGCGCGCCAGGACTTCGTCGGGCGGTGTCCGGTCAAAGATGTCGCACGGCCCGAGCGCTTTGAGTTCGTCCCAGCTCAGGTCGCCGGGATTCAGCGTGTAACCATCGAGAACGACTGCTTTCATACGTCGCGACTTTCCATCGCAAGGCGCAGGTTGACGGGTTTGTCACTTGATGTCGACCATCCAGCGTTTGATCGGTCTGGCGAAAATGATCAGCAGGGCGCCGGCGATCATGGGGAGGATGGTAATCTTCAGGTAAAGAGAAGGCCATTGATCCAGCCTGTTGGTGTCGAACTCGCCTGCGAGGAGCCCGGCCAGCAGGTTGCCGAGGGAAGTGGCCAGGAACCATGTGCCCATCATCTGCCCGACCAGCCGTCGTGGAGCCAGCTTTGTCACCGAACTCAATCCCACCGGACTCAGGCAGAGCTCGCCGAAGGTGTGGACCAGGTACGTTGTGATGAGCCATGTGGGTAACGCCTGGTTGCCGGCTGCCACAACCCGGGCCGCGCCGGCCATGACAAAGAAGCCGACCCCCAGAAGCACGAGGCCCAGAGCGAACTTCACCGGGATGGAAGGGTCCAGGTTGCGTTTGGCCAGCCACACCCAAAGGGACGCGAACAAAGGCGCGAAAATGATGATAAAGATCGGACCCAGTGCCTGGAACCATGCCGCCGGAATCAAAAAGTTGATCGATTCAAGATTCCGGTCGGTGAAACGCTCCGCGAACAGGTTGAATGACGAGCCCGCCTGCTCGAAGCCCAACCAGAACAACGCGGAGGCGATAAACAGAACCAGGATGACGGCCACGCGCTCTTTCTCGATCTTGTTCAGGCCGTAGATGAAGAAGAGGTGAAGGAAGTAAAGGACCGCAATCGCCGCGATGACGAACACCATGTTTTTTGCAATGGAGATTGGCTCAAACACGATGAGACCGGCCATTCCCAGCGCGACGACAAGAACGGTCGCCGCAATGCCTCCCCAAAGGCCATACTTCTCGACGGCGTGCAGCGGCGTCTCGCTGCCGCGTCGCAGTCCGGCCTCGCCCAGGAGATGCCGTGAAAAGCGGAATTGAATCAGGCCCAGCACCATGCCGACCCCGGCGGCGCCGAACCCGTAGTGCCAGCCCAGTTTCTCTGCCAGCCAGCCGCACACGATCGGGCCGATGAATGCCCCAAGGTTTACGCCCATGTAGAAGATTGTGAAACCGGCGTCGCGCCTCGATCCGCCGTCAGGATACAGCTCGCCCACGAGCGCGCTCATATTCGGCTTGAGAATGCCGCTGCCGATGACGACGAACACCAGTCCGAGATAGAAAGTCTGCGTCATGGGCAGAGCGAGCGTGAAATGACCGATGGCGATAATGATGCCGCCGTACCATACCGCCCGTTGCGCGCCCCAGAGCCGGTCGGCAAACCATCCGCCGGGAAGCGACATGAGGTAAACCGCCGCGGTGTAAAGACCGTAAATGGCCGCGGCCGTCGGGTCGCTCATTTTCATTCCCTTCACGGCATCGACCATGAACAGAACCAGCAACGCCCGCATTCCGTAGTAGCTGAACCGCTCCCACATTTCCGTGAAGAACAGCGTATAGAGTCCCGGCGGGTGTTTCTGTGGACCGGATGTTGCCGGCGCAGGCGTACTGGCTTCAGTCATCATAGTGGAACAGCGCTACGTCAAAACGAAAGAACAGGTTTCCGCCTCCTTCGCCGCAAGCGAACCGGTGTGAAAAACAAATGGAGGACATGCGGCCTACCGGGGCTGTTGGAGCCGCGCCCGCACCAGCTCGGGCAGGTATTTCATCGGCACCGAACCGTGATCCAGCACCGCTTCGTGATAGCGGCCCAGCTCAAACCGGTCGCCCAGCTCGCGCTGGATCTCCTGGCGCATCCGGTAATGCGCCATTCTCCCGACGAAATACGTGCTCAGTTGCGTTGAGCTCTGCTTGGCCCGGATGATCTTCAATCGTGCCTCGCCCTCGGATTGAAACGCGCCGTCCATCAGCAGCTTCAACGCCTCGTCGTCGGTCATCTGCGTGCAGTGCATCTTGTGATCGAGGATCGCGTTCACCACCGCGCGCAGGTAGAACTTCAATTGCATCAGCCGCAGGCGGACATCGCCCGCCCCGTAACCCTGGTCGAGCATCATCTGCTCCGTGTACACCGCCCAGCCTTCAATCATCGTGCCCGACTGCAGCACCTTCCGGATCAGGGACGGATCGCGGTTCGAGTATTCCAGTTGCACATAGTGCCCCGGATACCCCTCGTGCATCGTGAGGATCTGGAGCATGTGATAGTTGTATTCCTCGAGAAAACTTTTCACGCGCTCGGCGCTCCAGTCCGAAGGCGGGGGGCTGATGGCATAGGCGCTGCGCGCTCCGGGGTCCAGCGGCGGCGCGTTGTCCAGGTAGGCCAGCGAATTGCCCCTGCGAAACTCCGGCATCTCGATCACGTCGCAACGGTCGGGATCCGGCAGTCTCAGAATGTCGCGGTCGATGATGAAGTCCTTGATCCGGCCGACCGTGGATTTCGCGTCGGACAACAGTTCCTCCGGTTTGCCGTGTTCCTGGTTGATTGCGTGAATGATCCTGCTGATGGTTTCGCGCCGGCCCGCCTCGTCATCCGGCGGGAGGGGAACTCTCGCGTAATACCGGCTCCACAACTGCCGCGACAGCACATACATGTCGCGGCGCACGCGTTCGAACTCGGCTTCCGCGTCCGCGAGCACCTGTCCGGCGTCGATTCCCGAGAACAGCTCGAAATCGAGCTTGCGATAGAACTTGCGTTTGCCCAGGCGCCAGTCGCCGGTCGCGCGCGACATCAGTTCGTTTTCGAGGAACTGCTGGTGTTCTTTCAACAAACCGGCGACGTTCTGCGCGGCGGCTTTGAGCTGTTCGAGCTGAGGCGTTTCGCCGGCGAGCTGAAAAATCTCGTTTTCGTAGAAGTTGATCGCGCCGCGATTCTGCCGGATCGCGGTCTCCAGGATCGGTTTCGGCGGACGCGTCAGCGTCGTTCGCGCCGCGGCGATGATCCGGGGAATCTCCTTCATCCGCGCGATGCAGTTGGAAATGTTCGTTTCCTTCGGCAGTGTGGATTGCGTGAGCAGCAAGTACACGCTGTCATTGATGTAATTGCCGTAGGTGCGCGGGTCTTCCTCGAACGGATGCGTGTTCTCGGCCAGCCAGATCTGGTATTCGAGGTCGTGCTTGAAGATCTCGTAATCGATCTGCCCGTCCCGCGTGAGTTTTGAGTAGTCCACGCGGCGCGGCAGCTCCCGCAGTGTTGTCCGCCAGTGTTGCAGCCAGCGCTTGCGCGCCTGCGGCGAAATGTCGTCGAGCCGCGCGTCGAACCGCCGGTCGCCCAGCCGCGTCGCCTCCACCGGACGCATTTCGAAATAGGTGTCGAGGTATTGCCTGAAGAACGCCGCCAGCGCGGCATCGGCGTCCGGCCCGGCAGCCGGCGAGAGGGTAGAACTCAGGGCGACGAGAAGGACAACGAGAACCAGTCGCGTTCGTTTCATAAACGATAAACGATGAATCGTAGTCTTAGTGAGAGGCCGTCTCTTGTCACGCACTCCTTTTCCCTCCTCCCCTGAGGAACAGGGGAAGGCTGGTTGGCGTCGAACATGCAACTCTCTACTCTTCTTCAGATGGGGCGAGCGTCCTCGCGAGCCGTCGCGCGAGTACCCTGGTCAAACGAATCCCCCCACGTCGCTCTGCAGATCCCCCCCCCCGGGGTGGAGGATGGAACACTCAACGCTCTTCTGATGGGGGGAGCCTTCGGAACCGTTGTCCGACAGCGCACATCCCCTGAAGCAATTCGTGGCGAAAACCACGCGTCGGCCAGGGAAGGATCTGGCATTGGATCACCGTCGTCTCGCCAAAGGGAATCAGAACGTTGAGTGTCCAACAAAAGACACTTCGTGCGATTAAGGTCGTCGCGCAACGGCTCGCGAGTACGCCCGCCCCGCCATGCGAATGTTCGGCGTCGAATGCTCACGACGTGAACCGCCGTCACGCCTTCTTCCGCACCTGTTCGAACCGGGCGCGCCATTTCTCGACGCGTTCCTTGATCTTCTTTTCCACGCCCTGCTCCGTGGGTTCGTAATAGCGCTTGTCGGCGCCGAGATAATCCTGCGCCACGAAATGCTCCGGATGACTGTGCGCGTATTCGTAACCCTGGCCGTGTCCCAGCCGCTTCGCGCCGCGATAACTCGCGTCCCGCAAATGCTCCGGCACCGGCAGGGTCCGGCCCGCCCGCACGTCCTCCAGCGCCGCATCAATCGCGAGATACGCGCTGTTGCTCTTGTGCGCGGTCGCGATGTAAATGGTGGCCTCCGCCAGCGGGATGCGCGCCTCGGGCCAGCCGACAAACTCCGCTGCGCTCAACGCCGCGTTGGCCAGCACCAGCGCCATCGGATCCGCCAGCCCGACATCTTCCGCCGCGCAGATCACAATGCGGCGCGCAATGAACCGCGGGTCTTCCCCGGCATGAATCATCTTCGCCAGCCAATAGAGCGCCGCGTCCGGATCGCTGCCGCGCATCGATTTGATGAACGCCGAGATCGTGTCGTAGTGCGCGTCCTCGTCGTCATACACCACCGCCTTCTTCTGGATGCTCTGTTCCGCGACCGCGAGGGTGATGTGAATCACGCCGTCCGGGCCGGGTTCGGTGGTGAGCGCGGCGATTTCGAGCGAGTTCAACGCCTTCCGCGCATCGCCGTCGGACAGTTTCGCCAGATGCGCGATCGCGTCGGCGTCGGCGCGAATCTTGAGGTGGCCGAGCCCGCGCTCCGGATCCTCCAGCGCCCTTTGCAGCAACTGGCGCAGTTCCTCTTCGCTTAGCGGGCGCAGTTCGAAGATCTGCGAGCGGGAGACCAGGGGCGAATTGACGAAGAAGAACGGGTTGTGCGTGGTGGCGCCGATCAGCCGGATGACGCCGCTTTCGACGTCGGGCAACAGCACATCCTGTTGTGCCTTGTTGAACCGGTGGATTTCGTCGACGAACAGGATGGTGGGTCGGCCGGTGTTTTCGAGGCGGTTCGCGGCGGCGGCGAGCACGCGGCGCATGTCAGCCACGTTGGATTCAACGCCGCTGAGGCGTTCGAACCGGCTCCTGGTCTGGTGCGCGATGATCTGCGCGAGCGACGTTTTGCCCGTGCCGGGCGGCCCGAAGAAGATGAGGGACTGGATGCGATCGGCTTCGATGGCGCGGCGGAGCAACTGGCCGGGGCCGAGGATATGGGTCTGGCCGACGAACTCGGCGAGCGTGCGCGGGCGCATGCGCGCGGCGAGCGGCTGATGGTGCGGCGGCGCGGGCTCAGCCGCTTTCTGTTGAGGCTCGGCAAACAGATCGTCTCGCGCCATGGCATGAACGTAGCAGCGGAAGGGGCCGCGGTCAGCATCGATTCACCGGGGGAGTGAGGAGTGAAAAAAAGAACCCCGCCAGTGCCGTGTGTAACAGTTCCTTTGAACTTCTTAGAAACAGATAGGGACCTCGTGAGGCGCTTTCGACTTCCAGTGAAGGCCTGTCGGCGGCAACCTCGACTCGAATCCCACGACTTATTGACTACGGTTCAAGGACATTGTTTCTAATCACGAGCGTAGGCAGGGTAAAGTCTTCGGCCGAATCCTCGGCCGCCCCATTTGTCTTCCAAAGAACCGGCGCAACAGGCTGCGCGCTGCCTTTAGTATTGTTCGCGATTTCAATTTCTCAAGTGAAAAGTCGCGTCGCGCATTGTTTTCCTCTCCGGTATCCGAAGCGCTCGGAACGTGCAATCCGGTTTTGACCCCACGCAGAACAGGGCGTCTGAAATCCGAGATTCGGGATCCGAAAGCCGAAGGAACTGTTTTCTGCGCTACGCGAAGCGAAGGAACGGGCGCGCCAGCGCGCTGCCGTTCTCCCTCTCCTCCATTGGCAGAATGGAGGACGGCGGACCTGGACATTTCATGTTCCGACTTTCTGCCTGGAATCCCTTCGGGGTTCGCAGCGGAAACTTCCCCTCGCGTCGCTGCCGGCTTCCAGCTATCTTCTGCGCCTGTTTCGCAGGCCGGCAACGGATGGACATTCCTCATCAGACAACGCCGACCGCAAACATTGGAACGACATGACGAGCCAGCAGATCAGACAGTCCTACCTGGATTTCTTCAAATCCAAAGGGCACACCATCGTGCCCTCGGCCAGCCTCATGCCGGACGCGCCGAACCTCCTGTTCACCAACGCCGGCATGAATCAGTTCGTCCCGATTTTCCTCGGCCAGCGCAAACCGGACGTCTCCAAATGGGCCGGTGCCATCGCGGGCCTCGACACCCGCGCCGCCGACACCCAGAAATGCATTCGGGCCGGAGGCAAACACAATGACCTCGAAGATGTCGGACTCGACACGTATCACCACACATTTTTCGAAATGCTCGGCAACTGGTCGTTCGGCGATTACTTCAAGAAGGAAGCGATCGACTGGGCCTGGGAACTGGTGGTGAACGTGTGGAAGTTCCCGAAGGAACGCCTCTACGCAACCGTGTACAAGCCGGACCCGGCATTGGGCGATCCGAGCGAGATAGACCAGGAAGCCTACGACATCTGGGCGGAGAAATTCCGCGCGGCAGGACTCGATCCCGCGGTGCACATCGTGTTCGGGAACAAGAAGGATAATTTCTGGATGATGGGCGACACGGGACCGTGCGGGCCGTGCAGCGAGATACACGTCGATCTGACGCCGTCGGGCGACACGAAGGGAGCGCTGGTCAACAAGGGCGACGCGCGTTGCATCGAGATCTGGAACCTGGTGTTCATCCAGTTCAACGCGAACCCCGACGGCACCTTCAGCCCGCTGCCGGCGCGGCACGTGGACACGGGAATGGGCCTGGAACGGGTCACCGCCATTATCCAGGGGACGAAAGGGTTCAAAGACTTCGCGAATGCGAAGATTTCGAACTACGAAACCGACATCTTCCGCCCGCTGTTCGACGCGATCGAGAAGCTGAGCGGGAAAAAGTATTGCAGCACGCTTCCGATGACGGCGCCCGCGAATGTGCCGGTGGCGCCGATCAAAACCAGCGGCGAAGCGCCCGGAAACATCATCGACGTCGAAGCGGAGAAAGCCGGACCACGTCCGGGCCCGGCCAGTGACGACAAAACGGCCAGCCCCCCGGCGCGAGGAAGTGCCGGGCCGGACCAGGTGCAGGTCGACGTCGCGTTCAGAGTGATCGCGGACCACATCCGCACGCTGAGCTTCGCCATTGCGGACGGGATTCTGCCGTCGAACGAAGGGCGGGGGTACGTCTTGCGCCGCGTCCTTCGCCGCGCGGTGCGCTACGGACGCAACCTGGGTTTTCGCGAACCGTTTTTCTGCAAGCTCGTCGGCGTTCTGTCGGACACGATGGGGGATGTGTTTCCGGAGATCCGCGCGAAGCGGACGCATGTGGAGGAAGTCATCCGGCGTGAGGAGGAGGCGTTCAACCGGACGCTGGATCGGGGCATTGCAATGTTTAACGAAGAAGCGGAAGGCGCGAAGCACATCTCGGGTGCACTTGCCTTCAAGCTGTATGACGAGCAGGGGTTCCCGCTGGATCTGACAGAGCTGATGGCGCGCGAGCGCGGATTGACCGTGGACGTGGAGGGTTTCAACCGGTTGATGGAAGAGCAGAAAGCGCTCGCCCGACGCTCGCAAAAGAAAGAGATCATCGAGCTCTCGCAGATCGACACCTCCGCGCAGACCCGCTTCGTCGGCTACCAGACACTCGAAACCGCGGCGAAAGTCGTGGAAGTGCTGTCGCTCAAAGGCAAGACCGCCGTGATCCTCGACGCGAGCGCCTGTTACGCCGAGATGGGCGGACAGGTGGGCGATACCGGCCAGCTCAGCAGCGGCGGCCGGCTCTGGCGCATCGTCAACACGCAGAAGTCCGGCAACGCCTGGCTTCACCTGATCGCGGACGATTCCGGGGCGAGCCCCGCGGACACGCCGCGAGTTGGCGACACGGTGACGGTCATTGTAGACAAGAGCCGGCGGGAATCCATCCAGCGCCACCACACCGTCACGCACCTGCTTCACTGGGCATTGCACGAAGTCGTCAGCAAGGACGCGTCGCAGAAAGGTTCCTATGTCGGTCCGGACAAGCTGACCTTCGACTTCAATTCCGCGCCGCTCACGCCGCAGCAGGTGGCGGACGTGGAGAAACTGGTGAACGAGCGCATCATCGAGAACGCCGGTGTGAGCTGGACCGAGGTTCCGTATTCCGAGGTCAGGGCGCGCAAGGACATCATGCAGTTCTTCGGCGAGAAGTACGGCGACGTGGTGCGCGTGGTGCAGATCGGCGGCCAGCCGGCCGCCCTGGACGGTTACTCGATGGAACTCTGCGGCGGCACCCACACGCGGGCCACGGGCGAGATCGGCCTGTTCCGCATTGTGGGCGAAGGCGCGATTGCCGCCGGCGTGCGTCGCATCGAAGCGGTGGCCGGCCCGTTGGCCTACGACCTGATGAAGCACGACCGCGAGTTGATCCGGTCAGTGGCGGGCCGCGTGAATTCGCCGATCCATGAGCTGGAACGCAAGATCGAGGCGCTGCTCGAGCACCAGAAAGCGCTCGAGCGCGAAGTGCGGATCGCGATGCAGCGGAACGCATCAAACGCCGCCAGCGAATTGCTCAACCGCGTTCACAACGCGAACGGCATTCCGTTGATCACGCACAACCTTGGCGACGCCAACGGCGACTTTCTCCAGGCCATCGTCGATGCGCTCAAGGGCCGCTTCAAGGGTGTGGTTGTGCTGGGAGGCGCTTCGGGTGGCGCGGTGGCGCTGGTCGCGTCCGTGTCGCCCGAGTTCACGTCGAAGGTGCAGGCGGGCAAGCTGATTCAGCAGATCGCGCCGATCGTGGGAGGCAAGGGTGGCGGCAAACCGGACAACGCCCGCGGCGGCGGTCGGGACGCGAGCAAGCTGGACGAAGCGCTGGCGAAGGTCGGGGCACTGATGGGCGGCTGAGGGGAAGAGGCGCGAACCTTTAACATTCAACGCTCAACGCCCGGTATTTGGTGTCGAAGTGTTGAGTGCTGAGTGTTCGGGGCGTCTTCCCGCCAGTCAGACTGGTTCTGCCGACGCAGGGGTAAAAAGGCCGATAAACCTGCAGTCTGACGGCCTTGCCGCGGTTTTCCGTTTTGCGTGGAAACCTGAGGGAAACATTGGCCGTCACATCAGGGTGACCACTCGCATCCAATACGCATACCGACATGAACACGACACCTGCTGAAACGTCCAACGCCGCTTCGCACCCGCCCATACCCCAGGAAGCATTCGACTGGTATGACGAATACGCTCATGGCCTGATCGACCGGCGCACGTTCATGGCCCGGCTCTCGACCCTGGCGGCGGCTGGATTCTCCATGAATGTCCTGCTCACTGCGTTGATGCCGAACTATGCCAACGCGGAACAGGTTTCCTTCAACGATCCTGCGATCAAAGCCAGTTACACGGTCTTCCCGTCTCCCGAAGGTCACGGAGAGGGCCGCGGGTATCTCGTGGTTCCCACTGCCGTGAAGGGCAAGGCCCCTGTCGTCCTCGTCGTGCACGAGAACCGCGGATTGAATCCCTACATCGAGGACGTTGCGCGGCGTCTCGCCAAGGCAGGCTTCGTTGCATTTGCGCCGGACGCGCTCCATCCAAAAGGCGGTTATCCCGGCAACGACGACGAAGGGCGCGCCCTCCAGGCCTCGCTGGACCGCACCAAAATCGAGCAGGATTTCATCGCCGCGGCGAAGTTCCTCAAGACGCACGAATTGAGCAACGGCAAGCTGGGGGCGGTGGGTTTCTGTTTTGGCGGTTACATTGTCAACATGCTTGCCGCCGTCATCCCTGACACGCTGAATGCGGGCGTGGCCTTCTACGGAACGCCGGCGGCGAAGGAAGTTCGCAAGAACATCAAGGCGCCCCTGATGATTCATCTCGCCGAACTGGACACGCGGGTGAATGCAAGCTGGCCGGAGTATGAGGCGGACCTGAAGGCGGCCGGGGTGACCTACACGATGCACATGTATCCACAGTGCAATCACGGGTTTCACAACGACTCGACCAGCCGCTACGACAAGGAAAACGCCGAACTGGCGTGGGAACGCACGATTGCCTTTTTCAAGCAGCACCTGTCGTAAGGCAGCCGTGCAAAATGAAAAAATGGTCGGGGCGGTGAGATTCGAACTCACGACCTCTTGTACCCGAAACAAGCGCGCTAGCCAGGCTACGCTACGCCCCGACCAGGGCAGGAAAAATTGCCCGGTGTCGCCCCCAATTGCAACCGGTAAATTTGATACTGAAATCGGGCGAATCTGACAACCCGGGACCCGCGAGGGCGTGTGCCGTCAACGCACACGGCGTGTTCTCAACTCTTTCTGCCGCCTCCGCTCCCTACCCTCTGCTCACGGCGGAGAGGAGAGGAAAGACGCTGTGCACGCCGCGCTTCAGAAGCTCGGTGGCAATCGCAGCAGTGCCTGAAGGCGACGAGGGTTGAGCCAATCCTCCAATTGCGCTGCCGGAACGGAGCCGCGCGTCGCCCGTTGAATCCAGGCGCCTTCGTCGCCTTCGATCGGCTGCAACTCGTACCACTGGTATCCCGCCAATTCCTTCACCTGGCTGGGCATGCAGCGGCAGATCAACGTGGCGACATCGCCGTTCCCGGCGCGCACGTGCACGATCGGTCCCATGGGCACCGGCGCGTCGTCGATCATCCGGGCCACCACCACGCCGGGGGCCGGACGGCGTTGCTCGACGGCGAAACGCCGGCCGGGCAATGCGCCACCCAGGGCGGTCGAAACGGCTGTTTCCAGCGAGCGCGCCACATAGACCGGCTTTGCGCCGGAACTGTCGGTGAACACTTCCCAGATCACGGGGGTGCCCAGCGAATCGGTCGTGATGCGCACGCCTTGAAGGGAAACGCCTTCACGGCCGGTATCGGTGGCGGTGTTCGTCCAGTAATAGGCGACCTGCTGATGCGGAATGTCGTTGATCCACACCTGGCGTTCGCTGAAGTGCACCGTCCGGTTCGTTGTGTCCGAGGCGGGCTGCAACTGCGGAGTGATTTCCTGGAGAAGAAGCGGGGCAAGAATCCAGCCCTGGGATTGTTCCGAGACCGTGGCGGCCGGCTTGATGAGGATGGCGCGCTCGAGTTGAAGATCAGTCCGCGCGTGGATTTGCTGTTCGAGCTGCCGGGGAGCGCTTGCGGTTCGTGATTCGGCCGACGAACGTGGTGCCGCGGGCCTGCCGGCACACGCAGCGAGGAGAAACACTGGAAGAACAATTGAAAGGACCGCGCGAACGCGGTGTCCTGGGTTCCGGTATGGTTTGCGAGCGATCATGCCCGGTTAACGTAGCCATTGGCCCGGAACCATTCGACAGCATCAGCCAGCGCCTGGCGCGGCGGTGTCTGGGGCATGCCCAGTTCGCGCACCGCTTTCTGGGGGTTGAAGAACATCTTGTACTTCGCCATGCGCACGCCCGCCAGCGGCGCCTTGGGCGGCTTTCCAGTCACCGCCGACACCGCTTCGCTCACATAGGCTGCCATCAACGCCACTGTGTAAGGGNNGTCTCGGGGTCTCGGAGATGTGTATAAGAGACAGATCTTGTACTTCGCCATGCGCACGCCCGCCAGCGGCGCCTTGGGCGGCTTTCCAGTCACCGCCGACACCGCTTCGCTCACATAGGCTGCCATCAACGCCACTGTGTAAGGGATTTCCATCCGCGGGGCCCGGATTCCGGTGATTTCCTCAAGCACGGCGAACGCTTCTTTCATCGTCCAGTTGCCGTTCGCGTGGCCGAGGATGTAGCGCTCGCCGAACCGGCCTTTCTCTGCGGCGAGGATGTGTCCGATCGCCACGTCGCGAACATGCACCCAGTTCAACCCGGTGTCGAGGTAGGCGGGCATTCGCCGGTTCAGGTAGTCCACGATCACCTGCCCGGTGGGCGTGGGCTTCACGTCGCGCGGGCCGATGGGCGCGGTGGGATTGACGATGACGATCGGCAAGCCTTTGCGGGCGAGCTCGAGGGCGACCTGCTCGGCCTGCCATTTGGAGCGCTTGTAATGGTTGGTCATTTGCGCCTCGCTGACGGGCGCGGTTTCGTCCGTGGGAACGCAGTTGCCTCCCTCGAGCGAGGGCAATCCGATGCACCCGACGGTGCTGGTGTAAACGATGCGCGAACAGCCGGCGGCGCCTGCGGCTTCCAGAACGTTGCGTGTCCCCTGCACGTTGGCCGCGTACATCGGTCGATAATCGCGCAGCCACAGGTGATAGCTCGCCGCCACGTGAAAACACCAGTCGCAACCCGCCATCGCGCGCTTCAGCGCTTCGACGTCGCTGACGTCGCCTTCCACGCGCTCGCACGGAATCCCGTCGAGAGCGCGCAGGTTGCTCCCGGCGCGCACCAGCACGCGGACGCGGTGCCCGCGCGCCGCGAGTTCCTGCGCCAGGTTCGAGCCGATAAAACCGGATGCGCCCGTGACGAAGCAGTCCATACAAGTCGCGTCATGCTGCCAGAAGCAGGCGAAAAATGAAACAGAGGGTTGCATCAGAGTGGAACGGGTGCATCGGGCCAAATCCGAAGTCCGATTTCCGAAATCCGAAAGCAACCACGGATCCCGTGGCCGCGGAACGGATGAACACGGATCTGAAAACGTCGAAGTCGAAGGCCTGACGCGAATGGCGCGAATTGCCGCCATTCTGATTTTCAGCGTTTCAGCGTTTCAATGTTCAGCGTTTACCCTGGTCGCGCGAGCAGCTTGCCCCCGGAGCTTCGGCGAAGACCTCCTCATTGGATGTTGGATGTTTTCCCGTGAGTGTTGAATGTTCCATTTTTCTATTTTCCCGTTTTCCGAGTTCGTTCCGGGTTCGTAAGAAAAACTGAAAGCGTTCGCGGCATGGTTCCGGGTGCTTGACTTGAGAAGCGCGCTTGGAAAGAATTTCGCCCGTCGTATGCCGCAGAAACACAGCGCCCGGAAAAAACTGAGCCGCCGAGAGTTGCGGGAGCTGGACATCAAGATCGAGTTCATTGAGGGAATTGTCAGACGGGATCCGAACTACGTCGAGGCTCTCCAATTGCTCGGAGACCACTACACTCAGCGAGGACGATTCGAGGAAGGGCTCAAGGTGGACGAGAAGCTGGCCGAGCTCGAGCCCACCAATCCGCTGGTGTTTTACAATCTCGCGTGCAGCTATTCGCTCGTCGGCAAGGTCGAACTCGCCGCGGCGTCTCTCAAGAAATCCATTCGCCTCGGCTATCGCGACTTCAAATGGCTGGCGAAGGACCCGGACCTGCGCACGCTCCGAGAGCATCCGGCCTACCGCAGCATCCGCGACCAGATCCGCCGGATGCAGGTCAAAGTCGCTTGAACGTCAAGATCCTCGGCAAGGTGCGCCATTATCGCACCGTCACCTTCCATCCGGCGCGCAACACCGTTGCGCTGATCGAGCAGCGTCTCCTGCCGCACCGGTTTGAGATCATCGAAACCCGCGACTTCCGCGCCACCGCCCGGGCGATTCGCGACATGGTGGTGCGCGGCGCCGGGGCCATCGGCGCGACGGCGGCCTACGGTCTTGCGCAGGGCGCCCGCGCGTTTCGGGGCCGCAGCCTGGAAGCGTTCTCGCGGCATGTCGATGAGGTCTATTCCACACTGAAGAATGCCCGCCCGACTGCGGTCGATCCGGTGAATGCGATGAACCAGGTTCGCGCCGCCATGCGCGCAGGCGAAACGGTCGAGGAACAGCAGGCGCTCGCGCTGGCCGCAGCCGAGGAGTTCGCGAATGACGACGTGCGGCACTGCGAGGAGATCGGCCGGCACGGAGCGAAGCTGATCCGCAACGGATCGAGGATTCTCACGCATTGCAATGCAGGCTGGCTGGCGTTTGTGGACATCGGGTCCGCCACCGCTCCGATGTATGCGGCGCAGGCGCAGGGAAAGAAGTTTCACGTGTTTTGCGACGAGACGCGCCCGCGATGCCAGGGCGCCACGCTCACGGCCTGGGAACTTGCGCAACAGGGCATCTCGCACGAGATCATCGCGGACAACGCTGCCGGCCATCTCATGCAACGCGGGGAAATCGACCTGGTGATCGTCGGCAGCGATCGCACGCTCGGCCGCACAGGCGAAGTGGCCAACAAGATCGGCACCTACACCAAGGCGGTGCTGGCGAAGCGGCACGGCATTCCGTTTTATGTCGCGATCCCGCTCTCGACGATTGACTGGACGCTGAAGTCGGGCTTTGACATTCCGATTGAGGAACGGAGCGAGAGCGAGGTGTTGGGAGCCTGGGGGGTGCCGGTGAATCTCAAATCTCAAATCTCAAATCTCAAATCTCGCTACGTTCGGATTGCGAATCCCGGCAGTAGCGCGCGGAACCCCGGTTTCGATGTCACACCGGCGGAGCTGATCACCGGCATCATCACGCCGGTTGGCATTTTCAGGCCGCGCGAATTGTGGAAGCACCGGAAGGCTCTCGGCTTTGGTCTTTAGAACCGGGGAGGTGTCGGGCGAACCCACCTGTCGCGAATGGCCCTCTGGGCGTGTTCTGCTCGATTTACAAGTCACGCGGAGAGGCAAATCGCTGTTTGCTGTTATCTCCGCGCGATTGAAACCGGCGCCGGCCATGAACTGCCTGCAACGCGAGTTCCAGACGGCGGCTTTGTCGGCGCCGGACGACGTGGTCTGAGCAGAAACCGGGCCGGTGTGTTGCCCGCGATTCATGTCGGAAGGCGGCCACGCCACGCGCGGGCGTCACCCTCGCCTTTTCGGCGTGCATGGCGCTCGGCGTGGCGATGACCCTCCCCAACCCCGCGTCCAGCAAGTCTTCCAGCCACTCCAACACCGGCGCTGGCGGTTGGTTTCGCAGCATCCTGGTGCTGCCGAAGCCGGCCTCCGCTGTTTGGCCGCCGGGCGGGCGTCGTTCTTGTTCGACGTCCGGCAACAATCCGCTCCGCCGGTCCGTGGTTCGGGACAGCCTCGGGCTTGGACAGCGGTGTCTTTCGGGCAGTGCTTCCCCACTGCTCTGAATGCGGGATTTTGCGGGCGTTTGCCGCGTGTCTGGCGGTGATTCAGATCGACACAGATAACGCTATCGACAGCGATTTTGACTATGAAGATGAATGTCCATGTTGTCCTCCGGCGGACCATGCCGACCCTGGCCCTGCTTGCGGCGACGGTCTTCCCGTGCCGGGCGAGCAGCGCCGCTGTACCCCGCGCGAGCGCAGCGACGGAACCGGTGCCAACCGTCTTCGTCACCAATCGCGTCACGCGCGTGCTGACCAACGTGATCGAGGTGACCATGCCGGTGAACCAGTTCGCGTACGAGTTTCGGACGAACTACATCGACAAGATCCACACGAACGTGGTGAACGTTTACCGGACGAACTGGCTTGAGCGAACGCTGACGAACGCGACCACGGTGGACCTCACACAAACGAACCGGGTGACGGCCTATCGCACGAACCTGAACACGTTGACCGCCACCAACTGGAAAACGGTTGTGGTGCTGAAAACGAACTGGGTGACCCAGACGGTCACCAACACGCTCCAGATTGACCTGCCCGCGACCGCCGGCACCGCTCCGGCTGCGCAGCCGCGACCGACAGCGCCATCCCAGGAGGATCCGCAAGTGATTGCCTCGTTGCACGGACTGCAGATCCGGCTGAACCGCACGACGAAAACTCCGGGGAACGGCGAAGTCGAGGTTGAATTGAGCGTCACCGCCGCCAATGCCGCCTCGTTGCGTGTTCGCGAATGGCAGCTCATTCGTCCTGATGGAACGGTGCTGTTCTTCGGGCAACGCCCGCGGTTCACGGCCGAGCTGGAGCCGGGAACCTATCAGGTCGTCGTGTCGGTGCGTCTTGCCGAAAAGACGGCGCCCTTCACCGTCAGCGGCACGATGACGATCGGCAGCGACGGTTCGATTGCGAGGCCGCTTGCTTCGGTTTCGACATCAGCCCCGTGAGGGTCTGGAGAGAACATTCACACTCACTTCAACGCCGTTGCATTGAGTGTTGGGCGTTGAATGTTGAGCGTTGAGTGTTCCATCGCACGCGGCCGGGTCACACCGGCTCCAGTTCCAGCTTGCGGGACAGGAAGTTCATCAGATCTCGCAATGCCACCATTCCGATCAGGCGGCCGTGATCCACAACCATCAGGCGGCTCACGTTTTCGCGGTTCATCCGGGTAAGCGCCTCCATCGCCTCGGTATCCGGCGGGATGGTATTCCGTGAATTGCAGGGGACCGCCAGTTCCCTTGCGGAGTGAACCGGCCACTCGTGCCTGGGAATGCGTTTCACGTCGTCGATGCTCACGCAACCCAGCAGCGCTCCCTGGTCCACCACGGGATACAACTTGTACGGGTGCTTGTAGAAATACGTGTCCACGAGATCCTGCACCGAGAGGTCGGGCGCGACCGTCACCGGCGAATCGTTCATGAACCGCGCGATCGGCTCGCCCGACAGGGCTTCCCGGACCACCACGCGAGCATAGGAGGCGCGCGCCGCCTGGCTCAGGAACCAACCGAGAAAGACGTACCAGATGCCGCCAATGAAATCGCCGAGGATGAACCGGAACACGCCAAGGGCAATCAGGAAGAAGCCGAAGCCGGATCCAATGGCTGAAGCGACGCGGGTCGCCCAGCGCAGATTCTTTTTCCACGCCCAAAGAGCGGAACGCAGAACACGCCCGCCATCGAGCGGGAACGCCGGGATCATGTTGAAGACCAGCAATACCAGGTTGATCCAGCCGAGATACGCGAGCACGCCGCGAACGGCGATTGGCCATCCGACGGCGACGGAGAAGGAATGCACCGCCCAGAACGCCAGGCCGAGAAGGAGGCTCACGATCGGCCCCGCAATGGCCATGAAAAACTCGGATTTCGCGCTGGGCGGCGGGGAGCCCATCTCGGCCACGCCGCCAAAGATGAACAGCGTGATGCCCCGCATCGGAATGCCGAATCGCCGCGCCGCCAGCGAGTGCCCCAGTTCATGCAGAATGATGGATCCGAACAGCCCGAGCGCGCCGACAATGCCCATGAGCCAGTAGGTGTTCATCGCCAGTCCGGGATAAAACGCCGGGAACACCCCCATCCCCAGGCTCCACGTCAGGAGCAACGCAAGGAACAGCCAGCTCCAGTCGATGCGCACCTCGAACCCGATCAGGGTAAACAATCGCAAGCCTCGTCCAAACATGGTTCCTTTCCGCACCGCACAGGCATCTTCCTGCCGCCAACGGTGAACGCGAACCGGCGGGATCGCCACGGGGCAAACACCCCGTGCCCGGTAAAACGGCTATGCACAATGACAATCAGGAATTGCTCCGACGATTCGTCCTCAAGGCCGATGCCAACGGTTGTTTCGGTCTTCCCGTGAACGAAAGCCTGGTTAAAGTGGTGGCGCTCGATGGCAAGGGCGGCATCGCGTTCGGCGTCGAAACGGTCCGGCGCGAAGGCGTGCTGAGGTTTGCGGTTGACGAGTGACTCGTTCCGCAATGTCTATGTAGGGCAGGCGTTCTCGCCTGCGGGTTCTGGCGGCGTCGCACCGCCAGAACATTCTGGCTGAACCGAAGACCTTGCCTGCGCGCAATCGGTCGAAGGCAATCGTTCATCACGTGAAGGCGTTTCAACTCACGGCACACGGCGTTCCCGGGCAGTTCGCCCTGAGGGATCTGCCCGATCCGCAACCCGGTCCGGGCGAAGTCATCGTCGACGTCCACGCCTGCGGCCTCAATCGTCTCGATCTCTGGCTCGAGGAAGCAGGCCTGCCGATTTCCGTCCCGCTTCCCCGGACTCCGGGTTGCGAGATTGCCGGGCGCATCGCGGCGACGGGCAAGGACGTTGAAGGCTGGACAGTCGGAGATCGGGTTGCCGTTCAATCCAATCTGTTCTGCGGTCGGTGCGAGTTCTGCCAGCGTGGCGATGAATCGCTTTGCCTTCGTGGTGAACTGGTCGGCATCACGCGCGACGGCGGTTTCGCTGAAAGGGTCCTGGTGCCGGCCTCGGCTCTGGTCCGTCTTCCTGCTGAACTCAGTTTTGAAACGGCCGCCGCACTCACCCTCGCGGGCAGCACGGCCATGCATATGCTTGCGAATCGCGCGCGGGTCAACCGCGGCGAGTGGGTGCTCGTCATCGGCGCCGCCAGCGGCGTCGGCTCCGCTGCCATTCAAATCGCAAGGCATCTGGGCGCGCGCGTGATCACCACCGGTTCCACAGAGCCCAAACGGCGCCTCGGCCTCGAACTGGGAGCCGAGGCGGCGCTGGATGCGAATTCAGACTGGCCGGCGGCGGTGCGTCGTCTTACCAATCGTCGCGGCGTGGACCTTGTTGTCGAGCATGTGGGCGGCGATGTGTTGCAGAAAGCTTTTGATTGCCTCGCGCGCGGCGGAACGATTGTGACCTGCGGGGCGACGGGCGGCCGCGACGTGCCGTTCAAGTTGTGGCCATTCTTCGTGAAACAGCACCAGCTCATTGGCAGCTACGGGCGCACTCGGGCGGACATGGTGGCGACGCTGGATTGGGCGGCGCGGGGGATACTCAAGCCCGTGATCGATTCGGTGCTCTCGCTCGAACGTGTCCCGGAAGCGTTTGCGAAACTGCGCGCCCGCCTGGTGCTGGGCAAGGTGGTCATTGCGGTCAAGCCCTAAGGCGAAATTCCAGGTTTCAGATTGCAGAAAGGGCCAGGTGGCGCAAGCAGCCTGCCGCGCCGAAGCCCTGGCGAAGGCGGGAGCCGTCGTGCGACGTGGCAGATCGCAGACAACACCGTTCTCCGAACATCAGGAATGCCTCCTGGAATTTGAAGCCTGGAATTCGGAACTCAACTTCCTCAGCTCCTGCGCCAGTTTCAGCACCAGCTCTTCACTGAAACCGTGCTGCAGAACGAGGTCGGCGCGCCGCTGTTGCGGTGCGACGAATCGCGCGTGCATCGGTTCCACCATCCTCAGGAATTGCTCGCGCACCGACGCCCTGGTCCGGCCGCGCGCCGCAAGGTCGCGCGTCAAACGGCGTCGGAATCGGATTTCAGCCGGGCAATCGAGGTAGAGGCCTAACGCGATCCATCGGCGCAGCTCTCGCCGCCGCAGCACCCACAATCCGTCCAGCAACACGATTGGTTTCGGATGAAGCGTTCTCCACTGGCGCCGCCGGCAGTGCGTGGCGAAGTCGTAGCACGGCACCCGGGCCGGGTGTCCGGAGAGAAGACGCCGCAGGACCGATCGCAGACAGTTCCAGTCGATCGCGCGGGGATGATCGAAGTTGACGCGGGCGCGCCGCGCCGGCGCGATGCGTGAGCGGTCCCGATAGAAGTCATCGAGAGAAAGGCGGAGCGCCTGCCGGCCGAGAGCCCGTTCGAGGCGCTCGGCCAGCCATGTCTTGCCCGACCCGCTCCCTCCGGCAATGGCCACCAGCAGGGGCGCGCGAGGCTTCACTCGAGCACAGGTTCCGCCGATTCGATGCACAGTCGCTGGAACATCTGTTCCAGCCCGGAGATGTATTGGTCGAAGCCGAACTTTTCCAGCGCGATCTGCCGCCCGCGTTCGCCGAGCGCTCGGGCGAGAGCCTTGTCCTGAAGCAACTGCTCGATCCTCGCTGCAAACCGGTTCCGATCCATCCATGGAACCAGAAACCCGTTCACGCCTTCAAACAGCCATTCGCGAATGCCGCCGGCGTCAAACGCAACCACGGGCACACCGTGGCGCATGGCTTCGAGCCCCACCGCGCCAAAAGGTTCCGGCCACACCGAACTGACCGCGGCAACGCTCGCGTCCGCGTAGTAGGAGGAAATCTCTTCCTGCGGCACGTAACCCGTAAAGTGCACGCGGCTGCCGAGTCCCAGGCGGTCCCGCAACCTCTCGCAATACGCCCGATGCGAGCCGTCCCCGAGAATCACGCATTCGAAGGGAAGGCGCATCCGGGCGAGTGATTCGAGCAATATATCCACGCCTTTTCCGCGGATGATCTGGCCGGCGTACACGATGCGGTTGCGCGGACTGAAGCGGCTTCGCGGCGCGGAGACGTCGTCGCGCGGCACCGGCGAGTGAATCTCGATTTGCGAGGCGCGGAAGCCGTTCTTGAGCAACTGCTCCTTCATGTATTCCGTCGCCACAATCATCCGCCTGAACCGGCGATTGAGCGCGAGTTCCCTTTGCTTGTCCAGGTAGCTTCTCCACCGGAACGGGAGTCCGCCGGCACCGTTTCGCGCCAGCATACCGGCGCACGGAAAGATGCATCGCAGCCCGGCACCGTGATTGCAGATGGTTCGTGTCAGCGGAAAATACTTGTAGCTCCGAAGGCAATAGAGGTCGTGGTCGTGCACCATGCGGGCGACCGGGAGACGACCTGTGGCGAGCGCCCCGATGACGGCGAGGTCGGCAAGCTTGTGCACGTAGATGGACTCCGGTTCGAACTCATGGAGCGCCTGCGCGAGCGCGTTGGCTCCGGAATCCAGAGGAAACGTGATGGGAAAGAGTTTTCGCCACGCCGGCTCGCCCCGGCCGGTTCCGGGCCCGTGCGCCAGCGCAATCGAATGCCCGCGCTCCCGGAGCTCGCGGGCGGTCAACTGGATGTTGACTTCCGCCCCGCCCATCGCCCCGAACCGGTCGTGGACAAACAGCAATCGCATGCGCAGCCGGCACTCTGCGCCGCCGGCAGGCCGATTGCCATCGGGTGCACTGCCCAGTCCATTTGCGAATGACGATTGACGATGGACGCGAGCTGGGCGCGGGACCAGGCCAGCGTGTTCAAGGGCGTTGGGCAGGCCTGCGTTCCCGATGCGGAAAGGCCGTGTGAACCTGTGGGCTCCGGCTGTTACGCGGTGACCGTGCCGATGCAGTGCAGTTGAAGAATCTTGTTCGCCGCCGCTGCGAGGTCCGGCACCAGGAAGTCGCGATGCACGTGCCCGATCCACTTTGACTCGATCAGCACGGACGTGCACCCGCAGGCGCGCGCAGCAACCGCGTCCTGCCACTTGTCGCTCACGACGAAGGACCGCTCGAGGTCCAGTTGCCATTTGAACCGCGCTTCCTGAAAGAGACCCGGCTTCGGTTTGCGACAGGGGCACTGATCGCTTTCCTCGTGCGGACACAGCAACAGGTCATCGATCGGCAATTCGCGCCGCAACAGGTCGTGCATCCGGTCCAGCTCACGTCTTGGGAGCGTGCCCTGCGAGAGGCCCGGCTGATTGGTGGTGACGATGAGGATGAAGCCGGCGTCTTTCAGTTTCTTCAACACAGGCGCGGCATCCTGGTTGACGTGGAACTCGGCCAGCGATGTGGGCGATCGATCCGTTCGTGCCGTGGTCAGCACGCCGTCACGCTCAAGAAAGATTCCGACCTTCATAATTGCGACTCAGCATAAAGCTCGCCCAGGTTAATGAACGCGGAATCTGGACCAGCCCGGCGGGTTGTCCATTATTGCATCCGAACGTCTTAGGTTAGAGGCACCGGGGTCGCGGAAGGTTCCCTGCCGCCCCGCACATCGCCGCCGCGTACAGGTTTCAGCCACTCTGTCACACAAGCAAACAACCGCGAGCGCGTCCCGCCCGCGACGCGCCTACTCGAACAGCTCCTCGCGGGAGTGCGTCCGCGTCTGCATCGCCTTGAGCACCGGCTGCGCGCGTATCAGGGCGTTCTGCTGCGTCTGTCCCGGAAAACTGTCCAGCATCACCCGCACGGCCGCAACCGGTTCGCCATTGCGATCGCGCAACGGCAGCGTGACCGTCGCCACGCCGCCCGATTTCTTGTAGTAGGTCCGGCCATTCTCAATCACGTCCTTTTCGGCATCCGTTCCCGGCCGTCCCAACTCCGACTCGTCCGAGCTCGCGACACAGGTTGTCGTGTTGGAAGCGGCCATTCCATAAACGCTCAATCCGACGAGTCTTGGAAACTGTTTCATGGTATCGCGCACCAGGGTCTGCACGAGCTTCTCCAGCGGCTTGTACTGGATGCGCGCATCCGCGAAATAGCTGACCGAATCGGACATGGTCCAGAAGCCGATCTTGCCCTCGCGCGCGAAGGTGGAGTCCACGAGTTTGATGAGTTCCTGGCCGTTGAGCGAGCAGACAATGCGGGTGCCTTCGCAATGCACCGACAGCTCGTGCCAGGTGTTTTTGGCGATGTCCAGTTCGGGGCCGATGGGCGTTCGGATGACGCCGTCTTCGACTTTGTAACAGCGGAAATTGCGCCCCAGAACACTCGCTCTGACGACGTAAAAATTCGATGCGTTCCGGTACCGGAACACAACTCCCGCCATCTGCTCCATGGCCCCGCCCACGATCTTGAACCGTGTCTTGAAGGTGAAATCGCCGTACTCCTCCTCGTCCCAGAGCAGGATCGGGAAACGATTGCTGGTCGCGTCGCGCGAGGTCTGGGCCAGCACGGCGCGTTGGGTGACGACAGGCGCCTTGCTCGACAGGAGCGGCATCAGCGGCGGGACGTCGTCGAGCAGGATCTGCCACGCGCCCGGCGTTCCGGCGCCGGCCACGATGCTGCGAAAGCCCGGCGGCGGAGTGTCCGACGCCCTGTCCCCGAAATCGAACACGCGCTCCGCGGCCGGCGCCTCCAGCGCCAGCACGATCAGCATCAGACAGCTCAACAATCGCATGGCGCGAGCGTAACAGAACACCCGTTCCTCACAAGCGCGCGGCGACGGGCACTCGGCGCGGGCTGCCATCCTCCTGGATCCGGCTTGTTCCTGCTATTGCCAGATCGGCGTGACGGCCGGTCGGGTGGCAACGTTCCTGCCGTTCGGGGATTTGCTCTGTTCCGCGGATGGACAGAAACTCAGAATGCTGCGGTGCCGCCAAAAGATGGCCGTTCGGAGCCATCCGGATGGCATTGTTCTTGCCTGCTTTAGCTTCGTCTGTTCGGTGCTGCTCCGATGAAAAAGGTCCTGTTCGTCGAAGATGACGTCCTGATTGCCCGGATCTACAGCAAGAAGCTGCAGGAAGCCGGATACGAAGTCATTGTGGCCGCCGACGGCCTCGAAGCAATGCGACAACTGGCGCAGCAGCCGCCCGATCTCGTGCTGCTGGACCTGATGGTCCCGAAGCTGGACGGATTGGATGTCCTCAGGTTTATCCGGGAGAAGCCGGAACTGCAGTCGATGCGGGTGGTCGTGCTCTCCAATTTCTACCTGACGACCGTTGCCGACCGGGCGGCGGAGATCGGAGTGGAGGCGATGCTGTCCAAGACGTCCTGTGATCCGGGATTGCTGACCGATACGTTGCGCAAGGTGTTCGAGCAGCCTGCGCCGGACTATTCGGCGCGCAAGGCAGCCGGCCGCGCGCGCGCGACGGGCCCCGCCGCCCCGCAGTCTGAGGAAATCAAATCCGGTTCGGGAACTCCCGAAAGCCCGGCCAGTTTTCGAACGCGCATGCGGCGCGATTTCTTCGAACAGATCTCCGCCATCGCCAGGAGCGTCGAGGAAGCAACCGCGGACTTTCTTTCGGCGGAGGGACTCGGCCGCAATGTTCGCCTGGAGGCGTTGTCCAGGAAAATCCGGTTCGTCAGTCATATGACGTCCATGGCGGGATGCTACCGGATCGCTCAACTGTCCAGCGCGCTCGAAGCGCTGGTGTTTGAACTTCAGGAACGACCGGCGGCCATCAACCCTTCAACGCTGCACACCGTTTCCACCATTGGAGCGCTGCTTGTCGAATGGCTGCGCCAGGCGGAAGAGCCGGACGAGCAATGCCTGGCGCCCACAACGGTCCTCGTTGTCGATGACGACGAGGTCTCGAACCGCGCGCTGGCGTTCGCGCTCAGCCGGGCCAGCATCACGGCACGAACCGTCACCGACCCTGTCAGGGCGCTCGAATTGCTCCGGGCGGGCCTCTACGAAGCGGTTGTGATGGATATCAACCTGCCCGGCATGAACGGGTTTGTGGTGTGCGAACAGATGCGCGAGCTGCCGTTGCACCGGCAGACGCCCGTGATCTTCCTGACAAGCCATGCCGAGTTCGAAGAGCGCGCACGGTCCCTCCTGAACCCCGACGATGATTTCATTATCAAACCGATCCTGCCGATTGAGCTGACGGTGAAGATCACGGCGCACGTTCTTCGGCGCCGTTACGCGGCGCAGAATAGCGGGGCCCCGCATCCGGCGTGACATGGATTCGGGGCTTCCGGGCGGCCGACTGTTTGGGTGCTTTGGTCATCCTTCGTGACTCATCGTCCTGCTTTCATTGTGCACACTGGCGGGCGTTGTGTTGCCGGTGGCAATGATGAAGGCGGCGGACGACACACAGGTTCAGGCCGTGACGGATGCGGTCCAAGGAACGAGCTCCGGGGCGGATGCTTCTCCCGGCCTGAGCTCGGATAAACAGCGCAGGCTGCTGCAATTCGCCGACCTCGTTGTCGCCGGCGTCATCGCTTCGGATCCTTCCGACTTCTTGTTTAGCGTTAATAAGCGGTTCCCCAAGCCGTTGACTTTGACTTTCCGCCTCTTACGTTTTTGCTCCCTTTAATCTTTACT
>DGDZ01000076.1 GCA_002385705.1 Verrucomicrobia subdivision 3 bacterium UBA3939
AGGGAGCTGCGGTGTGGATGGAGCGAACATTCAACATTCAACGCCCAACGTTCAACGCTCAGGGAATTTACGATTGATACGGGCGCACGGTGGTCGCCGTCTGGTTGAAGGACCGCGACTCTGCGAGTCGCTGCGGCGGCCGAGAGTATGCCCTGCCGGGGATCTGCATCAGGCACAGCGTCTCACCGCCTTCGTGCGCTGCTGCGGATCACAGACATCTGCGACCCGCAGCGGCTTGCGTCTTTGCGTTCTTTGCGCCTTTGCGTTGAGAACCGAGATCGCGCGGTCTGCTCCCGGGCAGTTTTCAACGCCAAGGCGCCAGGACGCCAGGACGCAAGAGCATCAAGAGACATGGTTCGCGGCAATTCGCGCAATTCGTGTCAGGCCTTCGACTTTGACTTCCCATCCGTGTTCATCCCGCGGCTGCGGGATCCGTGGCCAAGAAGACGTGGTTGAGAGTGGGTGGTTTGAGGTCAGCCGCGCTCCGGACCGCGGGGCCGACGCACGCCCCACCGGGGCGCCTGCCGTTACCAGGCTGCGCGCGTGACTTCGAGCGCGGCCTCCTGTCTAATCGCAGGTGAAAACGGTGTGAACCAGACAACGCCAGAAGGAGCCGGAGTGGACCGCGCGCACGCGCGCCTGCCGTCGTCGGAGTTTGCCGATCTTTATGCCGAGCACAGCCGCGCCATTTACTATCTTGCGTTGCGGTTTCTCGGCGATCCCGAGAAGGCGCAGGACGCGACGCACGACGTGTTTCTCAAGGCTTTCCGCAAGATGGACCAGTTCCGCGGGGAGGCGTCGTGGCGCACATGGATTTACCGGATTGCCATCAATCATTGCCGCAACCTGCAGCAGGCATGGCACGGGCGGCACGTGTTCAGCAACGCCGACGAGAGCACCTGGGAAACCGTGGAGGCGCGGACGGATTCGCCTCTGCGGGTGCTCGAGACAAAAGAGCTCGGGGAACGCATCCAGAAAACACTCGACGCATTGCCGGACGAATACCGCCTGCTCCTGCTCCTCGTGGCCGACGAGGAATTGAGCTACGAGCAGGTCGCCGAGTTGACCGATCAGACGCCGGACGCGGTCCGCGGCAAGTTGCATCGCGCCCGCAAGGCCTTTGCCGCCCTGTTTGAACGGACGGCCTGAAGTTATGAAGCAGCAAAAGAAGTTTTCGCAACAGGAAGAGCAGCACCAGCAGACCGCGGCGCAACAGGCCGCGCCGGCGCCGATGGAGTTTGAAACGCCGGAGGAATTGTTGCGGCACGACGCGCAACAGACGGTGGTGCCGGCGACGATCGAGGCGCGTCTGGCGGAATCGGCGGCGGACCTGCCGCCTCCGGCGCGTTCCTGGTGGCGACGGCTTTTCGGGAAGTGAACGGACGACCAGCCATGAACTTTGAGTCGGAAATCGAGACATTGATCCGGGCGCGGTATCCGATCCTGTACGTGATCACGCCGGAGGAACTGCGGGTGCAGGAGGTGTTGCTGGCGATTGCGGCCCGGCGCAAGAAGAAGCTGTTTGAGTGGACGTGCAGCAACGGTCTCGTGCCCGCGGGGACGTCGATCCAGTCGCAGAAGCAGCGCAACGGCGCGACGCGCGAGCCGCTGGCCGCGCTCGACCAGGTGATCGAGCGGGTGGAGCCGGCGATTTTTCTGTTCAAGGATTTTCATCCGTTCCTGACGCGCGGCAACTTCGCGGTGATCCGCAGGCTGAAGGACATCGCGTTGCACCTGAAGAACAGTTTCAAGACGATCGTGCTGGTGTCGCCGGTGATGGAGATTCCGGCGGAGCTGGAGAAGGAGATTACGGTGTTGAACTTCCCGCCGCCGACGAAGGAGGACCTGGGGGAAATGCTGGATCGGATTGTGGAGGAGGTCAGAGCGCACAAGCAGGTCGAGGTGGATCTGGACAGCGAGGGGCGGGAACGGCTGTTGCAGGCGGCGCTGGGATTGACGCTGACGGAAGCGGAGAATGTGTTTGCGAAGATCATCGTGAAGGACGGCCGCCTGAGCGGCGACGACGTCAACGAGGTGTTTGCCGAGAAACAGCAGATCATTCGCAAGAGCGGGTTGCTGGAGTATTACGCCGCGGACGAGGATTTCGAGAACGTGGGCGGTCTCGATGTGCTGAAGGACTGGTTGAGGAAGCGGGCGGTGGCGTTCACGGAAGAGGCGCGGGCGTTCGGTCTGCCGGCGCCGAAGGGGATTCTGCTGCTGGGCGTTCAGGGTTGCGGAAAGAGCCTGTGCGCCAAGGCGGTCTCACGCTTATGGCAACTGCCGTTGCTGCGCTTCGACATGGGGCGGATGTTCGGGAGCCTGGTCGGGTCTTCGGAGGAAAACGTGCGCCGCGCCATCGCCGTGGCCGAGTCGGTCGCGCCGGCGGTGCTGTGGGTGGACGAGATCGACAAGGCGTTTGTGGGGTCGCAAAGCTCGGGAATGACGGACGGCGGCACGACGGCGCGCGTGTTCGGGACGTTTCTCACGTGGCTGTCGGAGAAGCGCGCGCCGGTGTTCGTGGTGGCAACGGCGAATGACGTGTCGCAACTGCCGCCCGAGCTGCTGCGCAAGGGGCGGCTGGACGAGATCTTCCATGTGGATTTGCCGTCGGAGGACGAGCGGGCGGAGATCCTGCGGATTCATCTGCGGAAACGAGGGAGGCGCCCGGAGAACTTCGACATTCCGATGCTGGTGTCGGCGAGCAGGGATTTCAGCGGAGCGGAGATCGAGGAAGCGATCATCAGCGCGTTGTATGACGCGTTCTATGCGCGGCAGGAATTGGAGACGTCGCATGTGCTCGAGGCGATGACCCAGACGGTGCCGCTGGCGAAGACGATGTCGGAGAAGATCGCGGCGCAGCGCCAATGGGCGGCGGGCCGGGCGCGGAGTGCGAGCGGGCGGAGGGCGGGAGCGCAGTAGGCGAGCCAGACGAGATTCAATGCTCAAAGGAACGGCAAAGGCGGGGAACCACGAAAGGGCACGAAAGGGCACTAAAACGATACGGCAACGGCGCGAGGTTGAACCGCGAATGGGACGAATGAACGTGGGATTTCGGGGCGTTCAGGTCGCTTCAGCGTGCCTGGTTTCACGGCGGTTGGGGTAGCGCCATCGTCCGAATGGTTTCGTGCGTTCGAGCGGCATGAATGCTGCGCCCCTCGAGGTGAGGATGTTGCGGTGGGGATTTGGATCGCTTCGCTCAACCTCCGGCTATTGTCTGGCATCCCTTCGGGATGATTCCAACTGAATACGGAGCCACGTCCTCGCACGTCAACGACACTGACCGTCCTGCAAAATTTCGCTGGAGATCGCTGTTTCGCTTATATGGGTTCACCGCGGAATCGCGACACTTCGGAGAAAAGGAAGCGGCGTGCAAAAGTTGAGATGCACCGGATCTCCTGTTTGCGCTTTCTTGAGTTGTCTTATCGCCCTGCATAACGTTGGGGTTCCATGCTGACCCTGGCAGGCATCACAAAGGCGTACGGTGAACGCGTGTTGTTCGCCGACGCCACGTTGCAGGTGAATCGCGGCGAACGCATCGGGCTCGTCGGCCCGAACGGCGCCGGGAAATCCACGCTCTTCTCCATCATTCTCGGGGAACTCACGCCGGACGCGGGCAATGTGACGATGGAACGCGGCGTGCAACTGGGTTATCTGCCGCAGGAAAGCGCGCCGGTCGGGGACGAGACCGTGGTGGAACTGGCAACTGCCGTCACGCCGGAGTACACGCGGCTGCGGCGGATCCTGAAAGCCTGGGAGGCCGATCATCCTGTGGAAGCGTTGCACCCGGAGGATATTCACGACGACGTGCACGATCGATTCAACGAACTGGGCGGGTATCGGCTGGAGGCGAAGGCGAAGCAGATCCTGGCGGGGCTGGGTTTTCGAGGGAGCGATTTCGAGCGTCCGGCGCGCGAGATGAGCGGGGGCTGGGTGATGCGGGCGCATCTGGCGCGGTTGCTGGTGATGGAGCCGGATCTCCTGCTGCTGGACGAGCCGACGAATCACCTGGACCTCGATGCGTTGCTGTGGTTCCAGGACTATTTGCGCGATTACCCCGGGGCGATCCTGGTGATCTCGCACGATCGGGAGTTTTTGAACCGGCTGGTCGGCAGCATCGTCGAGATCCGCCAGAGCAAGCTCCTGCGTTACACCGGCAACTACGACGATTACCTCGTGCAGCGCGAGGCGCACGAGCAACAGTTGCTTGCGGCGTTCAAGCATCAGGAACGCGAGATCGCGCGGCTGATGGAGTTCGTCAACCGCTTTCGCGCGAAGAACACCAAGGCAGCGCAGGCGCAAAGCAAGCTCCGCCAGATCGAACGGATGGAGAAGATCGAAGCGCCGTCCGGGGCCGAGGCGAAGGTTGATTTCCGATTTCCCCAGCCGCAGCGCAGCGGGCAGAGGGTGATCACGCTGCAAGGCATTCATCATGCCTACGGCTCGAACGTGGTGTATCGCGGGATGGATTTTCAGGCCGAGCGGGGCCAGCGGATGGTGTTGGTGGGGCCGAACGGAGCGGGCAAATCAACGCTGCTGAAGATCCTGGCCGGCGTGATCGTGCCGCAGGCGGGCACGCGGACGCTGGGGCACAATGTCAAAGCGGGCTACTACTCGCAGTACCGGGTGGACATGTTGAACCCGGAGCGGAGCGTGCTGGAGGAAGCGCTCGACACGCCGCAACGGGTGACCGAGCAGTTTGTGCGCACGTTGCTCGGGTGTTTTTTGTTTCGGGGCGACGACGTGTTCAAGCGCGTGAGTGTGTTGAGCGGCGGCGAAAAGAGCCGATTGGCGCTCGTGAAACTGCTCCTCGACCCGCCGAATCTGTTGCTCATGGACGAGCCGACGACGCATCTGGACATGTCGAGCATCGATGCGCTTGCCTATGCGCTGGATCAATTCGAGGGCACGCTGATCTTCATCAGCCACGATGTGTATTTCATCCGCGCGCTGGCCACGCACGTGGTGCATGTCAATGCGGGCCGGCTGACGCTGTATCCGGGCGGTTACGACTATTACCTCGAGAAGAGCGGGGCGGGGTCGGCGCGGGCGGGATTGACTGCGGGCGCGCGCCTGGCGCAGGCGCCGGCAAGGGCCGCCGCGTCGTCGTCGGTGCGGGATCGCCGGGAGCAGAAGCGTCTGGAAGCCGAGCAACGCCAGGAACGATCGCGTCGGCGCCGGGCGCAGAAAGAGATCGTTCAGAGGCTGGAAAAGGAGATTGAGGAGCTGGAGGCGCGCCAGCGTGAATTGACGGCAGAGCTGGAGAATCCGGAGACCTACACAAAGCCGGGCCGGGCGCAACAGATCAATCGGGAACTGTTGGAAGTGCAGGAACGATTGCCGGTGTTGACGGCGGAATGGGAGGCACAGGCGAGCGAGCTGGAGAAGATGAACTGAGCCAACAATGGAGGGAACATTCAACATTCAATGGTAACCCCAAAAACACGAAGGAACTTGTCTCACGCGAAGGAAGAAGGGTGGCAACTGGCGATCGCATGCACTGGCATGCTGACGAGCGATTCCCTGCGGAATACTGAGCGCGTGATGCTGTCGGCCGTTGCTGCGACTCACAGAGTCGCGCTCCGGACCGCGGGTCTGTGACGTCTGTGACCCGCAGCAATGTACGGCAGCATGCGAGCGCAGGAATACATGCGGTCCCGTGCGCAACGCTACCGTAGCCGTCGGGCCTTCCGCATTCCGCCTGCCCGGAGCGCGACTGTGTTCCGCAGAGCGGGACCAGTCGCAGCGGCTGAACGAAGCCTGCGACTTCGAGTTCAGCAAACGCGCGAGCGCACCACGCTTAATCGTGTTGAATAGCCGCGCATTGCAGCCGCGATTGATTGGGAATCCCTGAGTGCTTTGAGCCATTGGCCGTTGCTGCGACTCACAGAGTCGCGGTCCGGATGGCAAATCGTAAATCGAGACTGCATTTCCATGGCGGATCCCGTTACACTCGGCCGCGATGAAAGCCGCGGTGTTGTATGGCAAAGAAGACGTGCGCGTGGAGGACGTCGTTCCCGGGGAATTGCGGCCGGGCGAAGTGCGCATCCGGATCGAGGCGGCGCTGACGTGCGGCACGGATCTCAAGGTGTTCCGGCGCGGTTACCATGCGCGCATGATCGTGCCGCCGGCGGTCTTCGGACACGAACTCGCAGGCACGATCTGCGAGGTGCGGGATGCCGGAGACTGGCGCGAGGGAGATCGGGTGGTGGCGGCGAATTCCGCGCCGTGCGGCCGCTGCTTTCATTGCACGGCCGGACAGGAGAACCTGTGCGACGACCTGTTGTTTCTGAACGGCGCGTATGCGGAGTCGATTGTCGTGCCGGCGCGCATTGTTGAGAAGAACCTGCTGCGATTGAAACCGGACACGGCATTTGTGGATGCGGCGCTGACGGAACCTCTGGCGTGCGTGGTGCAGGGGATCGAAGACCTGCAATTGCGCTCGGGAGAACGCGTGCTGGTTCTCGGCGCCGGGCCGATCGGGTTGATGTTTGTCTCGCTGGCGAAGCACCTCGGATGTGAGGTGACGGTTGCGGGACGGCGGGCGGGGCGACTGGAAGCCGCGCGCCGGCTCGGGGCGGCGCGGGTGATCGACGTCGGCGACGGACAGGATCTGCCGGCGCGCATTCGCCGCGAGTGCGATGCGACTTTTGATGTGGTGATTGAGGCGGTGGGCAAACCGGAGGTCTGGGAAGCAGCCGTGCAACTGGTGCGCAAGGGCGGGAGGGTGAACTTCTTTGGCGGCTGCCCGTCCGGGACGACGATTACGCTCGATACCACGTTGATCCATTATTCGAATCTCACCCTGCTCGCGAGTTTTCATCATACGCCGCGAACGATTCGTCGGGCGCTGGAATACATCGAGAGCGGTGTGATCCGGGCCCGGGATTTCGTGGACGGGGAATGTTCGCTTTCGGATCTGCCGTCGTTGTTGAAGAGCATGACGGAGGGCAATCGGATGGTGAAAACGCTGGTGCGCGTGCGGGAATGAGCGCCGCGTGGAAGGGATCGAACATTCAACGTTCAACCCAGGGGATTTACGATTGACGATTTACGATTGACGCAGGGGTGGTGTGATTCGGTGGTGAATACGGATCGGCCGACGGTTTGGAGCGCGACACTGTCCCGCACAGCGGGACCGGTCGCAGCACGTGGGTCAGGCGCGTGACTCTGAGTTCTGATGCGCGCGAGCGGAGTAGCGGAATCTCTTTGGGATTCCACATCAACGCCCTCCGTATTCACGGATCAAAGTAGTCTTAAGACGGCTCCCGCCTTCGCCAGGGCTCCGGCATGGCAAGCGCGAGGACGCTCGCCCCACCCAGGGTGGCGTCAGAGGTCCCATTCGAACTTGACTCGGGCGTTTGTTTCCTGTCCACTTCCGGCCCGATGAACCTGGAAGCTGCGCCAGAGGTAACGCCTGCGAAGCCGCATTTGTTGCGGCGGATGTATGACTGGACCGTCGGCTGGGCGGAACGTCCCGGCGGTGCCTGGGCGCTGTTCTTCATTGCGTTCATCGAGTCTTCGTTCTTTCTCGTTCCTCCTGATGTGCTGCTGATTGCGCTGTGCGTGGGCGCGCCGAAGAAGTCGTTTCGTTTTGCGCTGATCTGTTCGGCCGGATCGGTGCTGGGAGGAATGGTGGGTTACGCGATCGGGTGGGGCGCGTGGAATGCGGTGAAGGGATTGTTCATTCCCTATATTTTTTCGCAGGAAGCGTTTGACACGGTACAACGGCTCTACCAGGGAAACGCGTTTCTGGCGATTGTGACGGCTGCGTTCACGCCGATTCCCTACAAGGTGTTCACGATCGCGGCGGGCGTGTTCGAAGTGAACTTCTGGACGCTGGTGTTTGCATCGATGATCGGGCGTTCCGCGCGGTTTTTCATCGTGGGCGGGTTGATCTACATCTTTGGGGCGAAGATCAAGGCGATGATCGAGAAGTATTTTGATCTGTTTGCGTGGGCGTTGCTGGCGCTGGGGATTGCGGGGTTTGTGGCGGTCAAATACCTCAGGTGAATTTGCGATTGACGATTGACGATTGACGTGGGGGTGGGGGACGTCCTTTGGGAAATGCCGAAACGCTGAAATTTTCTTTGTGGGCGATGGCGTGAGGAGTTGAATCGGGCGGGCAGAGTTATCGGCCGACGGCTCGCGGGGACG
>DGDZ01000035.1 GCA_002385705.1 Verrucomicrobia subdivision 3 bacterium UBA3939
AGATGTGTATAAGAGACAGGGTTTGAAGTGTGCTTTCCAGGATTCGGCCCAATCGCGCGGTCGCATGTGCCGGATCCGGACGCTGCCCTCGCCGATGTTCAGCCCGAAGCGCTGAATGGTCTGAAGGCCCTTGCGCAACCGAGTCTGTAGGGCGGCAGCAGGCTTGCGGGTCGAATACACGGTGACGACGGTCCGGCCGCTGTCGGCGTGCGTCCAGGACGTTGGGCCGAGACCCGTGATGCGTGCGAGCAACTCGGCAACGGCCTCTTCCGCCTCTTTCGACGTGCGGATCGAGAGAGCCCAAAGCGATCTGGCGTTCACGGGCGTTTCGGCGCGGTCAACTAGCGCAACGCCTCCTGCTGGGCGGCGAGCAATTGCTCGATGCCGGTCCTGCCCAGCGACAGCATCCGGGCAAGCTGCGCCTCGGTGAAGGTCGATTCCTCGCCAGTGCCCTGGAGTTCGATGAAATCCCCGGCGGAATTCATGACGAGGTTGAGGTCCACCGAAGCCTCGACGTCCTCCTGATAACAAAGGTCGAGGAGGGCCTCGCCATGGACGATGCCGACGCTGACGGCGGCCACGGCATGGAGGAGGGGATTTTCGGTGAGCTGGCCGTTGCTCATCATGCGCCGGATCGCAAGTGAGAGAGCGACGTAGGCGCCGGTGATGGCGGCGGTGCGCGTGCCGCCGTCCGCCTGGAGGACATCGCAATCGACCCAGATGGTCCGCGGTCCGAGTTTTTCCAGATCGATCGTTGCCCGGAGCGAACGCCCGATCAGCCGTTGAATCTCCTGGGAACGGCCATCGATCTTGCCCCTGGTGCTGTCGCGCGGTTTCCGTTGCAGGGTGGAGTAGGGGAGCATCGAGTACTCGGCGGTGATCCATCCGCCGGTAACACTCTGTTCCTTCATCCAGCGCGGGACGGCTTCCTCGACAGTGACGCCGCAGATGACGCGCGTGTTTCCCCATTCAATCAGTGTCGAACCGGTGGCGTGCGGCGCGATGCCGTTCCGGAACGTCACGGGGCGAAGCTGATCCGCGCGACGCTGGTCGCTTCGGAGTGCGGTCGTCGAAGTCGAAATGGTTTCCGTCATGAAGGGCGTCAACTGACGAAGCTGTAATCGTAGGGCGCCCGCATCTCGCGCGCGATGTAACGATTCGCATCGGCGGCATTCTCGCCCACGAACGTTTCCTTCGCCGGATCCCACTCGAGGGTCCTGCCCAGACGCAGCGACGCGACAATCAGGTGCCCCACACTGGCCGAGCGATGTCCCACTTCGACCGGGCACACCGGATCCTTGCGGGAGCGCAGGCACTCAAAGAAGTTGCCCATGTGATTGCGGCTCGTGTGGAGTCGAATGGCATCTTCCGGCAGCGGTTCGCGAAGCAGATCCCTGTTGCTGGCGGTGATCTCCTCGCGATTGACCCAGATCCAGCCTTCGCTGCCTTCGAAACGGATGCCGTTGCGCTGGCCATCCTCTTTCAGCACGGCGCCATAGGGGCTGTCGTCGGGAGTCGTTCGAACCCGTTGAATGACGCCGTTTGGCCAGGTGAGGGTGGCTTCAAATTCGCTGGGAGTGTTGTATCCGCCGGGGATGGGCGGAGTGATCACGCGGCTTTCGATGCGGGTGGGGCCGTCGAGCCCGAGTGCCCATGCGGCTATGTCGTTGTGATGCGCGCCCCAGTCGGTCACCGGGCCGCCGGAGTATTCCCACCACCAACGGAAATTGGCGTGGCAGCGTTGCGGCACGTAGTCCACTTTTGGCGCCTGGCCGAGCCAGAAGTCCCAGTCGAGCGCCTCCGGAACCGGGGCCGTCTTGAACGGACCCTCCCGGAGCCCGGCAGGAACCCAGACATGGATCTCCTTGAGTTTTCCGATGCGTCCGTTGCGGACGAGCTCGCAGGCGAGCACGAAACGCTGGCTGCTGCGTTGTTGCGTGCCGGTTTGAAGAATGACCCCGTTTTCGCGAACCGCCTGGATGGTTTTCCTTCCTTCATCGATCGTGAGCGTCAGCGGTTTCTCCGCGTAGATGCCCTTTTTGGCTTTCGCGGCCGCGATGTTGATCAATGTGTGCCAGTGATCCGGCGTTGCCTGGATTACGGCGTCAACATCGCTGCGTTCGAGCAAGCGGCGAAAGTCGGTGAACGCGGCCGGTGCTTTTCCGTTGCGGGTGAACTGCCGCACGGCGCCATTGAGATGATTCCTGTCCACGTCGCACACGGCGACGATGTCGCCAAAGCGCATTGCGTTTCGGGCATTGCCGTTACCCATGCCGCCGCAACCGATCAAGGCGATGCCGGGTCGATCGTTCGGGCTTGAGACGGCGGCCGCGCCGGACTGGGCGGCGGCCTCCTGTGCTTTCACGAACCAAAGCGGGAGTCCTGTGGCAGCCGCGCCGGCGGCGCAGCGTGAGAGGAACGAACGGCGGGAGATATGAACCGGCTTGTGAGTGCACTGTTTCATGGCGTTCATTGAACGTCGGTCGTGACCTGCAGGTCAAGTTGAACTCTTGAACCCTCTGCAACCTGCCGTTGCATGGGACACGGCGAGCTTCTACGCTACCGTCGTGATTGCGTTGCTCGATTACGGTTCAGGCAACCTTCGAAGCGTCCACAAGGCGCTTTTGAAGGCGGGCGCGGACGTGCGCATCGCGCGGCGGCCGGAGGAAGTGGAGGATGCGCAGGCGGCTGTGCTGCCGGGGGTGGGGGCGTTTGACGATTGCATTCATGCGCTCGAAAGGCAGGAATTGCTGGAGGCAACGCGGCGTTTCATCGACTCGGGACGGCCGTTCCTGGGCATCTGCGTGGGGTATCAGGCGTTGTTCGAACGGAGCGAGGAATTCAACAGTTCGGCGCCGGGACTGGGCGTCTTTCGCGGGAAGGTGGTTCGCTTCAACGATGCGAATGGGTTGAAAGTTCCGCAGATCGGATGGAACCAGCTTGAGAGTGTCCGAACGGATTGTCCGCTGTTTCGCGGCGTGGCGGAGGGCAGTTACGTGTACTTTGTGCACAGTTATTATCCCGAGCCCGCCGATGCTTCGATTGTTGCCGCATGGACAACCTACGGGGTGAGGTTCGCTTCGGCCATCTGGCGGAACAATGTGTATGCAACGCAGTTTCACCCGGAGAAAAGCCAGGCGGTGGGGCTGCAACTGCTGAGGAACTTTGTCCAGCTCGCAGCGGCTTGACGACGTGGCCAGGGCACGAGCCTGGGGTGTTCGAGCAGGTCACACTCCTGGAAATTCAGGTGCGCCTCCCTCTGGCGAACCCTCTCTGAACTCCACGCAGCCGCCCATCGACTCGTGCTTGCCCTTGGGGGAAGGAGGGCTTTGGGTCTGTGTCCGGAATTATTCGGATGGACAGATACTGCAGAATGTGAACTCATGATGCGGGTTTTGGATAAGACGTGTTGCTTCTCCTTGGTATCACTGGCAAGAGGAATTACGTCTGATTAACACGGAATAGCAAAGAACCCTGAATATGAGCACAAATCAGAACAGAAGGTGGACCCGAATTGGTTTGCGGAGTGTGGCGGTGGCCGGTGTGGCCTGTGCCTGCACTGCGAGCGCGGATCTGATTCATCGATGGGATTTCAGCGTTGACGCCATGATCTGGTGGGCGGCGCGCATGGGACGCTGATGGGGCCGGCGACGGTTTCCGGCGGACAGTTGCGCCTGAACAATCCGGATTTCAGCCCGAGTTCTTTTGTGGGGGGCTGGCTCTCATTGCCGGCGAGCATTCTGCCGTCGAGCGGCAGTGTGACGATTGAACAGTGGTTTACGTTCACCGGTTCCGGGTTCTACACGGAGGCGTGGGCGTTCTCGGATCGGGATGGTGGCGCCAATCCGCCGGGGGCGACCAGCGGACAGTATCTCATGCATACGATTTCGAATCCGCAAGGCGGTCCGGTTCCGGAGGCGGGCGGGTCGAGTGTCGCGCAATCACTCGCCGGTTACGGCGATGGCGCCGAGACCCGCGCGTACAGCACCACGCTGGGCCTGGGCTTCGATGGTGGGGGATATCTGGATGACGGCCAGACCTACTTCTCGGCCGTCGTGATCGACGGCGACGCCGGGACACTGAGCTACTATGTGTATCGTGTCTCGGACAGCCTTGGCGGGCTGCAATCGACAATCCCCGCCATTCCGCTGAGTTCGTACAGCTTCACGGAGGCGTTCATCGGCCGTTCGCCGTTCGACGGGGACAACTGGACGTCCGGTTTCGTGGACGAGTTCCGTATCTTCAATGAAGCGCGGACGCCCGAGCAGATTTTCGCCGATTTTCAGGCGGGGCCGGACACGATCATTCCGGAGCCGGGCACGCTGTCGCTGTTGGGACTGGCGGGCGTGGGACTTCTGTCCCGGCGCCGCTCCTGATCGGGACGCAGTTTTCAGCGAGTAACAAAGGCAGGCGAAAGCCTGCCTTTGTTTATTTCTGTGAGGCGGCCGACAGGGGTGCGACCGATGGATCAGCGGTCAGGCGTCGGCCAGCCGGTATCTGCGCGTCTCTGCGGCAGATGGAAGGTGCCAAACGGCGTTGTCAGCCTTGCTTTTTCCTGGCGCGTTCCCGTGCCCAGCGCGCCCTTGCGGCGGCGGCAATGCGGGCCCGGCCTTCAGGCGAGAGACGCCGGCGTTTCCGACCGGGAGCCGCTTTCGCGGCGGGAGTTGAAGATTGATCGCCAAGGATGGCAGCGAGTTCGCGCTGCAGCTTTTCGATACGGTCTCTGATGGCAGCAGCTCGCCGAAGCTGAGCTGCCGTGGGATACGTCATACTCATAAAGTCCTGAAATCATCCATGTCGTTGCGTGCAAGTCAAGCAGGTGCAAGCAGATCTTTCTTACTCTTCTGACCTGCAAGGCTTGACTCTTGTCCGGATGTGCTATGTTGGCTACGTTCCTGCGCACTCACAACCAGGTTGCAGGAACTATTGTCAGGAACCAATAACAGGATTGATATGGCACACGAACTACCTTCACTACCGTACCCGAAAGAGGCATTGGAACCGCACATTGACGCAACGACGATGGAGATCCATCACGGGCGGCATCACAAGGCGTATGTGGACAATTTGAACAAGGCGATTGCCGGAAACGCCGCGCTGGAAGCGAAGTCGCTGGACCAGTTGATCAAGGAGGTTGGTTCGGTGCCGGATGCCATTCGGGGGGCCGTGCGGAACAATGGCGGCGGTCATTGGAACCACACGTTTTTCTGGCGCATTCTGGGTCCGAATGCCGGCGGCGCGCCTTCGGGGCCTCTTGCGGACGACATCAAGGCGACGTTTGGGAGTTTTGACGCGTTCAAGGAGAAGTTTGAGGCGGCGGGGCTGGGCCGTTTTGGCAGCGGCTGGGCGTGGCTGGTGGTGAACAACGGGAAGCTGGAGATTGTCTCCACCGCGAACCAGGACAACCCGCTTATGGGCAAGGAGATCGCAGGCGCGGCCGGAACGCCGATCCTGGGCGTGGACGTCTGGGAGCACGCTTACTATCTGAAGTATCAGAACAAGCGCGCGGACTATCTCAAAGCCGTGTGGAACGTGATCAACTGGAACGAAGTGACTCGCAATTACGAGGCGGCGAAGAAGTAACGAATCAGCGGAAAAAAAGCTGCTGCCCGGTCCACCGGGCAGCAGCGCCACTGTTTTGTGGTTAGTGGGGCGCTCGAGCGGTCCTTGTTCACGTTATGTGCCCCACCCCCCTTGTTTGCCCCGGGGCCAGACTCAAGCATCCACTCCCTTATACGGCCCGCCCCGAGGATTCTTTCAGAATCTTTTCTTCTTTCCGTTCCTTCAGCGCCGGGGCTATTTGGCGGCCAGCGCGGCTTCCACAGCGGCGGTCAGTTCCACTGAATCCGGGGTGACGCGCGGTTCAAAGCGCTTCAGGATGGCTCCGTCGCGTCCCACCAGAAACTTCGTGAAGTTCCACTTGATGTCTCCCTTGACCGGGGATGCGTCGCCGGCAAGAGCCGCATAGAGTGGATGCCGGTTCGGGCCGTTGACTTCGATTTTTTCAAACAACGGGAAGGTGACGCCGTAGGTGCTGGAACAGAACGCCTTGATCTCCTCGCTGGTGCCGGGTTCCTGATTGCCAAACTGATTGCATGGGAAGGCCAGTATGACGAGCCCCTGGTCCTTGTACTTCTGATACAGGGCTTCGAGGGTCTTGTATTGCGGCGTGTAACCGCACTTGCTGGCAACATTGACGATCAGGAACACTTTGCCCTTGTAATCGCCCAGCGAAACCTCCTTGCCGTTGATATCCTTTGCGGTGATCTCGTGAATCGTCGCTGCGTTTACATGTGAGGCTGAAGCGTACATAAGACAAAGCGTCAGAAGGAGGGCCAGTGATTTCATGGCAGGAGGTTCGTCGGGGCGGCGCCGGTTGTCAACCACCCCATGGCCGTGGTCGCCTTGTCCTTCGGATTCCATACGAAGGTTATCGTAGGCGATAGCCTGCGCGGGACAATTCCGCGCGCATATGCGACAAGAATTGTCCCTGGCGGACGTCGGGTTGCTGATGTAATTCGTTCGCTTGCGACTATTTGTGAAGATCTGAGGCCAGTGAGCCTCTGGCTGCTCCGGGACAAATCCGCGCGCATATGCGCGCAGAATTGTCCCGGATCGTGGTGTTGGGCGCGGGGTTATTCGACGGATTTGATTTCGTCGTGGAACACGGCTTTGGAGAGGTCCATCGGCTGGCGCCGGATGGTGGCCAGCGCTTCGCGGCGCGCCTGGGCTTCGTTCCGGGCCGGCACTCGCACGCAGGTTTCCAGCGTCGCGGTGCGGCGAATGATCACGTCAAATTCACGCGTGGCGGGCCGGCGGCGGACCGGACGCTTCCGAGGCGGACGCATTGCCGGAGAGACAGGGTCGCGCGGCATGGACTGGCGCACCAGATCGTAGCGGATGCCGATCACGCGCGATTTTGGCGCGGACGGCAGGGATTTTGGGAACACGAGATACGAAGCGTGGGCGTTCCGGTGGAATCCGATCCTTCCGAAGTCTTTCCGGGCGCTTGCCGGCTCCTGGACGATGGTGAGGACGCGGTTTTCCTTCACGGCTTTCATGAACTCGCGATTGCGTTCGGGGGTGGTCCAGAGGGTCACGATTTCCGGATTTCCCGAGCGCTCGACGAGCTGCCTGAAGTGGATCTGTTGCGTGGCCATGCCTCTCAATTTTTCGTTCCGGCGCAATCCGGTCAATAGGGGGCAGTACGGTCGTGCGTGAGTTCCTTCAACCCGGCCTGTCGAAGTGAATGGTGACAGGCTCGCGCGGCCGGGCGGCCGCCCGGTTGCGGAGAAAAGAGAAAGAGAGGCTGTTATGGCCAGTTACACTTACGAAGCCGTCAATGCGCTCGGAGCACGGATGGCCGGCACCCTGGACGTGACGGATCAGGCCGAAGCCTTGCGGCGCGTTCGGGAAATGGGCTTGTTTCCAACGAAGCTTGCCGAAGCGCGGAGGGTGGCACACTCAAGAACTGTCAGGTCCCGTCGCTTTTCCTGGAGCGCGCTCGGGCAGGTCACGTTTCCCGGCACGGGATCGCGTCTCCGTCCGCGCGCGCTGACGGTATTCACGCGGCAGCTCGCGACGTTGCTGGACGCGGGGATGCCGCTGTTGCGCGGTTTGCGGACGCTGGAGGAGCAGGCGGAAAGCGTTGTATTAAAGCGCATCATCCGCGAGATCGGTGCTTCGATTGAGAGCGGCAGTTCTTTCTCGGAGGCTCTCGCGGCGCATCCGAAGGTCTTTAACGGGTTGTATTGCAATATGGCGCGCGCGGGAGAGCTGGCGGGCGTGCTGGAAACGACTTTGCGGCGGCTGGCGGAATTCATGGAGAAGGCGGAGCAGATCAAGGGCAAGGTCAAGTCGGCCATGTTTTATCCCGTGGCCGTTCTGTTCATTGCCGCCGGCATCATGGTGGTGCTGATGGCGTACGTCGTGCCGAAGTTCCAGTCCGTTTTTGAAGGCTTGCTGAACGGGGTGGAGATGCCGCGATTCACGATGCTGATCGTTTCTTTGAGCGACTTTTTGAGAAGCCATGCCATGGAGGCGGGGATCGGGGTGGTGGGGTTGGGGACCCTGTTGACGCTGGGGTTGAAAACCCGGTGGGGACGGCGGGTTTTCGACGGGCTGAAATTGCGAATGCCGGTTGTCGGGCCGGTATTTCGCAAGCTCGCCATTTCGCGGTTTTCGCGAACACTCGGCACGCTCCTGAACAGCGGAGTGCCGGTTTTGCAGGCATTGACCATCGTTCGGGATACCACCGGCAACGTGGTTGTGAGCGACGTGGTTTCCCGGATTCATGACCGCGTCAAGCAGGGTGAAACGATATCGGCGCCGCTCCGCGCTTCGCGCGTTTTTCCGGCGATGGTGGCGGGCATGGTGGATGTGGGCGAACAGACCGGCGCGCTGCCGGACATGCTCATGAAGATTGCAGACGGCTACGATGACGAAGTGGACAACGCGGTGGCGGCGATGACGCGGCTGCTGGAGCCGATCCTGATCGTATTGCTGGCGGTTGTGGTGGGCAGCATTGTCTTCGCGATGTTTCTGCCGCTGCTCGTTGTGATGGAAGACGGCTTTGGCGGGCACGAGATGCCGGACTGAGGCCGGTGAAGGTTTCGCGGCGCTGGTGCCGGAACGGCTGAACCTCGGGAAGCTAGCCGGCGCACAGCCGCGCGATGTCGTTCCGTTGCGCGAGAAGTCGCACGCGGCGGCGCGACCATCGGGAGAAGCCGTGATGGTAATCCGCGATGGTGATGGCGCGGACGAGGTCCTCTTCGACGAGCGCCTGTCTTTCGTGGGAGGCGGCGTGCCAGCGTGCCAGCCACAGGATGATCGGATACAGCAGCGCAAGGCTGCGAAACCCTTCGATCAAAGGAGCGTTGTGAAAGGCGCGGCCGCAAAAGCCAACGCTTTGTATTTTCATTCTGAAATAGCGGGTGAGCGCGGCGTCGAGCGAAGGCGAGAGCCGCGATGAGACCTGTTCCACCGCGGAGAACGGGACCGGCTTGAGCTCCGGCCGCATTTCCGGCGTGGAACCTGCGGCGCGAGCAAATCGCCAGAGCACCCGCAGCATTCTCCAGCGATAACGTCCGGGCCGGTTCATGTCGTGGACGGTGATTGCGCGCGCATGCTCGCCCACCATCATGCGGAACAGAATCCGCCCCGTGCGGCTCGGCGGCTCCAAGGGCACCGGAAGAGAAGGGAACCTGCGCGCCGCGCTCCGGACCATCCCTTCCAGGATTTCTTCCGCCGTATTCCCGTCAACCCGGTCCAGCTTGTCCCGCTCAATCGCATCGAGCCAGTGCAGCGTGCGGATGAGTTTGAGCGCGGTGTGGTCGGAGGCCGGTGACATGGAGGCGTCAAGCCATTTTATGAAACGGCGGAAGTGCGCCCAGTCGCCGTCGGGTGCGTCGGCGATGGGCGGCGGCGGCTCCTGTTTGAAACCGGGAGGCACGACCTCGGCGGCGAGCTTCTTCAGGTCCGTCTCGCGGCTGGTGAGAGGTGTGCCGCGGTTGGCCGCCGCTGACGGGCAACTGAACCGCAAGCCCACGACCAGAGTGCCGCCCACCGGAGTCAGCGTGAGCGGATACAATCGGCAGGCGAGCGGCTTCGCGTCCTCGCCGAATTTCTCGTGAATGCGGCATCGCCCCTGTTCGTTGAGGAAGACGCAGGTTCCGTCGGCCCGGTGGTTCAGCCTGAAGTAGTCCTGTTCGGCGACGATCATGGAATCCGGGTCCACGCCGTTGGTCGGTGACCAGTTCTGGTTTTCGATGCGTTCCTTTTCCGCGGGGGTGATGCGAATGAGGAGCTGGTTGCGGCAGCAGTCGGTGCAGCTGTGGCAGCTCCAGTTCTGGATAACGGGGATGTGAAGGGGGAGCGGCTTCATCCGGCGCGGCCGATGGTAGGCGAGGCGCGGGCGGGGAAAAGGCAAAATGCTCCGGGCCGGCCGTGAAATGGGAGGCAAATAGATGTTGCAACGGGAAAGCCCTTTGCTATATTCCGCGCTCCGTTTGCCCCGGATGGCGAAGCGGGGTAGAATTTTACCGATTTTAGACGCGAAATGCCGACAATCAATCAACTGGTCCGGAAGGGCCGGAACAAGATCAAGTATAAGTCGAAGTCGCCTGCATTGGAGAAGTCTCCATTTCGGCGCGGCGTGTGCATTCAGGTGATGACCCGCACGCCCAAGAAGCCGAACTCGGCGATGCGGAAGGTGGCCAAGGTGCGGTTGACGAACGGTTACGAGGTGATCGCGTATATCCCGGATGAAGGGCACAACCTCCAGGAGCACTCGATCGTTCTGGTGCGGGGCGGACGCGTGAAGGATCTGCCGGGCGTTCGTTATCACATTGTGCGCGGAACGCTGGATGCCGCCGGCGTGGAGAAGCGCCGGGTCAGCCGTTCGAAATACGGTGTGAAACGGCCGAAAGAGGCGAAGGTGCCCGCCAAGTAAGGGGCGGCAAACGGAACGACGATTCAAGACCATGTCCCGAAGACGACAAGCGACGAAGCGCCCGGTGGCGCGAGATGTGAAATACAACAGCACGCTGGTGTCCCGCCTGGTGAACACCGTGATGCAGTGTGGGAAGAAGACCGTTGCACAGAAGATTGTTTACGGCGCGTTCGACCGGATTGCCGAGAAGAATCCGTCGGCCAATCCGCTGGACATTCTCCAGAGAGCGGTGGACAACGCCAAACCGCGCCTGGAGGTGAAGGCGCGGCGCGTGGGTGGCGCCACGTATCAGGTGCCGGTCGAGGTGCCGGCAGACCGGCAGTTCGCTCTCGCGTTGCGATGGCTGGTGAATTTTGCGGATGCGCGCAAAGGCATTCCGATGAAGGACGCCCTTGCGGCGGAGATCATGGAGGCGTACCAGGGACAGGGGAATGCGATTCGCAGGCGCGACGAAGTGCACAAGATGGCTCAGGCCAACAAGGCCTTTGCGCATTTCCGCTGGTAGAAGCGTTTTTTCAATAATCGCCCCGAGCGCAGTCTTCGGGGCGTTTTTATTCATGTCCGGCGCCCGGGAAAAAAGGGCGAGAGAGGCGCAGAAGCCCGCCGTGAGATGAAGAACAGACGACAAAAGAGATTTTTTGAATATGCAAGCAACGATGGAAGCCACACCTGTGAACGCGCCGGGCCGCCAGTACGCCATGGAGCGCACGCGCAATATCGGCATTGCCGCCCATATTGACGCGGGCAAGACCACGACCACCGAGCGCATTCTGTTCTACACCGGGCTGATCCACCGGATCGGCGACGTCGATGACGGCAACACCGTGACGGACTGGATGGAGCAGGAACGGGAGCGAGGGATCACCATTACGTCGGCGGCGGTGACGTGTTTCTGGACTCAGAGGCAGACGAAGCCCGGCGAAGAGGGCATTTACAAGGCCTTCAAGGATGTGCCGCACCGGATCAACATCATCGACACTCCCGGGCACGTGGATTTCACGGCCGAAGTGGAGCGCTCGATGCGCGTGCTGGACGGGGCGGTGGCGGTGTTCTGCGGCGTGGCCGGCGTGCAGCCGCAGTCCGAGACCGTCTGGCGGCAGGCCACCAAGTACAAGGTCCCGCGCATTGCGTTCGTGAACAAGATGGACCGCACCGGGGCGAATTTTGAGAACGCCCTGAACGACATGCGCACCAAGCTCAAGGCGTATGCGTATCCTGTCTTCCTGCCGATCGGCGCAGAAGAGAAGTTCGCGGGCGTCATCGATGTGGTAAACCAGAAAGCCATCCTGTGGGGGCCGGGCGACCCGGTGAACGAGGGCCTGAATTACGAGGTGAAGGAGATCCCGGCCGAGCACCAGGAGCGCGCAAAAGCGGCCCTGGCGGAGCTGATCGACGCCGTGTCCAACAAGGACGACCAAATTGCGGAGCTGGTCATCGAGGAGAAACCCGTCACGCCCGAGGCGCTCAAGGCGGCCATCCGGCGCCTGACGTGCAGGATGGAACTGGTCCCGGTGCTGTGCGGTTCGGCGTTCAAGAAGAAGGGCGTGCAACCCCTGATCGATGCGGTGATCGATTACCTTCCGAGCCCGCTCGACATTCCGCCCGCCGAAGGCACCGAGCCGGGAACGGAGAACATTGTGAAGGTTCCGTCGAGCGACAGCGGGAAGTTCTGTTCGCTGGCATTCAAACTGTGGACCGATGCCTATGCCGGCAAACTCGTGTTCTTCCGCGTCTATTCGGGAACCGTGAGCAAGGGCGACACGATTTACAATCCGCGCACGCGCAAACGCGAGCGTGTCAGCCGGCTGATGGTCATTCAGGGCAATGAACGCAAGGACGTCGATCGGGTGTATGCCGGCGACATCGCGGCCCTGGTGGGTTTGAAGAACATCACGACGGGCGACACGCTTTGCGACGAGTCGTTCGACGTAATGCTCGAGCCGCCGACGTTCCCCGAACCGGTGATCAGCATGGCCATCGAGCCGAAGACGAAAGCCGACCGCGACAAGATGTCGGAGGGTTTGCAGCGGCTGGCGGAAGAAGATCCGACGTTCCGTTGTTACACGAACGAGGAGACCGGCCAATTGATCATTGCCGGAATGGGCGAGCTGCATCTGGACATCATCCGCGACCGGTTGTTCCGCGAGTTCAAGGTGGAAGCCAACGCGGGCGCGCCGCAGATCGCCTATCGTGAAACCATCACGAAGCCGGCGGACGGCGAGGGCAAGTTCATCCGCCAGTCGGGCGGCCGCGGCCAGTACGGTCACGCCATCATCAAGGTGGAGCCGAACGAGCGGGGCAAGGGCGTCGAGATCGAAAACAAGATCGTCGGTGGCGCCATCCCGAAGGAATACATCCCGGCCGTGGTCGATGGAATCCAGGAGGCGGCGAGGGGTGGTGTGTACGCCGGTTACCAGGTCATCGATATCAAGGTGCAGATCGTGGATGGCACGTTCCACGAGGTGGACTCCAACGAACTGGCGTTCAAGATGGCGGGCATTTTCGCGCTGAAGGACGCCTTCAAGAAGGCGGGGCCCATTCTGCTGGAGCCGGTGATGAAGGTGGAGGTCACCACGCCGGACGAGTACCAGGGCGATCTGATCGGCGACATTACCCGTCGCCGCGGGCACATCGTCAACATCGAGGCCAAGGGTGGCCAGACGATTGTGAACGCGCAGGTGCCGCTGGCGGAAATGTTCGGCTACGCGACGGCGATTCGATCGCTCTCCAAGGGACGCGCGTCCTACTCCATGGAGCCGTTGACGTTCGAGCAGGTGCCGACGGGCATCCTGAATACGATCCTGGACGCTGCCGCCAAGCGGCCCGCGGCGCGAAGCTGAGCTGGCGCGACGCCCGGGACAAGCAGGCATTCCTTGACAATAGCCCGCCGTTTCAATTTGGACGGCGGGCTATTTCGTTTCTACCTGCGGGGAGTCTTCTGGATTGACGCCGGCGCCGATTGGATGAGCGCGCCCCTGCGGCCGGGGACGAGCCGTCCGGCCCCTTGTCGTGTCGGCAAGACTGCGTGGCGCCGCGGGATCGTCATCGCGACCGCACTGCAATAGTGACTTCGCCGGGTTCGATACCGTCGGCTTCCGCGCGGAGTGTGATGGTTCCTTTTTCTCCGGTGGGCCGAAGGATGGCGAGGCAACGGCCCTGGAACGTTTCGCGGACCGGTGCCCTGAAACTCGCCGGTTCATTCGGCACCGCGCTCGCATGACCCGCGAGTTCACCGGCGCCTGTCACAGCAAACCGCACCGGCATTTTCGCGTCCGGCACGCGTGCTCCGTTCGCATCTACCACTTCAACGGTGATGTAAGCGAGGTCATTGCGATCGGCGCGAAGGGGTGACCTGTCTGCCGTCAGCTCCAGCCGATGCGGTTTGCCGGTTGTTTTCAATGTTGTTCGCGCAACTTCTCTCCCTTTATTCAAAGCGATGGCGCGCAACTCCCCGGGGGCATAGGGCACGGTGAATCGGAACGTGATGTCGCTGTCAGAAGGTTTTTCGGCGATGACCTTTCCGTTCAATTCGAGCCGAACGGTGTCGCATCGCGAATAGACTGATACCTGCAACGGCGTGCCCTCGTGTCCGGCCCAGTTCCAGCACTGCTGTTCGTTCGGCCATCCCCATGCACTGATGACTTCGGTGAGTCCGGGCGGGATGGGAGCGTGCACGAGCATTTCAATCGCACTGCGCCGCCAGAGCACGTCGCGATAGAACGACTGCGGCTTCTTGAAACCGCAAAGATCAAGATCGCCGCACCATGCGTTGAACCACGGCCAGGGCATGAAGAAACTGTTGGGCTCGTTGCTCAAGAGGCTGTGGGCGAGCCCGGATTCGCCCAGGTAATCCATCGCCGTCCAGACGAAATCGCCGATGACCCAGGGATGTTTCTCCACGAGAGACCAGTAGCGGAAGGCTTCTTTGGGATAGGATTCGGTTCCGAGGATGACGCGATCCGGATGGCGCGTGTGGTCGGATTCATAGCGTTCCGGAAGGTAGTTGTAGCCGGCGACGTCCAGGTGCAGGAACGCGGGATCGGAAAGGCGGTCCCAGTTGCGCGTGACGCGGCCCCAGTCATTGCAGATGGCCTGAGTGATGAGGCGGGTGGGATCGTGCGACAGCACCAGCTCGCGCAGGCGCCTGCCGGTGCTCGTGTCGCGGAATTGTTCGGGGATTTCGTTGCCGATCGACCACATGATGACGGACGGATGGTTGCGATCGCGCCGGACCATGGCGGCGATGTCGTGTTCGGACCAATCCTTGAAAAAGCGGTGGTAATCCTGCCGGTTGTTCTCTTTCGGCTCGTTCCATTGATCGAATGCCTCGTCGATGACGAGCAATCCGAGGCGATCGCATGCATCGAGAAACGCCGATGACGGCGGGTTGTGGCTGCTGCGAACGGCGTTAAAGCCATTGGCCTTCAGCAACTCGACACGGCGTTCTTCGGCCCGGTCGATGGCCGCTGCGCCGAGCGGGCCGTTGTCATGATGCAGGCACCCGCCCTTGAGTTTCATCGGCCGGCCGTTCAAACAGAATCCGCGCTCGGCGTCCACTTCAATCGTTCGGATGCCAAAGGCGGTCGATACGGCATCCACGGTGTTGCCGGCGACGATCACCTCGACATCGGCGGAGTACAGTGTGGGCGAATCCGGAGACCAGAGGTTCGGCGATCTCACCTCGACGAGTCGCTCGGCGGCGCGGGTTTCATTGGGGACGAGCGACAGGGTGCCTTCCGAGACGCCCATCGTTCTGCCGCGCGCGTCGCGCACCCTGGCGCGGACGATTGCGCGTTGGTGGGATGCGGTGCGATTGCGCACTTCCACCGCGACTTTCACCAGCGCTTTGTCCTTTGAAACCTGGGGCGTGGTGACAAACACGCCCCATGTCGGAATATGGATGGGGTCGGTGACGGTGAGCCAGACGTGGCGGTAGATGCCCGAGCCGGAATACCACCGGCTGTTGCGGCCTTCGTTGCGGGCGCGCACGGCGAGGATGTTTGGCCGGCCGGCGGGCGCGAGATGGTCTGTAAGATCAAACTCAAAGCTGGTGTATCCGTGCGGGTGTTCCCCGAGCCGATGCCCGTTGATCCAGACCTCCGCGTTCATGTAAACGCCGTCGAACCGCACCGTTACCTGCCTGTTGGTTTCGGCCAGCGTGAATGCTTTCCGATACCAGCCAATCCCGCCGACGGTGTGCCCTGTGAAATGCGCGTTGGCGCTTTCAAGCGTGTCGAACGGGCCGACGCGAACCGACTTCTTTCCGGCGGCAATCATTCCGCCCTCGCCGTTGCCGTCGAATACCCGCACCGCAAGCACGTCCGAGCCGTCGCCGCGAACGAGGCCCTGGCGAATCCGGTAGCGGCGTTCGTCGTTGTACGCGGTCCGATAGTCCGGCGGAAAGCATCCCGTTCCGCCAACGCGCTCGCCGTTCAGCCAGACCTCGTCCACATCGTCAATGCGCCCAAGCAGGAGATCGAAATCCCTTCCGCGGCATTCGGGAGGAATCTGGAGATTTCGGCGGAACCAGCCGTAAACGTTGTCGTTCGTGTGCCCGGAGTGTCGCTCCCAATTGTCCGGCAGCTTCACGCGCTCCCAGTCGCGGTCGTCGAAGTCGGGCGATTTCCAGTTGAGGTCGTCACCCGGATGGAAACGCCATTCGCCGGCGACCGCTTCGAGTTCCGGAAAGGCATGGGTCTTCGGCGGCAGATCTTCGATGCTCCAGTCGTGAGGCACATCGAGCCGGCGCCATTGGGAATCGTCGAACTCCGGGCTTTCGGCGCCGGGCGCGTCGCCGCGAAAGAATCGCCAGTCGGCGTCGAAGAGGCGGTCCCGGAGACCGGCAGGCGAGGCGGCCGGCGCGACAATGGTGTGCAACAGAACGATGATGGTGAGAGTGCGAAGCATGGATACCATAAAATAGAGGCGCGCAACGCGACGGGCGGCAGGATAGCAGTGAACGACAGGCCGCGCCAATTCGTTTGGATGACTCCTGGCGCTTCCGGTCGTCGAGGCTGCGGGCGGTGCAGAAAATTCAACCAATGCTGCAGAAATGAAGGACTGCCGGGAGG
>DGDZ01000022.1:0-27703 GCA_002385705.1 Verrucomicrobia subdivision 3 bacterium UBA3939
TGGGCCTTAACTAACCGCCATTCGAGTCAGATCTCACAATTAAACAATTTATTCCCAAGCGCTCCGCCAACTGTTTAATTGTGAGATCTGCCCCGGGTCACAGCCCTACATTCTACAAGTGCCGGGAGAATGGACCCCGGAATTCAGACCGCCCTTAAGCCAGACTTTTGGAACCGGTCGTACGTTGAAGCGACCTGAAGGTCGCGCCCCGGAACTGGAGCGCGGCGTTCACGCCGCTTCACCTCACGAACAATATGCAATCCAACGAGATGCTTTGGCGAAACAAGACCACAAATACATGCCTTGCCGTTCTTGCGGCTTTGCGTCCTGGCGCCTTGGCGTTGAGAACCGAGATCGTGCGGTCTGCTTGCGACCCTGTTTCAACGCAAAGGCGCAAGAGGCTTTTCAAACATTGCTGTGAACTTTAAAAGCGGGACAACGACGAAGGTTCGGGTTCAGAGTGCAGAAACCGGGCAGGAAATTGGTTTGTCCCGCAGTTGAGCGGCGTCAACTGTCATGGACAAGGGCGAGTTGCCATTCGGCCAATAGCTATGCCCAACCGGTTGCGTGGAGAAGAATCGAGTGGCGAGAACCCTCCAATTGTGCGCTGTTCAGTCCTGCGTCGCCAGGACGGGGTGGAGGGTGCAAGGGAGATGCACAGAATGGACGGCGTTTGAATATTCCCAATGCTCTTGTCGGCTCGCACCTTGAAGCGACCTGAAGGTCGCGCTCCGGAATGGGGGCGCGGCGTTCACGCCGCTTGATCTCGCGAACGCCGGCGCGCGCTGAAAATTTCCAATACTCTTGAGCGAAGATTGGCGAAGATCCGGCGCTTCCGCCTTTGACGGCTCAGCTTTCACGGTCGGATCGCCGGAGCGAATCCGGCGATCCGGCGGTTTACTTCAAAGCCGCGAGGTCGGCGCCGAAGTTGATGTGATAGGCGGTGCCGTTCAGCACCAGCGCGGGAACGGATTTCACTCCGGCCCGCTCGGCTTCGCTGAGGCGCTGTTTGTCCTTGCCGAGATGGACGATTTCGACGTCGAACCGCGTGGGATCGAGCGCGGCGGCGACGTTCTGTTCCGCTGCCACGCACACCGGGCAGCCCGCATGATAGAAGAGAGCTTTGGTTTTCATAGTCTTGGTGATCTTCACCCGATTCAAACGGATGCCAAGAGGGCACAATTCAGTGGGGGGTAACCGTTTTGTTACCGCCTGACGCCGGTCGGGCGCGGAGCTATGATGGCGTCCGGTGAAAGCGAATGCGAAGAGACTGACGGTGCCCGAGCGTGCCGCGTATCGGCGCCTCGAGGACGTCGTCGGCTGCAAATGGTCGGCCGCCGTGCTGGCGGCGATCGAGCGCGGCGTGTCGCGTCCGGGACAGTTGGAGCGGTTTATTCCGGGGATTTCCACGAAGGTGTTGAACGAGCGGCTGCGCAAGCTGCTGGATTACGAGTTGATTGCGCGCCGCGAATATCCCGGCAAGGTGCTGCGCGTGGAATACGGCCTGACGGAAACGGGCCGCAAACTGGCGCGCATTATCGAGCAGATTCGGGATCTGGATGAGGAACACGCACGTCGGGAGAATCGGGGTGGAAAACATCCAGCATCCAATGAATGACTCTCCCTCCCCTCCATTCGCAGAATGGAGGGGAGGGAGGAGCCCCGAAAAGTCTGAGGTCCTCGGGGACAATTCCGCGCGCATATGCGACAAGAATTGTCCCTGACTGGTGACGGTGGACATCTGCTTGTGACCGGGCCGCCGAGCCGATTTGCGCGAGTGACAGATTTAATTCAGGACTTGTCTCATTGAACGTTTCGTAGCGTAGCCGTCCCGGCTGCGGGTTCACGCGCCGTCCTCGGCGCGTGTTTTGCGACTGGCGGCGAGGACGCCGCCAGAACCCGCAGGCGAGGGCGCCTGCGCTACGGCAGCTTCCGGCAGAGAAATGCGCGACGCCAGGCGCGACTTCCGGATTCCGCTTGCGCTGGCGGGTGGTGGTCGTAAGCTTTGCGCCGTTTATGAACTACAGGATTTCGCAACGCGCCGCTTCCCTCAGTCCCTCGCTCACCCTGGCCATCGATTCAAAGGCCAAGCAGATGAAGGCGGACGGGCTGGATGTTGTGGGTTTCGGCGCCGGAGAGCCTGATTTCGACACGCCCCAGCACATCAAGGACGCCTGTGCGAAAGCCCTGGCCGAGGGCTTCACCAAGTACACGCCGGCCAGCGGCATCCCCGAACTGCGCAAGGCCATTGCCGACAAGTTCCAGCGCGAGAACGGCCTCACGTACAAGCCATCGCAGATCATCGTCTCGTGCGGCGGCAAGCATTCGTGCTACAACACCATCCTCGCCACATGCCAGGAAGGGGATGAGGTGATCATTCCCGCGCCGTACTGGCTGAGTTATCCGGAAATGGTGAAGCTGGCGGGTGCGAAGCCGGTGATTCTCGAGACGACCGACAAGACGGAGTTCAAGGTCACACCGGACCAGTTGCGCGCCGCCATCACGCCGCGCACGCGATTGTTCATTCTGAATTCGCCGAGCAACCCGACCGGGACGGTTTACACGCCGGAGGAGGTGAAGGCCATCGGCGACGTGTGCATCGAGAAAGGCGTTCTCATTCTGAGCGACGAGATTTACGAGCACCTGTTGTATGACGGCGCGCAGCACAAGAGCGTCGCGAGCTTTTCGCCGAAGCACCAGGAACACACGATCGTGGTGCACGGGTTCGCCAAGGCCTGGAGCATGACGGGCTGGCGGCTGGGTTTCCTTGCGGCGCCAGAGCCGGTCGCGAAGGCGATCGACGCGATCCAGAGCCACAGCACGAGCAACCCGACGTCGTTTGCGCAGAAGGGCGCGGTGGCGGCATTGACGGGCCCGCAGGATCATTTGAAACAGTGGCTGACCGAGTTCTCGAAGCGCCGGCAGTACGCGTTTCAGAAACTGAATTCCATTCCGGGCATTTCCTGCGTGAACGCGAAGGGCGCGTTTTACCTGTTCCCGAACATCTCGGGCACCGGACTGAAATCGACGGAGTTTTGCGCGCGGTTGCTCGAAGCGGAGAAAGTCGCGGCGGTGCCGGGCATTGCGTTTGGCGCGGACGATTATATCCGGATCAGCTACGCGACGAGCATGGCGAACATCGAGAAAGGTTTGGAGCGGCTGGAGCGGTTTGTGCGCAGCCTGAAGTAGCCCGCGCAAAGTTCCAGGTTCCAAGGTCCGGGAGGGTCTCCGGTGGGCCGAATTGGATTCGGGCTGCCGCGCGCTGCTGTAGTTCGGAATTCGGATTTCGGGCTTTTTTCGAATTCCGGATTTCGGATCTCGGATTCAGGGGTCCGACACGTTCCCGCGCTTGTCCTGTCAGATTCTTTTGGCCACTTGGGCTGTTTCATCCGACCAAGAAGAAGGAAGCGCATGGAAACGGACGCACAGCAACTCAGCGCGCTGGCCCGCCGGGACATTCTGGCGGCCACTGTCCAGCTCATCGAACGGCACTATGAACGCATTTATGCCTTTCTGCGCCGGCTTGCGGGGAACGACGCCGATGCCGCGGATCTCACGCAGCGGACATTCAGCCGCGCGCAGCAGGCGTTGCCCACGTTTGCCGGGCGCTCGTCGGTGGCGTCGTGGGTGCATGGGATCGCTTACCACATCTACGTGGATTGGCGGCGCGCCAACGGCCGGACCGAAGCGCGTCCGGACGAATGGTGGAAGTTGCGGCGCTCGGCGGAGACGGGTCCGGACCAGCAGGTGCTGCGCTCCGATCTGGCGGCCTGTGTGTATGCGTGCGTGGACCGCTTGCAGGCCGATCTTCGGCAGACGGTGCACCTGCACTATTACCAGGAACTCACGTTGCAGGAGACGGCCGACGCCATGGGCGTGGCGGTCAGCACGGTCAAATACCGGCTGCGCCAGGCATTGGACGAACTTCAAAAACAATTGGCCGCGGAACCGAACAGTTCGACGGTGACGTTGCCGCGGCCTGCAAGGCTATGAATCCACCCAACGAACAGGAACTGGAACAACTGCTGCGCCAGGCGCCGCGGCCCGTTCCTCCGGTCGATCTCAAAGACGATCTCATCCGCGCAGCGAAATCGGCGTCGAGCCCGAACGCGCCGCGGCAGTGTGTGTTTGAACCGCGAAACCGGCTGAACCGCTGGTGGCCGGCGCTGGTTCCTGCCGCGTTGTCACTTTTCTGCATCGCGGTGCTGGGGATGCAGCAGGCGCAGATCGTCGAGTTGAAGGAGGCGGTCAGGAAGCTCTCTGCAACGCTTGAAGAGGCAAGGGCCGTCGTGCCGGGCGACACGGTTGGAAGCGCTCCCGCGGAGGATTCGACCCCCGTCGAGGCGCCGTCCGAAATGGAGCAACTGCAGCAGACCGTTCGGGCGTTGAGAGACGAAATCGCCGGTTTGGAACGGTTGCAGCAAGAGAATGCGGAGCTGCGGGCGGAGCTGGCCAGGCCGGCTTCGGGACTGTTTACGGCGGAGGAAATGGCCGGAATGGAGGCGGTGGGAAGTGCGCGCGAGAGAGCGATGCGCATTGCCTGCATTAACAACATGAAACAGTTGGGGCTCGCGGCACGCATTTGGGCGACGGACCACGATGACCTGATGCCCCCGGACGTCCTGTCGATGACCAATGAGATGAACACGCCGAGAATCCTGCATTGCCCTGCGGACACATCGCGGACACAAGCGGCGACATGGGCGGAATTCACCATGGCCAACTGCTCGTATGAGTGGTTTTTGACTCCCCAGGGGAACGACGCCGAACCGACGCGTGTGCTGACCCGTTGTCCCATTCACGGCCATGTGGGCCTGTATGACGGGAGCGTCCAGGACGGGGTGGCGATTCGCCCGGAGTTGTTCATCCAACGGGACGGAAAGCTCTACCTAGGAGCAGTGGAGCCCGTTCGCTGACCGTGCCATGAACACGAGACTTGTGACATCCATCAGCGTGCTGCTCTGTGTCCTGGCTGTGACCGCGGTGGTTCTGCGGCAGCGCCACATTGCATCGCTGAGATCCAGCCACAACGATCTCGCCATGCAATTGGCGTCCATCGGCGCGGCGCCGCCGGGTGGAGGGCGAAGCAGGGCGGTCGCGCCTGTGAACGATTCCCCCGTTTCCCCGGAACTGCTTCGGCTTCGGAACGAGGCCGCCCAGCTCGCGCAGCGCAGGCGCGAATTGAGCGGCGTGCAGGCCGAGCACGACCGGCTTCAGGCGCAAGTGGCCGCGAGGAATGCGAATACCCTCACATTGCCGCCCAACTATATCCGGCGCAGCGAAGCTCGATGGGTGGGGTTGAGCACTCCTGAAGGTGCGCTGGAGTCCTTTCTCTGGGCAATGAACAGCCGCAATGTCACCAAGCTGGCGCGCGTGCTGATCCCGGAAGCCGCGGAAAAGATGTTTGAAGCGTTCGAAAGAAATCCAGACATGTTCGAAGCAATTCCGTTTCCTGGATTCCGTCCGGTGAAGCAGGAGATGCAGCCAGACGGTTCAATCCACATCACCGTGGAGTTCGCTCCCGGGCAACCCGTGCCGGAGCCGTTGCCGCTTCGCCGCGTCGGCAGCGAGTGGAGACTGGATCTTCGATAATCCAGCCAGAGCATTGCAGCGCGGGGACGAGCCGTCCCCGCCCCCCTCAACGGACGGTCTCGTACGTGCGGTGGCGCAAATCCCGGAACCAGGACTCGAACCACAGGCGCGTCCAGAGCCATGCCATGCGCCACACCCCGCGGCGTTCGTACCGGCGCATCGACGTGGTGGCGCAGGTGTCTCCGATGTAGCGGTAACGGCCGAAGCGGCCCAGGCGCTTGATCAGGTCGCTGTTTTCCGACACCTCGAGGCTTTCGTTGAACCCGCCGGTCCGGATGAAGTGATCCTTCCAGCAGATGATGACGCCGGCGCTGCCGCCGTGGATATGAAAGCGGTGCGTGAAGTTTTTGAGAAAGTAAATGAGCCGATAGGCAAACTTCTTCCGGTCCGGCTGGCCGCGCACCGTTCCGGCGGCGCAATCGCGCGTGAACCGTTCCGCGATCGTCCGCAGCGCGTTGCGGCGCAGGATCGTGTCGGCGTCCAGAAAGATCAGAAGCTCGCCTTTGGCCATGCGCGCGCCCAGGTTGCGCGACATGCTCAATCCTTTGTGCGATACCATCACCAGCCGGTCGCAATGGCGGCGCGCCACTTCGGCCGTGTTGTCGGTGCAGCCGTTGGCCACGACGATGATCTCGCACGGATAGCGTTGCCGGCGCAGAGCCATGAGCGTGCGCTTCAGATAGGCCTGCTCGTTGTGCGCCGGGATGATGACGGAAATGCTGACGGGCACCGAGTGGGTCTGCTCCCGGCGCGCCCGCGCCGCGCGCCACCGGCGCCGCGCCGATCGTCGTCGCGCTTTCGCCGCAGCTTCCCCCGTCCGCGCGATCAGTCCCAATAGATCCATAGTCCAAGCTCGTGTTGCTCCACAGACCTTCTAGTAGGCGAAACCCGGAAAAATTACAAAGCTTTTGCGGAGTTGTAATAGAGCGGGGCGCCCGCCCGGGTATTCTCGCGCCAGAACTTTCATGGAGGTGGGGGTGGGGCCCCGTCTGATCCGTCGGCGGGGCCTCACCGCCACAGCAGGTGCAGGTTTTCAACGCAGGCCATGGGAACGCGGAACGTCTTCCGTCCGAAGCGAACGTCGAAACAGCCGATATCGAATCCGACGATCTCCACGGTGGCGCCTTCGGGCAGGCCGTCGGGGAGCGAGTACCCGCCGAAGCAACTGCGAACCGTGGCTTTCTTGCCGATGTAGTTGACCTTCTTTTTTGTGATTTTCATGGCAGCAGCCTGCCGTACCCCGTGGGACATCCGCTGTCCGGGGCGGGAAGAATGGCGGGAACTCGGCGTACAGCCGCTGCCGGTGTGGCAAGCGAGCCGCTCCTCGCGCCGGCACGGTCCGGTGGCGAGCGGCCGGCGGGCGGCGGCTCAAGACAGCTTGCGGCGGATGCGCATCTTGACCGTGCCGGTCGGCACGGGCCATTCGAACTCGTCGCCGACCCGATATCCCAGCATGCCGGTGCCCAGCGGCGCGAGGACGGAGATGCGGCCCGCGCTGGCATCCGCTTCACCGGGCAGTGTGAGCGTGTAGGTCATAACCTCGCCGTCTTCGAGATCCTCGAGTTCGACAGTAGATCCGAGGGCGACCACGTCTTCCGGCAACTCGGCCTGGGGAACGATGTGGGCGCGGTCGAGCTCGCCGGCGAGGCGGTTGAGCAATTCGTCGGCGCCGTTGCGCGGCGCCTTTTCCAGAAGGTCGCGCAGGCGGCGCGCGTCGGTGTCGCTGATGATGATGTTGTGGTTCATAGGCTTTGCAGGTTTTGAGGTGAACGCTGCCAGGCGTTACGTGTTTTGATCAGGAACCGGGGGAAGGGAGCTGCGTTCGGGGCAAGCGGGAACGCTAGCTCCCGAACGGGAGGAAGGCGGATAACCGACAAAGCATGCACGGGCGCGGCGCGACGAGCATCGCGCCGCAAAGGCATTTCCGTTGCCGTGTTTCCACAATCATGGCGTTACCATAGCAAAGAATTCCGGCAGAGCAACCCTCCATGACATGTTCACTGGAGCAGTGCTTCGGCGTGTTTGCGCGCCGTTTCTGTCTGCCCGCCCAGCATGCGCGCCAGTTCGGTGACGCGTTCCCGGCGGTCCAGCAGCCGAATGTCCGAGATCGTTCGCCCGTCGCGAACGCGCTTGCTGACGACGTAATGCGCGGCCGCGGACGCCGCCACCTGCGGGAGATGCGTGATGCAGATCACCTGGCGCCGCTGCGCGATATGCGCCATCTTCGCGCCCACGGCATTGGCGGTCTCGCCCCCGACGTTCGCATCCACTTCGTCGAAAACGAGCACGGGAATCTCGTCTTCGGCGGCAAGCGCGGTTTTCAGCGCCAACATCACGCGGGCCAGTTCGCCTGAAGACGCGATCGCCCGGAGCGGGCGCGCCGGCTCGCCGGGGTTGGGCGCGAATTGAAATTCAATCTGGTCGAACCCGTGCGGTCCCGGGCGCGAGGCGTCCTCGGTGGTGACAACGGCCACGTCGAGGCGGCTTTGGCGGAACCCGAGATCGGCGAGGTGGCGTCCGGCGTTCTTGCAGAGCCTGGGGACGACCTCGCGGCGTTTGGACGAAAGTCTTCTGCCGGCCTGGAGAATCTGCCTGTCCAGTTTTGCCAGTTCGTTGTTCAGCCTGGCCAGCGTCTCGTCGCGCCGCTCGAGTTGTTGCAGGCGCTCGGCGGCCTGTTGGCCGAACGCGATGACGTCGGCGACGGTGCTGCCGTACTTGCGCTTGAGCGATTGCAGCAGGTTCAGACGATCCTCGAGCTGTTGCAGGCGCTCGGGGTCGACGTCCACGCGCTCGGAGTAGCGGGTCAGCCAGTGCTGCAGGTCGCGGACGTTCTCGGCGATCTGCCGGTGCAGGGCGGCGCCTTCCTCGATGCCGGGGTCGATGCGCTGGAGTTCCTGCAAGAGCCGTCCGGCGGCGCCCAATTGCACCTGGACGGAGCTGTCGCTTTCGCCCAGCACATCGAGAACGGACTGGCACAATTGCAACAGGCGGGCGCTGTTGGCGGCGCGACGATGCTCCTGTTCGATCTCGTCGTCCTCGCCGGGTTGAAGCCGCGCGTCGGCGATCTCGCGGACCTGGAAACGCAGGAGGTCCAGTTCGCGCAAATAGGTTTGCTCATCTGTCACGAGCGCCGTTTTTTCCGACTCGAGTTCGGCCCGGCGCCGGGCCAGTTGCGCGAAGTTCGCCCGTTCCTTTTCCAGGCCACCAAAGGCGTCGAGAATGTCGAGTTGCCGTGACGGGTGCAGCAGGGACTGATGATCGTGCGGGCCGTGCATGTCCACGAGCCATTCGCCGATCCGTTCGAGGGCGCTGAGCGTCGCGGGTGATCCGTTGACGAACTGGCGGTTCGCGCCGGCGCTGGTGAACGTGCGCTTGATCACGAGCTGCCCGTCTTCGCAGGGATCGAGCCCGGTTTCGGACAGGAACCCGGCCAGCGGCGCCTTCAGACGGGAGATGTCGAACGCGGCCTCGACCGAGCAACTGTCGCTGCCGCTGCGGATCAGGGTGCGGTCGGCGCGCCGGCCCAGGATGAGGTTCAGGGCGCCGATGATGATGGACTTTCCGGCGCCGGTCTCGCCTGTGATGACGTTGCAGCCGGGCTGGAGTTCGAGCGTCAATTCCGGCACGAGCGCGAGGTTTTTGATGCGCAAGACAGTCAACATCGTTAGATTCCGCGAAATTGAATCGCGAGTCCGTTGACAGCGAAAGAAAATTCTGGAATGGCCTTTTCGTTTATTTTTCTCGGCTCGGGCACGTCGCAGGGCGTGCCCATCATCGGCAAGGAGTACCCGCCCGAATTCCTGAGCAACCCGAAGAACCACCGCACCCGCCCGTCCATTTACGTCGCGACGGACGCGGTGAAGCTCGTGGTGGACACGACGCCGGAGTTTCGGCTGCAATGCCTGCGGGAGAACATCCGGTGGCTGGACGCCGTGCTCTTCACGCATGCGCACGCGGATCACATCATGGGGCTGGACGACTGCCGCCGGTTCTGCGATCTGCGCGGGGGGACCGCGCTGCCGGTTTACGCCAATGCGGCCACGATGGAGGCGTTGAAGCGGGTATTCATCTACGCGTTTCACAACGGTCCGTGGCCGAAAGGTTATTTCATTCCCGAACCGCACATTGTGGACGGTCCGTTCACGCTGGGGGATCTGGAGATCGTTCCGCTCACTCTGCCCCACGGGTCAATGAACACGAACGGTTATCTCTTTGTCCAAAACGGCAGGAAGCGGCTGGCGTACATGAGCGACTGCAAGGAAGTGCCCGCCGAGGTGCTGAAGGAGGTGAGCGGCGTGCAGGTGGCGGTCCTGGACGCGTTGCGCCACGCGCCGCACCCGACGCACATGTGCCTGGACGAGGCGCTGGCGGCGGCGCGCCGGATTGCGGCGGAGCAGACGTATTTCACGCACTTGACGCACGACTATGACCACGACCGATCGCAGGCGGAGTTGCCGGCGGGGATCACGCTGGCGTGGGATGGATTGAAAATCGTTTTGGATCCGTGAGGGGCGGCATGTATCTTTGAAGGCGTTTTTCCCGGTTTTGAGTGCGATGAACTCTTCGTTGAACCGATTCATTTTGTGTCTTGGGGTGGCGCTGGCGCCGCTGGCATTGGCCGCCGCGTCGGGCGACGAGGTGGTGGTGGTTTACAACACGCGCGTTCCGGAGTCGAAAGCCGTGGCGGAGCACTATGCGAAGCGGCGGGAGGTGCCCCCGGATCAGGTCATTGGCCTCGCGTTGCCGACCGAGGAGAACATGACGCGAGCCCAGTTCCGGAATTCGCTCGAACGGCCGTTGGCCGAAGCGTTCAGCAAGAGAAAGCTTTGGCGAATCACGGCGCAAACCATTCGCGACACAAACAATCGCCCGGTCCAGGTCGAATGGACCGTGAGCGAGTCGAAGATCCGGTATCTGGTTCTGTGTTATGGCGTTCCGATCCGGGTGACCCGTGACGAGAATCTTGAGAAGGCGGAAGCGGAGAAAGTGCGCCAGGAATTCCGGCGCAACGAGGCGTGCGTTGACAACGAGCTGATGCTCCTGCCGCGGATCGAGCAGAACTGGCTGCGCACCGGGCCCTATCAGAATCACATCTTCGGAACAACCAACACGGCGCTGTTGCACCCGACGAACAACGTGCTGCTCGTCTCGAGGCTGGACGGGCCCACGCCGGAAATCGCCCGCAGCCTGGTGGACAAGGCCATTGAGGCCGAAACCCACGGCCTTTGGGGCCGGGCCTACGTGGACATCCGCAGTACGCCAGACCCGGCGTTCAAGATCGGCGAGGACTGGATGAAAGGCGCCGCCGAAGTGTGCCGGCGTCTGGGATTCGAGACGGTGGTTGATACGAACGCGGCGACGTTCCGCCCCGAGTTCCCGATGAGCCAGATCGCGTTCTACTTCGGGTGGTACGACGCGAGCGTATCCGGCCCGTTTGCGCGGAAGACGGTGGAGTTCATGCCCGGCGCGTTTGCGTATCACCTGCATTCGTACAGCGGGGCGAGCCCCCGGAGCGATTCGCGCAACTGGGTCGGGCCGCTGCTCGCCAGGGGTGTCACTGCCACGATGGGTTCGGTTGACGAGCCCTATCTCGGGGGCACGCCGGATCTCGCGGTGTTTGCCAGCCGGCTGATCTACAGCGGGTTCACGTTCGGCGAGGCCGCTTGCGCCGCCCAGAATGTTCTTTCGTGGCAGACCATCGTTATTGGCGATCCGCTCTACCGGCCCTTCGGCACTCCGGCGGAGGAACTGCACAAGAAACTCGAGGCCGATTACAGCGAGTATCTTCAATGGTCCTACCTGCGGCTGATCAATGTGAACATTGCGAACGGCGTGCCGCCCGTCCAGATGGCCGCGTACCTGTCGCGGATCCCGCTCACGAAAGAGAGCGCCGTGCTTACCGAGAAGCTCGGGGATCTCTATTCGCAACTCGGAAAACCCTCGTCGGCCATTGAAATGTGGGAACGCGCCCTGGCTTTGAAACCTTCGCCTCTCCAACGCCTGCGCCTTCGCCTCACGCTTGCGGAGAAGTTGCCCGAACAATCCCGCGAACAGGAAGCCGTCGAACAGCTTTCCGCGCTCCTGAAGGAAAACCCGGATTACCCGGCGAAGGCGGATATCTATCAGCGGCTGGCTGCTCTCGCCCGCAAGCTCGGCAAAGAGGAAGCCGCCCGGGCTTACGAGGATCAGAGCCGGAATGCCGCCGGGAAATAGTCCATGGCACGATTCTACGACACGCACGCCCATCTGGATTATCCGGATTTCGTGCCGGATCTCCCGGAGGTGATTCAAAGGGCGCAGGCGGCCGGTATTGAACGCATCAATTGCATCGGAACCGACTTCGACAGCAGCCGGCGTGCGCTCGAACTGGCCGAGCGTTTCGACGGCGTCTATGCCGTCGTGGGATGGCATCCATCGGACGCGCTCCGCGCGCCGGAGGACATCCGTCCGACGCTGCGCGAGCTGGCGTCGCATCCGAAGGTGGTTGCCCTTGGGGAAACCGGTCTGGATTACTACCGGTTGCCGAGCCGTCAGCCGGGGAAAACGGCCGCCGACGATGAGCGATACAAGAAGCGGCAGGCGGAGTTGTTTGACCAGCATCTCGAGGTGGCCGCCGAGCTGGGATTGAGCTGCGTGATTCACCAGCGCGAATCGCTGGACGATACCATCTCTCGGCTGGAACGGTTCGCAGACCGGGTGCGCGGCGTGTTCCACTGTTTTTCGGGCGACGCGGCCTCGATGCAGCGGATCCTGGCGCTGAATTCGCTTGTCAGCTTCACGGGCATTGCGACGTTCAAGAACGCGCAGAACATTCGCGACGTCATTGCCGCGGCGCCTGAGGGAAAGTTCATGCTGGAAACGGATTGCCCGTTCCTCGCCCCGGTGTCGTATCGCGGCAAACGCTGCGAACCGGCCTATGTGAAGGAAATTGCTGAAACCGCGGCGCTCGCCCGTGGGTGTTCGCTCGAGGAACTCAGCCAAATGACCTGCGACGCGGCGGACGGTTTCTTCTACCGGAGGACCACGGCGGCCCATCGCTGAACCCGTGCGCGAGCTGATCGAAGATTTTCTGCAATACCTCCGCCACGAACGGGGGCAGTCCGGGAACACCGCCCGAACCTACGCCGGGCTGTTGAACCGCTTCGCGGACTGGGGCGAAAAGAACGGGTTGAAAGAATGGACGCAGGTCGAGTTCAAGCACCTGATGTCCTTTCTCGAGCACGAGCGCGCGCGCCCGCTCGAGTCCGATCCTCCCGATCCCGCGAGGCGTTTGAGTTCGGAAAGCGTGTACCTGGAGATTGCCGCGTTGCGCGCCTTCTACCGCTACTGCGAAGCCGAGAGATTGCTGCCTGTGAACATCGCGGAGAATCTGTCGCTGCCGCGCCGGTGGAAACGGCTGCCGAAGGCGCTGACCGACGGCGAGATCAGGAAGCTGCTCACGCCGGAAATGCCGGAGACGCCGCACACGTTATGCGATCAGGCCGTTCTCGAACTGGCGTATGCCTGCGGCCTTCGCCTGAGCGAGCTGTGCAGCCTCCGCCTCGAGCAGTTGCACCTCGACGCGGGATTCATCAACGTCATCGGCAAGGGCAACAAGGAACGCGCGCTGCCCGTAGGGCGGCATGCCGTCGCCGCGCTGAACCGCTATCTCGAGTCGGGAAGGCCGAAGCTGGTGACCCCGCGCTCGCCCGCGACCGTGTTCCTGAATCGGCGCGGCGGGCCGTTCGCAACCGTGACCCTCTGGTTGCGCATCAAACAACGGGTGCGGCGCGCCGGCATCGCCAGAAATGTCACGCCGCACATGTTGCGACACAGCTTTGCCACGCACCTGCTCGAGCATGGCGCCGACCTGCGGGTCATCCAGGAACTCCTGGGGCACGCGAACATCAGCACAACCGAGATCTACACCCACGTCGCGGGGAACCGCTTGCGCGACATCCACAGGAAGTTCCATCCACGCCCCTGAGCCCGCCATTCTCCGGGACAATTCCGCGCGCATATGCGCGCGGAATTGTCCCGGGCCGAGGGTCGGGATTTAGCAGGGGGCGGTCGCCGGGCGGCGCGGGCGGGGCTCAGGCGAAATCGTAGACCATCACCCGCGTGCAGAGCCGCTTGAAGGTCTTCTCCACGAATTCCACGTGTTGCGGGTGGACCTGGTAATCGTCCTGCGCCTGTTTGCTTTCAAAGACGACGTTCAGCGCGACCTGATAGGTCTGGTCCACAACCGGCCGATGGCTGGGAACCATTTTGCCCGCATGGAAATGAACAATGCCCGGGATGGTGCTCAGGTATTTCTTTGCGCCTGCGAGCAATTCATCGGGGGCGTTCGGGTTCGCCGGATCCGTCCAGAAGATGACGACGTGTGAAACATGCGCGGATTCTGGTGACGAAAACCGGGCAGGCAAGCGGAAACTGAAGGAAGGACCTCGCAGTTTCACGCGCCGCGCACGTCCCACGCGTCGCGGAGGCCGTCGCCGACGTAGTTGAGCGCCAGCAGGGTCAGCACGAGGAAGCCCGCGGGAAAGGCAATCAGCCACCAGTAAATGCGGATCGGATTGATCTGGCCGACGCCTTCGGCGATGAGGGAACCCCAGCTTGCCATCGGCGGCTGAATGCCCAGCCCGAGGAAGCTCAGGAAGGATTCATACAGGATGATGCCGGGGACAGTGAGCGTCAGATACACGATCACGACTCCCAGCACATTCGGGATGATGTGCCGGCGGAGAATGTGGCCGGTTCCCGCGCCCAGCGCCCGGCTTGCGTCCACGAAGGCCCGCGTCCGAAGAGACAGGACCTGTCCGCGGACGATGCGCGCCATGGTCAGCCACGACACCGCGCCCAGTCCGGCGAACAGCACGATGAGGCGGACGCTTCGGTCGGCCGGCAATCCCAGGTGCGCGAGCCATCGCTCCGCCGGCGGTTCCACGGCGCTCATCAGGACGATGGCGAAGATGATCGAGGGCATCGAATACAGCACGTCCACGAATCGCATCATGACGGCATCCAGCCGTCCGCCGACGTAGCCGGCGATGGCGCCCCAGAGAACGCCGATGACGAGGCTGATGAGCGCGCCGACGACACCGACGACGAGCGAGATGCGGGCGCCGTAACAGAGGCGCACCAAGAGGTCCCGGCCGTGGACGTCCGTTCCCATCCAGTGCTGAAGGCTCGGCCGCGCGAACTGGCTGTCGGAAACCTGCTCCGGCGGATACGGGGAGAAGAGCGGGTAGAGGAGAACAAACGCGATTGTGAGCGCGAGGAAGAGGGCGCCTGCCACGGCGGGCCGGTTCCGTTTGAAGCGGCGCCAGGCTCGCTGCCTCGGGGACTGTGATGACGGCTCCACGTTCATGCGAAGGATGGCGTCGATCGGTCAGGCATACCGGATTCGCGGATCGAGCGCGGCATGGATGAAATCGACGAGCAGGTTCAGCAGCACGAGCAGCACCGCGTACAGCAGGACGAGGCCGACGGTCATTGTGTGATCGCGATTGACCATGCTGTTGACGAAGAACGTTCCGATGCCGGGGATCTGGAAGATGTTCTCGACAACAAAGGATCCGGTGAGCAGGTCGGCAAGCAACGGTCCGCAGTAGGAAACGACCGGCAGCACGGCGAGGCGAAAGGCGTGCCGGAGCATGACCTGGTGTTCGCCCAGGCCCTTGGCTCGTGCGGTGGTGATGAACTCGGACTGCATGACGCCGAGCATGCCTTCGCGCATCAGGCGCGCGACCTTGCCGGCAAAGAACAACCCGAGCGCGATGGTGGGGAGAACGGCGTGCCAGGGCGAACCCCAGAGGCCGACGGGCAGGAGCCGCCACTTGATGGCGACGGTGACGACGAGCAACGGCGCGAGCACCAGTCCGGGAATGCACACCGCGAGCAGGGCGGCGAAGCTTCCGGCCCAATCCTGCCAGCGGCCGCGATGGACGGCGGAGAAGAATCCCAGCGGCAGGCCCACGCCCAGCGCAAACCCGAACGCCAGCATGCCCAACAGCATCGACACCGGCAGCGCCTCGGCGACGATATCGTTCACCGTGTGGTTGCGATACCTCAGGGACGGTCCGAGGTCGCCGCGAAGGAGATTGCCGAGGAAGTAGCCGTATTGTTTCCAGAGAGGCTCGTCGAGGCGGTACTTCTGTTTCAGTTGCCGTTCCACCTCCGGAGAAGCGGCCGCGCGCTCGCGATCGAACGGTCCTCCCGGCGCCATCCGCACCAGGACGAAAGCCAGAAAGCTGATGAGCAGCAGCAGAGGAATCGCAAATCCGATGCGCCGGAGGAAATACATGGCTAGAACGCGGATTGCGCCGACGAAGACTCCGGTGCTCCGGCGGCCATCGCGGATTCCCGAATCCGGCGGATGAACTGGAGCGGATGCTCGTCCAGCGGGTTCTGGTGGATGCCGGCGATCTTCGACGGATCGAAGTAGTTGAAGCCGGCGAAGAAGTAGAGCGGCACGATCGGAACCTCCTCGTTGACGAGGAGTTGTTCGGCGCGCCGGAACAGTTCGATCCGCGCGGTGTCATTGGTCTGGAGATTGGCCTCCCGGATCAACCGATCGTACTCGGCGTTCTGCCATCCGGTGCGATTGTTGCCGCTGCTGCTCGTGAAGAGGTCGAGGAACGTGTTGGGATCGTTGTAATCGGCCACCCAGCTCGAAGCGGACAGATTGAAGTCCAGCCGCGACTGGGCGCTGTAGAACACCTTGCGTTCGATCTGCCGCAGCTCGACCGTCACGCCCAGAGTCTCGCGCCACATCTGCTGAAGCTCGACCGCGATCTTGCGCGCCATGTTCCCGCTCGCCCCCGCGGCGGAGGGGAAGGCGTAATGCACCCGCGGAAAACCTTTGCCCTCCGGGAAGCCTGCCTGCGCCAGGAGTTCGCGGGCGCGCAACGGGTTGCAGGGGACGCCTTCCGGCGGATCGTAGTTCGCCGTCGCTTCGGGCACAAAGTGGAAGGCAGGTTTTTCGCCGCTGTTCAGCAATTTGCGGACGAGCTCGGCTTTATCCGTGGCCAGCGCGAAGGCGAGCCGGACGCGCGCGTCGTTGAACGGCTCGCGCGTCACGTTGAACCGGTAGAAGTAGGTTCCGAGAAAATCGAAGGTGTGGAAGTCCGGCCGTTTTGCCAGCACGTCCAGCAATTCCGCCGGAACGAGGTCTTTGTCCCAAACGATATCCGCCGCGCCCGTCTCGTAGAGATTCAGGGCGGTGGATGGCGAGCCGATCGGGAGGACATCGATGATCTCCGAAGCGGTATTCGCCGCGTCCCAATAGCGGGGATTGCGCACCAGGCGGACGCGATCGTTCAGGCGCCATGCGCCGAGTTGAAAGGCTCCGCTGACGGGCAGCGGCCGGGCGTGGAGCCAACGGTCGCCGTGCCGTTCGATCACCTGCCCTGGAACCACCGCGAGCGCCGGAAACGCGCAGATGTCGAGAAAGAACGGAACCGGCGCCGTCAACCGGACCTGGAAGACGCGCGGATCCGGCGCGCGAAGTCCGACCTGCTCCGCCGGGACGCGTCCGTGATGGAAATCCTCGGCGCCCTGGATCCAGAAGAGTTGTCCGGCGTAGTCGCTGCCGGTGGCGGGGTTCAGTGTGCGCAGCCAGGACCAGAGGACGTCGGCGCTGGTGATCGGCTCGCCGGTGGACCACACGGCGTTCGATCGAAGGTGGAACGTGTAAACGAGGCCGTCCGGAGAAATATCCCATCGCTCCGCCAGGGCGGGGACCGGTTTGGCGGTCCGGGGGTCGAGCCGCGTGAGACCGTCGAAGAGCGCCCTGGTGATGCGCATTTCAGGAATCCCTGTGACGATCGCGGGATCGAGGGATTCCGGTTCGGCGCCGTTAATGATGGTGATATCGGCGCGCCGCTCCTGCGGAGCGCAGGCGGCTGCCAACAGGATCAGGGACCAAAGTGCGAGGATGTTCGGGCAACGCTGTTGAACCAGGGAATGCATCCGGGATTCAACACATAGCCCATCACTCCAGGGATGAATTGGTGTCCGCGCCCGTCGTCGGCGCGCTCGTGCCAGCGGCGTTCGTGTCCGGGGTTGCCGCGCCCAACGGGAGCAGGGGGGCTGCCGTCGGCGTGGTGGCGGTTGTCTCCGCCGTGGCAGGCGTCTGCGGCGCTGCCGTCGTTGCCGCCGGGACCTCGCCGGCCTGTTCCCATTGACGGCGCAAGGCCGAGTCGGGCCGATTCATGTAGCGGCTGTGCGTGATGGACAGGACGATGGCGATGGCGAAGAAAGCCACGGCCGCGTATTTCGTGGTTTTTGTGAGGAAATTGCCCGAGCCGGCGCCGAAGAGCGCGTCCGTGGCAGCGCCGCCGAACGCGAGGCCCGCGCCCGCTTCTTTCTTGGGCAACTGCATCAGCACCAGGAGAACGAGCAGTATGCAGTCCAGGACCAACACAGCCGTTAGCAAACCAATGATAAAGACCATAACTAAATCGAGTTCTTGACGATCTCCGAAAAGCTCCGGGCTTCGAGCGATGCTCCGCCCACGAGCGCGCCGTCCACGTCCGGTTGACTCATCAAGTCACGGGCGTTGGAAGGCTTGACACTGCCACCATATTGGATGCGGACCTTTCTGGCAACGGTGTCATCGAACATTTTGGCCAGCAACCCCCGGATAAAGGCGTGGGCTTCCTGGGCCTGCTGGGTGGTGGCGGTCTTGCCGGTGCCGATCGCCCAGACCGGCTCGTAGGCGACGATCGTTTCGATCATCTGATCCCGGGTCAGCCCCGCGAGGCTGCCGCGCACCTGTGTTTCCAGCACCTGCTCCGTCTGGCCGGCTTCGCGTTCGGCCAGCGTTTCGCCCACGCACACGATGGGCTTGAGCGACGCGGCATGAGCCGCCGCGGCCTTCTTCGCGATCAGTTCATTACTTTCCTTCTGGTATTGCCGCCGTTCGGAGTGGCCGAGGATGACGTAACGAACGGAGAATTCCTTGAGCATGACGGCGGCGATCTCGCCGGTGTAGGCGCCGACGTTGTGCTCGCTCATGTTCTGCGCGCCCAGCCGGATGTTCGTGTCGAGAATTGCCCTGGACACCTCGCTCAACGCGGTGAACGGAGGGCACACCACGATATCCACTTCCTTCACGTTGTTGAGCTCGATCTTGAGCCCGCGCACGAGGTCCAGCGCCTCGGCCACGGTCTTGTTCATCTTCCAATTGCCCGCAATGATCAGTTTTCGTTCTTTGTTCATGTTTCGAAAGGATTCAGCCCGGGCGGGGAAAATCGCCCGGGCAGGCCCGGTCGTCAGCTCAATTCATTTGTCCGACAACGCCGCGACTCCCGGCAGCACGGCGCCTTCGAGGAACTCGAGGCTCGCGCCGCCGCCGGTGCTCATGAAGGTCACCTTGTCGCCGAGTTTCGCCTTGTTCAGCGCCTTCACGCTGTCGCCGCCGCCGATGATGCTCTTGGCGCCGTTCTTCTCCGTGGCGTCCGCGACGGCCAGCGCGATGGCGTTCGTGCCGATCGCGAAGAGCTTGTTTTCGAACAACCCCATCGGGCCGTTCCACAGAATCGTCTTCGCCTTCGCAATCTCTTTCGAGTAGGCGTCGATCGTCGCCGTGCCGATGTCCAGCCCCGCCGCGTCGTCCGGGCAGTTCATGTCGGAATTCGTCCGCGAATTCTGATAGTCAATGATCGGCTTGCCTTTCTTGTCGAGCTGGTCCGTTTTGACCGGAGTTGCAACGATGTCGTCCACCGGCAGCAGGAACTTCACTCCCCTGGCTTTCGCCTTCTCCAGCGCTGCCTTCGCCACGTCAACCTTGTCGGGTTCCACGAGCGATTTGCCCGTCTTGTAACCCTGGGCGAGGCGGAACGTGTAGGCCATCGCGCCGCCGATGAGAATGGCATCGGCCTTGTCGAGCAGGCGGTCGATGACCTTGATCTTGTCCGAAACCTTGGCGCCACCGAGGATGACGACGAACGGGCGCGCCGGGTTTTCGAGCTCGTCGCCGAGGAACTTCAGTTCGCGTTCCATCAGGAGTCCGGCGGCGCACTGGCCGCCGCGTTGAGCCACGATGCGGGCGACGCCTTCCGTGGACGCGTGGGCGCGGTGCGCGGCGCCGAATGCGTCGTTCACATACACGTCCGCCACGCGGGCGAGCTTCTCAGCGAAGGCGGGATCGTTTTTCTCCTCCTCGCTGTAGTAACGGACGTTTTCGAGCAGCAGCACGTCGCCTTCCTTGAGCGCGTTGGCGGTTTGCTCGACTTTGTCGCCGATGCAATCGTCCACGAACGCCACGGGCCGTCCGAGCAGGTCGGCCAGGCGTGCGGCGACGGGGCGCAGGGACATGGACGGATCCTTTTGACCTTTGGGGCGGCCCAGGTGCGCGGCGAGGATGAGTCGGCCGCCCTGTTCGATCAGCATGCGCAGCGTGGGCAGGGTGGCTTTGACGCGCGTGTCGTCGGTAATCACCATCTGGCCGTTCTTTTCCTCGAGCGGCACGTTGTAATCGACGCGCAGGAAAACGCGTTTGCCTCGGACGTTCAGGTCTCGAATAGTCAGTTTAGCCATAAGTCAAGAATCGGTGGTGGCGGGGCACCGTGCGGTCCTCGCAAAGTGGTGTTGACCCGTTAACCCGAAATCGGGAGCGCGAGAATACCCGACCGGTGCCGGCGGTCAAAACCATTTCATGCCGTTTTCTTGACCGGAATTGGCGTGCCATTCCGGCCTCTGTCATCCTCCGGAAATCCATCGCCCCTGGGCCGGTCGCCGGGACAATTCCTGTCGCATATGCGCGCGGAATTGTCCCGCGCTCGGAAAGGCGGTCTTTTGTAAGCAGCGGACGGAAAGGCGCCTGGCAATTTTCACAGGACAATTTCTGTCGCATATGCGTGCGGAATTGTCCCGAGGGGCAGGGCAGGGGCTGGCTGGTGCCGGGGGAGAATCAGAAGTTGAATTCGACCTGTGCCCAGAACTTATGAACGTCCACGTCGGCGGCCGTGAGAGCGGGCGGCGCGGCGTCGTTTCCCATGTAACAGGCATACTTGAGCAGCGCGGTCCAGTTCCTGCCAAACTTGCGCGACGCGATCACGTCCACTTCGTGCCCGAAATCGTCGTTTCCGTGGTCCGCGTCGTACTTGTGATAGACGACGCGCAGCGGGACTTCTTTCGGCAGCGTTATCTCGGCGAACGCATACAGGTCGCGCAATCCGTCGGCAGGCGTGTTCAGGAAGACATCCGCCCAGCCGTTGAATGCATGCAGCGTCGCGAGGGGCGTCCGGAACGCCGCGCGTCCGCCGCCGGCGCCGTCGTTCTCGCCGCTGCCGAGCACTTCGCAACCGGCGCCGAAGGCGAACGGCTTCCTGTTCCCGGACAACTCGATGTTGTAATAGAACGCCTCGTAGTCCAGCGCGCTGTCGGCGTGATCCGTCTGCCATGCCAGTTCACCCCGATACGCCAGCGCGAGCGTGTCCGTGACGTTGGCGTTGCCGGTGACGAAGCCGCCGTACGTGGCGGATGAATTGTTGTTGGCGGTTGCGGTTCCGTTGTTGAGGTCGAGATCGAGCAGATACGAATACGCGACGAAGCGCGCGTGCGGGCAGAGTTCGTATCCGAACTGGACCAGGTGAGAACTGGATTCGAAGTCGTGGAACGGGCTTGCGGGCGGCAGTCCCGACACATCGCCGAACACGCGGTGGACGTCCCAGATGTAGCCGTAGTAGAGCCGCAGGGTGTCGAGCGGCCGGGCCTCCAGTTGGACGGCGTCGAACGTTTGCATGTTCTGGCGCCAGCCGACGTCGCCGATGAAACGGTGATTGTCGAGAACGATGCGCTGTCGTCCGGCTTTGAGAGTCAGGAGGTTCGTCCAGGAATAGCTGAGCCATGCCTCGTTCAACTCCGTGGTGGGCGGGTCGGGGATGGACGCCTTGTAGTTGCGGTTGTTCGAGCCGGCGGCGTTGTAGTTGGCTTCCGGGCCGATCACGCGGACGTCTTCGGCTTCGATCATCCCCTGGAACCCGTGCAGCGGCGCGGTGGTGAATCCGAACCGCGTGCGAATGGTGGGTGCGTGCGAGGCGTCGGTCACGCCCGGGACGCCGTTCTGCTCGGCGTATTCGTAACGCAATCGGGCGTTGATGTGGAACTTCCCTTTGGCAATGACCTCCGGCAGTCGCTCCTCGAAGAAACGGATGGGCCCGTCCGATGCGGCTGCGGGTTCGGCGGCGGCACTGCCGGCCGGTGTTTGGGAAAGAGCGGATAGTATTGGAGCGGAGGCGGCCGCGGTCATGATGGTGGCGGCCAGGAGTCGAGAGGCGTTCGAGTCGGGTTTCATGGTTCTGATTGCGGTCAACTGGGCGGCGCGGTCAGGCGCCTGGCGTGCCGGCACCGTCGTGGCGCAATGATTGCTCCCCGGCGGGGTGATGACAATGCTCAGTTAGACCGACGGATGAACGCGCCGCTCGACAGCCGGCAGCTTCTGATGTTCTGTGTGCTGTCCCGCACGGGCAGTTTCACGCAGACAGCGCGGGAACTGCGTCTGACCCAATCCGCCGTGAGCCATGCCATGAAGGCGCTGGAGGGCGACGTGGGGTGTCGTCTTTTGGACAAGATGGGCAAAAAGGTGGTGCTCACCCAGGCGGGTGAACAACTGCTGCATCATGCGGGACGCATCCTTGAGGAAATGCATCTCGCGCGGGAATCGCTTGCGCGCCTCGGCAAGTGGGGTCGCGGGCGCTTGCGGCTCGGCGCGAGCACGAGCGTCTGCCAGCACATACTTCCGACCGTGATCCGCGATTTCAAAGCGAAGTTTCCCGGTCACACGGTCACGCTGGAACCGGGCGACACGCCGGCTGCGGTGAGCGCGTTGTTGCGGCAGCGGATGGACCTTGCGTTTGCGCTGGAGCCCGGGAACGAGCCGCAGCTCGAGTTCCGGCAACTGTTCAGCGATGAACTGCAGTTTATTGTTGCTCCAACGCATCCGTGGACGCGTGCCGGGCGGGCCGAGCGCGACCAGGTTCCGCGGCAGAACTACATTCTCTACAGCAAGTCGAGCCTGACGTTCCGGTTGATCGATCGATACTGGAGGCAGGAGCGGCTGGCTCTGAACACGGTGATGGAACTGGGGAGCATGGAGGCGATCAAGGAGCTGGTGAAACTGGGGCTGGGCGTCAGCATCCTGGCGCCGTGGATTGCGAAGAAGGAGATCGAGGAGGGCTCGTTGGTGGCGCTGCCGCTGGGCCGCCGCAAGCTCGAGCGGCGATGGGGTATTCTCCACTGGCGCGGCCGGCGTCTGACGCTTGCCGAGGAGACGTTTGTGGGCTTGTGCCAGGCGGCCTGCGCCGGGTTCAGCGCGAAGCCGGCGGGCAGCGGGGAGTGACTGCAGGTTGCCTGACGTGAGGGTTGCGGTCCGTTGTGCGAGAGTGCCTGAGCCGGGTTGCCGCGGGAGAAGGGTTTGAAAATGGGGCGAAATCCGCGCTTGCTTTCCGACGGGGCTTGATTATTTTGCTCGGCTCCCGTTCCGGAAACAGCCCGGCTTACGGCAATTTTAGCAAGATTCAAGAAGCAGATTATGGCAACAGCAAACGACCTCCGCCGCGGAATGGCGATCAATTACAACGGCGAAATTTGCGTGGTTCTCGACAGTCAGCACCGCACGCCCGGCAATCTCCGCGCGTTTGTCCAGGCGACGCTCCGCAACATCCGCACCGGGAAATCCTCCGATGTCCGTTTCAGCTCGACCGAGCGCATCGATCCCGTGCCGATGATCACGAAGAAGATGGAGTTCAGCTACAAGGACGGGGAGGATTATGTGTTCACCGATCCGGAGACGTTCGAGACGGTGACCATTACTCCGGAACTGGTCGGGGACGCGAAGAATTACCTGGTTGAGAACGGCACCGTGACAATGGTGTTTGTTGAGGAAAAAGCGGTCTCGGTGGAAATCCCGCCGAGCGTGGTGTTGACGGTGACGGACGCGCCGGAGGGCATTCGGGGCGACTCTGCGAACAATGTGCAGAAGCCGATCGTGCTGGAAACCGGCATCACGATTCAGGCGCCGCTGTTCATCAAGACGGGCGAGAAGATCCGGGTGGACACGCGGACGGGCAAGTACATCGAGCGCGCCTGACAGCGGCCGATGGCGGCATTCACAACATTTCCGTGTGCGGCAGAAGGAATTGTTTGTGGGGTGAGGGGGTGGAGCGCAAGGAGCGCGTCCGGATTGCGGATCTGCGGCGGCGGCAATTTGCGGCACGTGAATGCGGCGCATGAGTTCCGCGGCGGGTTTCCCGTGTTCTTATCCGGCGCTTCGGGGCTGGAAGAACGATAAGTTTTTCAGGTTGCGGGCGTGGAACGTTCCCCGGATGGGGCCTCGATCAGCTTCGATGAACGAGGGCGTTTCTTAAGATTATCTTTTCAACAAAATTGCTTTCCGGTAATCCTGCCGCATGGCTGAGCCGCTGCACAAAGGCGAGAAGGTTTTCAGGGGCATCCCTGTTTCCGCCGGTGTTTGCCGCGGCCGCATCCTCGTCCTCGGGCGCACGCAACACGCCATTGCCCGTCAGTCGCTGTCGCCCGAGCAGGTGTCGGAGGAAGTGAATCGACTGGAGCGGGCCCTGGTTCAGACGCGGCAGGAGATTCTTGAAGTTCAGCGGAAGGTCAGCGAAGCCATGGGCGCGGCGGAGGGCAGCATCTTCGACGCGCATCTGCTTGTGCTTGAGGACCGCACGTTGATTGACGAGGTGGTGCGTCTGATTCACACGGAGGCTGTGAACGCGGAGTATGCGTTTCACACGGTGGCGGAGCGTTATGCCGCCACGCTGGCGGCGATAGAGGACGATTACCTGCGGGAGCGGGCGACGGACATGCGCGACGTGACCGCGCGCGTTCTGAACAATCTGCTGGGCAAGCAGGCGGAGGGCGATCTGCGCCATCTCAGCGAGCCCTGCATCGTCATCAGCCACGACCTGACGCCGTCGAACACGGCGCAAATGGATCGTTCGAAGGTGCTTGGGTTCGCCACGGACATCGGCAGCCCCACGTCGCATACGGCGATCATGGCGCGCTCGCTGCGGATCCCGGCGGTGGTGGGGCTCAAGAACGCGAGCCTCGAACTGCACAACGGACAGTACGCGCTGCTCGACGGGTTCAACGGCGTTGTCATCATCAATCCAACCGACCAGACGCTGTTCGAGTACGGGCAACTGATCCGGAAGCAGGTCACGCTGCAAGAGAAGCTGCGGGACGTGGTCCACAAGCCGGCGGTCACGCTGGACGGGCATCGCGTGTTTTTGTCGGCGAACATCGAGCAGGCCGACGACGCCGAGGCGGTGCTGGCGAGCGGGGCGGAAGGCGTGGGGTTGTTCCGGACGGAGTATCTGTTCATCAACCGGGACCGGCTGCCCTCGGAAGAGGAGCAGTACGAGGCGTACCGGAAGGTGGCGGAAGCGCTCAAGCCGCACCCGGTGGTGATGCGCACATTCGACCTTGGCGGGGACAAGTTTCTGTCGCATCTGCAGGTGCCGACGGAGATGAACCCGTTTCTGGGCTGGCGCGCCATTCGGTTTTGCCTTCAGGAGAAGGAGGTTTTCCGCTCGCAACTGCGGGCGATCCTGAGGGCCAGCGCGCACGGCAATGTGCGGATGATGTATCCGATGATCAGCGGCCTGGACGAGCTGAACCAGGCCAACGCGCTGGTCGAGCAGTACAAGGACGAATTGCGCCGGGAGAACGTGCCGTTCGACGAGCACATCGAGATTGGTGCAATGATCGAGATTCCCTCCGCGGCGCTCATTGCCGATTCGCTTGCCCGGCGTCTCAGGTTCTTCAGCATCGGCACCAACGACCTGATCCAGTACTCGCTGGCGGTGGACCGGATGAACGAGAAGATCGCGCATCTGTACGAGCCGACGCACCCTGCGATCCTGCGTCTGATCAAGGCGACGGTGGATGCGGCGCGCCGGAACAATATCACGGTGGCGGTCTGCGGCGAGATGGCGGGGGACCCGGTGATGACGGCGTTGCTGCTGGGGCTGGGCGTGGACGATCTGAGTTGCGCGCCGTCGCTGGTGCCGCAGGTGAAGTTCATGGTGCGGCGGCTGAAACTGACGGAGGCGAAGGAGCTTGCGGAATTCGCGCTGAACTGCGAATCGGCTTCGGAGATTCTGGCGCGCTGCCAGGAACTGGCGCGGCAGTCGGCTCCGGGTTTGTTCGAGAGCAGCCTCAGTCAGCCGGCTGGGGAGTAACGCCGGTCCGTCCCCGGAAGCATCAGGGGCCTGGGCCGGGCTGGAACAGGGGTGATTCCCCGAAACCGGTCAGGCGCGGGCTCGCGAATTTCGTCGAAGGAGGAACGCTGTAGCACCGAGGCCTAACAGCGTGAAGACGCCCGGCTCGGGAATCAGCGCCGCGGTTGCGCTGAGAATCTGGACCTGAACGCCGTCCGGGTTGTCGGCGGTGCTGGGCTGCTGGTAGACGACGAAGGACAGCGTGTTCAGGCCCGGAACGAAGCCGTTCGAAATGGTGAAGTCCTGGAGCGTCGTGAACTCCCACGGTGTGGCGGTGTGGCTGATGCCGGTGCTCACGCCGTTGAGAAAGATGGTGGAGTTGTTGTCCGAGGCCCATTTTCCGGTGATGGAGGCCGTTGCCGGATCGAAACCGTCCAGGGAAAAGACCATGCTGTACAGGTAGAACCCGGCCGGAGCGTCCTCGTCGCCGAAAGCCGTGATCCAGGCGGAGGAAGGTGTGTTGCCGGTCCACATGAAATACACGCTGGCCGTTTGCGCGTCGATGGCGCCTGCGGGCGACGACTCAATCGTGTAATGCGGATCCACCATGCCCGGCGCCAGCGGGTTGCCGGCGTCATCGACGCCGGTGCTGTAAACTCCGGGAATGGTGTAAACAACAGCGGACGCTCCGACGGCTGTGGCCAACAAGGCCGCCAGCGAGATGATGAAGGGGTTGGGTTTCATAGGGGTCGCGAACAACTCATCTCCAGGTTCTTTCTACGGGCTTTTAAGAACACATCGCGACAGCGCTGTAAAGCACAAACAGGCGCGTCGTATTTTGTACGGAATGCCCTGTAACCCTGGTCGTGCTGCCGGGGGATTGCCCATGGATTTCCGGTTGCTATTCGTCGAGATATCTCTTTGAATGCGCTTCCGTTTGGATGCCAAACAGATATGAAAGTAATAATTCTTGCCGCCGGGTATGCCACGCGACTTTATCCGCTCACGCTGACGCAGCCGAAGCCGCTTCTCCAGGTGGCCGGCAAGCCGATGATCGAGTACGTGCTCGACAACCTGGCGCCTATCGGCGGCATCGACCGCGTCTATGTCGTGACCAACGCCAAGTTCGCGTCGCATTTCCAGAAGTGGTCCGACGAATACCGCGCCGCTAAATCGCCTTTGAGCTTCACCATCGTCAATGACGGGTCCACCGACGACTCGAACAAGCTCGGCGCCATCGGCGACATTCATTTCGTCCTGAAGACGCAGAACGTGGACGACGACATCATCGTGGTGGCGGGGGACAACCTGTTCAGCGAGACGCTGGAAGGCTTTGGCAGGTATTGCCGGGAGAAGCAGGCGCCGGTGCTGGCGTTGTATGACGTCGGCGACCTGGAGCAGATCAAGAAGTACAATTCCATCTCCCTCGATGGCGAGGGGCGGATCACGTTTTTCGAGGAGAAACCGAAGAATCCGACCAGCACGCTGACGGGGATTGCGCTGTACTACTATCCGAAGTCGGTGCTGCCGATGATCCGGCAGTATATCGACGAGGGGAACAATCCAGATCAGCCGGGCAGGTTGGTGCAATGGCTGTATCCGCGCATCCCGGTGTACACATGGAAGGTCCCCGGGATCTGGTATGACATCGGATCCCGGGAGACCCTTGAAGAAGCCAACCGGATTTTCGCGAAGAAATAGCCGGGGCGTTCGAGACGCGGGCTAATTCCGCCGGTTCCGGCGGAAGCCCAGGAGACCGGCCAGGGCCAGTCCGAACAGAGCCATGGCGGCGGGTTCCGGAACGATGTGGACATTGTCCAGCACTGGCCAGGATTCCGTGTTGCCGGGGTTAAAGCTGTTGAAACGGAGGAAGAGTTCCTGCGAACCCGCACCGGACAGGTCCAGCGTGGCGATCTCGGTGCCGATCTGGCCGTCGATGC
>DGDZ01000022.1:27801-57374 GCA_002385705.1 Verrucomicrobia subdivision 3 bacterium UBA3939
GGCCGTCGATGCCGGTTGTCGTGGTGGTGAACGAAACGGAGTCGAGCAGAGTGACACCGCTGGCGCCGCGGACATCGACGTCGTCGGCCGGGATGAAGCCACCCTGGCCGTCGTACGCGTAGATGCCAATGGTTATCCCGATCTCGAGTCCTGCATTCGCATCATCGGGGGCGCCCCAGTCAAAGCCGATTTGAATGGAGGACAGGCCGTCTGCCGTCCCGATGCTCTGGTAGAGGAAGGAGCCGTCGTTGGGGTTCGGCGATGGCACACGGAAGTCGTCCGCCTCATATGAAGAAAACACGATAACCGCCGATCCATTCGGCGTGATCCAGCCTGCGGTCGTCTGCCACGCGCCTTCCCAGAATCCTTCGGGGTTCCGGTCAAACCAACCGGTGACGTCGGCGATGTTTACACCGGCGCCGGTTTCGAAGTCGCCGTTGGTGATGGACAAGGCGGCTTGCGCGTTGCTCCAGCCTGCGACAGTGATGGCACAGACCGTGGCGGTGAGTAGACGGGTTTTCACAGGTTTCATGGTAGAGCCTTCTGATAGGTGCTGTTCCGGTCGGTTCAGTTACAATCAACAGGACTAATTTTTCCGAACACCGATGCGCTATCATAAGGTCGAAGAAGCTCCCGTCAAGGCTTTTGAGTGGTTGTCGGGCGAAGAGCGGAGGCGTCCGCAGGCGATTCGATGGAACTCGAGCCCGGGACAATTCTGCGCGCATATGCGACAGGAATTGTCCCGGGGGAGTGCAGGCGCGTTGTGCCTGACGTTTATGAAATCTGCGAAGGTTCTCTGCTTTCCTGTGCGGGGAGCAGGTTTATGCCGGTTGAGGGCGGCGGTAGCGGTAGTAGGCGGCGCAGGCGCCTTCGCTGGAGACCATGGTGGCGCCGAGCGGATGCTCGGGGGTGCAGCGCGTGCCGAAAGCGGGGCAGGCGGCGGGTTTGATCAATCCCTGCAACACCAGTCCGCTCAGGCAATCGGCCGGTTCGTTCACAGCCTGATCCTCCAGTTGGAACCGTCGCTCGGCGTCGAAGTCTCCGTAGGCTTCGCGAAAGCCGAGGCCGCTCCGTGGGATTTCGCCCACTCCTCGCCACTTGCGAGGGATCACCTCGAACACGCGGGTCATGATCTCCTGCGCTGGACGGTTGCCTTCCGCGCGGACGGACCGGCTGTATTGGTTCTCGACTTTGGCCCGGCCGGTCTCGAGCTGGCGGACGCACATGAGCACGCCTTGCAGGATGTCCAGCGGCTCGAAGCCCGTGACCACAATGGGCACCCGATACTTTGCGGCGAGCGGGATGTATTCTTCGTATCCCATTACGGTGCAGACGTGACCCGCAGCGAGGAACGCCTGGATGCGTGATTGCGGCGAGCTGAGGACTGCTTCGATGGCGGGCGGCACGAGCACGTGCGAGATGAGCATTGAGAAGTTCCGGAGTCCGCGTTGTTTCGCCTGGTAAACCGCCATGGCCGTGGCCGGCGCGGTGGTTTCGAAGCCCACGCCGAAGAACACGACTTCCTTCGACGGGTTCTGAGCGGCGAGCTTCACCGCGTCCAGCGGGGAATACACGATGCGGACGTCGCCGCCTTTGGCTTTGACGGACAGGAGGTCCGAAGAACTGCCTGGAACGCGGAGCATGTCGCCGAAGGAAGTGAAGATCACGTCCTTGCGCGCGGCGATGGCAATCGCTTTGTCGATGATCTCGATGGGCGTGACACAAACGGGGCAGCCGGGGCCGTGAATGAGGGTGATTTGCGCGGGCAGCAGTTCGTCGATGCCGAACCGGACGATGGCGTGGGTCTGGCCGCCGCAGACCTCCATGATCGTCCAGGGACGGGTGGTGATCCGATGGATTTCCGCCGCGAGTTTCTTCGCCAGCGCGGCGTCGCGGTATTCGTCGATGTATTTCATTCGCGCGCTCTCCGTTCCGGAATTGTGGGCGGGCCAACGCTGTCCGGTTCGTTCGATTCATTCAGTTCGCTTAATTCTCCCATCTCGCGGAGGTGCTCGAACACTTTGGCGGCTTCGTCGGGATCGACGCGGCTGAGAGCGAAGCCGACGTGGACAATGACGTAATCGCCGACGCGGGCTTCGGGGACGTAGGCGAGGCTGGCTTCACGGGCGATGCCGCCGAAGTCCACCTTGCCGGTGCGTTCGAGCGGGTCGTCGCCGCTGATGCTGATGATTTTTCCGGGTACTGCGAGGCACATAGATCTTTCAGGGAACGGGGTTCGGGAAGCGGCGTGCCGCCACCACCTGGCCCAGTGCGATTCCGCCGTCGTTCGGCGGCAGGCGCTGGTGCCAATAGGCGCGGAATCCTGCGGCTTCGAGGCGTCGCACGGTCCGCTCGAGGAGATGGCGGTTCTGGAAGCAGCCGCCGGACAGGACGACTTTGTCGAGTTTCAATCGATTCGCCACGTCGAGCACGGCTGCTGCGAGCGCGTTGTGGAATCGGGCCGAAATTTCGGGCACGGGGACTCCGGCGCTCAGATCCGAGAGCAGGGCGTGGATCATGGGTTCCCAGTCGAGGATCAACTCCGGGTGGGGCGAACGTTCTCGCGCTTGCCGCGCCGCAGCCTGGCGAAAGCGGGAGCCGTCGTCCGAAGTGCCTGATCGTTCGGGTGGAAAGCGCTGGACGTCCGCGGCGCCGCCCGAACGCAGGACTGCGTGCGGCAGCGGATACGCTTCATCGGATTTGATGTGGCCGATGGCAAACTCGAGCTCCATCGCCGCCTGTCCTTCGAAGCGCGTCTGCTGCCGGATCCCGAGCACGGCGGCGACAGCGTCGAACAGCCGGCCGATGCTGGAGGTGACGGGCGAATTCAGGTCGCGCTCGAGCATGGCCGCGAGCACTCGGCGCTCTTCGGGTGAGAGAGTCTTGATCGGAGCCAGGTCTTCACGGCCAAAGACGGTTTCGCCGAGAAGTTCGTAGAGCAACCCGATGGCGCTGCGGCGGGGTTCCTGGACGGCCTTGTCGCCTCCCGGGAGGCGGAACGGGCGCAGCGACGCGACGCGCGCGCATTGGCCGGCCGTGACGTGGAAGAATTCACCGCCCCAGACCGTTCCGTCGGTTCCGCAGCCGGTGCCGTCCCAGGCGACGCCCAGGAGAGGGGGCTCCACTTCATTCTCGGCCATGCAGGAAAGCACGTGAGCGACATGGTGCTGAACGCTGAAGAGGGCCGGCGGTTTTGAGATGCCGTTTTCTGAAGGCGCGGTGGCCGCCTCCTGCGCCCACTTTGTGGAGAGATAGTCGGGATGGAGGTCGGCCGCCACGCCGGCGGGGCGGGTTGCGTAGAGCTCTTCAAAATCGCGAATGACGCGGTGGAAAGCGGCGTGGGCCTCGCTGGTTTCAAGGTCGCCGATGTGCTGACTGATGAAGACCTCGTTACCGACTGCGAGCGCCACGGTGTTTTTGAGATGCGCGCCGACGGCGAGAATCGTTGTGCTTCCGGGTTCAGGCGAAGGAGGGAGCGTTACGGGGAGCGGAGCGTAGCCGCGCGCGCGCCGCAGCACCATCTCGCGTCCCAGCGCGACGCGCGCGACCGAATCGTCCACGTGCCGCACGATGGGGCGGTCGTGCACGAGGAAGAGATCGGCGATGCCACCCAGCCTTCGGAGAGCTTCGTGTTCGTCGATACAGATCGGCTCGTCCTTGAGGTTGCCACTGGTGGCGATGACGGGAATGTTCAAAGCGGCCATGAGCAGGTGATGCAACGGCGTGTACGGGAGGAGCACTCCGAGATCGGGATTGCCGGGCGCGACAAGATCGTCGATCTCGACGGTTTGTTGCTTGATGCGGCTGAGCAGGACGATGGGGGCTTCCGGCGAACGCAGCAGCCGCTCTTCGGCAGGTGAGACGTTGCACACGGCGCGGACGCGCTCGATGGACGGAAACATGACGGCGAAGGGCTTTTCCTCGCGGCGCTTGCGTTCCCGCAGCCGGCGCACGACGTCGGCTTTGCCGGCATGAGCGAGCAACTGAAAACCGCCCAATCCTTTCACGGCAACGATTTGTCCGTGCCGGATCGCTTCGGCCGCCTGCAGGAGCGCGTTGTGTTTCGATGCGAGCACCTGCCCGGTCGGAGTCCACAACGCGAGCTGCGGGCCGCACTGAGGGCAGGCGTTGGGCTGCGCGTGGAAACGTCGATCGAGGGGATCGTCATACTCCGCGCGGCATTGCGGACACATCTGGAAGCGTTTCATGGACGTCCGCGCGCGATCGTAGGGAAGGCTTTCGATGATGCTGAAGCGCGGGCCGCAATGAGTGCAATTGGTGAAGGGATAGCGATAGCGGCGGTTGGCCGGATCGAAGATCTCGCGGAGGCAATCCGGGCACGTTGCGATGTCGGGCAGCACCAGCGCGGTTTTCGAACCGCCCGGGTCGCTCGGCTTGATCTCGAAGCCGCTGAGCCCCCGAGGGTCGAGCCATGACGTTTCGAGGCTCTGGATGAAGCTGCGCGCGGGCTTTTCCGATGTCAGCCGCGAGAGGAAACGATTCAATGTTTCAGGGGCGCCCTCCACTTCGATGAACACGCCTTCGGAGGAGTTGTGGACGGAACCGCTGAGGCCGAGTTTGGTCGCGACGCGGAACACAAAGGGGCGAAAGCCCACGCCCTGGACCGCACCGTGGATGCGGATCTTCAGCCGTGCAAGGGGCGCTGAAGAGGTCGTCGGTTCTGCTGTGGTGTCGGCAATCACGGTTCCATGGGCCGCCGGGATGCTGGCTGATCCCGGGTGGCTGAGCGCAATATCGTGGAGGAAACGGGGCGGGACGACACGTTCCTTGCTCAAGCCCGACCCTATTTTGCCACCGTGTTGACCGGAGTTGGCCAGAACGTTTCGAAGGCGGGAGTTCGAACAGGTTCAGGCGCCGTGGTTTGTGGTTTCAGAATCCGCCTGCGAGGGAGCGGATCCGTTCGACGGCTTCCTTCAGACCTTTTGAAGCTTTGGGAGAGAGGCTTTCGCTGAAGCCGACGTCTTCGATGGGGATGGTGAGCCACCATGCAGCGGGGCAACGGCCAAACAGCTCTCGGGCCAGCGCCAGCAGCGCGCCGGGGTTCGCGGTGTGGGCCATGATCTGTGCGCCGGCGGCCGGCTCGATCGGTTTCAGGCTCACTTCGGTTTCGGCGGTCAAGGCAGCATCCACAAACACCGCTTGTTTTGTTTCGGAGAGAGGCTGGGCGAGTTCCGGCGTGAGTTGATGTGCAACGATGACACGGACGCCGGGTATCGTGAGCGCTTCGATGGCTTCGGCGACGCGCACGCCGACGGCGTCGTCGCCGCGCAGGGTGTTCCCGTAGCCGATGACGAGGAGGTTGGAAGGCTTCATGCGATCAGGCGTTGCATCAGTGCGGCCTCAGGCCTGCGACTCTAAAGTGCGTGTTGATGGCTGTCAGCACTGGAGTGTGAAGGGGTTGGAGAGTTGGAGCGGTCGTGGGGGCGGCGGCTTTGATTGGCAGGCGTTTACCGTAGTGCGATGGTTGGTCGGCTGCGTACGTTTGGAACGACGAGGACTGCATGGGACCTATTTACATTGGAACCAGCGGATGGATCTACAAGAGCTGGGAGAAAACGTTCTACCCGGCGAAACGGTCCGGCGAGGATCCGTTGGTCTTCTATGCCCGCACGTTTCCGACGGTTGAGGTCAATGCGACGTTCTACCGCCTGCCCACGTTGGAGATGGTGCATGGATGGCGTGACCGGACTCCGGACTCGTTTGTGTTTGCGGTGAAAGGAAGCCGGTTTCTGACCCATATCAGGAAGCTGGCGGACACGGGGCCCGGCCTGAACCGTTTCCTGCGGCGTTTGAAGTCGCTGACGGGGAAGACGGGTGTTTTCCTGTGGCAACTCCCTCCATTTCTCAAGAAGGACGTTGCGCGACTGGAGAATTTCCTCAGGCGCCTGCCGAAGGAGCCGGCGCATGCCGTCGAGTTCCGGCATGTCTCGTGGTACGCAGACGACGAAGTGCTGGACGCGCTGCGGCGGCACGGGGTGGCGCACGTGTCGGTGAGTTCGCCGGGGATGGAGATGAACCTGGCGGTCACTTCCGATGTGGTGTATGTGCGTTTTCACGGATTGACCGGGCCGGCGCACGATTACACGCGCGGCGAGTTGAAGCCGTGGGTGGAACACATTCGCAGCCAGGTGCGGAAGGGCAGGACGGTATTTGCGTATTTCAACAATGACGCGAATGCTCGAGCACCCGCGAACGCGCAACTGCTGATGGAGATGGTGGGGCGGGACAACATCCAGGAATGAACATTCAACATTCAACGCCCAACACTCAGCGTTGAAGGAATGCGTTACACGAGGGCTCCGCTTTCGCCAGGCTGCGGCGCGGCAAGCGCGGGGAGCGGTCTTCGCCAAGTTTCGGCGTGGCAGGCTGCTCGCCCCAGCAATCTCCGGGCGTTGAATGTTCCCTTCCCGGGTCGTTTCCCTGGGTGTTGGATGTTGGATGTTCGATGTTGGATGTTTTTCCATTGCGGACTTTCGCCCGGGGAGTTGGGTGCTATACTGGGCCGCGATGTTTCGGACTCAGGATTTACATGTCAAAGAGATCGTCCGGTTGTTGGCGCCGCGGCAGCTGAAGGCTGCGCTGCCAATCACCGCCAGGGCCAGTGAGACCGTGGCCCGGGCACGTGAGACGGTGACACGCATTCTGCGCCAACAGGATCCGCGCCTGCTGGTCCTGGTCGGTCCGTGCTCGATTCACGACGTGGAGGGGGCCCTGGACTATGCGCAGCGCCTGGTCAGGATGCGGCGCGAGTTGTCGAGCCAGATGGAGATTGTCATGCGGGTTTATTTTGAAAAACCGCGCACGACGGTCGGTTGGAAGGGGTTGATCAACGATCCGCACCTGGACAACTCGCAGGACATTGACACGGGATTGAAGATGGCGCGGCGGCTGTTGCTGGACATTGCGGAGATGGGCCTGCCGGCGGGGACGGAATTCCTGGATCCGATCATTCCGCAGTACACGGCCGACCTGATCAGTTGGGCGGCCATCGGGGCGCGCACGACGGAGTCGCAGACGCATCGCGAGCTGGCCAGCGGTCTTTCGATGCCGGTGGGATTTAAGAACGGGACGGACGGGAGTCTGCAAATTGCGGTGGATGCGATGTGTTCGGCGCGGACGCCGCACAGTTTCCTGGGCATTGACCAGGACGGGGTGACGTCGATTGTCCGAACGACGGGCAATCCGGACGGGCATCTGGTGCTGCGGGGCGGCAGGCTGCGGACCAATTATGATGCGGCGAGCATTCACGAGGCCGAGAACCGGTTGATGCAGGCGGGGTTGCCGCCGGTGTTGATGGTGGATTGCAGCCATGCCAATTCGGGCAAACAACCGGCGCGGCAGGAGGACGTCTGGCACAGTGTTATCGAACAGCGTGTTGGAGGAACGACGTCGTTGATCGGGGCGATGATCGAGAGCTTCATCCATGAAGGCAACCAGCCGATTCCGAAGAACCGGTCGGAGTTGCGCTACGGGGTTTCCATCACAGACGCGTGTGTTTCGTGGGAAACGACCGAGCGGATGTTGCGCTGGGGTTTTGAGAAACTCTCGGGCGTGCCGCGGGAGGCGACGGCTGCCTGACAGGATTCGTTTTCGCTTCTTGTGCGGGGAGAATACCTGTCGTGGTCGCGCGGAGGCTGGTCCCGCAGAACTGCGTCGTTCTCAGAGATTTGCGAGCCGAGGGCCAATCGTTGTCGCCCATGCGACAGGAATGGTCTGGCGATGGGAGGTTTTTCGAGGATGGAGGTGTGCCGAAAAGCTTTGTTTTGGGGGCGAGAGGGACTAGTTTGGGCGCGTGATGAAAACGTTTGCGGAACTGAACTTTCCGGGCCGGCTCATCGCGGTGGAGGGGTTGGACGGGTCCGGGAAATCGACGCAGATCTATCTGCTGAAACGCTGGCTCGAGGCGATCGGCGTGCGGGTTTATTTCAGCGAGTGGAACTCGTCGGAGCTGGTGAAGTCCGCGACGAGCAAGGGCAAGAAGCGGGAGTTGTTGACGCCGACGACCTTCAGCCTGATTCACGCGACGGACTTTGCGGACCGGTATGAGCGGCATCTGCTGCCGCTGCTGAGGGCGGGATATATCGTGTTGTGCGACCGGTATATTTTCACGGCGTTCGGGCGCGACGTGGTGCGTGGGTGTCCGCCGGCGTGGGTGCGGGGGATTTACAACTTTGCGGCGCTGCCGGACATCACGTTCTTCTTCAAGGCGGACCTCGAGGTATCGCTGGCGCGGATTCTGGACGGGCGGCCGAAGCTGAAGTTTTTCGAAGCGGGGATGGACCTGCGATTGTCTTCGGATCCGTATGAGAGTTTCCGGATATTCCAGGGGCGGATCCTGGAGCAGTATCTTGGGATGAGCGAGGAGTTCAATTTTGTGGTGATCGACGCGAACAGCCGCGTGGAGGTGCAGCAGGAGAGGCTGCGGCGGGTGGTGGAGGAGCGGATTGATCTGTCGCGATTCCAGCGGCGGACGCCGTTGCCGTTGCCGCCGAGTGTGCCGCGGGGATTCAAGAAGATGGAACTGGACGACGAACCGGTCGAATGAGCAGAAAGAACCACATTATTGTTCCGCTTCCGAGCAAGCGGCAATTTTACGGGCATGGCATTCCCGGGGTGCGACTCGAGCAGCTTGTGGGGAAGTTGATTGTCGTGGAGGGCGCGGACGGATCGGGTCGGTCCACGCAGATTGCGCGGCTGGTGGACTGGCTGGAAACGAGCGGGCACGCGACGGTGCAGGTGGGTTTGAAGCGTTCGACGCTGGTGAGCGAGGAACTGCAGCGGGCGCAGGGCGGGAACATCCTGAGCCGGACGACGCTGAGCCTGTTCTACGCGACGGATTTTGCGGACCAGTTGGAGAACATCATTCTTCCGGCGTTGAAGGCGGGATTCATCGTGCTGGCGGACCGGTACATCTACACGCTGATGGCGCGCGACATGGTGCGGGGGATGGATGAGGAATGGCTGAAGAACCTGTACGGGATTGCGCTGGTGCCGGACGCGGTTTTTTACCTTGCTGTGGACGCGGAGGAACTGGTGCAGCGGAACCTGTCGAAGAACGCGGCGCTGGACTACTGGGAGAGCGGCATGGATCTCGGTTTGTCGCGGGACATGTTCGACAGCTTTTTGCAGTACCAGAAGGCGATGGAGAGCGCCTTTCGGGAGCTGCAGAAGACCTACGGGTTCACGATTGTGGACGGCAACAAATCGGTGGATGAGGTGACGCGCGCGTTGCGCAAGAAGATGGACGCTGTGCTGGCCGGGGCCTGAGCAGTCAGAGGCGGTCCGATGCGGTGCGGCGCCGTGCCCGTGCTGTGACCGCTCCACCGCTCAACAGCAGAACAACGCCGAGGCCGAGGGCTGTTGCGCCGAACATTCTGTTTGGGCCGGCCGGGCGGGATTCGGGGGTGGCTTCCTCCTTTGTGAGCAGCGGATCGTCCGTTGGTTTGAGCAGGGCATCTTCTTTGGTCTTGAGGGTGTGTTCGAGGGCGGTCACGGACTCTTCGAGGCGGCGATATTCGCGCACGGCTTCCATGTAAGTGGGATGGCTCATTTCAACCTCTTCCGGCGAGGCATTGGACAGCCCGAGATTACGTCCGACGTCGAGGAGCAATTCGTTGGCGGCTTGCATTTGTTTGCGTCCTTCTTCGACGCGGGCGCGGAGGGTTTTCACTTCCTGTTCCCTGAGCGAGACGGTGACGCCGGTCAGGTAGGCTGAATAGGCTGCGACGATGGCATTGGCTGTGGTGGCTGCTGTTTGCGGGTCGCGATCCGTGACACGGATGTCAAGGGAGTCGCGGGAAAAGGTGATGTTGAGGCGCTTTCGCAGTTCAGCAATGTCCTGCGGCCCTACGGGAGGAGTGGTTTCAGCCGGTGTTCTTTCGGCGGAGGCGTGCAGCTGCTCGATTGCCGGTTTCAGGATCTTCTCGGAGCGGAGCAGTTCGATTTCCGTGTCGAGAGTGCGGTCTGTTCTGTAAGCCGGTTTGACGGTGAGGGTGGCTGTGGCTTCGAAGCGGGAGGGCGCAACGAGCAGCGCGATGCCGGAAACGGCACAGAGCGCGCCCAGCGCCATCAGGGCAAATGCCACGATGCGGGGAACACTGATGCCGGAGCGATTGGCTGAACGGGTCTTGCGCATTCGGGTGAGACAGAATGGGGATGGCGGCGTTCAAATGCAATTTTCACTTGGGCGGCTCATGTCGGACTGATCTAATCGGCGCATGTCTCCCGTTCGCCGGGCTGTAATCGATGTCGGGACCAACTCTGTGAAGATGCTGGTGGCGGCAGTTGACGGAGAGACGGTGTTGCCGTTGCGCGAGGAGAGCCGGCAATCCCGTCTGGGCAGTGGATTTTTCTCGAGCGGCGTGCTGCAGGCCGAGGCGATTGATCGGACGGCGCGCGCGGTAGCGGCGTTTGTGAGCGAGGCCAGGGAGGAAGGGGTTTCCGCCATTCGACTGTTTGCGACCAGCGCCGCGCGGGATGCGCAGAATGCGGATGAGCTGATTGCCGCGGTGCGGAAGGCCTGCGGCCTGGAACTGGAGATCATCACGGGCGAACAGGAGGCGGAGTGGGCGTTTCTGGGGGTCACGACCGATGCGGCGCTGGCGAGCGAGCCGTTGTTGTTGTTCGACATTGGCGGCGGCAGTACGGAGTTCATTGTCGGGCAGGGGCGGGAGAAGCATTTTCGCGAGAGCTTTCCGCTGGGAACGGTTCGGCTGATGGAGGAGATGCCGCCGTCGGATCCGCCGCGGGCGGCCGAGCTGGCGGCGGCCCGGGAGTGGCTGCGGACCTTTCTTGTCACGCGCGTTCGTTCCAGGCTGGAGCGCGACCTGAGGTGGGAATCGAAGTTATACGGCCGTGATGGCGTTCCGGTGCGACTGGTTGGAACGGGGGGAACTCCCACGATTCTCGCGAAGATGGAGACCGGGATGGAGGAGTACAACCGGGAGCGGATCGAGTCGACGCGCCTGAGTCTGGAAAGGGTGCGGTGGCATGCGGAGCGGCTGTGGTCGATGCCGCTGACCGAGCGGCAGCAGGTGGCGGGGCTGCCGAGATCGAGGGCGGACGTGATTCTGGCGGGCGTGTTGATCTGCGAAGCGATCATGCGGGAACTGGGCTTTTCCGAGCTGCGCGTGAGCACGCGCGGGGTTCGTTTTGCCGCGGTGCGCGGCGGGCGGGAGCCGCGGGCGGTTCGACATCGGGCGTGAGTTGCGTACAGTGGGAGCAGACATGCACACGCATGAGGCCAACACAGCAACGATGCCGGAGCCGCCGAAATCCCGGGTAACCGAGTTGTTGGTGAGCGGGATGGATTGCAGCAACTGCGTGCGCCACGTGACCGAAGCGATCCAGTCGGTGCCGGGCGTTCACAGTGCGCGGGTGGATTTGCAGGACGGCAGGGCGGTGGTGCGGTGGGTTGCGGGGGCGCGGCAGGACGTGGCGGCGCTGGTGGAGGCCGTGAGCGAAGCGGGTTATTCGGCGCAGGAACGGCGCCGGGCGGAGGGCGAAAGCGCCGAGCACGATGGAGACGAGCATCACGCCGTTTCCGGATGGCAGTTGAACCTGTGGGTTGGAGTGGTTGCGACGGCTTTGTTGATGGCCGGCGAATGGGTTTTTTCGCTGGGGATGAACCCTGTGTTTCGCTGGCTTTCGTTTGCGCTGGCGACGGTGGTGCAGGTGGTGGCAGGGGCGCAGTTCTATCGGGGCGCCTGGCAGCAGTTGAAGTCGGGGCGCTCCAACATGGACACGCTTGTGGCGTTGGGATCGACGACGGCCTACGCCTACAGCGTGTGGGTATTGTTCAGCGGCGGGGCCGGGCATTTGTACTTTATGGAGGCCGCGGCGATCATCACGTTGATCAGCCTGGGGCACTGGATGGAGGCGCGTGTGAGTGTCAAGGCGTCCAGTGCGCTGCGGGAGTTGCTGACGCTCGCGCCGCAAACGGCGCGCCGGATCGAGAGTGCCGACGGCAAAGAGGTGGAAACGGAGGTGCCGGTGGCGCGATTGCGGGTCGGCGACCGGGTTGTGTTGCGTCCGGGCGATCGGGTGCCGACGGATGGCGAGGTGGTGGAGGGGAGTTCGGCGGTGGACGAAGCGATGCTGACGGGCGAATCGGTGCCTGTGGAGAAGAGTGCGGGCAGCGCGTTGTATGCGGGCACGGTGAATGCGAGCGGGCGGCTGATCATGCGGGTTACGGCGGTGGGGGAGGAAACCGCGCTGGCACACATTATTGCGGCGGTGCAGCGCGCGCAGAGCAGCCGGGCGAACATCCAGCGATTGGGCGACCGGGTGAGCAGCGTGTTTGTGCCGGTGGTGGTGGTGATCGCCCTGGTGGCGGGATTGTGGTGGGCGCTGGTGCCGGAGTCGGCGATGCGGGTGCACGACGCCCTGGCGCGGTTTCTTTGGGAAGCGCATCCGCCGCTGGGGGGAATTGCCGCGGGGGTGATTGTTGCTTCGGCGGTGCTGATCATTGCATGTCCCTGCGCGATGGGGCTGGCGACGCCGGTTGCGATCATGGCCGGATCGAACAGCGCGGCGAAGCGAGGCATCCTGATTCGCGATGCCATTGCGCTGGAGAAGGCGGGGGATATTACGGCGGTGGTTTTTGACAAGACCGGGACTTTGACGGAGGGAAGGCCGAAGGTTGCGGCGGTTCACGAATCGCTGAAAGCCGGGGAGATTCTGGCGCGGTTGAGGGCGGCGTCTGCGGAAGCGAGCTGGACCGACGTCCGGGGCCTGGGCGCGGCGCTGGCGGTGCATTCACAACATCCGATCAGCCGGTCTATTGCGGAGGGTGTTTCGTCGGGAAGGGCGTCGTTTTCGAATTGGCGCGAGGAACGCGGAGCGGGTGTTGAGGCTGAACTTCCCGGGACGGGCGAACGGGTTCGGCTTGGCGCGGTGCGCTGGCTGCGCGAGTCGGGAGTCGATTTGAGTCGTGACGAAGGTTTTTTGAAGGAATGGTCGGCGAAGGGCGCGACGATTGTCGGGTTGGCGGTGGCGAGCGAACTGGTTGGGCTGTTCGCGGTGAGGGACGGCGTTAAGCCGGGGGCGGTGGAGGTGGTTCGCCGGTTGCGGGATCAGGGGCTGGAAACGTATTTGGTGACGGGCGACAACGCGTTGACCGCGTCGAGCATTGCGTCGCAAGTGGGCATCCGGCCGGAGAATGTGTATGCCGAGGTGCGTCCGGAGCGGAAGGCGGAATTCGTCGGAAAACTGCAGATGAACGGCGCGCGTGTGGCATTTATCGGCGACGGGATCAATGATGCGCCGGCGCTGGAGTGGGCGGACCTTGGGATTGCGGTAAGCCGGGCGAGCGACGTGGCACGGGAGGCGGCGGACATGATTTTGCTGCGGTCGGAGATTGAAGCGGTGCCTGAGGCGCTGGGGCTTGCGCGGGCGACGCTAAGGACGATCCGGCAGAATCTGTTCTGGGCGTTTTTTTACAACGGAGCGGGTGTTCCGCTGGCGGCTTTGGGATTCATGAGCCCGATTCTGTGCGCGGCGGCGATGGGCATTTCCGATCTGATTGTGATTGGGAATGCGCTTCGCCTGCGCGGGTGGCGGCTGGCGTGAAGTGGTCCGGCGTGTATCGAGGGATCAGAGCCGGGCGGGCACGGGCGCGTTTGTGCAGGAGGTGTGGGCCGGCTCGAGGCAGCAAAGAGTGGCGTCGCAGTCGGAACCTGCTGACCCCTGTTTGTCGGAGCCGGGTTTGGGATCGGGCGCCGGCGGGCGTTTGGGTTTGAGGAGTTGTCCGAACTGGGCCTGCTGTTCGGGAGTGAGTTCGGCCCGGATGCGATCCTTGGTGGAGACGAGGACGTGGTGCATGTCGGGCTCGATGTGTTCCCAGAGTTCTTTGGTTTTGTCCTGGCCTTCGCGGATGATTTTTTCGATGCGCGCGCGTTGTTCGGCCGAGAGTTTGAGTTCCTTGTCGAGGCGATCGATGAAATCCTTGCGGAGGAAGCCTGGCAGGGGTGTTGGCAATTTTGGGTTTCGCTGGGTGCCGTTGTTGGAGACGCGGGACGGGTCGATCTGCTGGAGGGGAGCCGGTGCGGCAGCGCGGGGTGCGAGCAAGGTGCCGGTGACAAATCCCGCGCCAAAGATGACGACGGTGGCGAGGATGACTTTCCAGGTGTTCACCGGGCGTAATCGTTTTCGAGGTCCACGGCAGCGAGCATTGTTCGCTCGAAGGCCTGGGACAGGTCAACGGAATCGGCAGCGGGCGGCGTGAGCAGGGAGAACACGCCGAGGAACAGTGCCAGGGTCAGGCAGGCGCCGGCGGAGCGCCAGAGCGCGCGCGCCCACAGGGCCCATTCATCGAGGGCCGGAGCGGAAGCGATGCACGCCATGACCCGGGTGGAGAACGCGAAAGGCACGCGATCCTGGGGCGGGTTCAGGCGGGCCGCTGCGATCAACTTTTTCCTGAGCTCATCTATATTCATGCCTGCAAGGTTTTGAGACGATACGCCTGTTTTTGGGGTTACAGATACTTATCCTTCGCGATTTTGGCCAACAACTTGCGCATTTCGGCGCGTGCCCGGAACGCCCGCACTTTTACCAAAGGCACCGACCATCCTGTCAACCGGGATATTTCCTTGACGGACCGGTCCTCGATTTCGAGGAGGGTAATGATGAGGCGGGCGGGGGGAGACAGTTGTTCCATGAGCCGTTCAATCAACTGTTTCGCCGCGCTGGCGTGTTCGCTGGCCGAATCGGGCTGCCGGACGAATCGTTCCAGCCAGTCCTCCTCGGGTTCGGTCAGTTCGGAGAAGGTGGTTTCTCGGTTGCGCTGGTGGCTGCGGAGGAAGTCGTAACATGTACGGACCGCCAGCCGCATCAGCCAGTGTTCGAACGGGGCGTCGCCGCGGAAGCTGGACAGTTTTTGGTACGCTTTGAGCCAGACCTCCTGGACGATGTCTTCAACCTCGCTTTCGCGGCGGGCGTAACGGCGTGCGGTGGCGAACACGCGCGGGGAATACTTTTCGACCAAAGGTTCGAAGCTGGCCGCGTCGCCCTTGAGGGCTGCGGCGATGAGCTCCGCTTCGGTGCGTTCCATGGCGCGCATACTACGGGCAGCCAATGCAGGGACTAAAGCCAAAAGCCGGAGGGGAAGGTTTCTGCGAGGCCGGTGGACGCACCGGGACAGGGCGGGCGTGGACCCGCTGCGACGTGGATGCCCGGCAGTCGTTGCGGGCCGGAGGCTGGCCAGTCCGCTGGTTCAACCCTGATGCCTTTCACATGATCTTCAGTTTGGGCAGGTCCTGAGAGTCAACGAGGCCCACCGGTTCTTTCTTCCGATTGACAACAATCAGGTCGTCGATGTTCCGTGCGTTGAAAACTTTCAACGCCTCCGCGGCCAGGGCGTCTTCCCGGATGCAGATCGGGTTGGGGTTCATCACTTCTTTCAGCGAACGCGACAGAAGGCTGTTGTCCTGCGCCATGCGCCTGCGAAAATCTCCGTCGGTAAACACCCCCACGAGCCTGCCCCTGCCGTCCACGACGCTCAGGCAGCCGGACCGGGCGCGGGTCATGACCAGCAGGGCGTCCCTGATCTGGAGGTGCTGCGGCGCGACGGGGTTGCGGTCGCCGGAGCGCATGATGTCGCCGACGCGGAGAAGCATGGCGCGGCCGATGGCGCCGGCTGGATGCAGGCGGGCGAAGTCGGATTGTTTGAAGCCGCGGGCCTGGAGCACGGCCATGGCCAGGGCATCGCCCATGACGAGCATGGCGGTGGTGCTGGAGGTGGGCGCCAGGTTGAAAGGGCAGGCTTCCCGCGGCACCCGGACATTCAGAACGAGGTCGCTGTGGCGGGCCAGAGAGGACTTCAGGTTTCCGGTCAATGCGATGATGGTCACGTCAAACCGTTTCAGGGCCGGCAGAAGGTTGAGCAGTTCCTCGGATTCGCCGGAATAGCTGAGCGCCAGGATGACGTCGCCGTCGGTGACAAGGCCCACGTCGCCATGGAGGGCATCGACGCTGTTGAGGACGACGCTGGTGGAACCGGTGCTGGTCAGCGTGGCGGCCACTTTGCGGGCGATGCTGCCCGATTTTCCGATGCCGACCACGACGATTTTGTTTCTGCGGCGGAGAGCGTCGGCGATGCGGCCGACGGCGTGGTCGAAGGATTGGTCAAGCTGGGAGCGAACGGCTTTGAGCGCGGCTATCTCGATATCAAAGGTTTTGCGTGCGTGTGCCAGGTAACTCACGCCCGGCAGGATGGTGGGGATGGGCGCCGTTTTCAATGCGAATGCGCCTTGTTGAAAACTCGAAATCCGACTTCGAGATCCGAAACCTGAGGCCTTCTTTTTTCCGCGCAGCGGGATGGGCGGTGCGATGCGAAGCAGTCTGGAGTTCAGTTCCCGGTTCCGGCGCTGAACTGTTCCTTCATTCGGCCGATGCGCTTGTTGTCGGCGCGGATGCGGGCCGACAGGGTGCGCGCTGTGGATTGCAGGAACGGCGTGGCCAGCGCGGGGGCTTCGCGGGTCAAGCGGTTGAACGCGGTGTTGGACAGGCGCAACAGAACGGAATCGACATTGGCAACCACATCGGCAGAACGCGGGCCCTGGTCGAACAACGCCATTTCGCCGAAGAATTCACCGGGGCCGAACGTGGACAGGATCATTTCCTGGTCGCCGATCGGGATGCGGGCGCGCAACTCGCCTTCGAGGACGAGGTACATGGCTTCGCCGGGTTCGCCCTGTCGGACGACGACGGACCATTGGGGGACGCGCTGCAATTCGAGGAAATCGGCCAGGTGCTCGAGCTGCGCGTCGGTGAGCTCGGCGAGGATTTTGATGCGGCGCAGGGCGCGCGGGGTGATTGGGCGCGAAGCGGGCTGGTCGGCGGCATGGTTCTTTTTGCCGAAGAACATCTTGAGTTCGGTGATCTCGGCGGCGCGCTGCCAGGTGCCGGCGCGGCGAGCGAACACCCAGGTGTCGGCCAGAACGCGTTCTTCCTTGATCCAGCTGACGAGCACGGGGAGTTCCACCGGGCCGTAAGGTGCATGATCGATTCCCCAAATGAAGAAATCGTTCGGGTTGTCCGACTGGGGTTGCATGATGCGCACTGTAGCACCCGGGAAGCTGTTGGGAAGGAAAAACTGGTCCGTAGATAGGGGGAAGAAAGGGGGGAAACATCCGACATCCAACATCGAACATCCAACATCCAGGGAAGGCCTATGGTCGCGGGTGTGGACGGTGGATTCCGGGGGAGTAGCTACGTCGGGCGACGGCTCGCGGGAACCCGCCCCACCATGGGAAAAGCTGAACGCTGAAATCTGTCGAATCGGATGGGTAGGGGTATCGGGCGACGGCTCGCGGGGCCCCGCCTTCGCAGAGCTTCGGCGTGGCAGGCTGCTCGCCCCACCATGGCTGCTCAGCCCGCCGGCCGGAGTCGAGGAACAGCCCGGGAGGTTCGGATCAGCGCCGTCAGTCGGTGTTCGGGTAGGAGCCGAGGACTTTGACGAAGTTGCACTCTTTGGAGAGTTCCTTGATGGCTTTGGCAACCCGGCGGTCCTCCTTGTGGCCGTCGCAGTCGATGAAGAAGAAGTATTCCCAGGCTTTCCGCTTGCTCGGGCGGGATTCAATCTTGGTCAGGTTGATGCGGTTTCTTCGGAAGGCGGCGAGCGCGTGGTGGAGGGCGCCCACCTTGTGACGGATGCTGACCATCAGACTGGTGCGGTCGTTGCCGGTGGGCGGGCTGCATTGCCTTCCGAGGACGAGGAAGCGGGTGGCGTTGGCGATGTTGTCCTGGATGTCGTACTCGAGCACGCGGACTTTGTAACGCTCGGCGGCGAGCAATCCGGCGATGGCCGCGGAGTCCTTTTCGCGCGCGGCGAGTTCGGCGGAGCGGGCGTTTGAGGACGTTTCGATGATCTCGACGTGGGGCAGGTTGTTCTGGATCCAGGCGCGGCACTGGGCGAGCGACTGGGGATGGACGAAGAGCTTGCGGATCCTGGATCGGGGCGCGTTGCTGATCAGGCATTGCTGCACCGGCAGAATGATCTGCGCGACGATCTTGAGGTCGCTGTCCACGAACATGTCGAGCGTGTGGGTGACCACGCCTTCGGTGGAGTTCTCGACGGGAACGACGCCGTAGTCCGCGCGTCTTTTGCTTACTTCGGCGAAGACGTCGGCGATGGTTTTCTGGGGCGAATAGCGGAGGCTGGAGCCGAACTTCCGGATGGCGGCCTGGTGGGTGAAGGTGGCTTCCGGGCCGAAGTACGCGATGGTGAGCCGTTTTTCCAGCGAGAGCGCGCTGGACATGATTTCGCGGTAGATGGCGCGGAGGGATTCGTTCGTGATGGGCCCCTTGTTCAGCCTGCGAATCCGTTCGAGCACGGCCTGCTCGCGGTGCGGGGCGTAGATTTCTTCGCCGGCCTTGAGTTTGATTTCGCCGATAGCGAGCACGTGGCAGGTGCGCTCGTTCAGCAGGCGCACGATTTTCTCGTCCAATCGGTCGATGGCTTTGCGATGCTCGGTGATATTCATTTCCGTTCGCCGAGGGCGGTTGGGATCAGGGGTTCCGGGAATCGCCGGCCGGAGGCGCGGTTTCGGCGGCGGGAGCGGGTTCCTCCTGCGCGCCTTCAGCCTGAGCCAGGGTCAGTTGCTCCGGAGGCGTCGTGGCCAGGCCGGCATCGGCCGTGACCGGCGCCGGCGGTTTTTCGACGACAATGCGGCGGAGTTCATCGGCTGCGGGCAGATCCTCGAGGCTGCGCAGTCCGAAGTATTCGAGGAAGAGAGGGGTGGTGACGTAGAGGGCGGGCCGGCCGACGACTTCGGCGCGTCCGCTTTGCTCGACGAGGCCGCGTTCGAGGAGGGTTTGCATGGTGCCGTCCACGTTGACGCCGCGGATCTGCTCGATTTCGGCGCGGGTGATGGGCTGGCGATAGGCGATGATGGCGAGGGTTTCGAGAGCGGGCTGGGAGAGCCGGGGCGGACGGGCGCGGACACCGATGAGCGCTTTCAGCCAGGGCGCGTATTCGGGCTGGGTGACGAACTGCCAGGAACCGGCGACGCAGACGAGCCGATAGCTGCGGCCGGCCTGTTCGTGGTCCCGGGCGAGCTGATCGAGCGCTTCGAGCACGTCTTCTTCCTTTGTTTTCTTGAAGGCGCGGACGGTATCGTCGTTTTCGGCGTGCTCGACGGCGGAGGCGAGTGCTTCGCGCATTTCCTTTGTGCTGAGCGGTTTTTGGGCCGAGAACAGCAGGGCTTCGAGAATGAACTTGAGCTCCATGTCAGGCGGGTTCGGAATGTTCGGAGGACGGTTGGGTTGCGGCGACGGTTTCCGGGCCGGGCACGGGCACGGGGTTGGCTGCGGCGCGGCGGATTTCGATCTCGCCGAAGGCTTCGGGCTGCGAGCAGACGAGCTGTTTGAGTCGGATGAGTTCGAGCAGGGCGAGGAAGGTGCAGACGACTTCCGAGCGGCTGCTGGCGGATTCGAACAGCTCCGAGAAGCGCAGGACGGGCCGCTGCGTAATGAGAGACATCACCTGTTCGATTTTCTCGCTGACGGTCCAGCGGTCTTCGAAAATCTCGCGTTCGTCGGCCTGACGGTTGAAGCGCTGGAGGACGGCATTGACCGCGGCGAGGAGGTCGAAGATGGAAACATCCGGGCGCGGAACGACGGGGGTGGCGTCGAACTCGGGTTTTCCGGGGCGGCGCGGGAAGATGCTTTCCTGTTGTTGTTCAAGGGCCTGCAACTGGGCGGCGGCGTCTTTGAACTTCTTGTATTCGACGAGCTGGCGGATGAGTTCCCATCGCGGGTCTTCGCCCGGTTCTTCGCCTTCGGCCTCGACCTGCTGGTGGGCGGGGAGGAGTTCGCGGCTCTTGATGTACATGAGGGTGGCCGCCATGACGAGGAACTCGCCGGCGATATCGAGGTCGAGCATCCGCATGGTGTCGATGTATTCGATGAACTGGGTGGCGAGCTGGGTCAGGTTGACCTCGTAGATGTCCACTTCCTGCTTCTTGATCAGGTAGAGGAGCAGGTCGAGCGGACCTTCAAAGACCTCGAATTTGACTTTGTATTCGGACATGGAACGCCCGCCGCCATGCGGAGCGCGGGGCAAGCGAATCCTAAGCGCGCATGGAGACGTTGGCAATCGCGGAGAACGGAATGAGAAGCGAGAAAGATGGCGGGAGTGGCGGGGCTCGAACCCGTAACCTCTGCCGTGACAGGGCAGCGCTCTAACCAATTGAGCTACACCCCCGCAAGGGGAGCGTGAACTTAGGAAAACGCGCTCAGCGCGTCAAGCCGAAGTCCGCAAAAAATAAGTATTCGGGCAGCAGACGCCAAGGAGGTGGGGGTGGGGAACCCCGCTGAAGAAACGTGCTGCTACCCGAACACTGCAAAGTGTATGAACCTTCGAAACTTTGTCAACATGCCCACCCCAATTTTGAAATGACGACGAGCGGGCCGCGTTTCGAAATTGTCAAGCGGGAGTTCGACCGATGTAATTTTTCCGCCTCGCTTTCTGAAGTCCGGCGTCGCGACGACGACGCCGGCGTCTGCGCATGACGCACGGAACGAATCACGGCATGCCGCCCTCCATGATGACTGTGCGGAATCGCGGCTTCAACTGAGGCTGAGGAACTCCTGCCAGTGGTTCCAGCCAGCTGGTGGCGCCGGCGCTCTTGTATCGGGCAAGCGCCAGGTGATGGTTTTGACCACCCGATCGGGCGACTTGTTGGTTACTGTGACGGCGGCCTGTTCCTGCGCGGGGCCGGGCCTCAATCGAAGCGTGGTAGTGGCCATGCCGATGGCAATGTCGAGTGCCAATGCAACTACGGAAACAATCAGAGTCCGCTTCATGGCCGGTTGGAGGATTCACAGGGTGACGGCAAAAGCCTGGGCTTTGTGCCCCGATTTTCGCCATGCTCCGGGAAAGGGATACAGGAGGATGGATTTGAGGAGGATCGAGCGGACTTCGCTGCGGGTAATCTTGATGCGTTGACGGGCGTCGAGCGGGTTGGCTGAGCGGAGGCGGTCGATTGTTTTGAATCCGATCAGCAGCGGCCAGGCGCAGGCGAGACGGACGCGCATATGCCGCCAGGGCAGCGTGTTCGTGTAGTCCCAGCCGGCGTTCAGATGCGAGAGCGCCTTGTTCAGCCAATCGAAGTACACGCGCTGAGCTTTCGGCCAGTTGCCTTCGGACAACAGGTCGCCAGGCGTGAGACCGGCTGACTGCAAATCCTCCAACGGCAGGTAACAGCGGCCGGCGCGCAGGTCTCGGGGCAGGTCGCGAAGGATGTTCACCAGTTGCAATCCCTTCCCGAAACGCACGCCGTTCGTGAGCAGGAAGGCATCGTCCAGCGCCAGTCCTTCGAACAGGCGCGCCCGGCAGGTTTTCGTCCAGAACTCGCCGACGCAGCCGGCGACGCGATAGGTGTAATCGTCGAGGTCGGCGGCGGTGTTCAGCGCGACGATATGTTGTTCCGAGGCGCCGGCGAAGCGTTTGAGGTCCAGTTCCTGGCCGCTAGTGATTGTGTCGAGCACCTCCCGAATGCGTTGGCGGTCGTGGGGATGGAGCTGGCGCAGCAGCGCGAGAGAGACGCCGTTTTTCTCCAGCAGCACGCGTTCTGCAGGCGTGCCCTGGTGCTGCGCCAGGTCGCCCAGCGCAAGAGGCGGCGCGGTGTCGCTCTGAATTCGCTCGCGCAGTTGCTGGAGCAGGTCGAGTCGCTGGTTCACCGGCACGATGGCGGTATCGGCGATGGTGTCGGTGGTGCGGGCCAGGAGGTAGGCGAGGCCGATGGGCGTGCGGATGGGCGCCGGCAGGATGCGCAGCGTGAGATAAAACGAGCGCGAGGTGTTTTTGAGAAGATCGAGCGGCAGTTGCGGGCGGTCGCCTGTCATCGTGCTTTTCGGCTGACCTGGCGGGCGAAGCTTTCGACGCGGATCACGGCGCGGCGATGCAGTCCGCGCGCGATCAATTCGGTTTCATCCCGCGCTTCGAGCTGGAACCCGACGCGGGGGCCGTCCACGTGAATCACCTTTGCGGTGCAGGTGACTTCGCGTCCGAGCGGCGTGGGCGCCAGGTGGCGCAATTCGATTTCGATGCCGACGCTGCGTTCGTTTTCCTCAAGGAACGGTTCGAGGGTTTTGCGCGCGGTGCGTTCGAGCTGGCCGATCAGGTTGGGTGTGCTGAGGACGGCGGGCATGCCGCCGGTGGCGAAGTCGATCGCGTGTTTTTCCTCGACGACGAACCGGAGTTCGCCGGCGGCGCCGATCTTTGGAGCGGATTTCATCGTTCGGCACTCAAAGGGTGGTGTTACTTGAGTTTCTTGAGCCATGCGTTGAGCTGCCGGCGGACCTGGGTGTTGCCGGGGGCGCCGACGAGATTTCGGCGCGACATGGCGTTGCCGAGGTTGAACACGTCCTTCACGTCGGGGGCGAACCGCGGGTTGATTTTTCTGAGGTCGCCGAGCGGGAGCTGATCCAGGGGTTTGCCGGAACGTTCGGCCAGGGCGACGGCGGCGCCGACGGCGTGGTGGGCCTGGCGGAACGGAACGCCTTTGCGGACGAGGTAATCCGCGAGATCGGTGGCGAGCAGCATGGGATCGGACACGGCGGCTTTGCAGGCGGCGCGATTGACGGTGGTATGCTGGAGCATGGCGGTGGTGATGCGGACGGTTGCGCGCACCGTGTCGGCGGTGTCGAAGAGGCGTTCTTTGTCCTCCTGGAGATCGCGGTTGTAGGTCATGGGTAATCCCTTGAGCAGGGTGAGGAGGGCGGTGAGATTGCCAACGAGCCGCGCGCTCTTGCCGCGCGTGAGTTCGGCGACATCGGGATTCTTCTTCTGCGGCATCAGGGAAGAGCCGGTGGTGTAGGCGTCGCCGATGCGGACGAACCCGAACTCGGAGCTGGTCCACAGAACGAGGTCTTCGGCCAGGCGCGACAAGTGCACGCCGATCAGGGCTGCGATCGAGCAGAATTCGATGATGAAATCGCGGTCGCTGACGGCGTCCATGGAATTCTGCGTGAGGCGCGGGTTGCCTTTGGCATCGACGAAGCCGAGGAGTTTGGCGACGAGTTCGCGGTTGAGAGGGAGGGTGGATCCGGCGAGGGCGCCGCTGCCGAGCGGGCAGACGTTGACGCGGACGAAGCAATCGCGCAGTCGCTGCTTGTCGCGCTGGAACATTTCGACGTAGGCGAGCAGATGATGCGCGAGGTGGACGGGTTGCGCGCGCTGCAGGTGCGTGTAGCCGGGAATGAGGACGTCGCCGTGGTCGGCGCCGAGCCGGACGAGAGCCTTTTGCAGTGAGCGGATTTCGCTTGCCAGTCCGACGATTTCGTCGCGCAGCCAGAGGCGCATGTCGAGGGCGACCTGGTCGTTGCGGGAGCGTCCGGTGTGGAGTTTGGCGCCGGCGGGCACGCGTTTGGTGAGGGCGCTCTCGATCGCCATGTGGACGTCTTCGCAGTTCGGATCCCATTTGAAACGTCCGTCCCGGATGTCGTCGGCGATGTTGTCGAGGCCGCGCAGGATGGCTTTGAGTTCGGCTTTGGAGAGGATGCCGATGGATTCCAGCATGGTGGCGTGGGCGATGGAACCCAGGATGTCGTGGCGCCAGAGCCGGCGGTCGAACGAGATGGACTCAGTGAACCGGGTGACATCGGCGGCGGGGCCTGAGGCGAACCGGCCGCTGCGGGAGACTGGAGCTGATTTCTTCATGCCTGACGGGCGGGAATGTGCGACGGGGAGGCGGGAAAGTCACTTCAAATTGGCGATTGACGACTGACGCGGGTGCCGGCGAGGCCGCGGGCTCCCCTGGCAGCCCATTAAAGATCCCTTTGTCTGGCAGGAGACGAGGTAACGAGTCTCACTCTTTTCTTTGGTTTTCGCATTGGTTTGAGCCTCCTCACGTCGGCTCCTGCCGTTTTTAACGGACTGTCAGGGGTCAATCGCAAGTGGACATCCGGATTCAATACCGGTGCCGGACGGACCAGAGGAGCATGCCGAGGAGGACGAGTGTGAGGATGGTGACGAAGAAGATGAAGCGGTTGCGGGCGACGCGCTTTTCGTAGCGGAGCGGGCGGAGGCCCTGGATGCCGCCGGCGGCGAGGTAATTCACCAGCTTGGGGTTGGTGGTGGAAGGGCCGTGGAAGTGGTTGCCGATGCGGCGGAGCAGGGCGGGGAGGTCGTACTTCCGGACGCCGAGCTCGTTGTAGTATTCCGGGGCGGCGGCGGTGTCGGCGCGCTGGGTCAGCCGGTTGCGATCGACCTCCTCGAAGATCGGTTCGTGGACGGCGTGCCGGGGTTCGGGGGCGTGCGTCGAGATGCCGTTCGGCAGGTCGGTTCGATGCGGTGCGGGCTTTTGGGGGTTCTGTTTGAGCTGCGAATCGAGCTTCCGGATTTTTTCTTCCAGTTCGGCGATCTCGGCGTTGAGCGCGCGTGCGCGTTCGGAAATGGGGTCGTTCTTTTTGCGGAAGAAACCCATGCGTCTCAGCGATACAAGAGGATCACGAGAGTGACAATCAGACCGATGGCGGCAAGGGTGAGGGGCCAGGTCATGGCCAGGCCGAGTTTGCAGAGCTGGAGGAAACCGAGGTCCGCGATCGGGGCGGGCGCGGCGCCCGGCGTCTGCGGGGTGGCGGATTCCGCCGCTTTGGGTTTGGCGCCGGAGAGCACATCGAACTTCAGCCGGGCGGAATTCCATTCCATGCGCGCGTTCTCGATGGTGGTGAGCGCGCGGGTGAGTTCGACGTTGAAGGTGTCCTTCGTCCAGGCCTCCTCGTTGATGGCCTCCAGTTTGGCGAGGGCGTCGCGGAAATCCGCGAGGGTGCGGGCCATTTGCTCGGCGTCGCGGCGGGCGGCGAACTCGGCTTCTTCGAGGAGGCCGATGCCGCGGGTGAGGTTCTGGAGCATTTCCTGGCGGCCGGTCTGGAACTCGATGCAGCGGCGGCGGGCTTCTTCGAGCTGGGCGCGTTCGCGTTCGAGTTCCTCCTGGGCGCGCCGGAGTTCGGCGAGGCGTTGCTGGGCTTCGAGGACCCTGGCATCGACTTCCTCGCGCGAGGGCGCGCGCACCGCGGTGTCGGGGTGGGCACTGACGGCCGCGGCGGCCGCCTTCCGGGACTGAAAGTCGTTGTCCACAAAGTCTGCCGGATCGAAGTCTGAACCCATGCGTCGGATCTTAAGTTGCGTCAGTGGGAAAAGTAAAGCGGTTGGTGTGGATTTGACGAAACGATGAGAAGCGGTGAAGCGCCGGACGTCCGACGGACATCGCAACGCGCGCTTCGATCGTGGATCATTCGTTGAATATCAGTTTGTGTGTTCTCGACAGGAAACTGCCTGAGGGGCATCGGGCGATGTTTGAGTTCATCGATTGCACCGTGCAGGGTTGCGGGGTGAATTGACCCGGGGCGTTGTGAGCCGGTATCGGAATCCTCGGGCCGAGGCCGATGGTCCGAGGTTGGTGCATGGAAGTCCGCCGGGGCCTGCATAAGGGATTGCCCGGCGGCGGGAATTGACCTACTGTTCCGGCGACCGAGTGCGCGAGTAGCTCAATTGGATAGAGCGTCGGCCTCCGGAGCCGAAGGTTGTGGGTTCGACCCCCGCCTCGCGTACCATCTTTAGGAGAACCTTACAGACTTGCATGAAGCTGAACGTCCTGCTGCCGTGGATTCTTGTGCTTGGGATCGGCGTCGCTCTGGGGGTGACGTACGTGAAGAGCTCCGGGAAGGATGCGGAACTGGAGCGGTTGCGCGCGCAACTGGCCGGCGAGCAGGAGCTGCGCAGCGAGCTGGCGAAGGCGGAGGAGGAAATCCGGAGCTATGAAGAGCAGATCGAAAGTTTTCGCAAGGAGAAGCAGGAGTTGCTGAAGCTGCGGAACGAGGTGAATCAGCTACGCGATCAGAACCAGGAACTGACGAAGCAGGTGCAGACGGCGCAGACGCAGATTGATCGTGCCAGGGAGCAGGCGAACCAGGCGGCGCAGCAGGCGCAGCAGATGCGGGCGACGGTGGTTCAGACGCAGCAGACGATTCAGCGCGATGCTTGCATCAACAACCTTCGGCTGCTGGATGGCGCCAAGCAGCAATGGGCAGTCGAGAACAGCAAACAGCCGACGGACATTCCAACGGTTCAGGATGTGGCGCCGTATCTCGGTCAATCTGCTCTCGCCCAGGCGTTGCTGGGATCGAATCCCAGCGTCGGGTTGCGGGGTTGTCCTGCCGGCGGCAGCTACAGTTTGAACGCTTTGAACCACCCGCCCACCTGTTCGATTCCCGGGCATGCTTTGGCCGCGGAGGCGGCGCCCGCGCAGTAGAACCGTTGCCGGTTCAGTGTTTGGGCCGAAGCAGGATGGCTTTCTTGTCCGTTCCCTCAACTTCGACGCTGTAGGTTTCCACTCCCGGATCGTCCTTCAACGCCTGATGCACGATGCGGCGGTCGAAGGCGTTGAGGGGTTCCAGTTCGACGACATCGCCCCAGCGGCGGACTTTTTCGGCGGCTTCCTTTGCTTTCTTGACGAGTGCCTCGCGGGCCTGGGCGCGGTAGCCGCCGACATCGACCATGACTTTCGGGGCGGCGGCGTCCTGTTGGAAGAGCATGCGGTTGGTGATGTATTGGAGATCCGCGAGCGTCTGGCCCTGGCGCCCGATCAGCCGGCCTGAGTCGTCGGTTTTGACATCGAGGAGGATGCCCTCTTCGAGTTTGTGTTCCTCCACGGTGGCGTCGAAGCCGAGCAGGTGCAGGAGTTTCTCGAGAGTGGCTTTCGGCTGGGCCGTGTTAGGCTGCGCAGGCGGCGTGGTAGCTTGCGAGTTCATGTTTATGTTCGCCCTTGTTTCTTCTTTTTCGGCCCCGGCGTCAAGGGGGGAGCTTTGGCGGACGGGGCGGCGGGTTGCTCGGGCTTGTCCAGGGTCTTCGTGAGTTTGGTCTGCAGGATGGTCAGCAGGTTCTGAACGGTCCAATAAAGCGTGAGTCCCGCGGAGAAATTGTAGAGGAACACCACGAAGATGAGCGGCATGTAACGGAGCATGCGTTGCTGGACGGGATCCATTCCGGGCGACGGGGGCGTGAGGTGGGACTGCCAGAGCATGGTGGCGCCCATCAACAGCGGCAGGAGGTTGAACGGAATGCTTCCGATGTAGAACAGGGTGTCCGGGCGGGAGAGGTCGTGGACCCAGAGGAAGCTGGCACCGCGCAGTTCGATGGCGCTGCGGATCATGTAGAAGAACCCGATGAACACCGGCATCTGAAGGAGCATGGGGATGCAGCCGCCCATGGGGTTGACCTTGTTCTCCTTCATGAACTCCATGAGCTTGCGCTGGGCCTTGACGGGGTCGTCCTTGTACTTCTCCTGGATGGCCTTCATCTGCGGCTGGAGCGCCTGCATGCGCTTCATCGAACGCGTGCTGGCCTGGGTCAACGGCCAGAACAGCAGTTTGATGATGATGGTGATCACGATGATCGCCCAGCCGTAGGAAAGGCCGACCGGATCGTGCAGCTTGTTCATCCCCAGCAGGAGCGCCTTGGAGAAAAAGCCGAAGAACCGCCCGAATTTCATAATGGCATCGAGTCCCTGTCCGATTCGGGCCAGTGTTCGATACTCCTTCGGGCCTGCGTAGAGCTGGAACTCGCGGGTAACCGTCTGATCAGGCGCGAGACTGACGCCGGGATACACGAGGTACGTTTCGTAGCCCTTTGGCGCCGGGATCGTGCCGGGGTTTTCACGCAGTTGCTCGGGCGTGGGCGCGGGGAGATCGACTTCGCGAGCCATCACGCGGCTTGCGGGCGACTGGGCGATGGCGGCGATCGTGAAGAACTGATTGAAGACAGCGGCCCACGCGATGTTGTTTTCGCCGGCGATGAACGCTTCCGGCGGGGTGCGGGGCATGCAGGCGAAGTTGCGGCGCGAGAAGTAGCTTGAACCGAAGTCGTGGTTGGCACGCCCGCCGTCGTGCCACATCCAGCCGACGGTGCCGTTTCCGTTGTCCTGGCTGTTCATGGGCGTGGCGGTGCCGACGACCCAGCGTTGTTCCGGCAGGGTGAGCGGCTGGTCGGACGTGTTCTGCAACTGAACGCGGGCCAAGACGAGGTAATTCGTGCTCAGAGTGAACTCCTTCACGATGCTCAGGCCGTTGGGCAGGAGTTTCTCCGCGCGCACGACGTTGCCGGTCGCGCTGAGCTGGAAGATGCCGTTGCCCTGGACCATTTCGCCGTCCAGCACGGCGAGCGTGGGCAGGAACGCGTCGCGATTCAATGTGGCCAGCCGTTCGCTTGCCGGTTGACCGCGTTTGCGCCCGACTTCCTCCGGATATTTGATCAATTCCACAAGCTTCAGACCGCCGCCGTGGGAGGTGAACGTGTAGCGCGCGTTTTCGTTCGTGAGCGTGATGAGCTGCTCGGGGACATTTGTGTCGATGGCGACCCGTGCGGCGTCGGCCTGGACGGGCGTTGCGGAGAGGACGGGGACCGACGAGGTGTCGGCCACATTGGTGGCGGCGGGCGAGGTGAGGGTGGCGACTTCGTTCGTCGCGAGACCCGGCTGCGGTTTGAGCGGCGGGAAGAAATGATTGACCAGGGCGTTCCAGCCCACCAGCAGGAGGAGACAGCAGACAATGACGATGATGGTTTTACGATCCATGCAAATCAGCGATTGCGTTCGGGCGCCCAGGCGGGATGCACCGGGCGGATGCGTTCCGGCGAAATGACGACGGGAGGCACGGGGTCATGGCCGCAACCGCCCCAGGGATGACAGCGGCAGAAACGCCGGAACGCGAGGCCGCTCCCGCGCAGGGCGCCATGCCGGCGGACGGCTTCAAGGGCGTACTCGGAGCACGACGGCGTGAAGCGGCACCGGCCGGCCGGGCCGAACAAAAGGGTTTTGGCCGGCGAAACGATCCAGCGATAGATTCGCACCAGCAGGGTGAGCGCGGTCTGGGCTGGGTTCATCCGCATGATCTCGATTCCGTTTTCTTCAATAGTCCGGCTTTTTTGCAAAGGGTCAAAAAATCCCTTTCGACGTCCTGCATTTTGCGGCCGGCGATAGAGGGCCGGGCGACCAGGACGAGGTCCAGGGGCCGGACGAAGTCGTGTTGATGCACGCGGAACGTTTCGCGGAGAAGGCGCCGGGCGCGCGCGCGGACGGTGGCATTTCCGATCTTGCTGCTGGTAACCACCCCGAGGCGGGAGTGGCTGCCGGCGGGCAAGGGGATCCAATTGGCGATGATGCATCCGGCGACGAGGCGTTCGCCTTTCTGGCGGATGCGGGAGAAATCCTTCCCCAACCGGATGCGTGCATTGCGCCTGAACCGCAGACGTGTGGTCGGTTCCTCGGCCATGGGGCCGTGCGGATCAGACCGGTGTGAGGCGTTTGCGGCCGACGCGCCGGCGGTTGCGAAGGATGGCGCGCCCGCTCTTGGATCTCTTGCGAGCCAGAAAACCATGCTGCCGTTTGCGACGGCGTTTCGACGGTTGATACGTTCGTTTCATAATCGAATCAGAGTCTTCTCCGGAAGCGGCCAGGGATCTGACAGCACATTCGGGGGCACCCCGGAAACCGGAACGCCGGAGAATAACAGTGAAGGGCAAGGTGTCAAGGGAGCTGCGGTGTGGATGGAGC
>DGDZ01000037.1 GCA_002385705.1 Verrucomicrobia subdivision 3 bacterium UBA3939
CGGCTGGGGACAGCCGCGCTCCGGGGATAGTCGCGAGCGCGCTTGCGATCGCGTTGTTCATGGTCAGCGGCTGCGGAACATACACCGGGAGCAGGACGACGACAGAACGAACTCCGGTTGCGCTCGAGGATTTCCAACTGACCGGCGACCTGACCAGCGAACGCGCTTCGTTCGAACTCACCGCGAATGCCAGGGTGGACAAGGCCGGCGCATCCATTGATTTGCTGTCGGGCAGGGTTGCATTGACCGAAGTGGATCCGCAACTTGCCGGCAATATCACGGTCAGGGACGGCACCTATGTTCTTTCCTTCGACCGCGCGGGTGTGTTTCCCATTCGCATCCGGTTCGACACCGCGGTGCGGCACGGGGACGGATGGCACGCGGTTGATTTTCGCGTGGCGCCCGGCGCATTGCGGCGCGTGGTGCTTCGAGGACTCGATCCGGAGACGCAATTTCGTTTTGCGGGCGCGGCCAGGCCGGAGCGCATCGGAAGCGATTTCGTGAGTCACCTGCCTGCGGATGGCGTGGTGAATCTCTCGTGGAAGGAGGAGGTGGCGGCGGCGGAGGGCAAGCTGTTCTATTCGGCCGAGATGCTGTCGCAAGTCACGGTGAGCCCCGGCCTGATGCGGCAGGTGGCGCTCCTGGAATTCAGGGTGATGCAGGGTGAGTTGGATCGTGTATTCCTGTTGTTGCAAGGCACGGGGGAGGTGACGCGTGTGCAGGGCGACCAGGTATTGGCGTGGAATGTGGAAGCGATCGAGGGTTCGCAGGACCGGCGTCTGACGATCCGGTTGAACCAGCCGCAGAAGGGTCAGTTCGCGTTGCAGGTGCAGATGCAAACGCCGCTCGGCGCGTTTCCGCAGAGCGCCGAGGCGATGAGGTTGCGCCCTGAAGACGCCGTCCGCTTCGCCGGTCATGTGCGCATCGTGAACGAAGGCGCGGTGCGGCTGGAAGTCAGCGAAGCGACGGGGTTGTCGCAGGTGGCGCCCGAGCAGTTTCCCGAGAGCGACGCGACGCGCGCGTTGTTCCGGGCGGGAGGCAACCAGCGTTTCGTCTATCGGTTTTCGGGCGCAGACTTCGCATTGGGCATTCACGCCGACCAGGTCCTGCCGGAGCTGTTCGTTTCGGAGGTGCTGTCGTATCACCTGGGCGAGAACGAACAGATCATCGAGGCCGAAGTGGAGCTGGACGTGCGGGAGGCGCCGTTGCGCGAACTGCTGATGCGCATCCCGCGGGGTTATGCCATCGCCCGGTTACAGGCGGGCTCGCTGATCGATTATTTCGTGCGAGAGCCTGCGGAGGCGCCGGATTCGGAGTTGCGGCTGGTGTTCGGGCAACCGTTGTCCGGCCGCCAGGTGATTCAACTGCGGATCGAGCGCAACGAACCGTTAGGGCAGGCGAACTGGGCTCTGCCGAGGATTGAAGTGGTCCGGGCCAAATCGGTGCGCGGGTTTGTCGGGGTTTCCTCCGATGCGGGAATGCGGCTGACTCCGGACCGGACGGAAGGGTTGACCGACGTGGCGACGGCGTTCTTCCCGCGGAAGCTGCCGAACATTCATGCGGCGTTCCGGTTGAATGAGCCGGCGTGGGAAGCGGTGCTGGGCGTGGAACGCCTGCCGCAGACGGTGGATGCAGACGTGTTCCACCTGTTCTCGATCGGCGAGGGCGTGGCGTATGGGAGCAGCGTGATGAATTACCTGGTTTCCGGCGCGCCGATCCAGGCGTTCCGCGTCGAGTTGTCGCCGGAGTATTCCAACGTCGAGTTCACCGGAAAAGACATTCGCAACTGGCAGCGGGTGGAGGGCGGTTACCTGGTGCAATTGCATACGCCGGTGTCGGGGCCTTATGTGTTGCTGGCGACGTACGATCGGACGTTTCGCGCGCAGGGCGAGACGCTGGCATTCGCGGGAGCGCGTCCGTTGGATGCGCAATCGGAAAAGGGGCACACCATCATCATCAGCGCGCACCAGTTTGAAGTGCGCACCGTCGAGGTGTCGGCAAACCTGCTGGCGCTCGAACCGGGCGAAGTGCCGCCGGAATACCGTTTGTTCTTCGACGCGCCGATCCTGGGCGCCTATCGCTATTCGGCGCGACCGTTCAATCTGCAGCTTGCGTTGACACCGTTGGCGCAGGGCAATTCGCTCAATCAGGTCGTGGACCGCGCGGTTCTGCACTCGCGTGTTTCGAAGGAGGGCCACGTTCTGACCGATGCGCGGTATTTCGTCAAGAACCGCGGTTACCCGCACCTGCGGGTGACGCTGCCGGGAGGAACGACGTTGTGGTCGGCCACGGTGAACGGCGCGCGGGTGGTGCCGGTGACGGACGCGTCGGCGCACCTGATCCCGCTGCCACAAAATCGCGCGCCTGACAGCATCCTGGATCTGCAGCTCAAGCTTGCTGCGAGCGCACGGGATGCCGAACGGGTGACGATCTCGGCTCCGACGCTGGCCGCGCCGGTGATGTTGGCGGAATGGAACGTGGAACCGGAACCGAATCAGCGCCTTGTTTATCAGGCGGGTTCGCTGACGCCGGCGGGCGGGATACCGGATAATTCGGGATTCGGGAACATGGCCCGATTGTTTTCAGGCGGGGAGGCGGGGCAAGCCGGGACGTTGCTGTTGGCGCTCCTGGTGCTGACGGGGGCGGCTTTGGTGGTGTGGCGCTGGGCGGCGCTGAGGAATGGCGGAACGCCCGGCGCCTGCCACCTGGCCGGAGGCATTGTGGGGCTGATTGCGTTCGTACTGGCGCTGGTGTCGCTGGCGTGGTTGGGACAACGGATCGATCGTCAGTCGATGGGTGCTTCGGGAAACCTGACGTTTCTGGCGCCTGTGCAGCAGGCAGGCAGTGCGCTGACGGTGGAACTGGCCAATGTGCCTGACGGATTCTCCATGTTGCGTTTGCCGGGATACCTCTGGCCGGTGTTCGTTGCGATGATTCTCTTCGTGGTCGCGCGGATTACAGGGGGTGCGTTCGGGAAGGTGGTGGCGCGCGCGGGCGCGTGGACAGTTCTGGCATGGGCGGCTTTGCGCATGCCGCACGGCGGAGTCGCGTTCGTGATTGTGGTGACAGCGGCGCTGATCGTGCAGGTCGCGGTTCCCGCGCTGCGTGGGATCTGGAGCGCCTGGCAGGCTTCGCGCGCGCCCGCGCCTGGTGAAGCCGGCGCCGCACCCGCATTGACCGCGTGGCTGATCGTCGGGTTGATGGCGTGGACATTCGGCTTCGGAGCCAGCGCGCAGGCTGCGCAGGAGCCTGCTGCAATTGCGCCTGCGACGAATGCGCCAATCGTTCAGTCCGTGATCCAGGAGGTGCGCGTGGAGGATAAATTCGCGTTCGTCACGGCCACGATTCGCTGGGAGGCGTCGCGGGGAGAGAGTTTGTTGTTGCTCGAAGCGCCGGCGGTGCCCACGCGAATCGATCATCCGCCGGCGCTGCGGTTGGTGCAGTCGGGCAGCGACGTCGCCAATCCCGAACTGCTCGCAACGGAGTCCGGCACGTTCGAGATTGAACTGGAATACCAGGTCGAGGTGACGGCGACGCCGGCGGAATCCAGCGTGATCCTGCCGGTGGCGCTCGCGCTGGTGAACCGGCTGAACCTGACGATTGTGGACGCGGACGTGGACGTGCGCTCGCCGCAGGCCGTGTCGGTGGAGCGCGAGACCGCGGGAAGCAATACGGTGGCGCGAATTGTGTTGTCGCCGTCCGGGAGAACGCGGCTGGAATGGCGGCCGCGCAGCCGCGACGTGAGGCGCGAGAAGCCAGTGTACTACGCCGAGTTTGCGCATCTGTTCGTGCCGATGGCCGGTGTGATTGAGGGGGTGCATCATCTTTCCATTCGCCCGGCGCAGGGCGAGTTGAACGAGCTCGCGCTGGACGTGCCCGAACGCATGACGATCACGGATGTAACCGGGGCGGGATCGGACGGAGGTGGCGCGGTGTCGCTCTGGCGCTTTGATCCGGACCAGCGGAAGCTGCGCATCACACTGACGCCGGCACAGTCGCGTCCGTTCTCGGTTGTGATCCAATCGCAGGTTGCCGCGGGCACATTACCGTTTGAACAACGGACCGGCCTCCTGAGTCTCGACAACGTGGCCGGGCAGATCGGCGTGGTCGGCATTGCGACCGGGAACGACGTGCAACTGGATGCCGTGGATGCGGGTTCATTGTCGGCGATCAACCTCGAAGACTTTCCGGGTTACGCCGCGTCTGTTCTTCAGGGGCGGATTCCCGGGCTGATGGTGCGGCGGGCTTTTCGTTACACGGACAGGGTGGCGCAGATTCAGTTGACCGCCTCCGCGGTGGAACCGGATGTGCGGGTGGAAACGCAGGACACACTGTCGCTTGGCGAAGACCGCGTTGTAGTGGCGGTGAACGCGACTGTGGCGATCACGCGGGCGGGCATTTTCCGGCTGAGTTTTCCGTTGCCCGAAGGGTTCGACGTGGAATCGATCAGCGGTCCGGCGATGAGCCATTGGACGGAGGCGCGGACGGAATCGGGCCGGGTGATCACGCTGCATCTGCCGGGCAAGACGCAGGGGCAGCATTCGTTCTCGATCACATTGTCGGGAGGCGGGCTGCGGACGACGAACGACTGGCCTGTGCCGGAAGTGATCTTTCGCGAGGCGAGCAAGCAACGCGGGACGCTGTTGGTGGTGCCGGAACTGGGCATGCGGGTGCTGGTGGCCGAGCGTGGCGGCGTGACGCAGCTCGACCCGGAAAAGGCGGGCATTCGTCAGAAAGGCGTGCTCGCGTTCCGCGTGCTCCAGGCGCCGTCGGCGTTGACGCTCGACATCGAGCAGGTGGACGCATGGGTCCAGGTGAACAGTCTGCAGCAGGCGAACATCACCGAGGGACAGATCGCCGTTTCGGCGAACCTGCACTATCAAATCGAGAATACGGGGTTGCGTTCGCTGAGGGTGCTCGTTCCGACCAACGCAGAGAGCGTGCGATTTCAGGGTGAACAGATGGCGGGCTTTACCCGTGTGCCAGGGGCGGAGACGAATGGCTTGCAGGAATGGGAAATCAAGCTGCATCGCCGCGTGATCGGGCCGTACCTCCTCCGTGTGTCCTGTCAGACGCCGGTTCCGGGCGACGCGACGGACGTCGTGATCCGCGGTGTGCAGGCCGAGGACGTGAATGTGCAACGCGGGTTTGTGACGCTGCAATCCGACCCGCGCCTTCAGGTGAGCGCCGGCACGCTGCCGGCGTCGCTTCAGCCGTCGGAGTGGCAGGCGATCCCCCGGGCCCTGTTGCGCAACGCTTCCTCGGGAGCTGCCAGCTTGACGTACCGGCTGGCGGGTGCCGCATTCGAACTGCCGCTCAGGGTGCAACGGCATGACGCGGCGCGGTTGCTGCCCGCGCGCGTCAACAACGTCACGCTGAACTCCGTCGTGTCCGACAATGCGCTGATGCTGACCCACGTTCGGATGGAGATTGTTCCGGGCGACAAACGGCTGTTGCACTTCACGCTGCCGGAAGGCGGGCGGTTCTGGTTTGGGTTCGTGAACCGGAACGGTGTCTGGCCGTGGCGCGAACAGGATCGGATCCTGGTTCCCCTCGAACGGCAGTCGCGCGGGGACGAACCGGTGAGCGTGGAAATCTTCTACGATTGCCGGGCGGGCACGAAGGGGTCGCGTTCCCTGGACCTGACGTTGCTGGCGCCGAAGTTCGACCTGCCGCTCGAAGACATCACCTGGCGCGTGTCGTTAGGCGAAAAGTGGCGCGTGACGGACTGGTCGGGAGATCTGGGATTGCAGCGGGAGGAGGTCTCGGCGGTAGCGTCGGACCTGAGGGAGTATCTCGCGCGGGAGGTGGCGTTGCAACAGGAGCGGACGGCGCATGCGGAAAAGCTGCTGGCGGAGGCGAACAGCGCTCTGGAGCGCGGGGATCCGAACGCGGCGCGGCGGGCGTTTCAGGCCGCGTACGGTTTGTCGTTTCACGACAGCGCCTTCAACGAGGATGCGCGGGTGCAACTGCACAACCTCAAGTTGCAGCAGGCGCTGGTGGGGTTGAGCGTGCGGCAATCGGCGGTCAGCGGCCGGCCGATCGCCTTCGGCGATGACGGCGGAGCGGCCGCGAGCCGGGGCGTTCGGTACACGCAGCAGGATGCGAGGGATCTGATGGACCGGAACACGGCCGACGAGAATGCGGCGTTCATGAAACTGGCGGAGCGTTTGATTCAGCAGCAGGAGGCCGCGACGGTCAGCGCGTCGGCGCTGCGGGCGACGCTGCCGGAGCAGGGGCGGGTGCTGAGTTTCAAACGGTCGGTTCTGGTGGATCCGATGGCGCCCTTGAGGCTGGAACTGGAGGCATCGGTGCGCGGGGCCGGCGTGCCCGGGATGCGCCTGTTCGTTGTGGGCGGAGTGTTTGTGGTGTTGTTGGTATTGTTGTTCGGTGCGCGAAGTATCGTCCGGGTGACGGCGTAGGACGACGCGGCCTGGATTACATCACGCAGCCAAGGGGCTCGCGTTTGTAGCGATCCTGCCAGTTCTTGTTTCAATGCAAAGGCGTCAGGACGCCAAGACGCAAAAAGGCTCCGACTTTCCTGACCTTGGCGTCTTGGAATTGAAACTCGGTCCGGACCGCATCGTGGAATGAGTCAGTCGTCCCTTCGGGACTTGTCGTATTCACCTCCGACTTCCGTTTTGTCCGGGCGGGTCCCGGGAGTGCCCACGCGCCGGGACAATTCCTGTCGCATATGCGCGCGGAATTGTCCCGCGTTCAAAGAGGCGGAATTTTGTAAACATCAGGAGCCGAGGCGCTTGGCAATTTTGATGGGACAATTCTTGTCGCATATGCGCGCGGAATTGTCCCGTGGATTTTTGTGAGGTTGCGACCTGCGCGCTGCTGCGTTATGGCTTGCGCGTGCCGGAACTGGACTTCAACGATGCCGCGCTTGTCGTGCTGGGACACGGATCGACTGTGAACGCCGCGTCCTCCGCGCCGGTCTTTCAGCACTCCGCGGAATTGCGGCGTCGCCGGATCTTCGCATCCGTTCACGAGGCGTTCTGGAAGCAGGACCCGAAGATCCTGGATGTGCTCAGAGAACTCACTGCGCCGCGAGTGTTCATCGTGCCGTTCTTCATCAGCGAAGGGTACTTCGCCGAGAATGTGATTCCCCGCGCGCTGGGATTTGAACTGGGCGAGGTTCCGGCATCACGAGTTCGGCAGCAAGGGTCGAGTCGATGGCACTATTGTGGGCCGGTGGGTACGCATGAGCGGATGACGTCGGTGCTGCTGGAGCGCGCGCGGGGTGTGGTCAGCCAATTTCCATTTCCGCGGTTGCCGAAACCGGGGGATGTGACGCTGATCATCGCGGGGCACGGCACGGAGCAGGACGAGGCCTCGCGGAAATCCGTTGAAGCGCAGGTGGAACGGATCCGGGAGCTGGGCGAGTACGCGGATGTTCAGCCGGCGTTTATGGAGGAGGAACCGCGGATTGCGGGATGTTATCGACTGGCGCGCACGCGCCATGTGGTGGTTGTTCCGTTCTTCATCAGCGACGGCATGCACACGCAGGAGGATATCCCGGTGTTGCTCGGCGAACCGGCCCGGATGGTGAAAGAGCGCATGGCCGCCGGACAGCCGACGTGGCGCAACCCGACGGAACGGGAGGGAAAGCTGATCTGGTACGCGCCCGCGGTTGGCTCGGAGCCGGTGATGGCAGAGGTGATTCTGGAGAGAGTCCGGGAAGCGGCGCAGTGGCCTGCGCCAGTTGACAACGGATAGCGGATGGTGATGGCAAGGCGGTGCGCTTGCTATTGAATTCGCGGGTTGATTCGCCATGATGACGCAGCATGGACCTGTTGCGTTGGGGGATTCTCGGGACGGCGGGGATTGCGCGGAAGAACTGGCGCGCCATTCATGACAGCGGCAACGGCGTCGTTGCCGCGGTCGGCAGCCGCGATGCGGACCGCAGCCGTCAGTTCATTGCCGAATGCCAGGCCCGGCGGGCGTTCGAACGTTCTCCGGTGGCGTTCGGTTCGTACGAGGAGGTTTTGGGCTCGCCGGACATTGACGCGGTGTACATTCCGTTGCCGACCGGCATTCGGAAGGAATGGGTGCTGCGCGCCGCGGCCGCGGGCAAGCATGTGTTGTGCGAGAAACCGTGCGGGCTCGACGCGAGCGACGTTCGCGAAATGATCGACGCCTGCCGGCGTCATCGCGTGCAGTTCATGGACGGCGTGATGTTCATGCACAACCGCCGCATGAGCCGGATGCGCGAACTGCTGGACGACGGCGAGACCGTGGGGGATGTGAAGCGCATCATGACGATCTTCACGTTCCGCGCGGTGGATGGTTTTTTCGACGCGAACATCCGGGTGCACAGCGAGCTGGAGCCGACGGGCTGCCTGGGCGACCTGGGCTGGTATTGCATTCGCATCGCGCTCTGGACGATGAAATGGCGGCTGCCGCGCGAGGTTACCGGCAGGATTCTGTCGGAGCGCGGGAATCGGCTGAGTCCGGCGCCGGCGCCGACGGATTTTTCCGGGGAACTGATTTTCGACGATGAGACTTCGGCGGGGTTTTACTGTTCGTTTCTGGCGGCGAGCCAGCAATGGGTGGACATCAGCGGCACGCGCGGGCAGTTGCGGGTGCCGGACTTTGTTCATCCGCAGAGCGATCACGAGCCGGTGATTGAAGTGCGCCGGCAGGCGGTACGGGTGAAGTGCTTCGATTGCGAAGGGAAGCACAGCGAAAGCCAGGAATGGGCGCAGGACGCGATCATGTTCCGGAACTTTGCCCGGCAGGTGCGATCGGGAACGTTGAACGCGGATTGGCCGGAGATCGCGTTGAAGACGCAGCAGGTCATGGATGCGTGTTATCGCTCGGCGAAAGAGGGGGGCAGACCCGTTGCGCTTGGGTGAGCCGCATTGGAAGCCGGGAGAAGGCGTGGAATTTCACAACGTGTTTTGGGTTTGACAGCAACGTCATTTGGCCTTGCCATGGCGGCGAAACATGCAGGCGCCGTCCGGTTGCATCACAGAAAGGATTTTCATGAACACCCAGCGCATGTGTCTTCTCCTGAGCTTCTTGATCGCGGCTGCATCCGCCGTCATCGCTGCGCCGATTCCGGAGGAATGCCGGACCGCGGGATTTGCGATCGGCTGCCAGGGCTGGACCTTCAACCGGTTCACGGTGATGGAGGCCATCGACAAGACGGCCGAGGCGGGCGGCAAGGTGATCGAGCTGTATCCCGGGCAACGGTTCAGCACGAATGGAACAGCCCGGTTTGATCACAACGCCACGGACGAACAGGTCGAGCAGGTGAAAGCGCGGCTGGCGCAGCGCGGCGTCCGGGCGGTCAACTACGGCGTCGTGAGCGTTCCCCGGGACGAAGCGGAGGCCCGGAAGGTTTTCGAGTTCGCGAAGAAGATGGGTCTTTACGCGATCACCACCGAGTCGGTGGACGCGATGGACACGATCGAGAAGCTGGTGAAGGAATACGACATTCGCGTGGGCATCCACAATCACCCGCGGCGTCCCCTGGACTCGAACTACAAGGTGTGGGATCCGAAGTATGTTCTGGAAGTGGTGAAAGGCCGCGATCGGCGGATCGGCGCTGCGGCGGACACGGGGCACTGGGTGCGGTCCGGTCTGGTGCCGGTGGAATGTTTGAAGATTCTGGAGGGCCGGATCGTCAGTGTTCATTTGAAAGACCTCGATGAGCGGTCGCCGGGGGCGCAGGACGTGCCTTACGGGTCGGGAGTGTCGGACATTCCCGGCATTCTTGAGGAGCTCCGGCGGCAGAAGTTCGAGGGGAACATCTCGGTGGAGTATGAGAATAAATGGGAAAACAACGTGGCGGACGCGGCCCAGTGCATCGGGTTTGTGCGGGGTTACGGGACGGCAAACAAGTGGTGATGGCGATGGCAGCGACGAGGTTTCCGGCGACGAAAATGAGAAACTTTGGCCGGATTCGTCGTTGCCATTGGCTGGCGGAATAAGGCACACTCTGGGCGCGATATGAGAGTCGAAACCGAGAGCAGACCGGTGTTAAAGACAACCGCGATGGGGAGGGAAGGGAGTTTTGCCGAGGGCGCATGGGACGGCACCCTTGCGTTTTTCGTGCTGCGGTTCTGGTTGGGATTGCGCGCGTTGCTGACGGGGATTGAGAAGTATGCAGGGGTGAAGATCAGCGAGAAGCCGTTTATCGATCCGGAGACCGGGATGGAAGACCCGAGTGGCGCCCTGATTGAAGTGAGGGAAAAGTTTTACGCGTTGACGAATTACGCGGCGATCCCGCCGTCGATGCAGGAGCGGTTCGCGGAGGAACCGTTGTTGCCGGCGTTTCTCAGCGTGCCCTTTTACGCGTGTCTGGGCTGGGTGCTGATTCTGTCCGGCGTGATGCTGCTGATCGGGCTGGGCACGCGGGTTTCGTTGGTGATCCAGGGATTGCTGTACGGGGCGTTGACGGTCGGTCTGATATTGATCAAGGAAGACGCCGGGATAGCGTGGCTGGGGGTTCATGTCGCGCTGGTGGCGCTGGCGCTGATGCTGGCGGGGCATAACCGATTTGCTGTATTGAAGAAATGGTAGAGACACCCATCACTCGCCGGGAATTCGTGCGCACCACCGCGGCGGCGGGCGCCGGCCTCATGCTCGCCGGCGCGCCGGCGTTGGCGCAGAATTCGTCGCCCAACAACCGGATCAACATCGCCCTGATCGGCTTCGGAGCGCAGGGGCGGGTCCTGCTCGAATCCCTGCTGAAGATCGACGGCGTGCGGCTGGTCGCGATCTGCGACATCTGGGAGTACGCGCGGACCTACGGGGAGCGTTACCTGAAGAAGGAAGGCATTGAGGTCCGGGCCTACGAGAATTACGAGGACCTGCTCGAGAAGGAGAAGGATCTGCAGGCGGCGATTGTGGCGACGCCGGACTTCTGGCACGCGCCGATCACGAATGCGTGTCTGCGGGCGGGGCTGCACGTGTATTGCGAAAAGATGATGTCCAACACGATCGAGGGGGCGCGGTCGATGGTGGACGCGATGAAAGAGACGGGGAAGCTGCTGCAGATCGGGCATCAGCGCCGGAGCAATCCGAGGTATCTGTTCGCGCTGAACCGGCTGTTGCGGGAGGCGAAGATCTGCGGGCGACTGACGGCGGCGAACGCGCAGTGGAATCGCGCGGCGGCGGACGACCTCGGCTGGCCGAAACGGGCGGCGATGGAACCGGAGCAGTTGAAGAAGTATGGCTACCGGGACATGCACCAGTTCAGGAACTGGCGCTGGTTCAAGGATCTGGGAGGCGGCCCGTTGTCTGACCTGGGCGCGCATCAGATCGACATCTTCAACTGGTGGTTCGGCGTGCTGCCGCGTTCGGTCATGGCGTCGGGGGGCGTGGATTACTACAGCAACCACGAGTGGTACGACAACGCGATGGTGATCTACGAGTATCCGTTGCCGACCGGGCTGGTGAGGGCGTTTTACCAGGTGCAGACCACCACGAGCGCGGGGGGCGGTTATTTCGAATACTTCATGGGGGACGAAGGCTCGTTGAAGATATCGGAGAACCCGAACATCACGGCGGTCTATCGCGAAGCGCGGGCACCGGCCTGGGATGAATGGGTGCGAAGGAAGTACCTGAGGGCGAAGCAGGGTTTCAGCGGGGAAACACCCACGGACGCTGCGAAGGTGGACGTGCGCGAGACGGCGCAGCTTGCGGCGTACGAGATTCCGGTGTTCTTCAACAAGGCCATTCACCAGCCGCATCTCGAGAATTTCTTCAAGGCCATTCGCGGCGAGGCGAAACTGAACTGCCCGGCGGACGAGGCGTTCGCCAGTGAATACATCATTTACAAGGCCAACGAGGCCATCGCCGCCCGAAAAGCCATCGACCTGAACATGGAACAGGTGGTGGCCGGATTGTAATCGACACAGTGATATGAACCGCACATTGACTTCCCTGATTCTTCTGAGTGTTGTGAGCCTTGCGGCCACGAGTGTGGCGCAGGAGAAAGTTCCCTTGAAAACCGAACTGCCGAAGCCGCTGTTCGTCGGCACGCCGGTCCCGGTGAAACTGCCGAACCTCGAGCCGCCCCGGCAGGGCAAGCGCCCGGATTTCATGGTGCCGGTCGGGACGACGAACCTGGCGTTGGGCAAGAAGGTCACGTCGAGCGACAACGAGCCGATCATCGGCGACCTGGAACTGATCACGGACGGAGACAAGGAAGGCGAAGAGGGGTACTGGGTGGAACTGGGGCCGGGCAAACAATGGGTGCAGATCGATCTGGGCCAGACGGCGGAGATCTACGCGATTCTGGTCTGGCACTATCATTCCCAGGCGCGGGTGTACCGCGACGTCGTGGTGCAGATCTCCGATGATCCCAAGTTCGCGTCGGGTGTGACGACGGTGTTCAACAACGACTACCAGAACAACCACGGGTTCGGGGCGGGGAAGGATTTCGCGTATGTGGAAACGAACGAGGGCCGATTGATTGACGCGAAGGGAGTCAAAGGCCGTTACGTCCGTCTCTACAGCAACGGCAACACGAGCAATCGGCTGAACCACTACATCGAGGTGGAAGTGTTTGGCAAGCCCGCCGCCTAGAGTCCGCTGGGCGATCTTTGCCGGCCTCGCGCTGGCGGCGCTCGCGCTGCGCCTGCCCTCTCTGGGCGAGCGCCCGATGCACACGGACGAGGCGGTGAACGGTTATATCACGGGATACCTGCTCGAGGGCGAACCGTACACTTACGATCCGGAGGACCGGCACGGCCCGGCGCTCTACGCGTTCGCGTTGCCCGTCGCCCGGCTGGCGGGCAAGTCGAGCCTGGCGGACCTCACGGAGACGACGGTTCGTCTCGGTCCGGTGATCGCGGGGACGCTGACGATCCTGTTGTTTGGCGGGCTGGTTCGGCAGATCGGCTTTCTTCCTTCCCTGGGAGCGGCGGTGCTATTCGCCGTGGGACCGCTGTCCGTTTACTATCATCGCTACTTCATCCACGAGGCGTTGTTTGTTGGCGTCACACTGGGTTTTCTTCTGGCGCTCTGGCGCGCGGTGTTCGGGGGCGGCGCAGTGTGGGGAGCATGGGCCGGCGCATGCGCGGGCCTGATGCTGGCGTGCAAGGAGACCGCCGTGCTGCACTACGCTGCGGTCGGCCTCACGGGATTCTGGCTCTGGTTTGCAACTCGAGGGAACAGGAAGGGCGCGCTGCGTGAACCACCTGTCGGTGGAGCAAAGAATGCGGGACGGCAAATCGCCTGGTGGCGGACGGTGGTCGCCGGATGCCTGGTGATGGCAGTGGTGGTGATCGTCCTCTACACATGGGGCGGACGGCACTGGCGCGGGCCGGCGGATCTGGTTCGGGCGGTGCCGCAATTCACGGCACGTGCCGGAGGGCAAGGGCATGAGAAACCCCTGTCGTATTATCTTGCCCTGATCGGCGGCGCGTGGCCGGGCGGGATTGTGGTTGGCCTTGCGATTGCCGGAGGGGTTGTCGCCTGCTCGTCGCGATTGCGGAGTATTGCCTTGCAGAATGAGTTCGTGTCCAACGACGGCGGAGAACGGTCGCGTGACGCGGGAAAAGAAGTCCAGGTCGGCGCCGGTCTGGCGGCGGGGGCGTGGGCCGTTTACGGGGTAAGCGTTGCGCTGATCTATAGCCTGATACCCTACAAGACGCCGTGGCTGGCGTTGAACCTTTGGTTGCCGATCGCCGTGCTGGCGGGTGTGGGCGCGTTGGCGATGTTTCGGTTCGTGCCGCTGGCGGGCGCAAGGTGGTTGCTGGTTCTTGCGGGGGTGGCGTCCCTAGCTGCACTGGCGGGCGACAGTTGGTTCTGGAGTGTGAGCAAGCCGGCGGACGAGCAGAATCCCTACGCGTACGCGCACACATCCGAGGACCTGTTAGGGCTGCCGGAGCGTGTGCGCGAAGTCACGGGGAGCACCCATTCCCGCGTTGCAGTGGTGGCAGCGGATCCGTGGCCGCTGCCATGGTACCTGCGGCAGTTCCCGGAAACGGGGTACTGGCAGCCGGGGAACGATCCGGGCCCGGCGGAGGTTTACATTACCTCGATCGAGGCGGCGGAGAGCATCGGAACGAGAATCACCGGATGGCGGCCGGAGTTTTTCGGGCTCCGCCCGAACGTGCTGGTGTTGCTATGGACGAATCCGGAGAATCCGGCCGGATCGACCGCGCATGAATGAGCTGCGCTTCAGCGGCGGCTGGTTCAGGCAAAGCGCCTCTTCAATGGCGCTGACTGCCTGTCGACGGGGCGCCCGGTTTTGCAGGACGTCGTCGAGATGAGCATCCAGGTTTTCAATCACAATGCGATGGCGACGGTGTTTCAGGTGCGCATTGCGGACCAGGAGCCCAGGTACGCGGCGCAGGCGGCGAGGGCGGCGTTTGAGGTGGTCGACCGGTTGGAAGGGTTGTTGAGCCGCTTTCGGGAGAACAGCGAGATTTCCCAGGCGTCGCATCTGGCTGCGGGAGAAACGCTGCGCCTGAGCGAACCCGTGTTTGCCTGCCTGCGGATCGCGGAGAGGATGGAGCGGGCGACCGGAGGCGCGTTCTCGGCCATTCCCATGCGGAAGACCGGGCAACCGCCGCCCGCGTGGTCGCTTCTCGAGGAGGCGAGATCGATTCGCTGCGACCAGGGCCGGCTGGATCTGGACCTTGGGGCCATAGGGAAAGGGTTCGCCCTCGACCGGATGGCGGAGGAGCTGGCCGACTGGGATTGCACGTCCTGTCTTCTTGTCGCGGGAGGAAGCAGTGTTCTGGCGGGCGCGCCGCCGGAGGGGCTTGCGGGGTGGTCGGCCGGGCTCGAACTGGACGCGGTTGGAACGGGGCGATTGCTGCGGCATGTGTCTGTGAGCGCATCGGGGCTGGCGGTGAAGGGCAATCATATTGTGGATCCGCGAACCGGGCGACCTGCGACGTTACGTCCGCGGGTATGGGCGTTTGCGCCGAGCGCGGCGGAATCGGACGCGTTGTCCACCGCGTGCATGATTCTCGGGGAAGATGAGATCGAGCGGATGCTTGCGGCGAATCCCGGGTGGGGTGTTCTGCTGAGGAACGATTCGGGGTGGCAGCAGTTTGGGGCGACTGGATGAAATCCGAGTTCCGAGAGCAGAAAGAATTCCGAAGGACGAAACCCGAAGGGAAGGACGGAGTGGAGCACTTGCGGAGTGCGCGACTCCGTTAATTTCAGTTATCGTACGCTGGCTTCGGCCTTCGCTGAGTTTCGGCGTGGCAGGCTGCTCGCCCCACCGAGTGTGGCGGCGTTTAATTTGCTTCCTTTGCGGGCGGGCATTTGTTAAGGAAAGCGCTCTGTGCGAAAGCTTTGCTTGATTCTGACGGCATGCTGGCTCCTGGCTCTTCTCGCGGGCACAGCCGGCGCGGCGACGTATCAACTGGAAGGCGGCGACACGGTGATCGGCGAACTGATACCGGGCTCGGCCGACGAGGAGGGGGTGCAGATCCGGCTCGACGACGGCCGTTATGAGCGCGTCCCGTGGGCCGCGTTCAAGCAGGAACACATTCGGGAGTTCGCGCGCGACACGAAGAATCGGAGGATGGCCGAGTTCGCCGCGGCCTTTATTGAAATCACTCCGGAAGAACGCGCCCAGCTCACGGCGGTGAACCTGAATCCTGTCCCGCGCCTGGAGCGGCCGCAATCGCCTTCGCTGATTGGCGGAATGCTTTCTTCGGGGGTCGGCCTTGTGGTGATCGGGCTGTTGTATGCCGCCAATCTGTTTGCGGCGCGCGAGATTGCCGTGTTTCGCGCGCGGCCGGTGCCGCTGGTTTGCGGCATCTCCGCCGTCGCGCCGATCATCGGCCCGATTATCTTCCTGTCCATGCCCACGCAGATCGGCCAGTCCGAGGAAGCGTTGGCGAATCAACCTCCGCCGGAGACGCCGACGTTCACCGTGCCGGGCGCGACGTCGGAGGCGAGCGCGGAATCCGGCGGTCTGCATCTTGCGAGCCCGGCGGCGGGGGGCGCGAACATTCCACAGACGCAGACCTTTCAGCGCGGAGCCTTCACGTTCAACCGGCGCTTTTTTGAAACGCGTTTTGCCGGCTTCTTCGGCATGGTGCGGCGCGAGGCCGACAAGGACATGGTCATGCTCATCAAATCGGCCCGTGGTCAGTATGTGGCCACCCGCATCACGCGCATTGCGGCCAACGACATGCACGTTCAGGTGCAGAAGGGCAATGCGAGCGAGGAAATCATGCTGCCGTTTGCCGAAATCCAGGAAGTGCAACTGAAGCACAAGGACGCGTGACGCTCCCGTGCCATGAAGTATCGAACCATTCTGCTGTTCGGCGCGCCTGGCTCGGGCAAGGGAACGCAGGGGCGCATTCTTGGTTCGATTCCCAACTTCTTCCACTGCGCCTGCGGCGACGTGTTCCGCAACCTGGATATTGAAAGCGAGATCGGCAAAGTGTTCGTCGAGTATTCGAGCCGGGGCGAGCTGGTGCCCGACGAACAGACGGTTGAGCTCTGGAGCAAGTCCATCGCCCTGAGTACGCAGACCGGGCGCTTCCGCCCGGAACAGGACACGCTGGTGCTGGACGGAATTCCGCGCAACGTGCACCAGGCGGAAATGCTGAGCGACGTGCTCGATGTGGTGACCATCTTTTATCTGCGCTGCACGAACCTGGACAACCTGGTTCAACGCATGCAGCGCCGGGCGTTGAAGGAGAATCGGCTGGACGACGCCAGCCTGGACGTGATCCGGAAGCGGCTGCGTACTTACGAGAAGGAGACCAAGCCGGTGCTGCGCTATTATGGGCAACGGCTGGTGCACCGGATCGATGCGGACCAGGCGCCGGCCAAGGTGCTGTTTGACATCCTGCGGCACGTCATCAAGGTTTAGCCCATGCCACAGCAGTTCGGGAGCTTCACGGCAAGCGAACTCTACTGCCCCAGGTGCGGCCGATCTCAACCGGTGCGCGAGCGCCTGCTGCTCGTTCTTCCGTCGGGCGAACTCCACGAGTTCGTCTGCGCCCGCTGTGCAACTTCACTTGGCACGCGCACGGTCGAGGGAAGCGCGCTGGTTTCGGCGTCGGGACGACCGGGCGGGAGATAGTCAGCCAAAAGGGCAGATCCTCCTGTCTTCCCGGGCCGCGTCGGGAAATTCAAGGTGGCGGTGGGGCGAGCGTCCTCGCGAGCCGTCGTCGGATCATCCTGCGTATTCGAAAACGGCGGATCCGCTGTTGAATGTTCACGCCGTTCCCGCTCACTGGCCCAGGATTCTGTTCAGGATATTGCCGACCGGGTTCTGGTTGGTTGCGGGAGGTTGATTGGTGTCTGTCGCAGGCGGCGGTGTTTGCGGGTTGAGGATGCCGCGCAGCAATCCGCCGACGCCGGTGTTGGTGCCTCCCGTTCCTGGAATCTCGACGCCGAATTGTTTCAGCACCGGGACGGCGAGCGCCGCCGTGTTGATGCGGGGTCGCGGCTGTCCCAGCGTGCCTTCGGCGGAGAAGAAATCGGGCAACTTCACGTAAAGCGCATTGGTCGGCGTGTCGGGCGGGACCATGTTGATCCGTTCCGCCAACGGACGGGTCAGAGCGATGCTGATGGGGATGTTGACGGTGGAATTGGACAGAACCGGGGCGAGGAGAACCGATCCCATCGCGTCGGCCTGGAACACCGTGCTGCGAACTGTGGCCTGTTTGAGTTCCACGCGGCCGTTGGCGATGGTCCCTTCGGCGTGGACGATGTCGATCGGCGAGTTGGTGACTTCCATCATGCTGCCGCCTGTGAGCTTTTGAGTGAGGGAACCGACGAGGCTGCCGGCGAGTGTGCCCAGGGCGGCCTGCGGGTTGCCGGCCAGATCGGGAACCATGGAAACGACAGTGACGATCAGCTTGAGCAGCGGGCTGCGAATGTTCTGGGGCGCCAGGTTCAGATTGGTTGTGCCGATGTCAAAGCTCCCGGCCAACGAGCGCTGGAGGCTGGGGCCGGTGATTCCGATTCCCTTGATGTCGGCATGAGCGGACAGAGTGCCGCCGAGCTGATCTTTACGGTCCGGCTGGAACGTGTTGACCAGCGGAGCGAACGGAACGGCGTCGGCGTCGAACGCCAGAGCATAGGCATACCCGCGAACGGAAAGATCCACATCCGCGCGGGCGGACACCGGGGCGCCGTTCAGGACCAGGCGGCACGGGTCCATCAGGAATTTTGCGCCATCGAGATGGATCCGGGTCTGGAGGTTCGTGATCTCGATTTCGCGAAGGTACAACCGGCTGATGGAGGCGTCGGCAACGAGATTCCTGAAACGGATCCCGATGGGCTCGGGCTCCTGTTCCGGTTCTGTTTGCGCTGCGGCCGCAGGCTCCGGGATGGCGCCGGCTGGCCGCTCGGTTTGCGTGCCCGGCTGGGTTCCCGGCGCGGGCTCGAACAGCTCGTAGTAGCTCGTGAGGTCGAGCGAATCGGCGGCAATCTTCAAGTTCCCTTGCAGCGCGTTGGTGTCGGAGAAATCCAGGCGGCCCGCAATGTGCAGCCGGTTTTCGGCTCTCTGGGTGGGGGTGAGGCCGAGCTCGAACTTGCGAATCTCCGCGGCAGTTGATTGCAGAGTCGTGTCCAGCGCGAGATGCGCCTCCAGCGCGCGGGGCGGTTGCTCCTGCTTGCCGGCGACGACCAGGTTTGCGAGATCGATTTCGGCGCGGATGGCGGGCTTGTCTGTTGCATCGTAATCCGCCGACGCTGTTGCGTTGAGGGTTGCTGAAACGAGGGTCTTGTCCGCAAACAGGGATTCGAGGAACGGACGGAGCGCGTTCTGGTTCAGGTCCGAAAGTGTGACGCTGAATTGGCCGGAGCTTGAGGCGATGCGATGGGAACCGTTGAGTTGAAAAGCGCCTCCGGCGCGGCCGTTTTCACTGAACGTTCCGTGAACGTCTCGGATCCGGATGGATTCAGCGTCGCTCTGGATGTCGAAGGTGGCGTTCAGGCCGTAATGGCGAAAGGCACTCCCGGCGGCGTGGCCGGTGAAGTTCGTGAGCGACGCCTCTCCGAGCACGACCTGGCCGGCGCCGGTTTGAGTGATCTTCGCATTGAGCAAGAGCGCTCCGCTTTCGGCCTTCATTTCCGGCTGCGCCAGAAGACTGAACAGCTCGGGCAACGCGCTTTGGGCGAGCACGTCCACTTCGGCGGCGGTCGTGTCGAAGTTGTAGTTGCCTTTGCCTGAAACGCTGAGAGCGGGCAGGGCCTCCTGCCGTTGCTGAGTTCCGTGGACATCCAGGCGGTAATCGAAGGCCATCCGGTCGGCTGCCGTGCCGCGAAGACCCGCTTGCACGTCGATGCCCGAAATGCGGTTGGTTCCCGCGGCCACGGAAAGGTCCTGCAGCCATGCAGCCAGATCGAAGTTCAATTGCCGGCCGGATTGCTGCGACGCGACGGTGAGTTGCAGGCCGGCGCGTCCGGACAGACCTTCGCCCAGCAGCGCCTGCCAGTCCGCGAGGGCGAGATTGGTGACGCTGAGTTTCAACGACGAAACGCCCGCTTCGCCGCCGGACCCGCCCCAGTTCCAGACCAGGGGTTCACTGAGTTCGCCGCGAAGGAACGGTCGGCCCTGCTGCGTGCCGTTCAGATCGAAAGCGCGCACCATCAGATTGCCGGCCGCCAGGTCGATGCGGAAATCGTACGTCGCGCGCAAGTCGAGCGTGGGCGTCGATTGCCCGCCTTGAATCACCTGCATGCGAGCGATGTCGAACTGCCCCGCCAGCGACGCTTCGGTTCCGGCGTTCGCCAGTTGCACGCGGTTGGTCGAGGTAAGGGTCGTGGTGCCGAAATCCAGCCCCGACGGCGCTCCGAAGAGATTGAGCACACGCCGGTCGATCGGCGTCAGTTCCACGTTCACGAGCCCTTCCATCTTCTCGATGCTGAATGGCCCGTTTGCGCGCAATGCGCCGAGCTGCGTTTCGCCCTGTCGGAATCGCAACGCCAGCTCGATGATCTGGCCCGGGGCAACGTCGGCGACGAGATCGACGCCGAGGGCCGAAAGGTCGGCGAAGGTTCCTTCGGCACGGTTCACTGCGAACTGCGAGTTGCCTTTGATGGAGATGGGGTTGAGGTCCGGTGAAAGGGCGAACGTGTAATCGCCGTTGAAAGAGGCCTGCAGTGTTCCAGCGGCCGCGCCGGCGCTGCCTGAACCGGCGGCCGCGTTCCATCCGCTGTTCATGGACACAGTCGCTGCGATGGCCAGCCGGCCGCTGTCGCCGTTTTTCAATCCGGTCAGCGTCACATTCAGGTTGCTGACGGCAGTCGTGTCGCGGGTGGAATCGGCGTAGCGTTTTTCGTAATGAACCACCGCGTTGGAGATGGCGACGCGGCGGATATCGAGCTGCGGCGTTTCGGCGGCCGGCTCCTCTTCAGTTTCCTGCAGGAGGGGGTCGACGTTCGTGCGGCCATCCGGATCTTCGACAAGGGTGATTACAGGCGAATCGAGAAAGGCTTCTTCGACCAGAACGGTCCCGCCGAGAATGGCGAACAGGCTGTATCGCAGTCGAACCTGTTTTGCGGAGAGCAGGGGGGCTTCTCCGCGGGGATGAACCTTGAGGTCGTAAAGCACGACGGAACTGAAGGGGCGGATGGACGCATCCCGCACCGTGACATCCGCGTTGATGGAATCGCTGACGCGCGGCAGGACGACCTTCCTGAAGAAGGGCGCGCTGGTGAGGACGAACCAGGCGACAACGAGGAGAACGAAGACGGACAGCGCGGTCCATCCGAGGATTCGCAGGGCACGCCGCTTTTTTCGGGGCGGCGTTGACGGCGCTGGAGTTGATAGAGCATCAGCCATAAGCGTTTCAAACCGGGAGCGTTGCCTGGAACGGGCATCGGCCCGCCCCGGCAGGCTCGCTCAGCTTAGCGCGAGGCGGAGCCGGGTTCAATTGGGGCATCGCCACCGGGCCGAAGGCATGCCGAACTTTTGTTGCATATGCAACAAAAGTTCGTTGTGGTTCCGGCGGAGGGAGTTACGGGGGGCAGGCAGTGGATTCCTGTTGGTTGCCGGAAGGGAGGGAGGCTTCTTTCTGGCGGGCGGCTTCGAGGATGGACTTCTGGATTTCGAGGCATTCCTTGCAGATGCCGTGGGAGGTGGGCGTGTCGAAGCCTTGCTGGAGGAATTCCTCGAGGGGCATCCATCGGCCGCGGTAGTCGATGCGCCGGCACCAGGCGCAGACTTTCATGAATCCCTCGAGGTATTTGACGTGTTCCAGGATGCGGCGGGTGGCGTTTCCGACCAGGAGCCAGACCGCGAGGATGAAGAGCATTTTCAGGATCAGCTCCTGAAAATCGGCGATGTAGAAGTTGTGCTCGAAGATGAGGGCCCGGAGATTGACGAGTTCATCCAACCACGAGAGGACGATGATCGCAAGAAACCCGACGCTCTGATACAACAAGACCTTTGGCTGTGCTTCCTTTTGCATAAACGAACGATTGCCGACCCTGGGGCGCCGTCAGAGCGGGATGGCGTTTCTCAGACACGTTTTCCATTTGCGGCAAAGCTGACTTCCGGTTGTGGTGGTGTTGGTTCGTGATAACACAAGAACGGCTGCATATCACGTGCCGCCGCGCCGCGTGAAACGCATTCGGCAACGTTAATGAATTTTTTGGTTCTCGATCGGCTGCTTTCGCCGGGAGAATTCCGCTTCGTCACGGTGTCACGAGAACACAATGAGACGGTCGCGCGCGACCGAGTTCACGTGCAGTCGAACAATTTTTCTCCGAGCCGATGGATGAACCGAGAGGTTGTGGAGGCTGCAGTCCACGAACGGGACATGAAGTGAATGATGAAGAGGCGCGATCGCCTCTCGTGGTGAGGGAGAATCGAAGCTCTGGCGACGTTGGCCGGCTGAAGGAATCCTCGGGCGCGTTTCGAAGACGATGTGCGATTGGTCCGTCGGTATCGCGCCGGCGGCCGGCCGCGCCGGCGATCCAGAGGCGCGGCAGGAATTCGGACTGTTGGACTGCGACGAGAAGGCGAAGGATGGCGTGCGGTGGTTGTCAATTCCGCTGGATTCGGCCAAAGTGAGCGCGTCCGGCGTCCTGCCGGCCTTGTTGAGCGGGCGTCGGGACACATATTCGATGGCGGTATCGAGAACGATACAGACGGCAGGTTCATTGCGGTCGCGCGGAGGCGCTCGCGGCTGAGGTGCGATGCGCGTTTCGATTGTTATTCCCGCGTTCAACGAGGAACGCCTGCTGGGAGCAACCTTGAGGTCCATTTCGTCGGCGACCGACGCTTTCTTGCGTCGCGGTTGGGAGGTGGAGCGGATTGTCTGCGACAACAACTCGACGGACAGGACGGCGGAGATCGCGCGGGAATCGGGCGCGACGGTTGTGTTCGAGCCCTGCAACCAGATCGCCCGCGCGCGGAACCGTGGCGCGGCCGCGGCGATGGGCGACTGGCTGATCTTTGTCGATGCCGACTCCCATCCGAGTCCGGAGCTGATGGAAGCGGTTGCCGGCGAGATCGAGTCGGGCCGTTGTCTGGCGGGCGGGACGATTGTGCGGCTGGAGGGGCGTCATCCGAAGGCGGATCTGGTGACGGCGGCCTGGAACGCCGTGAGCCGGGCGTTCCGGTGGGTGGCGGGCTCGTTCATTTTTTGCGAGACGGCGGCGTTCCGGCGGGTTGGGGGTTTTAACGAGCGTTTGTTTGCGAGCGAGGAGATTGATTTGAGCAAGCGCCTGAAGAAGCTGGCGCGGCGGGAGGGGCGGCGCGTGGTGATTCTGCATCGGCACCCGATTCTGACTTCGGCGCGGAAGGTTCACCTCTATACGCCCCGGGAGCACCTGAGATTCATTGTGCGGACTGTGCTGGCGGGGGGGAGGACGCTGACCAGCCGGGAGGAATGCCACCCCTGGTACGACGGCAGGCGATAAGCCGTGGGGACACAGTCATCGGCGAAGCCCTCGGAACGACGCCGGTGGTGGCGAGGCGTTTGAACTCTCGACCGCCTTTACAATGGAGACGGGCACTTGTTTAATTCCGCGGTGCTGAACCAGCAAACTCTTAGTCGTCCCGTTCATTTTGCCGGTATTGGACTGCACAGCGGAAACCGGGTGAACCTTTCGTTTCTTCCGGCGCCGCCCAACACAGGCATTCGCTTCCGGCGGGTGGACCTTGAAGGCAGGCCGGAGATCGAGGCCCGTGTGGAGAATGTTGCTGAGACGAACCGGTCCACGACGTTGGCTCGCGGGAACATCAAGATTCATACGGTGGAACACGTCCTGGCGGCGTTTGCCGGTTTCGGGATCGACAACGCGATTGTGGAACTGGACGCGAACGAACCGCCGATTGCGGATGGCAGTTCGCGGGAGTTTTGCCGGATGATCAAGGAGGCGGGCATTGCGTTGCAGGTGGAGCGGCGGGAGCCCTATCGCATCACGGCGCCGATCGAACTGCAGATTGGCGAGACGGAGATGACGCTGTTTCCGTATGAGGGGTTCAAGGTGAGTTGCACGAGCGCGGACAGGAAAGGGCGTTTCACCCAGTTTTACAGCGTTGAGCTGAATCCCCGGAGCTGGGAAGAGGAGTTGTCCAGGGCCCGCACGTTTTGCTTCTACGAGGAGATCGAATACCTGATCCGGAACGGGCTGATCAAGGGAGGCAGCCTGGAGAACGCTGTGGTGATCCGGGACGACGCGGTGCTCACGACGGAACCGCTTCGCTACCCGGAGGAATTTGTCCGGCACAAGATCCTGGACATTATCGGCGACCTGTCGCTGGTAGGGCGGCCGATTCACGGGCATTTGATCGCGGTGAAACCGAGTCATCTTGCCAACTGCGAGCTGGCGCGTTTGATCCGGGCGCAGATGGAGAGGCCTTTGCGGGCGGCGCAGGCGTTCGGGCCGCCGCCGGTTTCGAGGGCGGATGACGCCGCGTCGGCCGATGTGGCGGATGAAAGCGGGGCGATGAGCATCGAGGAGATCATGCGCATTCTGCCGCACCGGTATCCGTTTTTGATGGTGGACCGGATCACGCGAGTGGAAGGCAACTTCATCAGCGGCGTGAAAGGCGTCACGATGAACGAGCTTTACTTCCAGGGGCATTTCCCCGGCCACCCGATCATGCCCGGGGTCCTGCAACTGGAGGCGATTGCCCAGGTAGCGGGCATTCTGATGCTGAGGCAGGCGGAGAATGCCGGTTCCATTGCGTACTTTATGTCGGCCGAGGACGTGAAATGGCGGAAGCCCGTTGTGCCGGGCGACACGCTGGTGATCGAAGTTGAACTCACGAGGATGCGGGGCAGGATCGGCAAGGCCAAAGGCGTGTGCAAGGTCCGCGGCGAAGTGGTCAGCGAGGCGAACGTGACGTTCATGGTGCGGGAAGCCTGAAGCATGACGTCGATTCATCCTACGGCTCTGGTTCATCCGCGCGCGGAGATCGGCGAAGGCTGCGTGATCGGGCCTTATTGCATTATCGGGGAGCATGTCGCGTTGGGGCCGCGTTGCCGGCTGCATTCGCACGTGGTGATTGACGGGCATACGCGGCTGGGAGAGGGGAACGAGATCTTTCCGTTTGCGAGCATCGGGTTGAAGACGCAGGACCTGAAATGGAAAGGCGGCGTCACCCGGACCGAGATCGGCAGCCACAACACGTTTCGTGAATACGTCACGGTCCACAGTGCGACGGGCGACGGCGAGGCCACAGTGATCGGTTCGCACAACCATGTGCTGGCGTACTGCCACATTGCGCACAATGTCACGCTGGGCGATCACATCATCATGTCGAACGTGGCCACGCTCGCGGGGCATGTGATCGTGGAGGACAGCGCCGTGATCGGCGGGCTGGCCGCCGTGCATCAGTTCTGCCGCATCGGGCGGCTGGCGATGATCGGCGGGTGTTCGAAGGTGGTGCAGGACGTTCCGCCGTTCATGATGGCGGACGGCAATCCGGCGCGGACGCGAACGATCAACAAGGTGGGGCTGGAGCGCGCCGGTATTTCCGAGGAGGCGCAAGCGGCGTTGCGGCAGGCTTACAAGACTCTGTTCCGGGAAGGGCTGACGATTTCGAACGCGCTCGAGCAGATCGAGAAGAAGTTCCCGCAGATTCCCGAGGTTCAGCATCTCGTTCGTTTCATTCGGACGAGCGAACGCGGCGTCGGCAAGTGAGGGCCGGGTCATGGAACCGTCGCCTCTGACCGCCGGCACGCTGTATCTCGTTGCCACTCCCATCGGCAATCTCGAGGACATCACGTTGCGGGCGTTGCGGGTGTTGCGGGAGTGCGACGTTGTTGCGGCGGAGGACACGCGCCGGTCGGGGCAGTTGCTGCGGCATTTCGGGATTCAAAAGCCGTTGCTGAGCTGTTTTCAGTTCAACGAAGCGAAACGGAGCGAGGAGATCATCGAACGCCTGCGCCGGGGCGAGAAGGTGGCTTTGGTGACGGATGCGGGGAGTCCCGGGATCAGCGATCCGGGTGAACGGGTGGTGCGCGCGGCCATTGCAGCGGGGTTGCGGGTGGAACCGGTGCCGGGCCCGAGCGCGCTTGTGGCGGCGCTGACGGCGAGCGGATTGCCCACGGCGGAGTTTCATTTCGTTGGATTCCTGCCCCACAAGTCCGGCCAGCGAAGGAAGCGATTGGAGGGATTGAAAGGCGTGCCGGGCGTGCTGGTGTTTTATGAATCGCCCTTCCGCGTGGTGAAACTGTTGGAGGAGTTGAAGGATATCTTTCCGGAGCGCCAGGTGGTGTTGGCGCGCGAATTGACAAAGAAATTCGAGGAATACCTGCGCGGAACGCCGTCAGAGCTGCTGGAGGCGATGAAGACGCGCGCGGTCAAGGGTGAGTTTGTGGTGATGGTGTCGCCTGCTGGATTTACGATTGACGATTGACGCCAGCGTTGTCCGTTCCATCCGATCCCCACCGTCTTCTTCTGGGGCGAATGCCTGATTGCGGGTTGGGGTAAAGGCAGGAGAAGGTTTGCGTATGAAACGCATACTGAACATCTGCAACGGAAAACGTCTGGCTGTTGGACTGGCTTGTGCCTGCACTGCATTGTTCCTTGCGGGCTGCGACAGGGACAGGGATACCCCGCAGGGCGCCGCGGAGGACGCCGGGGAACGGATCGGGGAAACGTTGGACGAATCCGCGGACAAGCTGCGCGATGCCGGACGTGACGCTGAGCGCACCCTGGAAAAACAGAGGGAGGCTGCCGAGGATGCAGCGAGGGATGCCGGGCGCGCCGTGGAGAATGCCGGGGAAGAGCTCCAGCGGAAAGCCAGGCAAACGAATCAATGAGCGGCCGGCCGGCCTACACGGACCAGCCGGAGCGATAGACGCGCCGGACGAATTGGGCGGCCTCGGGCGCATTCTTCGCCCGCATGCCCGGGCCGTCCCACTCGAGACGTTTTCCGACGCGCAATGCCACGCAGCCGAGCAGCATGATTTCCGTGAGTTCAGCCGCGATGTCAAAGCGGGAGTGGCACAACTCGGGTTTGTTCTCCCTGATCGCCTGCAGCCATTCGAGATGATGCCGCTTGTCGGCGTCGCCGGTGAACGGATTCCTGGGAAGGCTTTCCGGAACGGATGCTGCGGCTTCGTGCCTGCGATAAAAGGTGAAGCGCGGCTCGTCATTGAGTTTGATGAAGAACTGCGTGCCGTAGTCGTCGGGAGAAAAGATTTGCCCCTTCGAGCCGATGATCAGGCAGCCGCTCGGAGGCACCTCGCCGCGCAATGCGGCCACGTCCGCGATGATGTCGGCAGGCGGTTTGTTGCTGCCGTCGTGCCGGAAAGGATTGTCGGGGGTCGGTTTGCCGCCGTCGTACCACCAAAGAACGATCGGGTCGGGATCGGGTTTTGCAAAGGCAAGCAGCTGTTCGGCTCCTTTTGCAGCGGGTTGCGAGGGAGGCTGACGCCGCGGGAATTCGAAGCGGATCGTTGAGCGCAGCGGGTAGCTCTCGCCGTTCATGCCGGAGGATTCCGCTTCGATGACACTGGGATAGCCGAGCTGCAACGCGCGAAACGGCATGTTCACCGTGTGACAGGCCATGTCGCCCAGGGCGCCGGTGCCGAACTCGAGCCAGCCGCGCCAGTTGAAATCGTGATAGACGCGGTTTCCCTTGAACGGGCGCGCGGGAGCCGGTCCGAGCCAGAGATCCCAATCGAGTCCTTCAGGGACGGGATCGGAGCCTGCAGGGCGATCCATGCCTTGCGGCCAGATGGGGCGGTTGCTCCAGATATGCACTTCGCGGGGGACGCCGATGATGCCGGCCTGGATGACCTCAATGGCGCGGCGCAACCCGTCCTCGGCGCTGCCCTGGTTGCCCATCTGACTGATCACCTTGTGCCGGCGCGCAAGGTCGCGCAGCCGCCGGGCTTCGTGAATTGTCTGAGTGAGTGGTTTCTGGACGTAAACATGTTTGCCCAATTGAATGGCGGCCGATGCCGCCACCGCGTGCGTGTGATCCGGCGTGGAGACAATGACCGCGTCGATGGAGCGGCCCATTTCGTCCAGCATCTTCCTGAAATCCTGGAAATACCTTGCGTCGGGATACTTCTTGAGCTGCCCGGCGCAATGGTTGCGATCGACATCGCACAAGGCGACGATGTTTTCGGTCGCGCAATGGTCGGTGTCGGAAGCGCCTTTGCCTGCGGCGCCGATGGTGACGATGTTGATCCTGCTGTTGAGATTCTGTCCGCGAACGAAAGCGGGACAGCCGAGAATTACGGCGCTGGTGCCGGCGACTTTGATGAACGAGCGGCGATTGAGTTTTCGCGAGAAGGAGCGGTCAGCGGTCATGCCGGATTGTTAGCAGAATCCGGATCGTTTCAAAAGAAATCTTGCGGCTTTGGCTGGCGGACGGACGCCGGAAAGCATCCAACACCCAACATCGAGCATCCAATAACCCCAGTGAACGGCGATGCGGGGCATTGCTATCCGTTCAGGTATCGGTCGATCGATTGCGCGGCGCGTTTGCCGTCGCCCATCGCGAGAATCACGGTTGCCGACCCGCGGACGATGTCGCCGCCCGCAAACACGCCGGGTACGCTGGTCATCCCGTTTTCATCAACGACGAGGTTGCCGCGGCGGTTCAGCTTCAAGTCGGGGCAGGTGGACGTGAGCAAGGGGTTGGCGCGAGTGCCGATGGCGACGACGACGATATCGCAGGGCAATGTGAATTCCGATCCCGGGATGGGTTCCGGGCGGGCGCGGCCGGATTCGTCCGGGGCGCCGGGTTTCATGCGGATGCATTCGAGTCCGGTGACCCAGTTCTCGCTGTTGCCGATCACCTTTGAGGGGGCGGTCTGGAAGTGGAACCGGACGCCTTCTTCTTCCGCGTGGTGCACTTCTTCGGCGCGCGCGGGGAGCTCATTGCGCGTGCGGCGATAGACGATCATGGATTCGCGGGCGCCGAGCCGGCGGGCGGTGCGAACGGCGTCCATGGCGACATTGCCGCCGCCGACGACAGCGACCCGTTGTCCGTGGAGGACCGGCGTGTCGGTTTTCGGGAACTGGTAGGCGGCCATCAGGTTGACGCGGGTCAGGTATTCGTTGGCGGAGTAAACGCCCTTGAGGTTCTCGCCGGGCACGTTCATGAAGATCGGCAGCCCGGCGCCGTTGGCAATGAAGACCGCGTGAAACCGTTCGAGCAATTCGGGAATGGTGAAGGTGCGGCCGATGATGACGTTGCACTCGATCCGAACGCCCGCGGCTTCGAGTCGTTGGACCTCCTGGGCAACAATGGCTTTGGGGAGGCGGAACTCGGGAATGCCATAGACCAGCACGCCGCCGGGTTTGTGGAGCGCCTCATAGATGGTCACCTCATAGCCGCGTCGCGCGAGTTCGCCCGCGGCAGTGAGTCCGGCGGGACCTGAGCCGACGATGGCGACGCGCTTGCGTCCGGCCGCGGTGGACGCGGCGGAGCGGGAAGTGATCGGGTGCGCACTCGCGTCCGGGGTAACGGTCGGCGGGGAAGCGGGGACCTGGTGTTGCGTCGAAGGAGGGTTCGATTCTGCTCCGGCGTCATGATGGTGATGATCCAGGTGTGTTCGCGCCCAGTCGGCGACGTAGCGTTCGAGGTAGCCGATCCCGACGGGCTGGCCTTTGTTGGCGCGGATACATTCGCTTTCGCATTGTATTTCCTGCGGGCACACGCGGCCTGTGATGCCCGGAAGCGCGTTGTCGCAGAGCAGGCTTTGGGCGGCTTCGGCCATCCTGCCTTCGCTGAGGAGGCGGATGAAGCGGGGGATGTTGACGCCGACGGGGCAGCCCTTGACGCAACGCGGGTCTTTGCACTGGAGGCAACGTTGAGCTTCGAGAAGGGCCAATTGTTCGCTGAACCCCAGGTTGACTTCGTGGAAGTTGGCTGTGCGCACCGAGGGATCCTGTTCCGGCATTTTCTGCCGGTGAATCTGGAGGCGCTGCTTCGTGGAAAGTCTGTCCGGCATGATCAGGGTTGAGTTGGGGACCGGTTCAACCTGCACGCGTCGGCCGCGCAGGCCTCGGCCCGGCGTTCGAACTCCCGGTAGGTGCTCAGCCGGTCCTGGAGCTCGTTGAAGTCCACGAGATGCCCGTCAAACTCGGGACCTTCGACGCAGGCGAAGCGCACCGCACCGCCGACGCTGACACGGCACCCGCCGCACATGCCGGTGCCGTCGATCATCACCGGATTGAGCGACACGATGGTGCGGGTGCCGTAACGGCGGGTGAGCTCGGCCACGGCGCGCATCATGGGCACCGGTCCGACAGCATAGACGATGTCCATGCCGCCCGCTTCGAGGAGATCGCGGGCGGCGTCAGTGACGAATCCTTTTCGGCCGCAAGAGCCGTCGTCGGTGCAGACGATGACGTCACCGAGGCTGGCGAGTTCCTGCTGGAAGATGATCCATTCGCTGGAGCGCGCTCCGATGACGCTGACGACGCGCGCACCGCGTTGGCGCAGGCCCTGGGCGATGGGATACACGACGGCGGTGCCGACACCGCCGCCGATGCAGAGCGCGGTTCCGGCCGGGATGAGTTCGGTGGGTTGACCCAGCGGCCCTGCGATGTCGTGGATGGAATCGCCCGGTTGCAGCGCCGAGAGTTCGCGCGTGCTCTTGCCGACGGCCTGGATGACGAGAGTGATCGAGCCTCTGGCGGGGTCGGCGTCGGCGATGGTGAGCGGGATGCGTTCGGAGCAGTCGGCGAGACGCACGATGACGAACTGGCCGGGCCGGCGGACCCTGGCGATGCGCGGAGCGGCGACGTCAAGGCGCGTGACGTTCGGGCTCAATTGTTGTCGGGCCAGAATGACGTGCATCGGTTTGGGCGAAGTTTGCCGAAACGGGTCGTATTGGCTGGCCTGCTATTGGCAAAGCCATATCTTTTCTTGCCATGCGCGGAGCAAACGATTCTTTGACAAACGTTCGCGAAGCCCGCTACTTACCGGGCGATCACGCATGAGTCGAGAAGCTGTGGACATGCATGTGGAATCCGTCACCCTCGAGGCGGCGGATACGAAGACGATCCGATTGAAGTGGCCGGACGGTTACGATCCGGTGTTCAAGACGGGTCAGTTCATTACCTGCAACTGGCCCGACGAGCCGGCGTACAAGCGGGCGTACTCGCTGTCCTCCTGCGCGTTGGACCGCGGGTTTTATGAGTTCACCGTGCGCCGCGACGGGAAGATGGGGACGCGGCTGGTGGATTGGATCAAGCCGTCGCACGTGCTGCAGGTTCTGCCGCCGGCCGGCAGATTTCTGCCGGTGTACGAGCCGGACGCGCACCTGATCTGCATTGCGGGCGGGTCGGGAGTGACGCCGTTTCGCGGGTTTGTGCGGGAGGCGACGCGTCGCGGGCTGGAGACGAAGATCACGGTGCTCTACAGCGTGCGTACGCCGAACGACATCATCTTCCGGAAGGAGTTTGAGGAACTGGCGCGGGCGAATCCGAACTTCAAGTTCGAAGTGACCTGCACGCGGCTGCAACCGAGCGATCCCTGGGAGGGACGGCGCGGGCGGATCGACGCGCGCTGGCTGAAACAGCACGTCCAGGACATCTCGAAGACATTCTTCTACGCGTGCGGTCCCAACGCGCTGGTCGAGTTTGCCGAAGGCATTGTGTTCGAGCTCGGGGCGACGAAACAGCAGATGAAGACCGAGAAGTGGGGTTGATCGGCCCGGGGACACGACCCTCGGGTGAAGGCGCGCGAAGACGGGCGTTGTTGTCATTGGCTGTTCCGTTCGAACGCCTGATCGCGGTCCAGCTTCAACTGCCCGGCGGTGCGGGACAGAAATCGGCGGGAACGAAAATCGGCTTTGACAATCCGGGCGAGGACTCTAGATTCCCGTCTGCTGCGGATGGGGTCGTAGCTCAGTTGGTAGAGCACCACAATGGCATTGTGGGGGTCAGGGGTTCGAATCCCCTCGGCTCCACCATCCTTCCGTTTCAGATTCCCGGTTGACCGTGCGCGGTGCGCGGTGCGGCGGGCCGCGTTCACTTGAGGAAAAATTTTCCATTCCACGACGCAATTTTTTCCGTGCCCGTCATCGGCGCGCGCGTTCTGAGACGGCGCTGTGGCTGGTGTCGCTGTAATAGCAATCATTAGGGAAGTGGAATTCTTTCTGCCCGGTTCCGGGACAAGGGAAAAGGGCTTGTCCTGAAAGTCTTCAAGATTGCGGGAGCAACGCGTGCCATTCTCATCTCTGCACATGGGAGGTCGAAAACGTTAATGCGCTCGCGTGGCGGGATGATGGCGCGCCGCGCGCAGGCGTGCTGCAACGGGTTGGCAGTCAAGCTGCGTGGCGATTTGTCCGTGATGGACAGAGACGTTGTTGTAAGCCGTAACCGAGGGCGCGCCGTCGTAGCCAGGTTGCTTGGAGTTCTGACAATTTTTTCCGGTCTGAGCGCATCCGCCGCGAGTGTTACTCTCGCTTGGGATCCCAGCCCCGATCCGAGCGTTGTTGGGTACTTTGTTTACTACGGCGATGCCAGCCGAAGCTACACCACGAAGATCGACGTGGGCAATGTGACGTCGGTGACGGTTACCGGTCTGGTGGAAGGAGTGGCGTACTACTTTGCGGCGACTGCGTATAACGTGCTTGGGATCGAGAGCGATTTCTCGGAGGAAGTGGTGTACACGGTGCCCGGCGTGCCGGGCAATCAGTTCCCGACGCTCAACCCGATTGCGAACGTGACGCTGCAGGAGGACACGCCCTCGCATACGGTCGCGCTTTCGGGCATCAGTTCCGGATCGGCCGCCGAGGCGCAGGTGCTGACGGTGACCGCGACGTCGTCGAACCCTGGGTTGATTCCGCATCCCACGGTTAATTATTCCAGTCCGAGCACCACAGGCAGCCTGGTGTTGCATCTCGTTGCGAACGCGTCGGGCACCGCGCTCATCAGCGTCCAGGTCAACGACAATGAAGCCAGCAATAATATCATCGTGCGCACCTTCACCGTGACGGTGAACCCCGTGAACGACCCGCCCACGCTGAATTCGCTGGCGAACGTAACGGTGGACGAGGATGCGGGAGCGCAGACCGTTCAACTGTCCGGCATCTCTTCGGGGGCGCCGGACGAAAACCAGACGTTGACCGTCACCGCGACTTCGAGCAATCCATCCCTGATTCCGCATCCCGTGGTGAACTACACGAGTCCCAACGCGACGGGGACGCTGACTTTCACACCGGTGGCCAACGGCTTCGGTTCCGCGACCATCACCGTCACGGTGAACGACGGTCAATCCGCCAACGCCACCACCACGCGGAGCTTCACGGTCACGGTGAATCCCGTGAATGATCCGCCCACGTTGAATCCGATCGCCAATCTCGGCATCACCGAGAACGCGGGCCTGCAAACCGTTCCTCTTTCCGGAATCAGTTCCGGCGCTGCCAACGAAAACCAGAGCTTGTCCATCTCGGCGGTTTCGAGCAACCCGGGGCTGATTCCGCATCCGACTGTCGTTTACACCAGTCCGAACAGCACCGGATCGCTCCGGTTCACGCCGGTGGCCGGCCAGTCCGGCGAGGCCACGATCACCGTCACGGTCAACGACGGACAGGCCGTGAACAACACGGTGGTTCGCACCTTCATCGTGTCGGTCGGACCGGTGAATGACCGGCCGACGCTCAACAGTATCGCGAATGTGACCGTTGAAGAGGATTCGGGCCCGACCACCGTGAATCTCTCGGGCATCTCCTCGGGCGCGACGAACGAACATCAAACGTTGACGGTCACCGCGACTTCAAGCAATCCGGCGCTCATTCCTCATCCCACGGTGAACTACACGAGCCCGAACAGCACCGGAACGCTGACCTTTACACCCGTGCCCAATGGACACGGATCGGCGACGATCAGTGTGACTGTGGACGACGGTGATGTCGCGAACAACACGATCACTCGGACGTTCACGGTGACCGTGACGCCGGTCAATGACCCGCCCACGCTGAACCCGCTGGCGGATGTGACGGTGGACGAGGATTCGGGTCCGCACACGGTGAACCTGACGGGGATTTCCTCCGGAGCGACCAACGAGTCGCAGACCCTCCTGGTCATGGCCACGTCGTCGAACCCGGCGTTGATTCCGCATCCGACGGTCAGTTATTCCAGCCCGAACGCGACCGGCACGCTCACGTTCACGCCGGCTGCCAATGCGTTCGGGACGGCGACGATCACGGTGACAGTGGATGACCGGCAGTCGGCCAACAACAGGACCACCCGGACGTTCACTGTCACCGTCAATCCTGTGAACGATCCGCCGACGCTGAATCCGATCGCCAATTTGACGCTGAACGAGAACACCGGAGAGCAAACGGTCAGCCTGTCCGGCATTTCGGCCGGCCCGGGGAATGAGAATCAGCCGCTGTCGATCTCGGCGGTGTCGAGCCATCCCGGGCTGATCCCGCATCCGACGGTGGTTTACACGAGTCCCAACAGCACGGGAACACTGCGGTTCACGCCGGTGCCCGGGGCGAGCGGAACGGCGACCATCACGGTGACCGTGAACGACGGCCAGGGCTCGAACAACACGTTCTCGCGGACATTCACGGTGGCGGTTGCCGATGTCAACGACCCGCCGACGCTGGATGTCCTGAGCAGTATCACGGTCGCGGAGGATTCCGGGCCGAGGACCGTTGAATTGAAGGGGATCACCTCGGGCGCCACCAATGAACATCAGGTGCTGACGGTCACGGCCGTGTCGAGCAACCCGGCGTTGATTCCGCATCCGACGGTGAACTACACGAGCCCGAACACGACCGGTACGCTCACGTTCACGCCCGTGGAGAATGGGAGTGGAACCGCGACGATCAGCGTGACCGTGAATGACGGCGAGGCGATCAACAACACCATCACCCGATCGTTTGTGGTGACGGTCACCCCCGTGAACGATCCGCCGACGCTGAACAGCATCGGGAACATTTCGCTTGTCGAGAACGCCGGGCAGCAGACGGTGAACCTCTCGGGCATCAGCTCGGGCGCGCCGAATGAAAACCAGTCGTTGTCCGTCACCGCCGTGTCCAGCAATCCCGGGCTCATTCCTCATCCGACCGTGAGTTACTCGAGTCCCAGCAGCACGGGCATACTGCGGTTCACGCCGGTGCCCGGGGCGAGCGGGACGGCGACGATCACGGTGACGGTGAACGACGGCCAGTCCACGAACAACACGTTCAGCCGCTCGTTCGTGGTCAGCGTGAACGCGCTGCCCACCATTTCGCCCATCGCGAACCAGACGATTTCAGTGAACTCGAATACCCTGCCGATCGCATTCCTGATCGGAGACCGGGAAACGCCGGCCAGCCAGTTGACGCTGTCGGCGTCCTCATCGGAGCCGACGCTGTTGCCGGCCGCGAACATCTTCTTCGGCGGCAGCGGCAGCAACCGGACGGTGACGCTCGTCCCGGTGTTCAACCAGACGGGCACGGCCGAAGTGACGATCACAGTCAGCGACGACACCTCGTTCGCGAGCAGGACATTTCTTGTGACGGTGCTCGGCGTGCCGACGGCGCCGAACGGGTTGACGATTGTGACTAACGGACAGGGGGAGATTGTGGCGAGCGCGTCCATCAACAGCGGCAGCGGCAAGGTCTATACGCTGACGGCGTTGCCGGGGGAAAACCAGGAATTCCTCGGCTGGAGCGGCGGCCTGCAATCCAAGTCGCAGACCATCACCTTCATCATGAACTCGAACCTGGTGCTGCAGGCGAACTTCATTCCGAGCCCCTACAAGCCGGTGGCGGGTTCGTACAACGGGTTGTTCTACGAAAACGACCGCGTGCGGATCAGCACTTCAGGCTCGTTCTCATTCATCGTCACACCGGGCGGGACCTATTCCGGCAAGCTGATCATGGGCAAGACGAAGTATTCGTTCACGGGCAAGCTGGACCTGCAATGTCGCGCGACCAACGTCATCTCACGCAAGGACGGTCCGCCGCTCACCTTGCGGCTGCGCGTGGGCGAGGGCGGAATGTACGGCCAGATGTCGGGCGAACTCACGGACGGCACGTGGACGGCGGGATTGCACGGTGAACGCGCGGCGTTCAACGCGTCGAATCCCGCTTCGCAAGCGGGCAACTACACACTGATCCTTCCGGGAAGCGCGGCGCCCGGCGAACCCTTCGGCCACGGCTACGGGACGGTGAAGGTGGACAGCTCCGGCAGGGTCCGGTTTGCGGGCGTGCTGGCGGATGGAACGAAGGTGACCCAGAGCGCCATTCTGTGCAGCAACGGTCAGTGGCCGCTTTACGCCTCGCTCTATTCGGGTTACGGCGTCCTCGTGAGCTGGATCACCTTCGAGGATCGGGAGGGCGACGACCTCAACGGCACTGTGGCCTGGGTCAAGGCGCCGGGTGCCAGGTCGAAGCTCTACACCGGCGGATTCAATCTCCTTTCCCCCGCCGTCGGATCTTTGTTCTACGTGCCCAAGGGGGCACCCGCGTTGTCGATGTCCGAGGGACGAGTCATATTTGCCGGCGGCGACCTCTCGTCGAGTTTCGAGAACGCGATTGCGTTTAACGCCAAAGGCAAGGTCGTGAATCTCAGCGACAACAAGCTGTCGCTGGCGATCTCGACGAAGACCGGCACCTTCAAGGGCAAAGTGGTGAACCCGACCACTGGTGGCACGCATTCCTTCGCGGGAGCGGTGCTGCAGAAGCAGAATGCAGCTTTCGGATACCTGACCGGGAGCAGCCAGACCAGCCGCGTGGAGGTGCAACCCTGATCAATCCAGGCCGAGCATTTTTCGACCTTGCTCGCTGATCATGGACGGGTGCCACTGCGGATCCCACACGATCTCCACGTTCGCCTCTTCAACGCCCGGCAGCGAGACGAGCTTCTGCTGGGCGTCGCCCGCAATCACACCGCCCATGCCGCAGCCCGGCGCGGTGAGCGTCATGCGAACCTGAACGGCCGCGCGTCCGCCGGGCCTGCGCTGAAGCTCCATGCTGTATACGAGCCCGAGATCGACAATGTTGACCGGGATTTCGGGGTCGTAACACGTTCGCAACACGTCCCACACCTGTTCCTCGGTCACGGTTTCTCCGGATGCCGGAGTCGCGGGTTCGGGCGTCACTTCAAACCCGAGCGCGTCGGCATCGGCGGCAGCGATCCGGTACAATCCGCCGTGGGCGTGCACGGTGTAGGTGCCGCCCAGCGTCTGGGTGATATCGACGGGGGTGCCGAGTGGCAGTGTGACCGGTGTGCCTGACGGAATCTGGACCGCCGGACAATCCCGCTTCAATTCAACGGAGGTAACATGGTGCATAGGAACGGGGAAACTTAGCGTGGTTTTGGAAAACGTCCAACATCGAACATCCAACCAGGGAACGTCAACGGCATTGAACAATGGGTATCGAACGTTAAGTGACAAGCGGCGAGACGGTTTGCGCTCTCCTTCGCGCCCTATATAATCCGGCCGTGACTGACGAGCTTCCACTGGTGAGCATCATCATCCCGGTCCATCCGGCCAAGGCCGAGGCGAAAGCCGCCGCCGCCAGCCGAAAGCTGGATTATCCCCGCGAGAAGCTCGAAATCATCGTCGTTCGCAGCACCGACCTGTCCACCTACCCATCCATGAAGCGCAACGCGGCGATCCGCGCGGCGAAAGGAGAGATCATTTATTTCCTGGATGACGATTCGGAACCGGAACCGCAGAACCTGCGTCTTGGCATTCCGCGATTTGCGGACCCCGGGGTGAAGATGGTGGGCGGGCCCAATGTGTGCCCGCCGGACGCGCCGCACATCGAACAGGTGTTTGCGGTGGTGATGGGAAGCTGGCTCGCGTTCGGTCCGAGCCGGGCGCGATATCGGCCCGTGGGCCGGCTGCGCGCGTCCGGGGAGAAAGAGCTGATCTCGTGCAATCTGCTCGCGCGGCGCGACGCGCTGCTTGAAGCCGGCGGATTCGACGAGTCGATGTATCCGAACGAGGAGAACGCGCTGATGGAGGCGGTGCGCAATCGGGGCGGCACGCTGCTCTACGATCCGCAGATGATCGTTTATCGGCGGCCGCGCTCGAACCTGAGTTCCTTCTTCCGGATGCTGTCGTTTTACGGGAAGGGGCGTGCGGAGCAGTTCCGACTGCATCCCGGGCCGGAGTCGATCATCAATTTTGCCCCGCCGCTGTTCTGCCTGTATTTGCTGCTGGTGTGGTTTCTGCCCTGGTGGGGCTGGCTGCCGCTTGCGGCCTACGGCCTGGCGGTGCTCGTTCAGACAGCGGAAGCGGCGCTGCGAAGCAATCTGTGGCGGGCGTTGTGCGCAATGCCGTTGCTGGCGCTCACGAATATCCTCTATGGTTGCGGGTTCTGGTACGGCCTGTTCACGCGAATCAAACCGCCGCGAACCGGCCCCGCGCCGGATATCCGATTGGAGACGGTAACGGCCTAGGGATTGGCGATTGCGACGGTCGAGAGGCGAAGGAACGCGCCTGTGCCGGAAGGCGCCTGAAACTCAAACTCCTGTTCGCCTGTGACAGATGCCGCCGGCAGATTGGTCAGCGTCCCCCACGAACCGCTTGATAAATGCTCGCGAATCTCAACCGTGTAAGACCGTCCCTGCACCGCGTGAAATCGTGCCCGAACAACGTCGCCCACGCGTTCCACCCGAGTGAATGCCAGAACACTCGAAGCCAGTCGTGGATTCGTTCCCGCGCGATACTCATTCAGATTGCTCATGCCGTCGTTGTCGGGATCCTCATCCGCATCGGCGCTCGAATTCGGGTCCAACTCATACAGCAATTCCCAATCGTCCGGCATGCCGTCGCCGTCGGAATCGTTCGTGAACGCGCGGCCTGGAGTCGCAGGGGCAGCCGCCCAGTTCAACGGCTCGTTGCCATAGGCGAGCGGCTGAGTCTTCTGAAGAGACCATCCCGTTCCTGCAGCGCCAGTGGGCCAGGGCGATCCGCTCGAGTAACGAATGCGTTCGACCAGGACGTACGGGACAAATCCGGGATTATTGCTCGTTGGTCCCTCGGGTTCATCCGGCGCCATCAGTTCGATCGCTTCTCCGCTGTCGTTCAGACTGCCGGAGTAAGGTCCCACGATCGCGACCTGATCCGGGATTCCATGCGCCGACCGAAACGCCGCCGCGCGGCCCGGATCTGCCACGGGATCAAAGCTCACGAGCAGCACAAATCCGCCGGCCGGCACCCAGATTGGCGGGAACTCAAACGTAATGCCGTCGGTGAAACGCCAGCGGTTCGTCGTGTGAAGCTGATCAAACAACGGCGCGTCAAACGCGGTCGGATTGTGCAACTCGATGAACTCCTCTCCACCCACGGGCGGCTGAAACATGATTTCACTGATGACAATCGGCCCGACCAGCGGCGGCGCGTTCGGCGCTCCCGTGCCTTGCCGGAATTGAACCACGCTTTGAGGATCATCAACGCCAAATGTTCTGGCGGACAACGGAACAAAATCTACTCCGGTGCTGGTCACCACGCGGCCGAGTGAGACCCCGTTTTTCGTCGCACCAAATCGCACCACGGTCTGCTCACCCGTCAACTCGCCAGCCTCGTTGCCGGCCGACAGGAATACCTGATCGCCCTCCACAGAGCTGAGTCCAAAGCCGTTGGGTCCCGAGTCGAACTGATATTGATAGAAGACGATGAAGCCGTTCGCCGGGATAACCGTTCCGTTCGGGATCCGATATTTCCGCGGTTGCGATCCGGAATCGCTGAGCCACCAGTGGCTGATATCCACCGGAGCATCCGTCATGTTGGCGAGTTCAATTGCGTCTTCAAGCGGCGGATCGGTGTGGGCGAGCACTTCGGAGATCACCACATTGGTAATTTCCTTGAAATTGCTGGCGCCGGGCGTGGCATTGCCGGCCGGGAACGAAACGATTGTGTCGCCGCCGTCGGGCGCGCGTCCCTGTGACACGCCTTCCTGTTGCGCGCCATACGTGATGCGGTCCAGGATTGTGACGCGATCCGCATCGTAAATCGTGAGCGTCTCAGAAGAGCTCGACAGCCGGAAGTCCAGGTGGTCTGCGTCCGGCCTCCGGAGATCGGAGGCGAAGAACTGGACGAATCCGCGTGCGGCAATGAACGAGAGTTGCGGGATGGCGCGGTTTCCCGGGACGCCGCTGGGCTGGTCCGTGATCACAAGTCCGCTTAACTCGACCGGCAGCGTGTCGCTATTGAACACTTCCAGCCAGTCGTCCCCCGAGACCGGGTTCGCCATCCACTCGTTGATCCAAAGCTGGCTGCGATCGCCCAGAGAGACCGCGGTATTCGCCGCGAGTGGAGAGGCTTCGATCAATTTCCACGCGCCGGTCCCGTCGGGCACGCGGCCGATTGGATGATCCGCGATCTGCAAACCGAACGCGACTTCATCCACCACCGTCACGCCGTCTGCCATATACAACCGCACGTGATCGCCCGTGGCGCCGAGTCCGAACCCGGTATGCATGCCGGGATCGGCAAATTCGCTGTCCGCCCAGACGCGCAAGTAACCGTTGCCGGGAATGAATGTTCCGGGCGGAAAAACAAATGCTTTCGGCAGAAGGGGATCGTCGGAAAGACTCCACCCGCTGATGTCCGCGGGGACGGGGCTGATGTTGTACAGCTCGATGTAATCGGGAAACCGGCTGCCGTTGGCCACGGCCGTTTTGTTGTTGGCCATCAGCTCGTTGAGCACGACCTGCGTGAAACCGCAAGCGGGCGCCAGCGCGATCATCAGGCACGTCACCGCGGCCTGCCGGAAATGCAATGGAATGAAAGTCTTCATGGAGAAAAACGTCACGTCATCGGCGTCACATCTCTACATTCTACAATTGGCACACTCGTTTCACGAGCCTCTGTTGAGCTTTGTCCATCTTCAATCGCTTCTCGTAACGCGCCACCGCCGCCGTCACTGCCTTATAGTTGTCCATGCTCGCCTTTTCAGCCAGTTCGATCAATTTCAATCCGCACAGCCGCCGCCCTGAATACAACACCAGATCCCGTCCGCTGTCACCATACCGATCCCGAAATTCTTCCCGGCGCTCTCCCCGCATTTCCTCCACTCGGGCTATCACTTTCTCCAACGTCGGACGAGCCGTCTGCAACCGTCCGACACCGGCGGCTGTCCCCACTCCAACGACGCCTGCTAAAGCCGGGAAGAGCACTCTCTTCATACTGCGTTTCAATGAAGCAAGATCCGGCCCAACAGCCGAAACGGAGATCTATGCCTGGAACTCGAACCTAACGCGAAGCTGTTGAAGTTCCTGAGGCCATTCCAGACGAACGTGTGATCATTGAGGCTCTTTGCGGCGTTGTAGCTCGGCTTGACCTCCCTGGAGAACCAGGAATTCGTCCAGGAAGGACCTGTGCAGAATATAGAGCTGTGCCCCTCCGGCTTCCTCAGTTGCGGTTTTCGCCCTTTGTTCAGAACGGCAACTTCTGCCGGTTGCCAATGTCGTCAAACCCATACTCGAACTGCTGGCCCGCCACCGGCGTCCCCGCCTGCGGGTTCTGGCGGCGTCCTCGCCGCCAGTTGGAGGAAAGGGCAGGGATTCTGGAAGTCCTGAACATTCAACATTCAACGCTTAA
>DGDZ01000012.1 GCA_002385705.1 Verrucomicrobia subdivision 3 bacterium UBA3939
AGATGTGTATAAGAGACAAGGATATCGAACATCCAATGATCTGGTGGGGCGAGCAGCTTGCCTCGCCGAAGCTCTGCGAAGGCGCGTCCTCGCGAGCCGTCACCCGGCTACCTGAATCGCCGATTCGAATAGCGCCTGCGCCAAACCCGACACCGTCGGGCGTATTCTCAATTCCATTGTGGGGTGCCGCGCCGCAGCACAGCGAACACGGGCTTGCCGCACCGTAGCGTAGCGAACACGGGCTTGCCGCGCCGTAGCGCAGCGAACACGGGCTTGCCGCGCCGTAGCGTAGCGAAGGCGGGTCCTCGCGAGCCGTCAGCCGGCTACCTGAATCGCCGATTCGAATAGCGCCTGCGCTACGGTGTGACGCTGCCGGGAATTCGCGGCCATTCGCGCAATTCGCGTCACGCCTCCGACTTTGCCTTCACCGCCTGAAGCCGTCCCCGTTGGATGTTGTCCAGTTCAATTCCGGATTGAATCCGCCGCAAACCGTCGTATTCTCCGGCTCGTGAAAGGAAAAGTCGGAGCGCTGATTCTGTTCATGCTGGTTTTCGCCGCGTCGCGAATACCCGGCATGCTGTCGGCCGACCTGGCCAACTTCAGCGCCGCCTATGCCCTGATGTTCTGCGCCGGCGTGTACCTTTCGAAAACCACCGCCTGGTGGCTGCCGCTCACCGCCATGCTCCTTACCGACATCGGGCTGAACTTCTACTACTCCGAAGTCAAAGGCTGGGACGTCTGGACCCTGTCCCAGTTGAGCCATCAGGCGTTCAACTACGCGGCCTATGCGGTCATGATCCTGCTCGGCAGGCGGTTCAAGCCGCAATCGTCCTTCTCGTCCCTGCTCGGCGGCGGACTGCTGAGCGCCCTGCTCTTCTACTTCATCACCAACACCGCCTCCTGGCTTTTTAATCCGTTCAACAACCCCGAATACACAAAGACCTTTCTCGGCTGGCTCACTGCGCTCATCAAAGGCACCGGCGGCTGGCCCGACACCTGGCAGTTCTTCCGGAACACCCTCCTGAGCGGCGGCCTGTTCACCGCCCTCTTCGTCGGCGCCATGAAATACTCCAGCGCCGCCGAATCCGCCCGCGAGAAGGAAGCCCCGGAAAAAACCGAATCGGACCCGGAAGAAGAGCCCGAGCCCCAGCCGGAAGAGGCCAAGGCGTGAACGCGCGCTTGACTCATCCTCTCTGCCGGCGCGTCCTCGCCTTCCTCGGGCCCCATCCTTCAACCTTCACCTGAATGAAGATCGGCGTCCTTTCCGACACGCACGGCTACCTCGATCCAAAGATCGAGACCGTGTTCAAGGGCGTCGATCACATCCTGCACGCCGGCGACGTCGGCTCCGCCTGGATCACAGCAGAACTGGCGCAGATCGCGCCGGTAACGGCCGTGCTGGGCAACGTGGACAAGACCCTGCACCTGCGGGACACGGAACTGGTGGAGGTGGGCGGACGCCGATTCCTGGTGCATCACATCGTGGACCCGCGCGACCTGAGCGACTACCTGAGAGAACGGATCGCGCAGGACCGTCCGGACGCGGTGGTGTTTGGCCATACGCACCAGCGCTTCTGCCAGATGTTCGGCGGCGTGCTCTTCTTCAATCCGGGCTACGCAGGCAAGCAACGTTTCGACCTCGACCGCAGCGTCGCCATCCTTCGCTGGGACGAACACGGCATCCGGCCTCAATACATTGAGTTGTGAAGGGCAAGGATTTTGAATGCCGTTGGGCACGATGATTTGAAGTATCAAATTTGAATTTGAGATTTCCGATGAGCCCGCGCTCCTCAGCATCTTTGCGCGACGGATGATCGGGACGCAGGTTGCGCAGCAACAGCTTCTGGGATTCCACTGCGCGTTCATCTATCATTGAATCGTCAATTGTTCGTCTCACGCTTCCTGAAATCGCGGGGACTGCGCCCCGCAGACATCATGAGCCAAGGGGACCGGCGAAGAGCGCTTCGAATTCCAGCCTTCGAGTTGGACTTCTCACCTTCACCCGCGAAAGCGGGATTCCTTGCACTGCAGCGGCTTGTCTCGTGTGGCCAAACGACACCGCCCCCACCCTGCCGCAGCTTTCCGCATCACGTCTGCGCCGCAGCGCGATCGGCAACGGCGGATATCGCGATCTGCCTGACCTGGCGCAGGTCCAGTTTGCCTGTGCCCAAGTACGGAAACGCGTCCACGCGAATGAATTGATCGGCGCGCGGTTTCCACAGGTTCGGCAGATCGACCTGCGCCAGTCTCTCCAGGCACGACGGCAGACGATCCTCCGAAAGCTTGTGCAATACCACCAGCCGTTCGCCCTTCTTTTCGTCCGGCACACCCGTCACCACAAAGGTCTGCTCCGTCGCCCCGGCCAGCTCGTGAAGCTTCTCCTCCACCTTGATGTGCGGCACCATCTCGCCGCCAATCTTGCTGAACCGACTCAACCGATCCGTGATCTGCAGGAAACCGTCCTCGTCGATCGCCGCAATGTCGCCGGTCACGTACCACAGGGTTGATGATGGCCGGCTTCCGCCTTCGCCGACGCTATCGTGGCGCTCATGCTGAGGTTCGATTCGGGTCGGCGAACGACGGCTCGCGGGGACGCTCGCCCCACCGGACTCTATCGGAATCAGCACTTCCCTGGTCTTGTCCGGTTTGCCCAGGTAACCCTGCATCACGTTAGGTCCGCTCACGAGCAGCAACCCCGGCAATCCCAACGGCTGCGGCTCGAACGTCTCGGGATCCACGATCCGGACGGAAACGCCTGGAACCGGATGCCCGATGCGACCGCGTTTGCCACCGACCTGGCGGAAGCCGGCGGAACGGAAGTCCTGCGTGTTCACCGCCACCACCGGCGCGCATTCGGTGCAGCCGTAACCTTCAAGTGGACGAATTCCGAACTGTTCCTCGAACGCGGACGCCAATCGGTCCGGCAACTTCTCCGCGCCCGTCATCACCACGCGCAGGCTGCCGAAATCGGCGGGCTCGCAGCTTCGCATGTAGATCTGGAGGAAGGTCGGCGTCGCGAGCAGGAAGGTGAGTCGATAATCGCGCACGAGCTGGCCGACGGTCTTGCCGTCGAGCGGGTTTGCATGAAACGCCACACCCACGCCCAGCCACGCCGGCAGGCACAGCGTGCCGGTGAACCCGAACGAATGGAAGAACGGCAGAATGCCCAGGATGCGATCGTGCCGGTTCAATCCGAACACCTGCTCGAGCTGTTCGATGTTGGATCCGATGTTGTAATGGCTGAGCAGGACGCCCTTGGGATCGCCGGTGCTGCCGCTGGAGAAGATCACCGTGGCGAGGTCGTCCAGCCGGGTCTTGCGTTCGCTCCCCAAGGCGCGCTCCAGCCAGCGGTCCGGCACCAGGAATGCCATGAGGACGGCAATGAGCTTTTCGAAAAGAGAAGGAGGACCGAAGGCTTCCAGTGGTGGGGCGAGCGTCCCCGCGAGCCGTTGTCCGAGGTCGCCAGAATCGGAGGGCGCGGATTCCTGGTGGCCGGGATCTGGTTGCGAAGCGTCGATGTTGGCAGCCGAACGACGGCTCGCGGGGACGCTCGCCCCACCGGGGCTTGCCCCATCGGAAGGTTTTTTCAATCCGGCAACGTGCTCGATGAACACCGCCTGACACGGCACCTGGAGCTTGACCTTGTCCAGGAACACCTTCGCCGTAACGACGGTCGTGATGTTGCATTGCCGGATGCAGGCGTTCAGCGTTTCCTGAGACACGGTGTAGTTCAGGTTCACCGGCACTTTGCCCAGCAGCATCGCCGCGAAGTTCACCAGCGCGCCCGGCACTGATGGAGGCAACAACACGCCCACCATCTGTTGTCCACGCCACACCCGGCGCAATCGGCGCGCGAGGAATACCGTGCGAATCAGCATCGAACCGAACCGCACGCCGGCATTCTGCCCGTCCGCCATGGCGAATCGGAACGGATGCATACGGCAGGTCCGCACCATGGCAATGTGCAACGTCCGCATCCGGCGCTTGCGCTCTCTCCACGCTTCCACGAGCAGTTCCTGCACGGCCGAGCGGACCTGGAACGGCGTCGATGCGGCGGCCATGGGCCTGCCGTAGTTCACCGTGACGGGATACGGAAGGCGCCGCGGCAGTTTCCACAGGAACTTGCCGCGATGAAAACTGAAGATGCTGCCCCAGACGCCGTCGAGCGCGACGGGAATGATCGGCGCATCGAGGTCTTTCATGATCCGCTCGAACCCGCGCCGGAACGGCAGCATGTGACCGATGCGCGTGATCTGGCCCTCGGCGAAGATGCAGACGACCTCGCCGCCGCGGATCGCGTCGCTGGCCGTGCGTAGCGACTGGATCATTTCGCGCGGGCGCAGCTCGGACGAGATCGGGATGGCGCCCAAAGCCCGTGCGAACGGCTTGATCCACGGCGATTCGTACACGCCCTTGAACATGATGAACCGCACATGCCGGTCCGTGGACGCGAGCAGCAGGAGAGCATCGACGAGCGACAGGTGATTGCAGACGAAGAGCGCGCCGCCTTTCGACGGGATGTTGTCGCGGCCCATGACGCGAATGCGGTAGATGGTGTGCGTGAGGATCCAGAGGAGGAACCGCACGAACGCGTCGGGCATCAGTTTCAGCGCGACCACGGTTCCCACGAGCGTCATTCCCGTTGTGACCATGAACACTTCGCGCGGGTTCAGGTTCAACGCGCCGATCACCACATACACGCCCGCGGCCGAGAAGATGCCGATGAACGACAGCAGATTGCTGGCGGCAATGATGGCTCCTTTCCGGGCGGGGTCGGGCCGATGCTGGATGAGCGCGGCGATCGGCACGATGAAGAACCCGGCGAAAAAGCCGTACAAAGCCAGGCCGGCAACCACCTGCGCCAGCGTGCGCCCGGGCCACGCGAGATAGATGCCGAACGCGGTCATGCCAATGGATCCTAACGGGATCAGGCCGTATTCGATCTTCCTGCCGGAGAGATAACCGGCCGCCACGCTGCCCACGCCGATGCCGACCGCCATGGCCGACATGAGATACAGCGTGATCTGGCCTTCGCTCAACCCGAGCAGGTCCTTTCCGTAAGCGAAGATGTTGTATTGCTGGATCAGCGCGGCGACGAAGAAGAAGTACGTGTTGCCGAGAACGGCCAGCATCAACACGCGGTCGCGCCGGATCACGCCCACCTGGCGGAACAGATCGGCAAACGGATTGAACGCGAACCGTTTCGCCGGATCGGCGGCCGGCACGCGATCGATCCCCAGGCTGGTAACGGTGCCGCACGCGGCGAGGCCGATGAGAACGATGCCGGCCCACCAGTGCGAGCCTTTGAACTGCTCGAACAACCAGCCACCGCCGATGGTTCCGGTGATGATGGCGAGGAATGTGCCGAGTTCGAGCAGACCGTTGCCCCAGGAAAGCCGTTTCTCCGGCAACAACTCCGGCATCAGGCCGTACTTGGACGGGCCGAAGAAGGCGCTCTGCGCGCCCATGAAGAAAACAGTGGTCAACAGCAGCACGGGTTCGCCGAACGCCAGGGCGACCAGCGCGCCGCACATGATAACGATCTCGGCGACCTTGGTTCCGATGGTGACGGTGCGTTTGCTGTAACGATCGGCGAGGTAACCGCCCGCCATGGAAAACAGCACAAACGGCAGGGCGAACAGCGCGCCCACAAGGGCCATGCGCGCTTCGCGCGACAGGTCCGAACCCGGCAGCGCCATTCCGATGAACAGAAAGGTGGCGAGCGTGCGATAAACGTTGTCGCTGAACGCGCCCTGGAATTGCGTGACAAACAGCGCCCAGAAACCGCGTTCGGAACGCGTCGGATGACTATGAGTGGGGTTCATTGGGAAAAGCTAACTCCCGAAGGCGCGTCCTCGCGAGCCATCAGCGGCGCAGCGGGCGGTCTGTTGCATCTCATAAACCAGGGGCACGCCAGGAACCCACCCCAACCCGCACCCGGATTGCGTGCGCCGAATGGCGTTCTTTAACATGAACGGAGTCCTGGTCACGCGGCGAAGCTTAGTCGCTGCTCCGGATGGGCGTGAATCGAAAAATTTTCGCGAACATCGTTGATCAGACGCCCTTCAAACCGGCCGAAAAACGCCCTTTTGGTTGGCACACCCGGTGCTCAAAAACCGCCTGTTTGTTGCATCCGCCGATCGCCGTTCCCAATCGGTGCAACTCATTGCAATGCATCCAACAACCACTGTGAGTGCCGTAAAGACAGTTCTTGTCGTCGAGAACGATCCCGTCTCTCTTGACCTCTACGCCAAACGGCTGGAACGGGAAGGGTTCCACACACAGACGGCCGAAGACGGTCTGTCGGCCATGCGCGTCCTGTCCGGCACCACGCCCGACCTCGTCGTGCTGGATCTCATGCTGCCGAAATTCAGCGGCAACGACGTGTTCAAGTACATGCGGATGGACTCGCGCCTCAAACACGTTCCCGTGGTCATCTTCTCGAACGCGTCCATATCGGAATGGCCGAAGGACATCGATCGGGAAACGACACGTTGCCTGCACAAGAGCGATTCCACCTTTGACACCCTGATATCGTCCATCCACGAACTGCTCACGCCCAGGACCAACGGGGTCGAATCGAACGGATCGGAAGAGGCACCGCGGCCCCGGCATTCTCTGATCATCGTCGAACCCGCGGACCGCATCCCGTCGCAACCCCGCAGCCAGGACGATTTCGTTCGTGAAACACTCGGGGAAATCCCGTCGTTGCGCGAGCTATCGCGCTCCTACATCAAGGCGCCCGAGTCGGAGAACGGCCGAAAGAGTCTCCTCCAATTACACCAGCGCATTCGGGCGCTCAACGCCGGAATCGTGGAGACCGGCTGCAACCGCCTGGCCATGCTCACGGGAAACTTCGACGCGCTGCTGGGCGAGCTGGCCGCCAAACCCTCGCACGCCACGCCGTCCATCCTCCACACCATCGCCCAGGCGGTCGATTGCATGGGTTCCATCCTCGAGGAAGGCCGGGCCGAGTTCGAGAGCGCCCTGCCGCAGGCAAGGGTTCTGACCGTGGACGACGACAACGTCTGCAATCACGTGGTAGTCAGCACGCTCAAGCGCAGCCGGTTCGAAGTGACAAGCCTCGACAGGCCGTCGGCGGCGATCGATGCCGCGAGTTCGACAGCTTTTGACGTGATCCTGCTGGACGTGAACATGCCGGAGATGAACGGCTTTCAATTGTGCGGGAAGCTGCGGGAACTGTCCCATTGCAGGACAACCCCGATCATTTTCATCACCGCGCACAACAACTTCGAAAACCGCAAGCAAAGCGTGCTGAGCGGCGGTCACGATTTCATCACCAAACCGATTTCACCCTGGGAACTGGCCCTGAAGGTCACCATTCACCTGCTCCACTCGCAGCTGCGACGGCTTCGCGACTCGCACGGGCAGGAGCCTGCTTCGCCCGCTCCCGCAACCGAATCCGCACCCGTGAACTTCGACAACTTCGACATGTTCGTTCGCAAGGACGCTCCCGCCTCCGCAGCCAAACCGGCCTCGTATCAGGTGTCTCCCGGCACCACCGAATCCGCGACCAACCCGATGCCGCCCGCGCAGCCCGTGGCGCCCCCCGAGGTGCCTGACATCTTTTTGCGAAGCCAGCCCGCCGAGCCACCCGCCCCGGCCGCCCCTCCGCAGTCGGACGATTTCGTCCCGCAGGAGGAACCAGTGCCGGCCGGCTCCGGACTGCCCGATTCTCCGGACCCGGAGTTCATCGTGATGGGCGAGCACGCCTCTCGCGCGCCGCAGCCGTTCGAGCCCGCTCCCATTCAGATGCTCACCGCTGCTCCGATAGAACCGCAGCCGGTGGCCGCGGTCGAGCCCGAGCCGCTGATCGCCGCGGCTCCCGAACCGGTTCCTGTGCCGCAAACCGTCTCCCCGGCGCCGGCCACGAAGCCGCGCAACCCCCATCAGGATATGAAACAAGAACCCAACGAACTGTTCGACACGCTGGTCCTGGCTGTCGCCCGGATCATCTTCGGCGATGGACAGGTTTCCGAGATCAACCTCCGCCTGGTGCGGATGGCCCTCGAGCGCCATAACATTCACGAGATGCTCAAGGGGAAATGCTGAAGAACTGAAATTCCTTTATGGGCGACGACGTGAGGAGTCGAGTTGGACAGGCTGGGGTGTCGGACGACGGCTCCCGCCTTCGCTCAGCTTCGGCGTGGCAAGCCCGCTTTCGCTGCGCTACGGCGCGGCAGGCTGCTCGCCCCACCAGCCCTGTTTCCCTCCCCATGAACCTGCGCTCA
>DGDZ01000048.1 GCA_002385705.1 Verrucomicrobia subdivision 3 bacterium UBA3939
AGTTCAGAGCCAAGGAGACTTCCTGCATCTCTACCTACAAGCAGTGGGGGATTGCGTTCAACATGTATGCCGCGGACGACAAGAAGGGGTCGTTTCCGTCTTTTGACATGCCTTTCTCCGGGGGCAGCGCGTGGGACGTTTCACTCACCATGATCACGAACATGGGGCCGTATGGTTTGATCGTGCCCATGTGGTTCTGCCCTGTGCGTCCGGAAAACCTCCAGGAGGCGAACCAGAATTTCAGAACGCGTTCGGGTGAGAATCGCGATATATCGACGTTGTCGGAACTTGCGCTGGGTGTCCGGTACGAAGGCTTCACCTACGGGGTGATTTATCATTCGGTATTCATCCCGCGGGTTGCCGGGACGGCGTTGTATCCGACGGTTTACGTTTTGTCCGGACCGATGGCGGGTGCAAAACATCCCAATGCGAACGAATTGTATAATTGGCCGCGCACAACGTCGGATCCGAACGTTAGCAGAGTGCCGATTCTGGCCGATCAGATCGCGGCCGGGGGTGGCAGCAAGAACCTGAACAACGCCGGAGGAGGCCATCGCTACAACAACCGCATCGTCTCCACCAAACTCTTGTTTGGCGACGGGCGTGTCGAGGGTCGAAAGGAATCGCAGATTCAATGGCGGTGGCAAGGGAGTGCCGGGTGGGTGGCCTTTTACTGAGCCTTCGACCCATTTCGAGCTTTTTTCACAGAAACAAACCCCAAGTTCAAACACCGATGAAAATGAAACCCCAGCGCATCCTCGCGGCCTTGACGGCATTCGTCGTGTTGGCTGCGTACCACAGTGGTCAGGCTCAAACGCAGGTTTTGATCAACGCATTCGACACCCCTGACGAGGTCAGTGACACGGCCAATGGAGCAGCCAACCCATGGGGCAACTGGTTTGGTACCGCCTTTTGGTCGGTTTCGTGGGATCCGTCGGACGCGAACAACGACCCCAACTCCGGTTCCCTGCGGATCGAGGCGTTTTTCCCTGACTCGGGCCTTAATGGATGCTGCGGGCCTCAGTTCGTGGTGCAGAACGGATTCGATGGCATCAACCCGCCTCTGGCAGGCAATGGCAACACGACTCCGAACGTCCCCGTCGCCACCAATGTCCAGTTCGACGTTCGGTTTGATCCCATTTCATCTTACGATACCAACGCGGGTGCCTGGCCGACCATAGAGGTGGGCACGCGCGGCACCTCCTTCAACCAGTTCACGTTCGGAACGTTCACCATTCCGCAGACGGAAACGAACTGGGTGCGCGTGAGCATCCCAATCAATCCGAGCGCCGACTGGACAGAGATTCCGCATGTGTTCATCAAGCACTTCAGCACCACTCTGAACGGATGGGTCATCCTGTATGTGGACAATATCATTTTCACCGTCGCCGACGTTCCATTCGTCCCACCGGTGTTGGAGATAGAGAAGGCTACCCCGGCGTTGCGATTCTTCGCCCGGACGGGCGGCCAGTGGGATCGCTCGCAGCTTGTCTCCGTGGACACGAATCAGTCCTGGGTGGGCGGTTCCTACCCGGTGTCCTATTCGTTCACGATTTCCGACTATTCGATGGATCCGGCCTTGAATCAGGTGCATATGTTCCTGTTGCCGCTGAACCACAATCAGGATGGGGCCATCAATCAGTTCACGGATTTCAGCACGGCATCCAACAATCTCTGGCTTCAGATCGTCGGTGGAGAGACCAATGTCACCGCGAATATTTCCTGGAAGACCAACCTGATCGACTCCAACCCGAACAACCTGGCGCTGAACATCACCAACTCGACGGCAATCGGGACCTGGACACTGACATTCGACAGCATCAACACCGGGACGCTCACCGCTCCGGGAGCTGCGCCCGTGCCGTTCAATCTGCCGGCCGATGCAGCCGCCACGTTTGCCAATCCCCTCGCCGTCTTTTTCGGCGCCCAACCCAACTTCTCCGGAGCGTTCGGTCAGCACGTGGACTTCGCGAATTTCCGCACGATAGGCGTGGCGGGTGTGCCGATCGATTCCGTCTTCACCAATTCGCTCGATCTGGATCCTGAAGTGTGGAGCACGGCCGCATCGGCTTCGCCGCTCAGCATGATTGTCGTCAAGACGAATCATGCATGGTGGGTGCATTGGAATTATCCGGACTTTGGAACGGTTCTGGCCACGACTCCGGACCTCAACCCGGACGCTGTCTGGAAGACTCCTGAGTTCTACAACGGCAACGAACCGCTTCCGTATGATGCGATCATGGGGGCGCAAGTCTGGAAACTGTTGCCGGTGAGCGCGCTGCCCACAGTCGATGGCACGCCCGGCGGAGCGCCCTCTGACAAGGCGTTCTTCCGGTTGCAGAATCCCGGGCCTGCCGAATAGCTCGCACGGTCCGGTTGTATGGATGTCGCGCCTCCGCCCGCAAGGGCGGAGGCGTTTGGCTAAACGGCTTCGGAGTTGGAGCAGCGTTCCAGCTCAACGCCGCAGATCCCGTTGCGCGGGGATGGAGGGGATCAACCGGAATTCGCGCCGCGCGGACCGGATGCTCTCCCCCACCTGGTCAATGCCCCAGGCATCGATGGTGAATCCGGCCTTCTTCGCCATCGCCAGATGCGGCACACGATCGGGATTCACCGCCATCAACCGCGCGCAGGTGGCGTCCACCGCCGGCAGTTCCGTGCCCATCACAATCACTCCCGCCTTCACCGGGTCGCCCATGATGGGGCCGTCGCCTTCCATGCCGATGATGCCGTCCACGATGGCCAGTTGCGGCCGCAGGGTCAGAGCGATGTCGGCGATGCATTCACTGAGCCCGGCGTGGTGCAGGACGTTCTTGGGCCATCCGTAGTAGCTGCCCGGCATCATGCCAAACAGGTTCTTCATCGACAGTGTCACACCCGCCCAGTGATGGGTTTTCATTTTCGGCATCGACACCACCCAATCCACCTGCTTGATGATCTCTGGGAACGCCAGCGTTCGCAGGCTGGAATAGCGCCACTCATTCGCCACTATCACCGGGTCCTGGTAGTTCAGGTCGATGAACCGCGCCCCGCTTCCTGCCAGCGCCTCCCGCAGTCCGCTGCGCTCGAACACGTAGAGACTGTCCAGCGAATGCCCGGAACCTTCTCCAACGATCACCGAGGCCGCGCCGAGGCTGCGGAAGGCCTCTACAGTGGCTCGGACGAGGGCCGGATGCGTATTGACCTGGGGCGCGGAACGATCCACTTCAACCAGGTTCGGTTTGAGGAGAATGCGTTTTCCTTTCACTGCCGCTGCGTTGAAACCGAGTTCCTGCAATCCCTCGCAGAGCAGTCTCTCCAACGGACGCGAATAGTCATCCGCCCGAAGAATGGCGACAGGCGCCTTGCGCCCGTGATACAGAAACGTGGAGAGCAGGCCGGCGCCGCTCAGAGCCGCGGCTCCGGCCAGCCCGGTGGCGAGCCATTGCCGTCGCGTCATCCTCTTGAAATCCAGTTTGCTGTTCATGAGTTCAAAGAAAGGAGCGGGTTTTCGGATTTCGGCTGCGCCGCGCAGTAGAGCACGCTCAGCAAGGACAGGTCGTACTCGGGCAGTTCCTTCTCGCGCTCCAGGCTTTCAGCGATCCAGTCCGGCGCCGCCGGCGGTTCCGCGTCCCAGGCTGCCAGGCCTGTGAGACTCCATCCAAGAGAAAGCGGGGCGCGGATCGTGCCCACCGTTTCCGTGAGGTAATCGATGCTTTTGGCGACCTCCTGTCGTGCGATGCCGGGAGAACCGGCCAATGCTGCGAGCGCAACGCCGGTGCTGTGAGGCATCGGGCGCAACTGCGTTTGGAACACGGTCGTATTCCCGTAGTTCCAGCCCCCGGACGGCAACTGCCGATTCAGGATCATTCGCGCGGCCAGGGCGCAACGCTCGTCGTTCCCCCTGCCCGCTCCACGCAACGCCAGCATGCAGAGCCCCGTCGGTTCAATCCATGAATGCGTTCCCGAAACCCACGGCCAGCCCGGGATGGATGTGTCATGCCCCACGGTTTCCGGTTCCCGGTTGATCCAGTGGCGGCCGCGCCACGTCAGCAGATACTGCACGGCGCGATCCAGCGCTGCCTTCGAGTCCTCCCGCCCAATCCACGCCAGCACCGCCAGGGGCGTCGGCCACGGCGCGTTGGGGAAACGCGGATTCACCGGGACTCGCCCATCCTCGAGCTGCGCTTTCATCAGCCCGGCATTGATGCGGGACAGCAGGTCACCCTCGCCGGGTTCGCGGTGCAGCGCGATGAGGACCCAGGCGGCGGCGTCCGGCCGGAGTTCCCGTCCCGGGTCGCTCAGGGCAGCATTTGCCCGTTCCAGAATGCGTTGCCGTAGTCTGGCAGAGACGTTTTCGCGTGACATGGGGTCTTCCGGCTGTTTAGCAGGTCCAGGGCCAGTCCTGACAGGACCCGGAATTGGCGGTTCGTGTCCAATTCATGTTCAGGCGGCGGCCGATCTGCAAGACGCGAAGCAGCGGTTCGGTTTCAGAATGGCCCTCGTTTCATCCCTGTTGCGTTCTCCGGACTGTGCTAGCTTTAGCCTGAACCATGAAACCGACCCGGGAAGAACGTCGTGGATCCGCCCCGGCACGCGCGTCGCATCCCACTCGGCGGTGCACATGGGCACGCCGGCTCGTGCGCCGGAGTGCAGTCGGTGAACATTTGAACCGAGGCGCCTATGTTTTTCTTTGAATGGTTGCTGCCGTTGTTCGTGCTGCTGGCCGTTGGTGTGCTGGTGCTTTTCCTCGCCGTTCGCCGCCTGCCGGACGCCGGAGTGCGCACCGATGGGAGAACGGTCGTGGACCAACAGAACGAAACGGAATCCTCCGACGCAGCATAACATTGTCTTGTTTCGATCCGCGCCGGCTGCCATTTTCGCGGCATGATTCTGGCAGGCGACATTGGCGGAACAAAAGTCAACCTCGCTCTCTTTGAATTCCGCGACGGCCGCCTGCTACACCGTTCAGGCGAAAGGTACTCCAGTCAGGAGTACTCGAGTCTCGAGGACATCGTCCGCTCCTTTCTCCTGGCCAGGCACGCATCCGTCAGGCACGCCTGCTTCGGGATCGCCGGGCCTGTGCGCGAGGGACGGGCGCAGCTCACGAATCTGTCCTGGGTGGTGGATGCCGCCGAGCTTGAACGCGCGCTCGGCCTCGATCAGGTCTCGCTCATCAACGATCTTGAATCCAACGCTTACGGCATTGCGGCACTGGAACCCGACGACCTTCTGGAGCTGAATCGCGGCAGTGAAAATCCGACCGGCGCCAGGGCGATCATCGCCGCGGGCACCGGTCTCGGCGAGGCGGCCCTGGTCTGGAACGGCACGCAACACATCGCCATGGCCTCGGAAGGAGGACACGCCGACTTCGCGCCGCGCACCGACCTGGAGATCGAATTGCTGAAATATCTCCGCGAGCGCTTCGGCCAGGTCAGTTGGGAGAATGTCGTGTCGGGTCCGGGGATTTTTCACATCTACCAGTTTCTGCGTGATACCGGACGCGGAGAGGAACCGGGCTGGTTGACGGAGCAGTTCCGGGAAATGGATCCGCCGGTGGCCATCACCCGGGCGGCTCTGGAGAACCGCTGCCCTCTCTGCGTTCAAACCCTGGATCTGTTTGCAGCCTGCTTCGGCGCCGAAGCCGGCAATCTCGCACTGAAAACCCTTGCAACGGGCGGCGTTTATATCGGAGGCGGCATCGCGCCGAAGATCCTGCCGAAACTCCAGGACGGCACGTTTCTCCGCGCCTTCGTGGGCGCGGGCCGGATGAAGAATCTTCTGGCCGGCATGCCCGTGCGCGTCATTTTGAATGAGAAGACCGCTCTGATCGGCGCGGCCCGCTATGCGTTGATTCGAAGCGGCGGGGATCTGGCGGCGCGCCGATAAGATCCGATTTACCCGCGACGGCGGTGTGTTTTGGGGGATAAACCCCATATCGAATCGCCTAACGTTAACCTAGCTTCACCGAAAAGGTTGGGCAGCTGTACTGAAAACGAACCAGTTGTAAGAAGCAAAGGACACAGGAATTATATGAAGCAACCAAGAATGATCATGATTGCAGCGGCCGTGGCGCTGACTGTTCGAACGGCGAACGCCCAGGCGGCGCATTTCTGGGACGATCCTCACGGGTGGTGGGGAGGCCACTTCGTGTACGACCCGCACGCTGAGGAGAAGTTCATGCCAAACGAGTTCAGCGTTGACCTGTTCGGGAGCTACCTCGCGGGACAAAGGAAGCTCTCCCACGTGTTTCAAAACAACATTCGCGACGACGGCCGCTGGGGCGGCGGCGTGGGCCTGAACTACTTCCTCACGCGCGAAATCGGCATCGGCGGCGACTTCAATATCCCGGACAACGGCGGGAATTTCATCGATTCGGCCAATGGCCATCTGATCGCGCGCCTTCCGTTCGAGACCACCGGGCTGGCGCCTTACATCTACGGCGGCGGCGGGCGGCAAACCGACCCAAGCTGGGACTGGACGGGACACGCGGGTGTCGGAATTGAATTTCGATTGAACCCGTTGACCGGCATTTTCGCCGATGCACGCTACACCTGGGCGGACGATCTGTCCGACAGTTCTCTGTTCCGGGCGGGGTTGCGAATTGTGTTCTGAAAAGGGGTCCAGTTAGTTGGGGAGAAGCGCCGGCGCTGCGATACACCGGCGCTTCTCTTTTTCAGAGGACAGCCCCGGAGGTGACGACCCTATTCCGCGGCGGGCAGTGTTCAGGCAGAGTCGTCGCCGGTTTGCAACACCTATGAGCAGGACACTCGAATCCCGGATCGCGCTTGTGGACGGCTGGCTTCATCCTGAAGAGGCACGGCTTCTCTTCCGCCTCGCAAAACGCTGCAAAGGCCGCGGCGGTATCGTCGAGATCGGTTCCTGGAAAGGGAAATCCACGATCTGCCTCGGCCACGGTTCCCTCGCCGGAAGAAGAACCCGCGTACACGCGATCGATCCGCACACCGGTTCGCCCGAACACTCGGAGCTCTTCGGCAGCGTGTGGACGTTCGACGAGTTTTGCCGGAACATCGATGAAGCCGGGGTCAGGGACGTGGTTGTGCCGCATGTGGACGGCTCAACGAACGTCGCGGAGCGCTTCAACGAACCGGTCGAACTTATCTTCATCGACGGCCTGCACGAGTATGAAGGCGTGAAGGCCGATTTCGACGCGTGGTTCCCGAAGGTGATACCGAACGGGACGATGGCCTTTCACGATTCGACGTGCTGGCCGGGAGTGCTGAAGGTGGTGAGTGAGTGCGTGTTCAAATCGCCGCGCTTTCGCAAGGTGCGCTTCACACGCTCCATCGTGTACGGGGAGAAAGTGGCCCGTGCAACGGCGATGGAACAACTGGCGAACCGCCTGCGATACGCCTGGTTTCTGGCGCACGCATGGATGGACCGGTTCACGTGGAGACTGACCCACCGTTATCTGGATTGCCGTCTCACCCGCGCCCTGATCGCGTATGCGAAACAGCGCAGGCAGGCAAAGGCTTTTGCCTGCGCGGACAGAACGAGGGAAGCGAAATCGGCGGCGACAGGTCCGGGCGTCACCCGGCCTGCTTGATTTCGATCTGTGCGAACGGATTGTTGGTGAAGCCGCCCTGCTGCTGAGGTCCTGCCTCTCCTTTTGACTCGTTCCGGGCGGGTTTGTTGTTCTGGGAACCGCCTTGATCGGGTCCGGGCGCGCCTCCGCTCTCGGGCTGGGTGGGATTCTTCGCGCGCTTATTGCGCGGCAACGGGCTGATCATGACGTTGATGCCCTTTCCAACCAGCTTCGGTTCGAAATCGGGGTGCCCGTACGGGGCAATCTCCGAAAGGAACTGCCGGATCACCTGAAACCCGTATTCGGTGTGAGCCATCTCCCGCCCGCGGAACTTGAGCGTCACCTTGACCTTCATGTCCTCGCACAGGAACTGGATGGCGTGCGCGATCTTCACCCCGAGATCGTGCGGATCGATGCGCGGGCTAAGCTGCACCTCCTTCACCATCGTGGCGTGCTGGTGCTTCTTCGACTCCTTCTCCCGCTTGGCCTGCTCGTAACGGAACTTGCCGTAATCAACGATCCGGCAGACCGGCGGCGTGGCCGTCGGAGCGATCTCCACCAGGTCCAGCCCCTGCGACCGCGCCAGCGTCAGCGCTTCGCCAAGGGAAAGCACTCCTATCTGCTTGCCGTCAGCGCCGATGACGCGGACCTCGCGGGCACGGATTTTCCCGTTGACCCTGACAAACGAACCGGACGAAGAGAAGTGACGTGAAGGAAAAGGGCGACTCAAGACACCCTCATCGGTTGAAGCTTATTCATGCAGCTCTTTGACTCAGACACACGGTCCATCTGATGCGCGTAATTAAACATGCGATTCGGAATGCGCAAGCAAATAATCGCCTGATTTCACCCGGGTCTATACCCCTCCCCGGTAGGGTTGCATCAGGGCGAGCATTTCCTTCACCGCCGCCTCCAGTCCTGTCAGGACGGACCGGCTGACAATGCTGTGCCCGATGTTCAGTTCGACCAGGTGCGGCACCCGGAGCAGCGCCGGCAGGTTCTGGTAATTCAAGCCGTGGCCGGCATTGACCCGGAGCCCCAGCCCGTGCGCGGCGCGCGCCGCTACGGTCAGTCGCTCCAGCTCGGCATCCGCGCCCCCTCCCTCGCTGAACTGCTCGGCAAAGGCACCGGTATGCAATTCCACAAACTGGGCTCCCACACGGGCCGACGCCTCGATCTGCGCCAGGTCCGGCGCGACGAACAGGCTGACCTCAACCCCGGCGTCGTTCATGCGTTTCCGCGTCTCCGCCAGCGCCGCCTCATTCCCCGCCACGTCGAGCCCCCCCTCCGTCGTCACTTCCGTCCGGCGCTCGGGAACGATGCAGACGATATGCGGCCTGAGTCTCAGCGCGATGTCCACAATCTCGGGAGTGTTCGCCATCTCGAGGTTCATGCGGGTGGTCACTATCTCCCGGATCTTCCACACATCCCGATCCTGGATATGCCGCCGGTCTTCGCGCAGGTGCACGGTAATGCCGTGAGCCCCGGCCCGCTCGCAAATGCGCGCGGCCTCCGCGGGGTCCGGCTCGCCTGCCGCGCGCCCGCGATACCGCGCCTCCCGCAGCGTCGCCACGTGATCAATGTTCACTCCAAGCTTCAGCATGGTTCCTAAAGGCGCACCCGGCCTTCCGAGACCGGGGTGCGCCGCGTGACATTAATTGCTTTTGAACGCCTGCACAAATAGTTTGCTCACGGCGCGCGACCCTGTTTTTTTCATCGCGTGCCTTTAATCCGACTGCTGCTCAAGTACTGGGTTCCCGTCCTGCTCTGGATGGCGCTCATTTTTTCCGCCTCGGGCGACACGAAATCGTACGATCGTTCTTCGCGAATCATCGCGCCCCTGGTGAGGCTGCTGTTTCCGTCGCTCTCAGAGGGAGCCGTGGACCGCATGGTGCTGGTGGCGCGCAAGGGCGCCCACGTCACGGAATATGCCGTCCTCGCCGTGCTCTGCTGGTACGCCATCCGCCGGCCTGTCCGATCCGACCCGCGCCCATGGTCCTGGCGGCAGGCGGGCATCGCCTTTCTCATCGTGGCAGCCTACGCTGCAACCGACGAATGGCACCAGAGCTTCGTGCCCGGGCGCGACGGCCACGTCCGCGACGTCCTGATCGACAGCGCCGGAGGAGCCCTTGGGCTCCTGGCCCTTCGCGCGTTCTATCGCCCGCGCCCGGCTGAGAGCACGGTGATTCAGTCGGCGAACCCGTAAGACTCTGCGCCCGATCGAGGGGCACTGCCCACCGCGCGAAAGGCACGTCGGAATGCTCCGCGCATGCAGTCAACCTTCCGCCGCCGGCGAAACAAAAAGGCCCGTTCCTTCGAACGGGCCTGTGCTGTTCAAGATCTGTCCGCCCTTCTCAGGCTTTGGCCTCGGCGGTCTTCTCGTCTTCGGGCTTCTTTTCTGCGGCCTTCGTTTCGGACGGTGCTTCGGGCGCCACATAGTCCACCCATTCCAGGATGGCCATTTGCGCGGCGTCGCCCTGCCGCCGGTGCAGTTTCACAATCCGCGTGTAACCGCCGTTGCGCTGCTTGAAGGCGGGAGCCACCTCGTCAAAGAGAATGCGCAGCACGTCTTCGCGCTCGCGCCACTTCTTGCGTTCTTCTTTTCGCAACGGCACGCCCGGTCCGCGGGTGCGCAGGCGCGCGGCAACCAGCCGCCGGTCCTGAATTCTCCCGCGCTTGCCCAGGGTGACCATTTTCTCGGCCACGGAACGGGCCGCCTTGGCCTTCGCCAGCGTCGTCGTGACCCGCTTGTGCTTGATAAGGCTGCAGACCAGGTTGGCCAGCATGGCGTTCCGGTGTTCACCGGTGCGGCCCAACTTGGCGGTTCGCTTGAGGTGTCGCATAAAAACTTCCTGCTAACGGGTGATCAGTCCCGTCTCCTCCTTCGGCGTGTCCAGCAGGTCGGGGTCGAAGGTCATCCCGAGCGACAACCCGAGCGCCTGGAGCTTCTCCTTGATTTCGTTCAAGGATTTCTTGCCGAAGTTCCGGTACTTGAGCATCTCCGATTCGGTCTTCATGGCCAACTGGCCCACCGTCGTGATGTTCGCATTGTTGAGGCAGTTGGCGGCGCGGACGCTGAGCTCGATCTCATTGACGCTCATGTTGAGCAGCTTCTTGAGCTTGGCCTTCTCCTCGTCCTGCTTGTCCACCACTTCCTCGAACTCGACCGCGCTCTTGTCGTAGCCCACGAATACGTCCAGGTGATGCGCCAGGATGGCGGAGGCCTGCGTGAGCGCGTCGTCGGGCGAAATGCGTCCGTCGGTCCAGATCTCGAGGATGAGGCGGTCGTAGTCGGTGCGCTGGCCGACGCGGGCGTTCTCAACCGCGTACCGCACGCGCGTCACCGGCGAAAAGAGCGAATCGATGGCGATCACGCCGATCGGCTGGTTCGGCTTTTTGTTCTCGTCGCCGGGAAGGAAGCCGCGCCCGACCTTCACTTCGAGTTCCATCTCGAATTTCTTTTTCTTGTCGAGCGTGCAGATGTGCTGGTCGGGGTTGACCAGTTCGACGTTCTGGTTGAGCTGGATGTCGGCCGCGGTGACGGGGCCTTCCTTGTTCACGGACAGCAGGAGGGTCTGCGGCTCGCGCGTGTGCGCGCGGAATTTCACCTTCTTCAGGTTCAACACGATATCCGTGACGTCCTCGACGACGCCGTCGATGGTCGTGAACTCGTGCATGGCGCCGTCCACCCGGATGGAGGTGATGGCCGCGCCTTCGAGGGACGAGAGCAGCACGCGACGGAGCGAGTTGCCGATGGTGTGGCCGTAGCCGGTTTCAAACGGTTCGGCGACAAATTTCGCGTAAGTGTCGGTGGCGGTTGCGTCGTCCTTGACCAACCGCTTGGGCATTTCAAAGCGTCCTAGACGTACTGGCATACTTTCCTTTCAACAATTTTAATCTGGCATCTCCGGCGTTCATTCCCGCAGCCGAAGCGGCCCATATAATTGTTTGCCCTCGATCGAGGGCGGGTTCAGCAAAGCTCCGGAACCGGGCGCCCGGTCTGGAACCCTGCAGTTCTAGCGGGAATAAAACTCAACAACGGCCTGCTCGTTGGCGATCGGATTGATCTCGTCGCGAGTCGGGATCCGCATCACAACGCCCTTGAGCTCCTCGCGATCGAGCTGCAGCCAGTCCGGCACGGAACGGCTGGTGGCGCTTTCCAGGTTGCGCGTGGCAAGCTGCCGCGAAACGTTCGTGTTCTTGACGCTGATGACGTCGTTCACCTTCAGGGCATAGGACGGAATATTGACCTTGCGGCCGTTCACCTGGATATGGCCGTGGCTGACCATCTGGCGGGCCGCCGCGCGGGTGTTCGCGAAGCCGAGGTGGTACACCACGTTGTCCAGCCGGGTCTCCAGGATCTGGAGCATGTGCTCGCCGGTGACGCCGCGGCGCCGGAGCGCCTTCTCGTAAACGCCCCGGAACTGGCGCTCGAGCAGGCCGTAGTAGTAACGGAGCTTCTGCTTTTCCATGAGGCCGAGCGCGTAATCCGTGTGCTTGCGCCGGGACTTCGGGCCGTGAACACCCGGGCCGTAGTTGCGGCGCTCCAAATACTTGCTCGGCCCGAAAATCGGAATGCCGAACCGGCGGCTGATGCGAACGCGAGGACCTGTATAACGAGCCATACTATGATTTCAAAGTTTCGGATTTCAGACCTGCCACTCCATTACACGCGGCGCTTCTTGCGCGGACGACAGCCGTTGTGCGGCACGGGCGTCACGTCCCGGATCACGGAGATTTCCAGGCCAATGGCCTGCAACGCCCGGATGGCCGACTCGCGGCCCGACCCCGGGCCCTTCACCCGCACTTCCACTTCCTTCATGCCGTGCGACATGGCCTGGCGCGCGGCGTCCTGGGCCACCTGCTGGGCCGCGTATGCGGTGCTCTTGCGCGAGCCCTTGAACCCGACGCGCCCGGCGCTGGACCACCCGAGCGTGTTCCCATGCATGTCGGTGATGGTCACCAGCGTGTTGTTGAACGTGGCAAGGATATTGGCGATACCGACGGTAATGTTCTTGGCTCCCTTTGCCTTGATGATCTTGCGCGTGGCCAGCTCGTCGGCAAGCAACTCGGCAGCCGTGGGTGCGGCGGCGGCAACCGGAGCCTCCGGTTTGGGTGCCTCGGCAGCCGGAGCCGCAGCAGCCGGAGCGGCGCCCTCGGCGGGCGCTTTCTTCGCGGGTTTGGATTCCGCGGCGTTTTCCGGTTTCGCTTCCTTCTTTGCAGCCGGTTTTTTCTTCGTCTCGTCAGCCATAGTTCGAATTGAGATTGGAGATCAGGTGTCGGGAGCCCGTCAGTGGATGCCGGCCTTGGCGTTGGGATTGCGCTGGACGCCGACGGTCTTGCGCGGGCCCTTGCGGGTGCGGGCGTTGGTTTGCGTGCGTTGTCCGCGAACCGGCAGGCCGCGCATGTGGCGGATGCCGCGGTAGCACTTGATACCCTGGAGGCGTTTCAGGTTCATGCCGATCTCGCGACGAAGGTCACCTTCGATCACGTACTTCCCGTCCTGGATGGCATGAACGATCTGCGAGAGCTGCTGCTCCGTCAGGTCCTTGGCCCGAATGCTCGGGTCGATATTGGCCCTGGCCAGGATTTCGACCGCGTTGCTGGGGCCGATGCCGTAGATGTAGCGCAGCGCGATGTCGATGCGCTTGTTCGAAGGGATCTCAACGCCGATGATACGTGCCATAAAACTATCCTTGCCGCTGCTTGTGACGCTTGTTGCTGCAAATCACGCGAATGACGCCCCTGCGCCGGATGACCTTGCAGTTTTCGCAAAGCTTCTTCACTGATGCGCGAATTTTCATATCAAACTATTTCGTTTCAACAATAACGCGCCCCTCCGACAGGTCGTAGGGCGACATCTGCAACCGTACTGTTTCTCCCGCGCGCAGGCCGGGAAAGGAGCGCCTGGCCCTGCCCGCCACATAAGCGCGAACCCTGTGACCGTTGGCCAGCTCCGCGATATAAAGGCCGTTTGGCAACACCTCAACGACTACGCCTTCAACCTGGAAGGCATCTTCTCGCGGCATGTCAGGATCTCCGGTTCACCCTCGGTCACAAGGACCGTATGCTCAAAATGAGCGGATAATGAACCATCTTGAGTGACCACTGTCCAGCCATCATTCAGGATTTTTACACCCGGCAACCCCGCGTTCACCATCGGCTCGATCGCCAGGGTCATCCCCGACCGCAACCGCTGGTTGTTCCGCGTATCCACGAAATTCGGGATCTGCGGCTCTTCGTGCATCGAACGGCCCACGCCGTGCCCGACGAACTCCCGGACAACGCTGAACCCGTTGCTCTCCACCTGCGTCTGGATGGCGCGCGAGATGTCCACCACGCGGTTGCCGGCCACCGCCTGGGCAATCCCCGCCATGAGCGCCTGCTCCGTCACGTCCATCAGCTTCTGCGCCAACACGCCGCACCCCCCCACCGCCACCGTGCGGGCGTTATCCCCGATGAACCCGTTGTAAATCACGCCGACGTCCAGGCTCACGATGTCCCCGAACTTCAGCACCCGAGGCCCCGCCAGCCCGTGCACGACCTGGTCATTGACCGAAATGCAGATGTGGCACGGATATTTCCGGTATCCCAGAAAGGCGCTCTTGCCTCCATAGCTCCGAATGCGTTCCGCCGCGTATTCGTCCACCTCGCGGGTCGTCACGCCGGGCCGGACAAAATCCGCCACCTCGCTCAGCACCGCCGCCGCAATCGCGCAGGCGGGCCGCATCGTTTCCAGATCCCTTTCGCTCTTCAAAATGATCATACTCCTCCCGCAGGGAAATGGACGGGATCAGAACCTTCCCCGGACGCGACCCTTCTTCAGGAATCCGTCGTAATGCCGCATCAACAGGTGCGATTCCATCTGACGCATCGTGTCCAGCATGACACCGACCGCGATCAGCAGGCTGGTGCCGCCGAAGAACTGGGCCACGTCGTCCGGCATGTTCATCATGCGGTACAGGATCATCGGGATAATGGCGATGATCACCAGGAAGACCGCGCCCGCAAGCGTGATGCGGCTCATGGCGTTGTGCAGAAAATCACTCGTGGCCTGGCCGGGTCGCACGCCCGGAATGTAACCCCCGTTCTTCTTCAGGTCATCCGCGATCTGCAGCTCGTTGAACTGCGTCGCCACCCAGAAATACGTGAAGAACAGGATCATGAGCGAATACACGATCAGATAGAACGGCGCTGCGTAGTCCAGCGCCGCAGCCAGTTCCCTGAGAAAGGGCACGTCCCAGCTCTCGCCCAGGAAGAAAAAGATCTTCTGCGGAAACATCAGGATCGCCTGCGCGAAAATAATCGGCATCACGCCCGCGTAGTTCACGCGCAACGGCATGAAGGACGTTCCCCCCGAATACACCTTCCGCCCCACGGCTCGTTGCGCGTACTGGACCGGGATCTTCCGCTGAGCCTGGGTGATTGCAATGATTCCGGCGATCACACCGGCCAGCAGAAGCAGCAATGCGATCGCATGCGCCGGGTTGAATCCCTGAATCGCGCCGCCCGGGCTGAACATGTCCACCAACGCCCGTCCCGCCGCAGGCAATCGCGCCAGAATGCCGATCGTGATGATCAGCGACACCCCGTTGCCGATGCCGCGATCCGTAATCTGTTCCCCGAGCCACATCAACAGCATCGTCCCGGTCGTCAGAATCAACACCGTCTGCACCCGGTAATACCAGATCCAGTTCTCCGGGTACAGCACCAGCGGCCGGATGTCGTCGGCATTAAAGACGCGCTGCGGGTTCTCCCACGCAATCGCCATCGCCAGCCCTTGCCCGAGACACAACAGCACCGTCAGATACCGCCCATACTGGATGAGCCGGGTCCGCCCGCCTTCCTCCCGGGCCAGCTTGCTCCAGGGCCCGTACACCGCCGTCAGCAACTGCACGATAATCGTTGCGCTGATGTACGGCATGATCCCCAGCGAACCGACGGCGCACTTCTCCATCGCGCCGCCCGTGAACGTGCTGAACAGCCCCAGCGCCCCGCCCGTCCGGTTCTCCTGCGCTTCAAAAAACCGCGCCAACTCGGCTCCGTCCAATCCCGGGATGGTGATGATCGCCGCCAGCCGGCAAATGGCCAGAACCGCCGCCGTGAACAGAATCCTCGACTTGAGTTCGGGAATCTTGAAACAGTTCTTAAACGTGTTGACGATGTTGGCGATCATGGCGTCAGATCAACCCGCGGCCGGACTGCTGGCGGACGCAATGACCTCGCACGTGCCGCCTTTCGCCTCGATCTTCGCCTTCGCCGAGGCACTGAACGCATGCGCGCTCACCGTCAACTTCTTCGTGACCTCTCCCTTCCCGAGAATCTTGATCCCGTCCGCGCGGCCGTTCGCGAGGCCGACGCTCCTCAGCGCCGCCTCGTCCACCCGAGCGCCGTCTTCAAACACGTTCAACGACTCCACATTCACGGGGATGTAAACCGTGGCATGCCGCGCGTTGTTGAACCCGCGCTTGGGAAGGCGGCGAATGAGCGGCATCTGGCCGCCCTCGAAGCCGACTCGAATGGAACTGCCGGAACGCGCCGTCTGGCCCTTTCCTCCGCGGCCGCTCGTCTTGCCATGGCCGCTCGACTCGCCCTGGCCCAGCCGCTTACGGCGGTGCTTCGCTCCCGGACGTGGTTTGATATCGTGTAATCGCATAAACATCAGGTCGCCTGCGGCGCAGCCGGGGTTTCCACCTTGCGGATGTCCAGGCCGCGGCTCTTGTAAATGTCCTCGCGCTGCCTCAGGCTCAGCAGCGCCTGCAACGTGGCCTTCACCACGTTCGCGGCGTTCTTGGACCCCAGGCTCTTGCTCAGAATGTCCTTCACACCCGCCGACTCGAGCACCGCGCGGACAGTCTTGCCGGCAATGATGCCCGTTCCCGGCGAGGCCGGACGCAGCAGCACCTTCGCGCCGCAATAGTGCGAGAAAACCTCGTGAGGAATGGTCGAATCCTTCAGGGATACCGTCACCATCTGGTTGCGCGCCGCCTCGGTCCCTTTTCGAATGGCATCGGCCACCTCGCCCGCCTTGCCCAGGCCCACTCCCACGCGGCCCTTGCGGTCGCCAACCACAACGAGCGCGCTGAAGTTGAACCGGCGGCCGCCCTTGACCACCTTCGCAGACCGGTTGATGAACACGACCTTCTCGGTCAGCTCCTCGCCCTGTTCCGTCTGGAACCCGGTGTCGTCGCCGGGCGGGCGCGCGCGCCGGTTGCGGCTGCCGCCGCGCCCGCCGCGCTGTGATTGCTGGGCCGTCTGATCCTCCGGAGTCAGTGCGGCGCCCTCGATGATATTGGTATCTTCAGACACAGTATCTTCTCTTTCTTAACGCGTTAGAACTCCAGGCCGGCTGCCCGCGCGGCATCCGCCAGCGCCTTGACCTTCCCGTGATAACGGGCCGAGCCGCGGTCGAACACAACCTTTTTGATCCCCTTCTCCAGGGCAACTTTCGCCGCAAACTCGCCCACCACCTGCGCGCTCTTCACGTTCGCCGCCAGGTTGTCCCGGTCCGGCATCGCCTTGCTCATCGTCGAAGCCGCGGCCAATGTGACCCGCGCCACGTCGTCGATGAACTGCACATGAATGTTCCGGTTCGTGAAGCAAACGCTCATGCGCGGGCGTTCCCGGGTGCCCGCCACCTTCTTGCGCACGCGCCAATGGCGCAGTTGCGCCAGCCTGTGTTTCTTTTCGGTTCTCATTTCCTGTCAACCACGGATCTGGCCGTAGTCTCTCAATTACCTTTACTGAACAGTCTTGCCTTCCTTGCGCTGGACGTGCTCGCCCGCGTAACGCACGCCCTTGCCCTTGTAGGGCTCGGGCGGGTAGAACGCGCGGATCTCCGCCGCCACACGGCCCACCACCTGACGGTCCGGCCCTTCGATCGTCAGCTTCGTGTTCTCCTCCACCGTCACCTTCACCTGGTCCGGTATCGGATAGTTGATCGGATGCGAGAAACCCAGGTTGAGATTCACGACCTTGCCCTGGACGGCGGCCTTGAATCCGACCCCCTGAATTTCCAGCTTCTTGACGAATCCTTCGCTGACGCCGCGAACCATGTTGTTCACCAGCGCGCGGCTCAGGCCGTGCATCGCCTTCGCCTCGGGATCGTCGCCGTCACGGTGGACAACGATCGTGCCGTTGTCCACCCGGAGGGATGTCCGGCGCGGCAGTTCCCAGTCCAGCTTGCCCTTCGGCCCTTCCACGTGCACGTGTCGGCCTTTGACCTCCACCTTCACTTTCGGCGGAATGGCAATCGGTTGTTTTCCAATTCGCGACATAAAATCACCTGCTGATCACCTGCCTGGTCCCGGCTGCTACCAGACGTAGCAGAGCAGTTCGCCCCCGATATTCTTTTTGCGGGCCTGGGTGCCCGTCATCACGCCTTCCGGCGTCGACAGCACCGCGATCCCCAGGCCGCCGCGCACGCGGGGAATCTCCCGCGCCCCGACATAGCGGCGCAAACCGGGCCGGCTGACGCGCTGGAGGCCCTCGATCACGCTCTTCCTGCCCTGGTATTTCAGCTTCAGGCGGATCGTCTTGATCTCCTTGCCGTCAACCGAAACATCCGCGATATAGCCCTCCCTCTTGAGGATCTGCGCGATGCTCTCCTTCGTGCGGGAATGCGGAATGTCCACCGTCGGCAGCAACGCCCGCTGCGCATTGCGAATCCGCGTCAACATGTCGGAAATCGGGTCGATCATAGCTCAAATGCCTACCAGCTTGCCTTCGTCACGCCCGGGATGAGCCCGTTCAACGCGGCCTCGCGGAACGTCAGGCGCGAGCAGCCGAACTTGCGCAGGTAACCGCGCCGCCGCCCGCTCATCGAGCAGCGGTTCACCACGCGCGTCGGGCTCGCGTCCCGCGGCAGTTTCGCCAGCCCCGCATAGTCGCGTTTCGCCTTCAGTTCGGCTCGGAGCGCGGCGTACTTCTTCACCGTCTCCATCTTGCGCTTGTTGCGCTCTATCCATGCTTTCTTGGCCATAGGAATTCAGAAATTCAGTTGCTCGCTCCGGTCACTTCTCGGCAAACGGAAAACCCATCAGCTTCAACAGCTCCAGCGCCTCCGCGTCCGTCTGCGCGCTGGTCACAATCGTGATGTCCATCCCCTGCGTCCGCTTGATCTTGTCCAGCTCGATCTCCGGGAAAATCGTCTGGTCCGCCACGCCGAACGTGTAGTTGCCCCGCCCGTCGAACTTGCGCGGCGACAACCCCCGGAAGTCGCGAATCCGCGGCAGCGCCGTCGCGATCAGCCGGTCGAAAAACTCGTACATCACTTCCCGGCGCAGCGTCACGCGGCAGCCGATCGGCTGGCCCTGGCGCAGCTTGAAATTGGCGATGCTCTTGCGCGCCTTGCTGATGGCCGGCTTGCGTCCCGTGATGAGCGACAGGTCCCGGGCGGCGTCGTCCAGCGCGCCCTTTTCCAGCGAGGCGCTGACCCCCATGTTCACCACGATCTTCTCCATCCGGGGGACCTGGTGAACGTTGGTGTACTTGAACTTCTCCTTCAGCGCCGGAATCGCTTCGTTGATGTACTTGTCGTATAATCTGGCTTTCATTTCTCCTGGCCACGGATCTGGCCGTGGCGCCTCTCAAAGCATCATGACTTTGCAGGGGCCGTCGCGCCGCGTTTCGCCACCCGCGCGTCGTACCGATCCGCCTTCATCACGTTCGAAATGTGAATGGTGCCTTCGCGCTCCACGATCGCCCCCTGCGGGTTCTGCTGGTTCTTGCGCGTGTGGCGCTTGATCATGTGCACCCCTTCCACAATCACCCGTTGGGTCTTGGGCGAAACTGAAATGATCCGCCCCCGCTTGCCCCGGTCGACGCCCGCGATCACCACCACTTCGTCTCCCTTTTTCACGTGCAATTTCATATCGCCTTCAAATCACTTCCGGCGCGAGCGAGATGATCTTCATGAACTTCTTCTCGCGCAGTTCGCGCGCCACCGGGCCGAAAATGCGGGTTCCGCGCGGGTTCAATTCCTTGTCGATGATCACAATGGCGTTGCTGTCGAAGCGCAGGTACGACCCGTCGCTCCGGCGGATCGCCCGCCGCGTGCGCACCACCACCGCGTCCACCACGTCGCCCTTCTTGACGGTCCCGTCCGGCGCCGCGTCCTTGATGTGCGCCTTGATGACATCGCCCACGCGCGCGTAACGCTGGTTCTTGCCCAGCACGCCGATCGCCCAGGCGACTTTCGCGCCGGTGTTGTCGGCGACATCGAGATGAGAACGGACTTGCAACATAAACCGATTCGTTTGTCAGGGTCAGGCCGCGGCAGGCACCGCGCCCGCGCTGCGTTCGACCACTTCAACCAGGCGCCAGCGCTTCAGTTTGGACAGCGGGCGCGTTTCCTGAATGCGCACGCGATCGCCGACCTTTGCCTCGGACTTCTCGTCGTGCGCGTAAAGCTTCTTGTAACCGGTGACCACCTTCCTGAAGCGCGGATGGGGGTACCGGCGTTCCACCTGCACCACAATGGTCTTGGCCATCTTGTTGGAGATGACCTTGCCGACGCGCTCCTTTCGATAGCCGCGCGCGGTCTGCACAGTGTTGGTTTCTTCTGCCATGGTTCGGTGTCCTTATGCCGTCTTTTTCCGCAACTGCGAAATGCGCGTCTCGACGCGCGCGATATCGCGCCGCAGCGTGCGCAGGCGCGCCGGCTTTTCCAGTTGCGCGCTGGCCTGCTGCAGCCGCAGGTTGAACAGCTCCTGGCGCAGGTCGCGGCTCTTCGCCGCCAGCTCCACCAGCGTCAAATCTTTGAGTTCCGACATCTTCATGATCCCTCGCCTCTCTGCTACTTCGTCCGGTGCCGCGAGATGAACTTGGTCTTGATCGGCAGCTTGCTGGCCGCCAGGCGCAACGATTCCCGGGCCACGGGCTCGGTCACGCCGTCCACCTCGAACAGGACGTTCGCGGGGCGCACCACGGCCACCCACGATTCCAGCGGGCCCTTGCCCTTGCCCATTCGGGTTTCAAGCGGCTTCTTCGTGAACGATTTCTGCGGAAAGACGCGAATCCACATCTTCCCGTGGCGTTTCATGTTGCGGGCAATGGCCACGCGCGCCGCCTCGATCTGCTTGGTGTCCAGCCAGCAGCGCTCCAGCGCCATCAATCCGTACTCGCCAAATGCCACCGTGTTGCCGCGCCAGGCCAGACCGGCACGGCTCCCGCGGTGCATCTTGCGGTACTTCACTCTCTCCGGCATCAAAGGCATAACTCTGGTCCTCGTCCTTCTTCGGTTGTCACTTCACCGGCACGGCTTCCGCCGCCGCCTGGGGCGCCTGCGCCTTCTGCGGCTTGTTCTCGCCGCGGCAGATCCAGCACTTCACACCCAGCTTCCCGTACAGCGTGTGCGCCTCCGCAAATCCGTAATCAATGTTCGCCCGCAGCGTGTGCAGCGGCACCCGGCCCCAATGATACTGCTCCACCCGCGCCAGTTCCGCCCCGCCCAGCCGCCCCGCGCAGCGGATCTTGATTCCTTCCGCCCCGAAATCCTTCGCCGTCTGGAGCGCCTTCTTCATGGCGCGCCGGAACGACACGCGCCGCTCAAGCTGAAGCGCCACGTTCTCCGCCACCAGTTGCGCGTCGATCTCGGGCTGCTTGATCTCGACGATATCGACGTAGATCTCCTTGCCGGTCATCCGGCTCAATTCCTCCTTCAGCTTGTCGATCTCCGCTCCCTTGCGGCCGATCACCACGCCGGGCCGCGCCGTCAGGATCGTGATGCGGCACCGGTTGGCCGCGCGCTCGATCAGAATCCTGGGCACCGACGCCGCCTCGAGCCGCTTCTTGAGCATGTCGCGGATCTCGCGGTCCTCGGTGAGCAGCTTGCCGAAATCCTTCTTCCCCGAGTACCACTTCGATCGCCAGTCTTTGTTGACGGCGATGCGCAGGCCGACTGGATTGGTTTTCTGACCCATACTATTTCTTCTCGTCAGTGAGCACGATTTTCACGTGGCAATTGCGCTTGAGGATGGGGCCGGCGGAACCGCGCGCCTTCGGCGTGTACCGCTTGTAGGTGGTGGCGGTCTGCGCCACGGCCTCCTTGATGCGCAAAGCCTCGATATCGGCATTGTTGTTGTTCTCCGCGTTGGCGATGGCCGAGCGGAGCGTCTTGGCGACCACGCGGGCGCCTTTCCGCGGCACCACCTGCAGGACCGCCTGCGCCTGCAGCGCCGGCATCCCCTGGATCTGCCGCACCACCTCGCGCATCTTCTGCGCCGACATCCGTACGTTTTTTGTAATGGCCTGCACTTCCATGTTACTTCGCCTCCGCCTTGGCTGTGTGCGCGCCGTGCTTCCTGAACGTGCGCGTCAACGAAAACTCTCCCAGCCGGTGGCCCACCATGTTCTCCGTCACAAACACCGGGTTGAACACCTTCCCGTTGTGCACGTTGAACGTCAGCCCCACGAAATCGGGCGTGATCATCGAGCGCCGCGACCAGGTCTTGATCGGCGCCTTCGACTTCGTTTCCTTCGCCTTCTGGATCTTCTCCAGGAGGTGGTGATCCACGAACGGACCTTTCTTGATTGAGCGTCCCATACCGGAATTCTACTTGTTCTTCATCGGCCGCCCGTCCCGGCGAACCAGGATGAAGCGGTTGGAATGTTTCTTCTTGTGCCGCGTGCGATAGCCCTTGGCCAGCAGGCCCCAGGGCGACGTCAACGGCTGCCACCCGCCGCCGCCCTTCGACTTGCCCTGGCCGCCGCCGTTCGGATGGTCCACGGGATTGCGCGCCATGCCGCGCGTGATCGGACGCAGGCCGAGGTGCCGCGCGCGGCCGGCCTTGCCCAACACCACGTTCTCGTGCTCGGCATTGCCCACCTGCCCGATCGTCGCGTAGCAATTCTCGTTGATCCGCCGGATCTCGCCCGACGGCAGCCGCACCTGCGCATAGCCTTCGTCGCGCGACATCAACGTCGCCGACGCGCCGGCCGTCCGGACCATCTGCCCGCCGCGGCCCGGCGTGAGTTCAATATTATGAATGGGCATGCCCACCGGAATCGCCTTGAGCGGCAGGCTGTTTCCGATCTCCGGCGGAGCCGAAGGCCCGCTCATCACCCGCGCTCCCACCTGCAACCCGCTCGGCGCCACGATATACCGCTTCTCTCCGTCGGCGTACTGCAGCAACGCCAGCCGCGCCGTCCGGCCCGGATCATACTCAATGGCCGACACCGTCGCTTCAACGCCATGCTTCTGCCGCTTGAAGTCCACGATGCGGATCTTCTGCTTGTGACCGCCGCCAATGCCGCGCGCCGTGATACGACCATAACAATTGCGCCCGCCCGTCTTCTTGCGGGTCACGACCAGGCTCTTTTCTGGCCTCGTCTTCGTTATGTCGCTGTTATCGGCATACGACATGTAACGTGTCGAAGGCGTCAGCGGTCTGAATGTCTTAACTGGCATAAATCAAATCCGTTACCAAACAAGTCAGTTGCTTGGAGAGCGGAGCCATCAATCCTGCCCCGGTGAGGAGTCAGTTATCGGTTCCGCAGGCTATGCTGTCCGTCTCCTTGTTCAGGGGAAACGGAGCCGGGAATATAGGCAAGCCGTCTCCCGCGCGCAATAGGTTTTTGCCACTTTTTTGCAGCCGGAAACACGGCAGTTCCCCCCCATGCCGGACCGCCCGCGATTGGGTTGCAGCACTGGATACAGCCGTATTTCCGCGGACTCACGCCTGCCGGAGCGATCCGCCGCCGCCTCAGCTGCCCCGCCTGCCCCCGTCAAAGTGTTCCCGCGCCCGGTCCACCAGAATGGCGAGCAGGATGAGTGCTCCCAACACGGTATTCGAATAGTTGTCGTTGATCTTCAGTATGACCAGGCTGTGCTGGATCAGCTTGAAGATGATCGCCCCCATGAAAATCCCCAGCGGCGAAATCAGGCTGCCTTTCAACCCCGTGCCCCCGATGATCGCCACGGCAAACGAGATGATCAGCCAGTTGTCCCCCGTCTCCGGCGCCGCGTTGCCACCCCACGACGCCCACATGATCGCCGCCATCACCGAGAAACATCCGGACAACACGTGCGCCACCACGACCATGCGATTGGTGTCGATGCCCGACAATCGCGCCGCTTCCGCGTTGCTGCCCGTGGCCAGCAGCCGCCGGCCCAGCACCGTGTTGCGATACATGTGCGACGTCAGTCCCAGCACCGCCAGCGCTATCAACAACATGTAAGGCAGCCAGCCGCCGATGCTCCCCTGCCCCAGCCACCAGAAACTCTGCGGTATCGTGTACGCGTTCCCGCCCGATATCCCCGACCGCAGCCCCATGTAAACGAACATCATCGACAACGTCACAATGAACGCGTCGATCTTCAGCCGCGTGATGATCATCCCGTGCAGCCAGCCCGTCAGGGGGCCGATCAGAAACACCAGCGGCACGGCAACCCACGGCGACAGCCCCGCCTGCTCCGCTCCCATCAGCAAACCCAGCGCCACCGTCGCAATGCTCCCCACCGCGCCCACCGTCAGGTTCAAATCGCCCACCGCCAGACACACCGCCTGCGACATCGCCACCATCAGATAAAACGCCACATACCGCGACTGGCTGAAGAAGGTTTCCTGCGTCAGAAAATTCGGCGACGCCAGGGACATCGCAATCATCAGAATCCCCGCGAACAGGATCAGGCCGAGCGTCCGGCCGCTCACCCAATCGCGTTGCCCGAATCCGACGCGTTCTTGAATCACAGTAGCAGGCATGGTCATTCGAAAAGCGGAGCGATTTCGCGGCTGACTTCCGCGTACGACTTCTTTTTCGTGTCGATGTCGCGCACCTCGCCGACAATCCGGCGCTGGCGGAACACGAGCAGGCGGTTCACCAGCCTGACCAGTTCCGGGAGATCGGACGAAATCAAGAGAATCGATTTCCCCTGCCGCGCCGCCAGGTTCCAGATCAGCTCGTGGATCTGTTGCTTTGCGCCCACGTCCACCCCGACCGTCGGCTCGTCGATGATCAGGATGTCACAGTCGGCGGCGAGCCATTTCCCAATGCTGACCTTCTGCTGGTTGCCGCCGCTCAGATGGCGCACCCGCTGTTCGATCCCGGGCGTTCGGATCTGCAGCGCGTTCACCTGGTCTGCCGCCACCGCCCGCTCGCGATCGGCGTTGATGCAGCGCGCGATCGCTCGCCGGATCCTCGGCCACACGGCGACAGCCAGGTTCGTGCGCACCGGATCCTCCAGCAGCAACCCTTCCTCCTTCCGGTTCTCGCTCACATAGCCCATCCGATGCCGGTAAAGGCTCTCGCCAACGCTGCGAATCGTCACCGGCTCGCCGCGGATCGTGATCCGGCCGGAATCCATCCGGTCCTCGCCTATCAGGATTCTTGCAAGCTCGGTCCGACCCGAACCCACCAGCCCGTAACAGCCCAGAATCTCGCCCCGGTGCAGGACCAGACTCACGCCCTCCACCTTGCCCAGGCGCACCACGTTCTCAACCCGCAGCACCTCCGTGTTCCAGTCCGGCGACAGTTGCCCGAGATGATCGTCGTTGCACTCGCGGCCCAGCATCATCGACACGAGTTCCGCCGGACGGATTGGATTCGACCCTGACGCCGCAGGATCTCGCGCGGACAGATTCTCGCGCGACCCGACAAATTTCCCGTCCCGCAGCACGCTGATGCGATCGCACAGGGCCAGCACCTCATCCAGCTTGTGCGAGACAAACCCGATCGCCGTTCCCTGGTCCCGTAACTCCCGCAACAGCGCAAACAGCCGCCGGGCCTCATGCTCCGTCAGCGAACTCGTGGGCTCGTCCAGCAACAGCAGCTTCGCCTTCGCCGAAAGAGCCTTCGCGATCTGAATCAATTGCTTCTGCGCCGCGCTCAATCCGCGCACCAATCGGTCCGGCGGCGCGTCCAGTCCCACCCGCGCCATGTGCTCGCGCGCAACCCGGAACGTCACATCCCAATCGACCCTCCCGGCGCCCCGCGTGACCAGCTTGTCGATCATGATGTTCTCCGCCACGCTCGCGTCCGGGATCACCTGCAGTTCCTGGTGAACAATCCCGATCCCCCGCCTCTGGCTGTCGCGAAAATCTGCAAACCGCACCGGCTCGCCCTCCAGCACAATCTCTCCCCGGTCCGGCTGGTAGATGCCCGTGATGATCTTGATCGCCGTGCTCTTGCCGGCTCCGTTCTCGCCGATCAACCCGTGAATCTCCCCCGCCCGGAACTCAAGCGATACATCGTCCAGGGCGCGAACCCCGGGGAACGACTTCGAAATGTGCCTGAGTTTCAGCATGCAGTGCTCAACCGCAGCGGCGCCGCCCGGCGACGCGCATCCGCAACCCTTCACTCGCTCTCCAGTGCATTTGGCGGATTCAGATATTTCATTTTCAGTTCGGCCACGATGGTCCGCGTCATCTCCCGGATGCCCGCCTCGAACGTGTCCAGGTTTTCCTTCGTCACCGGCACGGAACCCGAATCAATGAACTGATAGGGCGCTTTCGGTTCCCATCCTTCCAACAGCAGCCCCAGCAGCGTGCACGAAATGTAACCGTGCCCGAACGGATTTTGCGCCAGCGTCATGTCAATCGACCCGTCCCGAATCGCCGCCAGCACCCGTTCGTCCGTGTCCAGCCCCACGAACCGGATCCGCTTCGCCCCCGGACGCGCATGGCGCTCGCTCAGCAGCATCGCCGCCGCCACCGTCGTCGTGTATCCCGTGCACACAATCCCGTCCACCTCGTCTCCCCGCGCCACCAGCGCACTCTCGATCTTCTCCCGCGCCTTCTGCTCCGTCGTCACGTCTCCGATCGTCTGGATGATCTCGACATCAGGATACTTCGCCACGACCTCGCGGACCGCCGCATCGCGAATCGGCGTGTTGGCGTCGGTCAATGATTCCAACACATTCAGGATTCGCCCACGGCCGCCTATCAGCTTTACCAGGCTTTCCGCCGCCAGCGTCGCGGCCGCCCGCGTGTCGGTTGCGATAGCGAACGCCGCGGCCGATCCCGGCTCCGGCTGCGCGCCATACGCCACCACATGACAGCCCGCGCGCTTCAACCGGTCGAACAAACCGCGCGAGCCCGCCGGATCGACGGGGTAGATCGCAAACGCCCGGTGCCCGAGCGTGAACAGCGATTCCACGTTCTGATTCACGTTGGCCTGGCTGCTTTCCTGTCCCGTCACCAGCCGCACCCGGACGCCGTGCTCGCGTTCATACGCTTCGGCACCCTGCATGACGCCGCTGAAATACGGATGCGGCAACACGCAATAGAGCACGATCGGCTCAAGCGACGCCCCGGCCCGACGCGATTGATACACCTTGATGCAGGCGAGGATTGCCGCCAGCACGCCAAGCGTCGCAATCAACAGTTTGTTGTTCCGCGTCATCTCAGTTCTTTCGAAATACGACTGCTCCCGGCCGGAACGCGCGGACAATCGGCGGTTCAACAAATCGGAACGCCCGGTTCATGGCCCAATCGGCAGCGCCCTTCCGTTCCTCACGTAAATCGGGATCCGTTCGAGCGGCGCCTCAGCCGCCACCCTCTTCCCGCCTTTCACTAACGCGCCGGTCCACGCATCCGTCCATTCGGCTCCCGCCGGCAGATACACTTCCCGTTCCGTCGCGCCCGGAAACAACACCGGCGCCACCAGCACGTCCGGGCCAAACAGGAATTGATCCTCCACCGCCCACGCCTGCGGGTCTCCCGGGAAATCGAAGAACAATGGCCGCATCGGCGGCGCGCCGCGTTCGCTTGCGGCCCGCATCTGTTCCATGATGTACGGACGCAACCGCTCGCGCAGGAACAACTGTTCCCGGATGATTCCATACGCGCGCTCACCGAAACTCCACACCTCGTTCGGTCCACCCCGGGTGGGATCGCTCGTCTCCGGATCTTCCAATGAGCTGTTCCGCCATCCGTGCAGCCTGAACAACGGACAGAACACGCCGTATTGAAACCAGCGCACGATCAATTCCTGGAACTCCGGCGAATCCACCGCTCCGCCGAAAAATCCGCCGATGTCCGTCGTCCACCACGGAATCCCGCTCAACCCCATGTTCAATCCGGCCCGCACCTGCTGCTGCAAATCTCCCCAGGTCGAATGAATGTCCCCCGACCAGACCGCCGCTCCATACCGCTGGCTGCCCGCGAACGCCGCGCGGCCCAGTGTCACAACCTCCACCTCGCCCTCTCCGCGCATGCCTTCGTAAATCGCCTGTTGCTGGCACATCGGATACAGGCAGGCTGCTTCCAGGCCGTTCCCCGCATGGAACCGAAGAGTGTCATGATCGTACACGCTCAACTCGGGTTCGATCGCGTCCAGCCACCACACCTTGATCCCGTGCCGATAGTAATTGTCCCGGAGCTTTTGCCAGAGGAATGCGCGCGCTTCCGGATGTGTCGTGTCCAGCAAACTGAAGATCACCGTGTGCTCCGCGCCGGCATCCCTGAACTTGAAAAAGTGGTTCAAACCCCGCTCGGCGCGCACCAGCAGGTTCCGCCGATCCAGTTCCGCGTAGTTCTCGCTGTCCGGATTCACCGCCGGCCAGACCGACACCATCAGTTTGATACCCATTTCCTCCAGCTCGCGAACCATCCCCGCCGGATCCGGCCAGCACGCCGGGTCAAATTTCCAATCGCCCATGCGCGTCCAATGGAAGTAATCGACCACGATCACCGACATCGGCAGGCCGCGCCGCTTGTGTTCGCGCGCGACATTCAAGAGCTCCTCCTGGGTTCGGTAACGCAGTTTGCATTGCCAGAAGCCCGCCGCCCACTCCGGCAACAGCGGCGCGTGACCGGTGATGTCCGCATACCGTTCCAGGATCGTCGCGCAATCCCCTCCCCCAATCACCACGTAATCGATCAACCGCGTCGCCTCCGCCACCCACCGCGTCTGCGTGCGCCCCAGCTCCACCCTGCCAATGCCGGGATTGTGCCACAGCAACCCATAACCGCGGCTCGATACCATGAAAGGAATCGACACCTGCGAGTTGCGATGAGTGAGCTCGAGAACGCAGCCCTTTTGATTCAGAAACCCGTGCCGCCGCTGGCCCAGACCGTAAATTCGTTCGTCCTCAAACGCCGTGAAACAGGCTTCCGCATGAAAGAGATCTCCGCCCACGGGTTTGAACGTGCGCGATGGCGGATGGTTTGTTCGCGCGAAAATCTCCTCGGCCAGCAACGCGCCGCCCTCCGATCGAAAGAAACGCACCCGCCCCTTTCGATCCACGGTGGCCGAAAGGCGCCCGTTGCTCAGGCGCGCGAGCTCTCCATCAATGACAACGTTGGCCGAACTTTTCGCCGGCGGCAGCAGGCTCCAGTCGCGCTGCGGCATCTCGGGAAGCACCGTCGCCCGCACGCGAATGCAATCCGGTCCCCACGGCTCCACCCACATTGTCTGCCCCTGCCACCGCCAGATGATGCGATCGGCGGCACGGCTGAATGGCAATCCGGCGGCGGTACTAGTCACGGCGCGTGATTCTGCCGAAACCCCCGCCCGGATTGAAGCGGAAATCAGCAACCTGACGCGATCAGCCGCTCTTCCGCCAGGGCGAGCGTCCCCGCGAGCCGTCGCACGACCAACTTGATCAAACGAAGCCTCTACACCCTCAAGATGAGAGTGACCCGCATGAGCCCGATCTCCCGCCTTACGGACTGCCAGCGACTCCGCACGACGGCTCGCGCGGACGCTCGCCCCACCGAAGGGTTCTTCTCGGAACCCGGAATTTCCCTTAAGCCGCCATCTTCTGCGGGAAGGGTCCAAACCGCTCCGCCGTGTCCTCCGCGTGATTGTAAATCACTTTGCCGTCCTTCAGGAACGGCGTCGCCATCGCCCACGGCTTCCCGTCCGGACGCAGAATCGGTTCCCCGCTGTACTGCGGCAGATAAATCCGCCGCATCCGGTTCGTCTTGTTCGGCCCGCTCCGATGAAGCAGATAACTGTCGAACGCCACAATGCTTCCCGCCGGCACAATCACCGGATCGCCCGGATCGTTGCCCGTATAGCCGATCAGATCGTTCGTCCCTTCCTCCTTGAAATGATCAATGATCCGGTCCTTCGTTCCGCCGCGCGAGTGCGGCAGCACATAGACCGTCCCGTTCTCCTCGCTCACGTCATCCAGCGTGCACCAGCATGTCACATACGGGCGGTGTTGCGTTGTGGGATCGTACCACTTCACGTACCCGCTGTCCTGGTGCCATGAAAACTTCATCCCCTGCTCGGCGCCCTTCACCACCCACTGCTCGTGGAACAGATAAGCCGTCGCGCCGACCGTCGCTTCCGCCACCTCGGCCATCAGCGGACTGAACAGGAACTGCCACAACCGCTGGCTCAGACGATATCGGTTGTTGATGAAATAACGTTTGCCCCGATGCGTGATGCCCTCGGTCTGCACCCCCTTCGAATCCATCATCGAATCGTAATACCCGAGGTAATAGGAACACTCCTCCCGCAACATCTGCAGCAGGTCCGGGGGGATCACCCCCGGCAGAATCATGTAACCCTCGGAATGATATTGATCGCGCTGTTCTCTGGAAACGATGCTCATGCCGCCGAACCTACCCCAGCCCCCCACGCCCGGGCTTCTCATTTTCCACCCGTCTTGTTATCAATTCTTGTCGCCGATCGAACAAATAGACGTAAGACCTGATACGCCCCGACATGCACCTCGCCAACACCGCCACCCCATCTGCCGCCTCCCGCCTGTGCAACCTTTTGTTGCATATACAACAAAAGGTTGCAAATCACTCAGCGAAAGCGCGTTGCACGAGAAGCGAGGACTGCGAACTTTTGTTGCATATGCAACAAAAGGTTGCAAATGGTTCGGGGAACGTGGGTTACGGAGGACGGGGCTGAATCATGCGACAGAAGCTCGATCTGCCCAGTGCGCTCGACGGTCAGTTGTGGTATTACCGCAACCAGGGTCGTACTCACGCCCGGCATCATCACTCCGAACTCGAACTCAATCTCATCGCCCGCGGCACCGGCGTGTACCTGCTAGGCAAGCGAAAGTTTGAGATCCGCCGCGGCGACCTCCTCTGGCTGTTCCCGGCACAGGAACACGTGCTGATCGAAGAAAGCCCCGACTTCGAAATGTGGATCGCTGTGTTCAAGCCGCGCGCGGTGCGCCGCGTCGCTGTCGATGCGGACGCCCGTGTGTTGCGCCGTGCCAATCCGCCCGGCGAGTATTGCCGGCGTCTGCCGCGGCAATCGCACGCGCGCCTGGAAAGTCTCTTCGCGGAAATCGTCGGCGCGCAGGATCGTCCCGGGTTCTTCAACGCCGGCCTTGCCTACGCGCTGCTCTGTTCGTGGCACAACTTCCAGCAGTCGCATGACGTTCCTGTGCACGACGTGCATCCGGCGGTGGAAAAGGCTGCGCGTCTGATCCGCGACAACACAAATCGTTTGACCCTGTCGGAACTGGCGCGTCAGGCCGGGCTGAGCCCGTCGCGGCTCAGCCGTCTCTTCAAGCAGCAAACGGGTGTGGCGCTGGTTGATTTCCGGAACCGGCAACGGATTGAAACATTTCTCGAGCTGTACGGCGCCGGGCAACGAATGAAACTGATGGACGCGGCGCTCGAAGCGGGCTTCGGCAGTTACCCGCAGTTTCATCGGGTGTTCAAGCGGGTGATGGGCTGTTCACCGGGCCAGTATCGCCGGCCGGCCTGAATCACTGCTTCAGCTTCTTCCACAAGCGATCGATTTCGACGCGCAGCACCTTCGCGTCCTCCCAGCTGTTCGGAAACACCGAGAGTGCGTAGCCGCCGGCGAGCGGTCCCATCTCCGGGCACATGAGGATCTCGCGGTCCTTGTCGCGATTCCCGTCCAGCCAGCATCTCAGCAGCGCTTCGGCAAACGGCAGCCAGTCCTTGAGTTCCGGGGTCAGGTTCCCCTTCCCGTCCGTGACGGGCACCTGCGCGTGATGCCCGTCGAACGGGCGAAAGTGGAATTGCTGCGCGTGCTGGATCAGGTCGGGGCGCACGAGAAGGCGTTCGGCGTAATTGCCCGGGTGCAGATGCTTCACGACGGCCGGGTGCGAGAAGTCCCACGAGATGGGCAGCAGTTCGCCTGTGATTTTCTGATAGGCATCGGCGAGGGCGTACGTTTTCTCCGGTGTTTCGGTGCAGGTGTCGCGGTGGACCTCGACAGCGGGCTGGAGGCCCAACTTGCGTCCTTCCTGCATAAGCAGCACCGCCAGGCCGGTTGCCTCGGCGGTGGTGGTGTCTTCATCCGCCAGTTGCACGTTCACATGGAACGCGCCGCAGTCCTTCTGTTCCCGGAGCAATCGCGGGAACTCGTCGGCCTTGCCGGACGACAGGCCGCCGACGAACAACAGGCCGTGCCGTTCGCAGCCGCGCCGGAGTTCGGGGCTGCCGGCCCAGCACACGCCGTCAAAGCCGGCTTCCCGGATCGCGCTGAGTTTTTCGTCGAGGGACCATTCGCAACCCGCGGCGGGATGTCCCATCAGCGTCCAGAGATTGGCAATATGGCGGAGAACGGGTTCAGGCATGAGCTGACTCACGCTTCGTGTAACGGATCGCGACTGTGTTGAAGCCGGATTTGCTGAAGCAAACACGACCCAATAAGCCCGGTGACGAACTGGCGAAACCTTTGTTCACTTCGCGGGCGAGCGAAGAAGCTGTTCAAGAATTGCCGAGAAATCCTTTTCTCCGTTTCCCGCCTGAATCGCCTCGCGAAAGAGGCGCAGAGCGGCATCCGCTGTAGTCATGGGAATGCCATTCTGCCGCCCCTCGTTGAGGGCGTAGGTGAGGTCTTTCGCCATCAGCCGCAGCCGGAACACGGGCGTGAAATCGCGCGCCCGGCCTCTAGCCGCGATGGTCTTGAACAGGGGGCTTCCCGGCGCCCCGTCCAACAATACGTCGAGCGCCTTTTCGCGATCCAGCCCGCTCCTTTCCATCAGGCCGATCGCTTCCGCCAGCGACGCCGCCTGGACGCCGCAGAGAAAATTGTTCACCAGCTTCATCATCGCGCCCGTGCCCGTGCCGCCCATATGAACGACGGACTTGCCCATCGCCGCGAGAACGGGACGCGCCTTCTCGAGGGCGGCGGCGGAACCGCCCACGAGAAACCTCAATTCACCCGCCGCGGCGTGGCTCTGTGTGCCCGTCACGGGCGCATCCAGCAGTTCACAGCCCTTCGCCGCCGCCGCTGCGGCCAGCTCCCGCACCCATCCGATCGACAGCGTGCTGCACTCGATCAAAACCGCGCCGCGACGCACTTCGGCAAGAGCGCCCTGCGGCCCGAGCCACGTCGCGCGCGAAGCCGCATCGTCGGCCACCATACTGACCACGTATTCGGCATCAATCACCGCGTCTCCTGGCGACGCCGCGGGACGGCCTCCTTCGGCGGCGAAGGCAGCGGCCTTCTCCGGGTCGCGCGTGTGGAAACGCACCGGAAACCCGGCCGCAATGAGGCGTCGCACCATGCCGGATCCCATGATTCCAAGGCCGAAGAAGGCAATGCGGGCACTCATGAGTCAGATCACTCTCACGCTGATCAGGTTCGCGGGACCGGGAACAACCCGCACCGGGTTGCAGAGCGGACGTCCAAAGCCTTCGAAGTGCACCCGCATCAGGTCGCCGTCCTTCAACTGCACTCCGGCGCCGAAGCTGATGCTGCACGCGCCGAAGTAATGCACGTGCACATCACCGGGACGCCGATGTGTTTCGAACTTGAAATGATGATGCTCGATGTTCTGGAGGCTGTGGCACATCCCGGCTTCGCCGGTGCGAATGTCTTTCGACCAGAGTTCGGCGTCGCCGCGCAGGAGAACCACGCGTCCGGGCACTGAGTTGAATTCCGGGTTCACCACCAGTTCCGGGCCGATGGCGCACGTCCGGATCTTGGACCCGGCAAGGTTCAGGTAATTGTTCTTTTCAAACTTGTGATCGGAGAACTCATTGCCGAGACACATGCCGACGCGGCAGGGGCGGCCGTCCGGAGCGACGATGTAGACACCGGCGATCTCGGCTTCTTCCCCGCCGTCTTCGCCGTACGGAGGAACGACCAGCGGCTCGAGATGGGCGCGGAGGACGGTGCCGTTGCCCTTGTAAAACCATTCCGGCGCGACGCCGACCTGTCCGGCGGGCGGACGCCCGCGCTCAAGACCCCAGCGGAACATCTTCATGCTGTCGGTCAGTTCCGACTCTTTGGCCTCGTGCATGGCGCTTCGGTCCTGGGCGCTCCCGAGGTGGGTCAACCCGGTGCCGGAAACGAGGCAGCGCGCGGGTTCCGCCGGGTGATCGACCGGCGTCAGCAATCGCCACTCGGACTTCCCCGCGTAGATGTCATCATAGGCGAGCGCCTCATCCGTCGCGTGCTCGGCGATCCATTCTGCGAGCGGCCGGTTTGCTTCCAGGGCCGCAAGCGCAAGCTCGTAAACGGAGGTGAACCGGCGCAAGAGACGCAACCGCGGCTCATCTACGAGTGCGACACGGCGTCCGGCGGGGTGATCCAGTTGAACGAGGCGTGCGGTCATTGTGCGCCTGGGCGCCCGGCAACGACCGCGCGCGCGTTACCGCGTTTCCGCCCTTCGCCTGAAATGGGCCGACACTGCCATGGTTCGGAGAGCATGGCCGACATCGTAGGAGGCCGGCGCCCTTTCGTCCAGAGCGACTCCTCCCATTGATGCCGTTGACAACCTTGTTGGGCGGAGTCCGCGGTCCCCGCACGGGAGGGTGCTCAATCGACGTCTGCCCGCCGCCTGATAAGCAACCGATAAAGCGCCAGTAGAATGATGGCGCCGACGACAGAGGCGATGAACCCGGCGGCGTCATCCTGGTCGTACCATCCCAGCGCCATGCCGAGATACCTTGCGACAAAGGCGCCGGCGATGCCGAGCAATGTCGTGATGATGAAGCCGCCCGGGTCGCGGCCTGGCATGAGCAACTTTGCGACGGCGCCGGCGAGAAATCCGATGATGAGTGTCCAGATGATTTCCATAATTTCAGTGATCCTTGTGTAGGAAACACTAAGAGCCTTTGAACAATTGGGAATGGGGTTTAGTGCCAATGAGAGGCCTCAAAAACAAAGCAGGGCGAAGGAAGCCTTCGCCCTGTCACCTCAGACACCGGAGCGGATCAGAAGATATTGTTGCCGAACAGCTCGGCCTGTTTCTCCAGGACCTGGGTCTTTTCCTGGATCAGCCGCGTCTTCTCCTCGATAAGCCTGGCCTGTTCCCGAATGAGGCGTTGCTGTTCCTCGATGAGCTTCTTCTGGCTTTCGATCAGCGCCAGTTGGGCTTCGACACTGTTCGTGTCCAGTTTGATTTCGGGTTTGGCACCGGGCGACGCCTTGCCATTGGGCGCGAACGAATAAACGCGCGGCTCGGAAGCGCGATCAGAAACCTGCGCCAGCAGATCGACGTAATACCGCTGGTAATCGAAGACCTTTCGACGGCCGCGGCCGTTTGAGCCGTTACCCTGGACGGAGGCAAGCAAAGGCCGGAGCCCGCCGCGGTTCGTGCCGACCAGCCCGCCGCCCGACACGGGCTGCCGCACCGATCGCCGGCGTACCGCCCAGATGCAAATGCCCGCCAATCCAACAGCCCCGCCGGCCCATGCAATCATCATCGGGACCGAGATTGTGCCTCCATTCTCTGTCTCCGCCGTGATGAGGTCGCTCAACCCATGGTCGGAAACACGGTCGCCCAGCTGGTAATCGGCGTAGGCATGCCCGGGCTTGAAGGACGCGTTGGACATAACGTCCTTCAGGGGCACTTTCTCGAAGGGCACTCGCGCGGGAAACACGGCGATTCCATCCAAGACGCCGTGACGGCCCAAAAGACGAACGAAATGGTTGAACACGTCTCCGGCCGGCGACTTGACAACAATGGCCCATTCGAGACGCTGCGTGGAGGGGTCGTACTCCGGCTGCATCTGCCAATCCACCTCGAGCGCTTCGTCCTGTCCCGCTTCTTTCTGCTGCGCGACC
>DGDZ01000028.1:0-3264 GCA_002385705.1 Verrucomicrobia subdivision 3 bacterium UBA3939
CTGACGCCGCCTACTCTACTAGGTTCATGGGTTCAAAGCGCGAACTTCGATTTGGGAGAATTCTCTCTCTGGCAGGAGCCCGAGGTAACGAGTCGCACTCTTCAGTCTCCTCACGTCGGCTCCTGCCATTTTTGACGGACTGCTAGGGTTCGCACCTACTTGGGAAAGTGCCGCAGGCGGTTAGGTTGGTGGCATGAATACAAGAGTGATGACCGACAAGGTGCATGATCTGCAGAAGCAGGTCAGCGAGAAGGCGCAACACGTGGGCCAGGCTGCCGATCGCTACGTCCATGACAATACGTGGACGAGCATTGCGATGGCTGCGATTTTCGGGTGCGTGCTGGGGTATCTGCTGGCGGGACGGCACGATTAGGTGCCGCCGGGCGGGCGCTTCTTTGTCGAAAATTTCGTCGAAGTTTTGGAAGTCCTCGATGGCGAGAGGGGAGGCTCGACAAAGTTGTCGACGAAGTTTCCGGCAAGGTTTGGAAGCACACCCGGGGTACGCCTCTCCCGCAGGACTTCTTGTCAGTGGTGGTCCTTGACGGCGGGCATGCAACCAATGCGGGCGAAAGCGATGAAGTAAGCGAGGGCGCTCACGGCCAGAAGCCAGAAGGAGCCGTGGACGGCCAGCAGAATGCCCCATCCGAGAATCCCGCAGATGAGCAGAAACACAATAATCGCTGCCAGGAATTTCATGCGCGGAAGTTAGAACGTTGTCTCGGCGGTTTCAAGGCTTTCCAACCCAGGGATCACATTACCGCAGCTCGAAGTACCGGGCCTGGCGTTTGGGCAGCCGTCGATCGGGCACAGACGGACCCGGCGGGCTGGCAGTATCGGAAACGTAATCCTTCAGGAACGCGGGTGTGTCGTTGCGGCCGCCGCGGCGGTAATCGCGGAGCAGGCTCGAGGCCACGGTTTGTGCCTCCACCTGTTTGACGCTGGTCAGGTACATGAAGAGCAGTTCCATCAACTGCACAAGCGGGATGCTGTCCGTGCGGCGCAGCCGATCGTAAATCCATTCCGAGAACCGGTTGAACTCGGCGAACGGCGACGCGCCATTCGCCCAGAGCAGCGGAGCGGTGTCCACGAAGTTCCCGCTGTTGCCGATCAGGTCCCAGAAGCGGGCGAACCTCCGCAGCCGTTGCATGGACCCGAAGTCGATGAGTTTGTTCCGGAGGATTTCGTACGGAGGCGTGTCGCTGTAAACCATGGACCACTCGGCGTCGTGCCGGGTGATCGGCGTTCCGCGGAGCCGTTTGAGAATGCCGACCTGGATCTCGTGCGGGCGCAGTCCCACGAGGCGATCGAACCCGGCGGCAAAACTGTCGAGCGATTCGCCCGGCAGCCCGGCGATGAGATCGGCGTGGATGTAAACACCGGTTTTCTCGCGGAGGAAACGGAAGTTGTCTTCGAGCCGGGCGTAGTTCTGCCGGCGGCGGATGCGGGCGCTGACCTCTTCATTGAACGTTTGAACGCCGACTTCGAACTGGAGCGATCCGGGCGGGAACCGGGCGATGACCTGGCGGAGCCCGTCGGGCAGGCGGTCGGGGATCATTTCGAAATGATAGAACTGCCCGGGGCGATGGCGTTCGAGGAAGAACTCGAGGAGCGCGCGGCTGGTTTCGAGGTTCAGGTTGAACGTGCGATCGACGAACTTGAATTGTTTCACGCCACGATCGAGCAGCGATTGCAGCGCGGGCAGCAGGCGCGAAAGAGGGAACTGGCGGACGGGCACGTCCAGGGAGGAAAGGCAGAACTCGCACGTGAAGGGGCATCCGCGCGACGCCTCCACGTAAATCACGCGGTGCGCGACGTCGTTGTCGGTGTATAGATCATAGGGCAGTTCCAGTTGCGACAGCTCCGGCAGGGGAGATGCAATGATCTTCGGAAGGTCTGCGGAGCGGGCGCCGTCCAGAAGAGCGCGGCAGACACGGGGAAAGGTGAGATCGGCTTCGCCGGTGATCACGTGATCGGCGAGTTGGACGATCGGCTGATCTTCCGTCTCGTAACTGACTTCGGGGCCGCCGAGCACAACGACGATGTCCGGGCGGACGCGCTTGAGAGCGGCGACCACGGCATGGGCCTGGGAGGCGTTCCAGATATAGACGCCGATGCCGATGACGCGGGGTTCTCTGGCCAGGAGCGCTTCGACGATGTCGAGCGGGCGCTGGTTGATGTCGAACTCGGCGATGCAGGCGCGCGGGCGGAGGTCGCCGAGGTTTGCCATGAGGTAACGCAGTCCGAACGCGGCGTGGACGTACTTGGCGTTGAGCGTGGTCAGGACAACATCCGGCATGGTTGCGGGAACTTAGCAGGCGAGGGAGAGGAATCCAACTCTGGAACTGAACACCCAACATCCAGCATCGAACATCCAACGTCCAAGGGAACGGCGAAATTGTGATTTGGGGTGGGGCGAGCGTCCTCGCAGCCGTTGCGCAATAACCCACATCGGCAGGTACGGAATGACACCTGCGGCAAGGGTTGGCGCTCCGGACCGCGGGTCTGTGATCCGCAGTAGCGTGCAACAGCATGGCAGCGGGAGGATTGCATGCGGATCCCTGAGCGCGCGGAACTGTCGTGCATTGCTGCGACTCGCAGAGTCGCGCTCCGCTTCCTTCGCGCCTTCGCGGCTTCGCGTGAGACAAAGCCTCTCTTCGTGCCTTTCGCGGTCCCGGCCTTTGCCGTTCGCCGTCCTTTGCGTCGTTGCGCCTTTGCGCCTTTGCGTTAAAACCCCCGACCGCACAACCCACTCGCAACCCCTCTTCAACGCCAGGACGCCAAGACGCCAAGACGCAACGAAGACAGGCCTTTCACCTCCGTTCCCTCTGCTATCTCCTTGTGCCGTGTAGTGGGCCGCCATGTGGAGCTATGCTCCGCGCTCCGATATCATTCGCGTCCATTTGCGTCCATCCGCGGTTCCCAAAGCCGTCGCCGTTCCGCCGTTCTCTGTGCTCTCTGCGCTCCTTGCGGTTAACAACGCCGTTGCCGTTCCGCCGTACGCCAGTCGTTCCTTTCGTGCCCTTTCGCGGTTCAGGCCGTGCCGTCCGCGAGCTCTCGGCCGTTGTTGCGACTCGCAGAGTCGCGCTCCGGAGCGTTCATGCCGCTTCAACGTGCGAACCGAGTTGGACGCTGGAACCAACCCGAACCGCTGTGAAGCAAGGTACGCTGAAGCGACCTGAAGGTCGCGCTCCGGAAAATTCGTGTCTATTGGCGCAATTCGCGTGCGGCCTTCGACGTCGCCGCTCTGGGTGGAACGCTCGCCCC
>DGDZ01000028.1:3474-30443 GCA_002385705.1 Verrucomicrobia subdivision 3 bacterium UBA3939
TTGCGGGGATGACGTGCGAGAAGTGCGTCCGGCGGGTGGAGAAAGCGCTGCGCGGGGTGGACGGAGTTCGTGACGTGCAGGTGGATTTGAATTCGGCGGTGGCGACGGTGCGATTCGAGACGGCCCGGACGAACATCGCGTCGTTGCACGAGGCCCTGCTGCAAAGCGGCTATCGGCCGAGCGCGGAGATGCCGGTGTGAGGCTGGAAATGCTATGAGGTGGTCCTGGCGACTGGTGACGGTGGCGGGGATAGGCGTGTATGTGCACGCGACGTATCTGCTGCTGTTGATTGGGGCGGGCTGGTACGGATATTCCCAGGAAAAGCGCTGGCTGGACGCGCTGGTGGCGGTGTTGTTCGTCATCACGCTGTTTGCGCTGGTGGTGATGCATGAGTTCGGCCATGCACTGATGGCGCGGCGATACGGGATTTCGACGCGGGACATCACGCTGCTGCCGATCGGCGGGGTGGCGCGTCTTGAGCGGATGCCGGAGAAGCCGAGGCAGGAGCTGGCTGTGGCGCTGGCCGGCCCGGCTGTCAATGTGCTCCTGGCAGGGCTGTTGTTCGCTGTCCTGGGAGCGGTGGACAAGGCCTTCGGCGAAGAGTTTTCGCTGGGAACGGGCGGCGGCGTGATCACGGATCTGATGTTGATGAACATCATGCTGGCGGTGTTCAACCTTGTGCCGGCGTTTCCCATGGATGGCGGGCGGGTCCTGCGCGCGTTGCTGGCAATCCGCATGGATTACGCCAGGGCCACGAACATCGCGGCGCGCGTGGGGCAGGGGATGGCAGGGGTGTTCGCGATCTTCGGGTTGTTTTCGGCCAATCCCCTGCTTTTCCTCATCGCGCTGTTTGTCTGGATGGGAGCGGCGCAGGAGGCGCGCATGGTTCAGATGAAATCGGCGCTGGGCCGGGTCACTGTGGCGGACGTGATGATGACCGATTTCCGGACGTTGGAGCCCGAGGACACGTTGTCGCAGGCGACGATGTACCTGCTGGCGGGGTGGCAGAAGGATTTTCCTGTGGTGAGCGACGGCCGGCTGGAAGGGATGCTGCCGCGGCGCGTGTTGATGGAAGGGCTGGCGCGATTGGGCGCCGGCATGCCGGTTGCCGACGTGATGGAGCGGGATGTGAGCCCGCTGAGACCGGAGGATCTGCTCGACGGCGTGTTGTTGTCATCGGACGGGCCGCATGCGCGTTCCATTCCGGTGGTCAAGGATGGCCGGCTGGTGGGGTTGCTGACGGCGGAAAACGTGCGCGAGTTTCTGATGGTTCGCTCTGCGCTGGAACGGCGCGGAGCGAGAGCGAACGCACCGGGCCTGGCAACGCGCACGGCGTAAGTGCTTCAGGTATTGCGTCCGCCGCGAATGGCGCAGAATACTTCAACCGTAAAAGCATCCTGGAGCGCTGATATCCGCTATCGGAATTGAGGCGCGCTCAGATTTTATCGAACGAAACTATGAACAGCGAATCAACTGACCTCTCTGTGAAACCTCATGGTTGCACCTCCGACAGCAAACACGATCGTGAACTGCCGGAGGTCGATCTATTGACCGAACTGAAGATCCGCGGTGTGACGTTTCGCAATCGCATCGTCATGTCACCGATGTGCCAGTATTCGGCGAGCGACGGGTTCGCCAACGACTGGCACCTGGTGCACCTTGGCAGCCGCGCCGCAGGCGGGGCGGCTCTGGTCATGGTTGAGGCCACGGCGGTGGCACCGGAGGGACGCATCTCGCCGGGGGACCTCGGGCTGTGGAGCGACGAACACATTGAGCCGCTGGCGCGCATTGTGCGGTTCGTTCAGAGCCAGGGCGCCGTCGCGGGCATTCAGTTGGCGCATGCGGGCCGCAAAGGCAGTTGCGATGCGCCATGGCGCGGGGGCCATCGATTGAAACCCACAGAAGGCGGCTGGGAGGTCGTGGCGCCGAGCCCGGTTCCGTTCCAGGAGAGCGATCCCTTGCCGCGCGAACTGGATGAAGCGGGCATCGAGCAGGTTGTTCAGGCGTTCATCGCCGCGGCGCAGCGCGCGTTGAAGGCCGGTTTCCAGGTTCTGGAGATCCACGCGGCTCACGGTTACCTGCTTCATGAGTTCCTGTCGCCGCTGAGCAACCGGCGGACAGACCCGTACGGGGGAGCCTTTGAGAATCGGGTTCGCCTGCTGGTGCGGATCGCTGGAGAACTGCGGCGTGTGATGCCGGCCGACCGGCCGCTTTTCGTGCGTATTTCCGCCACCGACTGGGTGGAAGGCGGCTGGGACATTGGCGAATCGGTCGAGCTGGCGAAGCGGCTGCGGGAGATCGGCGTTGATCTGATCGACGTTTCGTCCGGCGGAATTGTTCCGCATGCTCGTATTCCGGTCGGCAAGGGATATCAGGTGCCGTTTGCGCGCCGCATCCGGGAGGAAGCGGATATTGCGACGGGCGCCGTGGGCCTGATCACTGATCCGCAGGAGGCGGACGGGATCGTGACGGGCGGGGACGCGGACCTTGTTCTTCTCGGGCGCGAACTGCTTCGCGAACCGTACTGGGCGTTGAAAGCGGCACAGGCGCTGGATAGTGAACCGCCGTGGCCGATTCCTTACGGCTACGCGGTCAAGCGCCGCACGAAATGAGCGGCGACGTCGAAGGCGACGGATTCGGCGCGATTCATCCGCGGGAGGCGAGCAACACCTGGCGGATGGCGCGGGTGTGTTCCGGAGTGCTGCCGCAGCAGGAGCCGATAATGCTGGCTCCGGCCTGCAGCGCTGCCGGCACGCCGGCTGCGAGTTCTTCGGGAGTCTGCCTGTAAACGACCTTGCCGTCCTCGAGCACAGGCTGGCCTGCATTCGGCTGAACCATGATGGGCAGACGGCAATTCTCCCGATAGGCCTGCGCGATTTTTGCCGCGGCCAGCATGTCCATGCCGGTTCCGCAATTCAGAGCGACGATGTGCGCGCCGCGTTCTTCGACAAATGCGGCCGCCTGCTCGGGGGCAACGCCCATCATCGTGCGATAGAAGGTTCCGTCATTGGAAAGGTCGTAGGCCAGCGAGCCGATGATGCAGGCGGCGCCGGCGGCTTTGGCGGCGTCGATGGCGAGCCCGAGTTCCTCGAGGGAGGTCTGGGTTTCGATGATGATCGCGTCCACGCCGGCTTCGACGAGCGCCTCGGCCTGTTCGGCCAGGGCGGCGCGCGCTTCGCTTTCGGTGAGATCGCCGTAGGGTTCGAGAATGGCGCCCAGCGGGCCGATATCGCCGAGCACGAATCCCGGTTTGTCGCCAAAGGCGGCGCGGGCGATGCGGGCGGCGGCCTGGTTGTATTCGCGCACTTTGTCGGCGACGCCGTGGCGGGCGAGCGTGATGCGGTTGCCGCCAAAGGTGTTGGTGATCAGGCAATCCGCTCCGGCTTCGACGTATCGGCGTTGAATGGCGAGGACACGGTCGGGGTGGGTGCAGTTCCATGCCTCGCCGCACGCGCCGTTTTCGAGACCGGCGAGCATCAACTGGGTGCCCATGGCGCCGTCGCAGACCAGCGGTCGTTGTTGGGCGGCTTCGTGCAGGGGCGGCTTCATGATGGCGCGGCGGAAGTGTCCGGCCGCGCGTGAAAATGAATCGTGACGCCGGCGGAGGAAAGACGGAGCGGCTGGACAGTGGATCGGTCGATGTTGAATTCCATGCAGAGCGCGCTTTTTTGCGTGATTATTGCAGTGGATGAATTACGTTCAAGCCCCGAATTAAATAGCCATCAACCGGCGCATCATGAGCTTCCATCTGTACTTTGACGGGAAACATGCGGAGATGGCGAGGGGGCTGACCTTGTTCGAATACGGCGAGTCCCTGGGAATACGTGTGCCGACGTCGTGCCATCGGCAAGGCAAGTGCAAGGAGTGCGTGGTGGAGGTGTTGGAAGGCATGGATTGCCTGTCGCCGAAGGCGCCGGCGGAGCGGCATTTGAAAGGGGCGTTCCGGTTGTCGTGCTGCGCCGCGGTGGTCACGGACGGAGGCCTTGTTCGTTGTCACACCATGCGCCGCGGGGAACTGCGCATCGAGCGCGAAGCGTTCCATCTGCCGAATCGGGGAGGCGCGGAAGAGCTGGCCCCTGCAGTCACGCGGCGGGGGAATGTGGTCTTCATGGACGGCGAAGAGGTGGATCGCCGCGACGGTCCGATTCACGGGATCGCGATGGACCTTGGGACGACGACGGTGGTGCTCCGGTTGCTGAATCTTGAGACGGGAGAAATTGTGGCGCGTTCGGCGTTCGAGAACCCGCAACGATTCGGCGGATCCGATGTGATGGCGAGGATTCACTACGATCACGAGGACGGGACGCGGGTGTTGCAGCGCACGCTGGTCGGTTATTTGAATCGCGCGATACGGGAACTGGGAGTGGAACCGGAATCCATTTACGAGGTAGTGGTGGCGGGGAACTCGACAATGCGCGACCTGTTCTTTCGATTGAGCGTTTATTCGATCGGCCAGAGTCCGTATCAATCGATCACCGAGCTGGAGATGGCCGAGGGCAAGCGTTCCGGCACGAGCCTGACCGAGCGGGCGAGCCGCCTCGGGCTGCGGTTGAATCCGAACGCGCGCGTGTACGGGTTGCCGATCATCAGCGGTCATGTGGGCGCGGACGCCGCGGCCTGCATGCTGGCGGTGGATCTCGTCAATGAAGATCGCCTCGTCGCGATCATGGATATCGGCACCAACACGGAGTTGATCCTGGGCAACCGGCACAAGGTGCTGGCGGCGTCGTGTCCGGCCGGCCCCGCGTTTGAGGGCGGCAGGCTTTCGTGCGGCATGCCCGGTTTGCCGGGTGCGATTGAGTCCTTCCGGATGGCCGCGGACGGAACGGGAGAAGCGACGGTGATTGGCGGCGGTGCGGCGCAGGGGATTTGCGGATCGGGCCTGGTGGACATTCTGAGCGAGCTGCTGCGCACGGGCCGGATGAACGCGCTCGGACGGTTCGAGAACGGCGACAATGCTTTTCGGGTGTGGGGCGAGGGTGAGGAGGCGGTTCACATTACCGAAGCGGACATCAACGAGCTGGCCCAGGCGAAGGGAGCCAACGTGGCCGGGTTGCGCGTGGTCTTCGACGAATTTGGCGCGCGTTTCGAGGACGTGGATGTGTTTTACCTCGCGGGTGGATTTGGCCGGCACCTGTCTGTGGAATCAGCCAAACGGATTGGGCTGGTTCCGAACATCGATTCGAAGCGGATCCGGCAGGTGGGCAACGCGTCGGTGGAAGGGGCGTGCATTGCGCTGCTGTCGCAGCGGGAGCGCGAGGAACTGGAACAACTGGTTCGCCGGGTGACGCACTGCCGTCTGGAGACGCATGCGCGTTTTTTCGATTACTTCGTGGAGGGTTGCCAGTTTGCGCCTGTGGAATCGCCTGTTGGATCGGTGCGAGCGGCGGAGATGAAGGCCGGCGAATGATATGACGGAGCGTCTTCCACGTTTCGAGCAGTCGGATCGTTCGCCGGACATTGCCGTCCAGGAATCCGAATACAAGCGGTTGCTGGGATTTCCGGAGGGGCATGAATTGCGGGGGCGTTCGCGCGAGCTGGCCGATTGGGCCGCGGGATGGTATGCGCAGAACGGCAGGCCGTGGATCTATGCGATCAGCCTCGACGGCGTGGCGGTGGAGGGTGAGGAGATCCGCGTCAATGGAAACGTGTTCACGTCGGCGGTTTTGAGAGAACGGTTTTCGTCGGCTGATGTGGGCAGGGCTGTGCTGGTGGCGGTCAGCGCGGGGCCCGAATGCGAAGCCGCCACGGAGCGATTGTGGCGCGAGGGGAAGCCGGACGAGTACTTCTTTCTGGAGATGTACGGTTCGGCGGTGGTCGAGCACCTGGTGGCGGTGGCGAGCGGGCGTTTGTGCGCGTGGGCGGACAGGCACGGGCTGGCGGTATTGCCGCACTACAGTCCCGGGTATCCGGGTTGGGACATCTCGCAGCAGGCGGCGTTGTGGGCGCTGGCGGGCGGGAATATCCCGGGCAGGATTGAAGTGCTGCCGAGCGGCATGTTGCGGCCGAGGAAATCGCTCATAGCGTTGTTCGGGCTGGCGCGCGCGGGAGAGCCCGGGGCGCTGTCGCCTTCGATGATTCCGTGCGAAGGATGCGCGCTTCCGGGCTGCAACTATCGGCGCGCGGCGTATCGCCGCGGGTTGCCGCAGGCCGAAAGCGGCGCGGCGTTCACGCCGGGCGGCCAGAGGGCGCTGCAGGGCGGGGGCGAAGGGAAGACGCCGGCGCCCAGGTATTCGGTGAACCTGAGAGCGTTGCGGAAGTGGTCGGCGGAGCGGCTTCGATTGAAGTGGCTGGAGCAGGATTGCGTTGAGGCGACGTTTCGGTACGAAGGGACGACCTGCTCGAACATGGGCCGGCCGCTGGTTTTCGAGTATCGCGTCACGCTGGGGCCGGACAGCGACGGCCGGCGGATTCTGTCGGCGGAGTGTGTTCCGGCGCCGGGCGACGACGGGCACAGGTTCATGTGCGAGTACCTCCGGCGGGGCGACGAGCTGATTCGGGAGATTGCGGGAGAGAGTCCGCTTCTCAATGAACCGCTGGGCGCGGTGCTGGACTGGAAGCGTGCCCCTTCGCCGGCGGGATGTTATTGCGACAGCGCGAGCCGGCTGCACAAGTGGGGGCTTGTGCTGGAGGTGATTCATTTCGCGCTGACAGAGCGGTCTGCGGGCGCGGGCCGGAACGGAAAGGAACTTTCATGATCAAGCTATGCGACATCAACCCGAAGGCCGCGGAGAAGCTGCCCTCGGTGTTCAGCGACAAATCGGGCATCGGTGTGCATTACGTGGATGCGTTTCTCAAGCCGATGAACACGCAACTGCCGGACGGGACGCGGGTTTCCTGCAAGCGCCGCGGCTTGAAGATCGTGCTGTCGGTCGGTTCGAAGAAAGGGGAAGGATTGATGCGGCGCCTGGACGTCAGTCCGGATCCGGTGGTAATGCTGGAGGCGGCGCTGCAGGAAGCCGCGCGCGCGGCGGGCGTCGAGTTGCAGGTGTCGAACGGGGAGATTTTGATTGCCCCGTAGGCGGCCGCGCCGGCGAGCGGGCGTTTTTTTCAGATTTCGGATTGTTCGTCGGCCTTCAGTCCGGTGACGCGCGAGACGCCCTGCAGCGAGCGGAGTTCGGCCAGGAGATCGTCCATGCGTCTGGGGTCGCGGAGGAGGAGGCGGTAGGAGAAGTCCATGCCCGTGGCGCCGTCGTGGGCCCGCTGGCTGGCGCAGATGGTCTTGAGGCTGTGGCGGTCGAGCAGGGCGCGCAACTCGCCGAGCTCGCCGGGGGAGCGGGACCAATGGAGATTGACGATGATGTCGTATCGGTTGCGGGTGCCGAAGGAGCTGAACCAGATGTAGGCGAAGATGAGGACGAGCAGGCCGGCTCCAAGGACGGCGGTGGCGAACTTCATGGTGCCGCAGGCCATGCCGATGACGATCACCGCGAGGACATAGGTGGTGTCGAGCGTGTCGCGAAGGATGTTGCGGAACCGGACGATGGCGAAGACTGCCATGAGGCCGAAGGCGGTCACGAGGTTGTTGGAGAGGACCATCATGACGAGGGCGACGACGACCGGGATGACGAGGAGCGAGCTGACGAACGAGCGTGAGTAGGACAGGCCGCTGTGGGTGTGCATGTAAACCCATGCGATGGTCTGGCCGCCAATGAATGCGAGCAACAACCCCAGAATCACCGCCGGCACGTTCATGGGCGCCAGGGCGTAATCACTGCTGAAGAAATCGATCATATAGACCAGTTCGGGTTTGAGAATGCCTCCGATGCCGGCGCGCCGTCAACTGCGGCCTGATCGATCCGTCGCAGCCGTTGCTCGGCGGCAACGTAGTAATCGGCGGAGACCCAGTTCGACACGGATTGAGGGCCGAGGCGGGTGACGCCGTCGGCGTACTTGGCGGCGCCGCACTGCATGAGGCCGAACACGCGGACCAGTTCGCGGAACCAATCCGGGAACCGTCCGGTAAACTTCAATTCGAGCACGACACGATCGCCGAACACCAGTCGCGGATTGGCCATGCGACAGTCGATGCGCGGCGCGGGTTGCGCTTCCGTTCGAACATCCCGGTCGAGCGTGACGCGAACGGAATTGTCGTGGCGGCTGAGCCAGGCTTCGCGGCGATAGGCGACGTGCGTGCGCGGGGCGGCCTGGAGCGTGGACATCAGGTGGCAGAAATTCTGGAGGGCGACCAGGTGTTTCGGGTCCGGGACCACCAGGTGCGCCGGATCGGGCAACTGCCCGGCCAGGAGTTCGTCCACCTTGTCGCGCCGGACGGCACCGCGTTGTTTGGAAATGGTATTGTTCATGCGGCGTTTGATTTCGAAGTAAACGGGGGCGTCGTCCCAGTTTTCGTAGAAGCGCAGCCGCAGTTTAAACCGGTTCTTCTCACCGTTGATGGTGGCGTGATAGAGCCGCAGATCGGGCGAATCGAGATAGAGGCTGTGAACCGGGTAGGAGAAATCCGGCATGCTGGCGCCGTATTCATCCGGGTCCAGGTAGGATCGAACGAAATTGCGAACCCCGAGTGCCGTGGACTCGCTGACGATGTATTTGAACTCGAAGCGTTGTGCTTGAAGCCTATCCTGAAACATCATGACCATGACAGCATCGGCCGTTCCGCCGGGCATAATTAAGCCAATTTAAACGCCCATTGCGAGTATTTTCGCCCGTGATCGGGGCCTTTTGGGCCCAACAGAGGTCTCCCGCGCGCCCGGATCCCTGACCCGGCTGGGAAGAAGGGGGCCGTCTCATGTGGCTGTGGCGGGAGCGGAGGAAGACTCGGCCTGTTTGCGGCGTTCGGCCAGTTCCTGCGCCATCTGAAGCGTCCTGCGTTTGTCGAGTTGATACAGGGCAAGGAGCACGGTGCAGATGGCGAACAACAGTCCGACGAAGATGCCGCTCGTGAACCGGTAGCCGGCGACGGCTTCAGGCGCGGTCGGCATTTTCGTGTCGTAATGGAAAAACCTTTCCATGATCCAGAGGAAGGACGCCGAACCGAGTGCCAGCCCGGATTTCAGGGCGAAGCCGATGGTGGCGAACACGATTCCAGTGAACCGGCGGCCGATCGTCCATTCGGAATAGTCGGCCACGTCGGCGAAAATGGCCCAGACGAGCGGGATGGTGGGCGCATAGCAGATGGCGATGATGACCGTCAGGGCCATCATCCCGTTCACATTTTCGGGCGGCAGCAGGTAGAAGGCGAAGGTGCCCAGGCTGGCGAGGCCGAAGCCGGCGACGGCGACGGCTTTCTTGCCGAAGCGTCGCGCCAGCGGGGGAGAAAGGAGAATGACGATGATGGTGGTAGCGGTGCCGACCATGTTGATGAGGCTGTTGAAGACGTCGGCGACATTGCTTCGCTGTTGGTCAACGATATAACCGAGGGTGTTGAGCAGTCCGCTTCGGGGTTCGGTCAGGCCGAGTTTGGCCACGAATTCGTACATGGCCTCCTTGTCGGCGTAGTGATGGTAGTAGTTGTACAGCGCGCCGCCCCGGAAGGAGAGGATGGCGAAGTGAATGAGCGTCATCACGAACATGATGCGCCACGGGATATTTTTCCAAAGGTCTTTGAAATCCTGCCGCGCCGAAGTGGTGCGCTCGACGACGGGTTCGATGCGTTCGCGCGTGAACAGGAAGGTGATCAGGAACAGGATCAGGCAGAGCACGGCCCAGATGGTCATCGTCATCTGCCAGCCATACTGCCGGTCGTGGCCGATGGAGAACTTGGCAACGAGGGGCAGGGTGAATCCGCCGACGATGAACTGGGCGACGTTGACGGCAACGAAGCGGTAGGAATTGAGCCGCGTGCGCTCGTTGAGGTCGCCGGTCATGACGCCGCCGAGGGCCGAGTACGGCATGTTGTTCATCGAGTACAACGTCATGAGGAGCGTGTTCGTGATTGCCGCGTAGGCGATCAGGGCGCCGAGGCTCCAGCCCTTGGGCGTGGTGTAGGCGGCAACCATCACCATCGCCCACGGCAGGGCGGTCCAGAGAATCCACGGACGGAACTTTCCCCATCGGGTGCGCGTGCGGTCCGCGAGGATGCCCATGATGGGATCGAAGAACGCGTCCCAGAGTCGCGGCCACAGGAGAATGGCCGCCGCGGCGCCGGCTGTGAGGCCGAAGACATCCGTGTAGAAGTTCAACTGGAACAGGATCATCGTCATGAAGACGAAGTTGGCCGCCGCGTCGCCGCCGCTGTACGCCGCCTTTTCGAAGAACGAGAGCTTCTGTGAAGAGTTGTTCATACGTTCGACGCCTCTCTTTGTGACCTACCGGGTGACGGTCAGCCGCACTTTTTGGAGATCGGCGTCGCGGCTGGAAGTGCCGACCAAGATGTCGAACTCTCCGGGTTCGACGGTGTATTTCATGTTGATGTCGTAGAAGGCCAGGGATTCCGGCGTGATATCGAGCGCGACGGTCGCGGTCTGTCCCGGCTGCAACGAGACCTTTTTGAAACCCTTCAGTTCCTTGACCGGGCGGGTGACGGAGCTGACGAGGTCGCGAATGTACATTTGAACCACCTCCGTGCCGGCCCGCCTGCCGGTGTTGGTCACGTCCGCCAGCACCTGCGTGGCGCCCCTGGCGGAGATCCGTTTGTGTTTCAATCGCACATTCGAGATGCGGAACGTGGTGTAGCTGAGCCCGAAACCGAACGCGTACAACGGCGAGACGTCGTCGAAGAGGTAACCGCGGCGCGCCGAGGGTTTGTGATTGTAGTACGCCGGGACATGGCCAACGGAGCGGGGGATGGTGATCGGCAGTTTGCCGCCGGGGTTGTAATCGCCAAACAGGACCTCCGCGACGGCGCGACCGGTTTCCTGCCCGAGATACCAGCATTCGAAGATGGCCGGCACGTGTTCGGTCAGATGCCGAATGGAAAGCGGGCGTCCGTTGAACAGGAGCGCGATCACAGGTTTGCCCGTGTTGACCATTGCCTGCACGAGTTCATCCTGGCGGCCGACCAGGTCGAGGGTCGTCCGGTCGCCCATGTGCTTCAGGTTCCATGCTTCGCGCGACGTCTGTTCGTTGCCGCCAATCGCCAGGACGATGACGTCCGCCTGCTTCGCCACCCGGACGGCTTCGGCAATCTGGCGGCGGTCTTCGGCGGGGTCGCTGGGGGTGACTTCGTCCTGGTTCCAGGAGCCGCCCACAGTGATCTTACAACCCTCGCTGTAGAGCACTTCCACGCGGTTACCGAGCCTGGCGCGAATGCCTTCGAGCACGGTGACGTTGTGCTTCGGGCGCCCGCTGTATCCGCCGAGCAACGGGCGATGCGCGTTCGGCCCGATCACGGCGATGCGCTTGAGCTTTGAGGGATCGAGCGGGAGGAGATTGTCCTCGTTCTTCAACAGCGTGATCGTTTCGCGAGCGGCCTGGAGCGCCAGCTCGCGGTGCGCGTCGCACCCCACCACGCGTTCGGCTTCGTCCGGGTCCACGTAGGGATCGTCAAACAGGCCGAGCTTGAACTTCCAGAACAGCATCGGGGCGATGAGTTCGTCGAGTTGGGATTCGCGAAGAACGCCTTTCCGGACGAGCTCGACCAGATGGCGGTAGCAGTGGGGTTCGGGCAGTTCGATGTTCACGCCCGCCTGAACCGCCAGCGCGCACGCGTGCTTCAGGTCCGCGGCGACGAAATGGCCGTGCGTGTCCGGCCGATCGTTCAATTCCCAGATGGCGTAATAGTCGGACACGACGAATCCTTTGAAGCCCCACTCTTTTCGGAGCACGTCCCGGAGCAGCCAGCGGTTGGCGTGCGAGGGAACGCCGTCCACCTCGTTGTAGGACGCCATGACGCTGATCGCGCCGGCTTTCTGAATCGCTTCCTTGAACGCGTAAAGGAATGTCTCGCGCAACACGCGCATCGACACGTTGGCGGGGGCGCAGTTCATGCCGGATTCCGGCTGCCCGTGCGCGACGAAATGCTTCAACGTGGCGATGACACGTTTCTTGTCCTTGAACGTGCCGTCTCCCTGGAATCCCCGGACCGCGGCGATGCCAAGCCGCGCGACGAGGTACGGATCTTCGCCGTAGGTTTCCTCGACGCGTCCCCAGCGCGGATCGCGCGCGACGTCGACGACAGGGGTCAGGGCCTGATGGGTTCCGCGAACGCGCGCTTCATACGCGGTCATGGTGAAGAGCGCTTCGACGAGGTCCGGGTTGAACGTCGCGCCGAGTCCGATCGGTTGTGGAAAGCTGGTTGCGTCCACCGCGGCATGGCCGTGGAGGCACTCTTCGTGGAAAATGACGGGAATGCCGAGGCGGCTTTTCTCGATGAAGAACTTCTGGATGGCGTTGGTCAGCTCCGCGGTCTCGCGGGCATTCAGCCCGGGGCCGGCGTCGCTGGGGCGTCCGACCTGGCCGAGGCCGTGGCCTTTGCGAAACGCTGCTGCGGCTTTGGCGGGATCAAATCGTCCGCCGGCATCGACCAGCGTGTTTGCTTTTTCCTGCCAGACGCACACCATCTGGGCGGCTTTTTCCTCCAGCGTCATGCGTTTGAGGAGGTCTTGAACTCGTTTGGCAGGTGTCTGACGGGGATCCTTGTATGCAGGTAATCGAGGCGTGGCAACCCGAGATCGTTTACTCATGGAGCGAAGTCTTACGAGAAAGTCGCGGTTTTGTCCATCGTCGGCTGGCAACGTTTCGTGCCGGCGATTCTTTCTGAGTGCGCATGCAAACGCAAGCGAGTATTTCAAGCTGCGTCGCGCGGGAATGGAGGAAACGACGATTGGCATGGAGAATACGCCTATTCGGCTTTTCCTGCTTGCTGGTTCAAGGTTGCGGCGTGCAACACTGTCCGGGGCGCGCCGGAGATTGCTCCGCGCGCTGCAATCCGTGTTTGATTCAGGTGAAACTTGGACTTGGTTTGTATCGGCACATGCTGACGCGCGAAAACTTTCAATTCGCCCGGCAGGCCGGGGCCACGCACATCGTGGCGCATCTGGTGGATTACTTTCGGGGCGGCAGGAGCAACCCGCGCGACAATCAGCCGACGGGGGACGATTGCGGTTGGGGACTGGCGGGCGAGCCCGACCGTCTCTGGACGACGGAGGAGTTGACGGAATTGAAGCGCGCGGTTGAGGCGGAAGGTTTGAAGCTGGAGGCGATTGAGAACTTCGATCCGGCGCACTGGCACGACGTGTTGCTGGACGGGCCGAAGAAGCGGCAACAACTGGACGGGATCAAGCGGATCATTCGCTCGTTGGGCGAGGCCGGCATTCCCATCATGGGTTACAACTTCAGCATTGCGGGCGTGTGCGGCCGGACGACGGGGCCGTATGCGCGCGGGGGAGCGATTTCGGTGGGCATGGAAGGGCCGGTGGACACTCCAATGCCGAACGGGATGGTATGGAACATGATTTACGACGCGAACGCTCCGGAAGGCACCGTGCCGCCTGTGTCCACCCAACAGCTTTGGGACCGCTTTGGCGAGTTCCTTGACGAAGTGGTTCCGGTGGCGGAATCGGCCGGGGTGCGTCTGGCGTTGCATCCGGATGATCCGCCGATGCCGTCGATGCGCGGCCAGCCTCGGCTGGTGTACCAGCCCGACCTGTACCAGAGCGTGATTGACCGGCACCCGGGGCGGGCGAACTGCCTGGAGTTCTGCCTGGGATCGATCGCGGAAATGACGCAAGGAGACGTGTATGAGGCAGTGGACCGGTACAGCCGGCAGAACCGGATCGCGTATGTTCATTTCCGAAACGTGAAGGGGAAAGTGCCGTACTACCGGGAAACGTTTGTCGATGACGGCGACATTGACATGATTCGGGTGTTGAGGATTTTGAAGCGGAACGGATACGATGGCGTTCTGATTCCGGATCACACGCCGCAGATGACGTGCGCCGCGCCGTGGCACGCCGGGATGGCGTATGCCATGGGTTACATGAAGGCGGCGTTGCAGGCGATCGAAGCCGGGGAATAGCAAATGGACGTATGAAACCTGAACAGTGGGAAACCTTCAAGAAAGCCGCCCGGCTGGAGAAACTGGACCGGGTGCCGATGGCGTTGATTATCGACAGTCCCTGGATTCCGGGCTACCTGGGCCTGAATCACATGGATTACTACCTGGACCCGGAGCTGTGGTTTCAGTCGAACCTGCGGATTCATCGCGAGTTTCCGGACATCATCTTTGTGCCGTCGTGGTGGATGGAGTACGGCATGGCGGCGGAGCCGTCCGCACTGGGAGCGAAGATCAAATTCTGGCAGGACAACACGCCGAGCGAATACCACACACTGTACCACATCGAAGACATCGAGAACTTTCCCGAATACGAGGTGGAGAGCGACGCGTTCATGGCGATGACGCTGCACCGGATCCGGATGCACCGGCAGCGGATCCTGGACACGGGCGAGATCCTGCCGCTGGTGACGGCGCGCGGGCCGCTCTGCACCGCCGGTTTCGTCCGAAGCACCACCGCGTTCATGATCGATCTCGTCGAAAAGCCCGAGTGGGCGCACCGGCTGATCGACCTGTGCACGCGCATGATCATCGATTGGCTCAGGGCGCAGCACAAAGCAATGGGCGACACGGTCGAAGGCATTTTCATCCTGGACGACATCGTCGGCTTCATCAACGAGGAGCATTACAAGGAATTCGCGCATCCGTATTTGAAGCGCATTTGCGACGCGTTCCCGAAGGACTGGGTGAAGATTTATCACAACGACGCCGACATCAACGCGTGCCTGGATTATCTGCCCGATTGCGGGTTTAACGTGTTGAACTGGGGGAAGCAGACGGATATCGCGGAGGTGAAGGCGCGCGTGGGCGACCGGATGTGCCTGATGGGAAATGTGAATCCGCTGGAGATCGGCGTGCGGGGAACGCCCGACGAAGTGAAGCAGGCCACGCTGGAGGTGCTCGAGAAGAGCGGCGGGGAAGGCGTCATTCTTTCCGTGGGCGGCGGCACGAGCCCCGGGATGCCGCGCGAAAACATTAAGGCCATGCTCGAGGCGCTCGAGGAATTCAATTCGCGGCGGGTGACCGCCTGATGTTGCCATGCCGGACTACGCTTTGATGAACCAGTGCCTTTACGAAGGCAAGGCGAACGAAGTCGAGAAGATGACCCGGGACGCGCTCGCCGAGGGACGCAGCGCGCAGGAAATCCTCAACGAAGGCCTCATCGCCGGGATGAGCGTCGTGGGCGAGGATTTCAAGCACAACATCCTTTATGTGCCCGAGGTGCTGATCGCCGCGCGCGCAATGAAGGCCGGCATGGCGGTGTTGAAGCCACTGCTGACGGCCCATGGCCAGAGCACCACCCGCGTCGGCGTGCTCGTCATGGGCACGGTGCGGGGCGACCTCCACGACATCGGCAAGAACCTTGTGTGCATGATGGCCGAGGGCGCGGGCTTCGAGGTGCACGACATCGGCGTGGACCAGAGCGTCGAAAAATTCCTGGCCGCGGCGGAGCAATACAAGCCGGACATTATCGGGATGAGCGCCTTGCTCACGACGACGATGACGTACATGAAGATCGTCATCGACGGGTTTGAAGAGCGGGGGCTGGGCCACATCAAGATGGCGGTGGGCGGCGCGCCGATCAGCCAGATGTATGCGGACGAGATCGGGGCCGACGGTTACGGCGCGGACGCGGCGAGCGCGGTGGATCTGTTCCTGAGGCTGGTGGGGAAGGGGACGCCTGCGTCGGCCGAGCGGGTTTGAGCGGATTGACCGTCAGGGCGCGTTTGCGCCGGGCGCGCGAAGAGGGAGTTCCGTTGAGAAGAGCCCCACGACTTCCGTCTGGAAGGAGGTGTAGGCGCGGTAATGCCCTCGGAACCAGAGGAGCGCCGGCCGGCCCTGATGCCCGCGCGGAATGTACGGGCGAAGATTGTCCACGCTGGAGTTCGTTGTCACCGGTTCCCATTTGAAGGTCAGACCGCCGTCCGAAGTGATTCCCCGCCAGATCTCGTAGCGCTCGTCAGGCGCGAGCTCAGAGGACGCTGCGCTTCCGAGGGCGAACGGCTCGCGGGCGTTGCTCGAGATATAGACGACATTCGGGTTTTCAGGGTCGATACAGATCCCGCCGGCGTAATCGCCTTCGCGGTCGTACAAGGGTCTTCCGGCCTGCGCGATCAGGCGCTTCTGCCATTCGGTGCCGGTCCAGCGCGCGTAGTAGTAGTAGATCCGGTTGCCCCGCCAGTTCGGACCGGCGACGCCCTGAAGGCGCACTGTGAAGACGCAGACCGGTCCGCCGGTCCCGTTTACGATCTCCCAGCACCAGGCGCGACCGCGCGGAATCCACTGGTTCCAGTCCGGCTGCGGCTCGGTGCTGTACTGATAGATCACCGAACCGGACACACCCCGGTCCAGGTCCAGTGGGAGATTCGTAAAGTAACCAACAGCGGTTCCATCGGTCTTCCGAAACACTCCGCTCTCGTAATAGAGATGGTAGAGCGAGTTCGTCACGTCCCGTGGATGGCCGTCGGTATAGAGGAAATCGATCCGCCGCCGGCCGTCGGAAGCGATCTTCACATACGGCCGCACCGAGCCGCTCCCGGAACGGAAATAGATCATGGGCTCGGACCAGGTTGCCCCTCCGTCGCGCGAAGTGAACACGGTGGGGTTGAAGTTGAGATTGCGCGCGAAGTTGTAGATGAGATTGCTTTCGCCGCTCAGTTGAACCGGGTTGGCATAGGTCATTCGCGCGGCAGTGTCGGCGGAGCGCTGTTCCGGCCCCCACTGCTCGGGAGTGTCGGGCGACGTGCTCGTGGACAAACGATAGTTGAAGAACAGGTCCGTGTTGTGCCGCGCGTAGAGGGCCAGCATCCGGCCGTCGTTGCGCACGAGCAGCCCGGGCACATTGTGATCGTCGCGCTCGGTCAACGTGCTTGTCCAGAGATCGGTGGTCGTGGCCGTGCGCGGATTGAAGGCGCTGAGCACGGTGCGTCCGTCACCATGACGAACGTAACCGAAGTAGAGCGTTCCATTGTGGAACAGGGCGCGAGGATCGTTGTACCACGTCCACGCGCCGTCGCGCGCCAGCACGACGAGATTGGTCTGCGCATGGCCGGGGTACGGAACGAGGATTGCACCGGCGAGCAGGAGCACGCCGGTGACACGTGAGAGTGCGGAGTGAATGAGCTTCATTGCTGGATTGACGCTGCGGGAACGGGCTGCGAGGCGGCGTTGGTCTCGGAAAGAACCGTGGTTTTCACATACAACACCTGATGCCCCTTGTCCGTAAGCAGCGTGACGGTCCTGATGATGACTCCTTCCGTCAGCCCGGCGACGTCCATGGCGACGCTCACTTTGCCGGTGTCGCCGGGCGCGAGGGGCCATGGCTGCTGCGGCAGTTCCGCGGCCGTGCAACCGCAGGACGTGTAAACCTCCTGAATGGTTACCGTGGCCGTGGAGACGTTGGTCACGTAGAACGTGAAATGGGCGAGGTTCGTGCCTTCCAGGATGGTCTGTTCCTTTGTGATCGAGTCCCACTTGAGGAATTTGTCCGGTTCGGACGCCGGATGAACGGGCGACGGCACGTTGTGCAACGGTGCGGGGTTATTGGTGGCAGTGCCTGAGGCGCCGAGGGCGATGAGACAAAGACCGATCGCGTTGAGGACGATCAGAAACCGGGCGCCGTGCTTCATGGCAGCGCGCACGCTAGCGGAAACGGGATCCAATGACCAGCCGGTTTTGGGGGCATGGGCAAAGCCGGAGCGCGGCTGTCCTCAGCCGCAGCACGTGAACGAAGCGCGAGTCTGCAGATCACGAAGAACGGCAACGGCGAGTGAACCGCGAATGGACGCGAATCAACGCGAATGGCGTCGAAAGCCGGCTGTGTCCGGGGCGTTCAGGTCGCTTCACCGTGCCTTGTTTCACAGCGGTCGGTGCAGTTCGGTCGCCAACCGGTTTCGTGTGTTGCCTTCGCTTCGGTGCGTTCAAGGTTATCGGGCGACGGTTCGCGAGGACCCGCCTTCGCCAGGCTCCGGCGTGGCAGGCTGCTCGCCCCACCGGAATCAGGGTTATTGGGCGACGGCTCCCGCCTTCGCTGCACTTCGGCGCGGCAGGCCCGCCTTGGCAAAGCTACGGCGAGACGCTGCCAGCCCTGCCAGGCTGCGACGGTCAGCGGACGTGGCCGAAGACGTATTTGGTCATTTCGAACATCGTCACCTGGTCGCGGCCGTCGAACAGTTCGCGCAGCTTGTCATCGGCGTTGATGCGGGTCTTGTTGTTCGGGTCCTGAAGGTTGTTGGCCCGGATGTAGTCCCACAGTTTTCGGGTGATTTCAGAGCGGGGGACGGGTTCATCGCCGATCACAGCCGCGAGTTTTTCATCGGGCTGCACCGGTTTCATAAAGGCGGCGCCGGGCTTGCGTTTGGATTGGGTTGGTTCGGCCATGACAACCCAACGTAAGCCCGCCGCCGGCATGGACCATGGGGTCTTCGCCTGAAGTCCCGAGCCGGAGAGCTTCCGGGGTTACGCTGCCGCCGGGGCGGCGGCCTCGGACCGGTTCAACGCGCTGAGCACCGCTTTCACCGAGGCCAGCTCGATGTTGGTATCCACGCCGGAACCCCAGCGCAGCCGGCCGTCGGCATGCTTCAACTGGATGTAGGCGATTGCCGCGGCCTGCTCGCCGGATCCGAGTGCGTGCTCGCTGTAGTGCACGATTTCGAATCGCGGCAATCCTGTTTGCGCAAACGCGTGAACCAGCGCAGCCAGCGGCCCGTTGCCTTCGCCGGTGATCTCGAGGGGTTGGCCGTTGCGCAGCAACTTCACCCGGCAGCGGACCATGCCGTTGCGCGACTCCGTCTCGAAACGATCGAGTTTCCACGGAGACGTGCGCTCGACGTACTCGCGCCAGAACATGGCCTTGAGTTCGGCGGCGCTGACTTCGCGGCCGAGACGATCAACCTCGTCGTTGGCGATGGGCCCGAAATCGCGCTGCATGTCCTTGGGCAACTCGATACCGAACTCGTTTTCGAGCAGGTAGGCGACGCCGCCCTTGCCGGACTGGCTGTTGACGCGGATGACTTCGCGATACTCGCGGTTGATGTCGCGCGGATCGATCGTCAGATAGGGCACATCCCAGTAATCGCGTCCCTGTTCCCACTCGGCCAATCCTTTCTTGATGGCGTCCTGGTGGGAGCCGCTGAAGGCGGTGAACACGAGTTCGCCGGCGTAGGGATGGCGCGGCGGCACGGTCATGCCGGTGCAACGCTCGTACACCTCGACGATGGCGTTCAGGTTGCTGAAGTCGAGTTCCGGATCAATGCCGTGCATGTAGAGGTTGAGGGCTACGGTGACGATGTCGAGGTTGCCGGTGCGTTCGCCGTTGCCGAACAGTGTTCCCTCGACGCGATCGGCGCCCGCGAGCAAACCGAGTTCGGTGGCGGCGACGCCGGTGCTGCGGTCGTTGTGCGTATGGAGGCTGATGATGAGGGAGTCGCGGTTCCGGATGTTGCGGCACATCCATTCGATCTGGTCGGCATACACGTTGGGCATGGCCACCTCGACCGTGTCGGGCAGGTTGAGGATCATCTTGCGCTCGGGCGTGGGCTGCCAGACGTCCATCACGGCTTCGGAGACTTCCTTTGCGAATTCGACTTCGGTGGCGCTGAAGCTTTCGGGGGAGTACTGGAGCATTACCTCGGTGCCCTTGAGGAGCGGCAGGCGGTCCTTGATCATTTGCGCGCCGCGGACGGCTACCTGAACGATCTGTTCTTTGGACATGCGGAACACGACGCGCCGCTGGGCGGGGGAGGTGGAGTTGTAGAGATGAATGATGGCCTTGCGGGCGCCCACGAGCGACTGAATGGTGCGCTCGATGAGTTCCTCCCGCGCCTGGACCAGCACCTGGAGCCACACGTCGTCCGGGGCGCGGTTTTCCTCGATGAGCCGCCGGTTGAACGTGAACTCGGTGTTCGAGGCGGAGGGGAAGCCGACTTCAATTTCCTTGAACCCGCATTTCACCAGTGTCTGGAACAGCTCCAGTTTCTGGCTCACGTTCATGGGGACGGCGAGGGCCTGGTTGCCGTCGCGCAGGTCCACGCTGCACCAGCGGGGAGCCCGGGTGAGGACGCGATTGGGCCATTGCCGGTCCGGGAGGTGGACGGGTGGGAACGGCCGGTATTTGGTTGCTGGATTTTTGAGCATAGGTTCAAAAAACAAGAACCCACCGCCACTCGGCGGTGGGTTCTGCGAAAATTCGTCAAAGTCAGAACCCGCCCGCCGCGCTGTTCAGCAGCAGCGCCTTCGCAAGCAGCAGGTTCAGATTGCTATTCACGCCGCGCACGCTACAGGCGGGCGGGTCCGGAGTCAATCGGAATTTCAACGTCAGGCCCGTGGTGGCTCCTGGCGTGGTAGCAGGACGTCGCCTGACCCGCAAGCGGGCTTGCGCTGCGACGGCAGTTCTGAGTTCGGATGTCAATTCCACTTGTAGGGCACTCCTGACGTCGTGCTACAAGGCTTGAGGTGGCAGCGGGGACGCTGGTTGAACCCGCGCGCGAGGACGCCTGTGGCCGTTGAACGCTACTTCTTCTCCGCGAGAAGAATCTGGATGGCTTTCTCGACGTCCGCGTTGGCAATGTCGCCCCAGCGCAGGTTGCCGTCGCGATCGATGATGTAGTAGTCGGGGAAGCTGTTGGCGTGATAGGCGCGTAGCGTGTCGCCTTCGCTGCCGGTGTCGAGCGCGACGGGATATTGGATGCCGTGCTGTTTGACGATTTCGGCCATTTTCTCACCGCCGTTGACGGCGCAGACGCCGATGATGACAACGCCCTGATCGGCATACTTCTTTTGCAGCTCATTGGTGTGCGGCACCGCGGCGAGGCAGGGTCCGCACCAGGTCGCCCAGAAGTCGAGCACGACGATCTTGCCTTTGAGGTCGGACAGCTTCAGCGGTTTGGAATTGATCCAGTTCGTCAGCGCCAGTTCCGGGGCGGGTTTGCCGTGGAGGGCATTGATGGCGCTCCGTTTGTCACCGGACTCCAGCGCGGGTGCGTCGGGGTCGGCGGCATGGAGATGGGAAACTGCGGCCAGGAACAAGCCCGCGACGACGACGGAAGTCAGGTTGCGTTTCATGGGTTGACGCTAGGCGCGGAGTCACGGTTTGTCAATCGAACCGGTGGGAACGATTGGCGAGTGGAAATGCGGAGGCTGTAAGGCGCACCTGACGGTGTACGGGGACGAGGCCGTCCCCGCCCCTGAGGGTAGGGCCCGGCGCGCCTCACGGGATGCGGGCGCGGTAGTAGCGTTCCGCGCCGCTTGCGGTGCCGATGACTTCGATGCTCGTATCCTCATCCTGGGGCGGGATGTTGGTCAGAACCTCCCACGATCCGGACGAGAGAAGATCGGTGAACTCGACGTGATAGGCCTGGTTGGCCAGCGCGTTGAAGGTGAAACGAATCTCGTTGCCTACCAGGCGTGGCGAGCCCAGCACGGGCGCCGGCGTTTCCGGCAGCGTGTATTCGATGATCAACCTTGGTCCCAGATCGGCGTCTTCGCGCGAGGCCATCTTCTTGCCCGTGCTGACAGCGGTGCTGCTCGGATGCAGGATCCAGCCGAAGTTGCTTGCGGGGTTTTGAAGCCAGAACTCCACGTCTGTTTTCAATCCATCGGCAGTGAACTCGTTCGTGCCGGTGTTCAGCAGTGCCGTCGCGCTTGGGGCTGCGACGTAGTCCGCGCCGGCGCCGCCGCCCGGTTCCGTCCAGAGCGCAATGCCGTGCAACCGGGAATTCCAGGTGGCGTCTCCCGTCTGCGCCGGCAAGCGAAACACATTGGTGCCTTCGCCCCATTCCACCAGCAGCCGATTCAAATCGTACATCATCGCGGGATGATTGAAGCTCGTGACGAAGAATCGCAGGCTGACGGACTGGAGCACCGCGTTGGCTGGGATTGACGAAAGGTCAAAGCGAAGCAGAGCATGGTTTTGGGGGGTGCCCTGGGTGCTGGTGCCGAAGAGCAACTCCGCCTCGGCGCCCATGTTCGAATCGGCCTCGAAACCGCTCCGCAACGACGTGTCCGCCGCGGGAGGAATCTCGATAGTTTCAGCGAAGGCGATTCCGCCGGGGCTGCAAAGCAGGGAGGCGGCGAGCACGAACGCCGGCAGGGCAGGCTTCCGAGTGGTCATAGGTTGTCCGCTAGCTTGACTGCCTGCTATGACGGATGAGGAGGCGGGTTTGTTCCGGCGGCGGAGCTCCGGACCTGCACATCGCGCAGCCGGCTGCAGGTTCAAGCGCCGTGCCGTGCAAGCTATTGGTTCTGGCGGCGGGAGAGGTGCCGGTCGTTCGCGGGATATGCAAGACCCGGCTCTGCGCATCCACGATGCTCCGGGGATGCCGCTGCTGCGGAGCTCGAAGTCTCGTTGTGACCAGGAGGAACTGCCTGAAGGTCGGAGGGGACTCCGCCGCTCAGCTTCCGAGAAACGCCTTATGGGCGGCTTTCATCGCCTGTTCACCGTGGGCCAGGTCGATCACGACCGACACCTTGATTTCGCTGGTGGAGATCATGTCGATGTTGACGCCTTCGTTGGCCAGAGTTTCGAACAGTTTGCCGGCGACGCCTGTGTGACTTTTCATGCCGACGCCAACGATGGAGAGCTTGGCGATGTTCTCGGTCGAGATGACGTCGCGAAACCCGAGTTCGCTCTGAAGTTGTTCGATAACTTTCCGGGCCTTGAGCAGTTCGGGCTTGTCGAGCGTGAACGACAGGTCCGTGGTCGGGGCGCCAGTGCCGTGGCTGATATTCTGCACGATCATGTCCACGTTGATGGCGGCTTCGCCCAGCACCTTGAAAATGCGCGCTGCCACGCCGGGCCTGTCCGGCACGCCCACGAGAGTGATCTTGGCCTGGTTTTTGTCGAGGGACACGCCGCGCACGACGATGTCCTCCATGCTGCTGGTTTCTTCTTTCACAAGCGTTCCTGGGTTGTCGTTGAGGCTGGAGCGGACTTCGAAGACCACTCCGAACTTCTTGGCAAATTCGACGGAGCGGGACTGCATGACCTTGGCGCCAAGGCTGGCCAGTTCGAGCATTTCGTCATACGAGATTTCACTGAGCTTCCTCGCGCCGGGGACGATGCGCGGGTCCGCGGTGTACACGCCGTCCACGTCGGTATAAATCTGGCACAGATCCGCCTTGAGCGCCGCGGCCAGGGCGATGGCGGTCAGGTCCGACCCGCCGCGGCCGAGCGTGGTGACCTGGCCGTCCGCGGTCTGGCCCTGGAATCCGGCGACGATGACGACTTTGCCCTGGTTGAGGAGATCGTGGACTTTCCTGGGCGTGATGTTCCTGATTTTTGCCTTGGTGTGGACGCCGTCGGTTACGATGCCCGCCTGGGCGCCGGTGAGTGATATGGCCGGGACACCGATCGCGTGAAGCGCAATCGCGGTGAGCGCGATCGTAGTCTGCTCGCCAGTGGCCAGCAGGACATCCATTTCGCGCTCGTTCGGCAGCGGCATGATCTCGCGCGCGAGCCGGATCAGGTTGTCGGTGACGCCGCTCATGGCGGAGACCACAACGACGATCTTGTCGCCGCGGGCGTGATAGCTCGCGACGCGCGAGGCCACGTTCTTGATGCGGTCGGTGTTGGCCACCGAGGTGCCGCCGTACTTCTGAACAATCAATGCCATAAAGCTAATCGAGCGTCTCCACGCGGAACAGGACGGGTTTCGCCTTCACGACAGGCAACCGCGCGATGGCGGCCAGGGCCTGGCGCATCGCTCCGTTCGGCGCGTCATGCAACATCAGAATGAGCGGCACGCTCTCGCCCTCATGTCCCTCGGGCTGGAGGACCGACGAAATGCCGATCCGGTTGGCGGCGAAGATGGCGGAGATCCGCGCGAGGACGCCGGGCCGGTCCACGACACTGAGCCGGACGTAGTAGCGCGAAACAATTCTGTCGATCGGGAGGACGCGTCCCTTCTTCGCGTGGGAAACGAACGGCGGAACGCGCACCGGCGTTCCGTTCTTCAGGTCGAGCGCCGCGTCCGCCACGTCGCTCAGAACGGCGCTGGCCGTGGCGTCCTTGCCGGCGCCGCGCCCGTAGAACAATGTGTCGCCAACGACGTCGCCCCGCACGAACACGGCGTTGAACACGTGATCGACGCTCGCGAGCACGTGCGACGCGGGGATCAGCGCCGGGTACACGGAAACCTGGACGGTTGGCGCGCCGCGTTTCGAATCGCTCGCGCCATCGACGCGCTTGGCAATGCCGAGCAACTTGATGGCGTAGCCGAGTTGCCGGGCGAATTGCATGTCGATGCGCGACACCTCGCGGATGCCTTCGGTGTGAATGTCCCGATGATCCACCCAGAAACCGTGGGCCAGCGATGCCAGGATCCCGATCTTGTGCTGAGCGTCGAAGCCGTCGATGTCGAGATCGGGCGGTGTTTCGGCGTAGCCCTGTTTCTGGGCGTCGGCCAGCACGTCGGCGAAGTCGGCGCCTTCCTGCCTCATCCGGGTGAGGATGTAATTGCAGGTGCCATTGACGATCCCGTAGATGGCGGGGAAACGATTGGCGACGAATCCCTCGCGGAGGGATTTGATGATTGGAATGCCGCCGCAGACGCTGGCTTCGTAGTACAGGTTGACGCCGGCCTTTGCGGCCGCGGCGAACAACTCGGGGCCGTGGGCTGAAAGGAGCGCTTTGTTGGCCGTAACGACGGTCTTCCCTTTGGCCAGCGCCGACAGGATCATGGTTTTCGCGATGCCGGTTCCGCCTACGAGTTCGATCACGACCTGGACCTGGGGATCGTTGACCACTTCCTGCCAATTGGTGGTCATGAGAGACCTGGGAATGGGGTAGGGACGCGGTTCGTCGAGGTCTTTGACGGCAATTCGGCGGAAGTCGAGCGCGACGCCGAGGCGGTCGGCCATGAGCCGTCCGTTGAGCTGCCAGGCGTGGAACACGCCGCTGCCCACGGTGCCGCCTCCAATCATTCCGAGGTTCACCTTCTGCATAAGGCCGGACAGATTGCGAAAAACGGGGGTTATCGACAATTCATTTCTGGCCGTGTAACGCGGCCGTCCCCGGCTGCGGGTTCGAGCAGCGTCCTCGCTGGCAGTCGCCTCGGCACACGCACCGGGACGGGTGCGAGAACCCGCCGGAACGACGCCTGCGTTACCTGCTTTGGACACGTGACGTTGAGCCGGGCAGGGCTTTCCTTTGCCGGAAACCTTTGACGTTGTTTGTTCTGTTCTCGCCGACGGGCCACCTCACCCCTGGCGGTCCGAAGAAGATCGAAGTGTCCAGTGCCTAGGAGCCCCTGGTGGAGTTCAGTACCGTTCCAAGACTGTAACCGGCCCACACGGCGAGCACGCACAAGATGACCGAGAGCATCGCGTTGCTTCCGGCCCGCCACCATTCGCCGGTCCTCATCAGGTCAAAGGTTTGCAGGCTGAAAGCGGAGAACGTGGTGTATCCACCGCATAATCCGACCATGAAGAAGTGCCGCGACGTGTGGCGTGCGTCGGGTTGCAGGAGCGCAGCAAGCAGACCCAGCGCAAACGATCCCGTCACATTGACGGTCAGCGTTCCCCAGGGGAATGACTCGCCCCAGTGACGCGCGAGCGCGCTGGAAATCCAGTGCCGTCCGACGCTCCCAAGCGCTCCACCGAGTCCGACCCAGAAATAAGCTGTCATAGCAATCGAGAAACGGCGTCCACTTCTCTTCTGAACGCGGGCGTTTCGGGCCAGCATACTGCCAACGTGAATTGACGGTGACAACGGATAAACAAGGGGGCGGCCTTCGCGTTGCCGGAGCCTTCGTCGGAAGTCCTGTCGGCCGTTGAAGGGCTACCCTGTTTAAGTCCGACGAAGTTCCGACAAAGGAACCGCTCAACGACCTGTGCCAGGCGGTCTGAAGCTCGCGCCTCAGCGCTTTCCACTCCCGAACTCTCAAACTCTCCAACTCTCCAACTTGCCTTACCTCCCCACTGCCTCGGCGCTTGCATCAGTTCGGGATTCGATCTGCCCCGAAATTGGCGTTGCCTCGAGGCAATTTCGGCATCCGCAACCGTTTCGAGCCGGAGTATTGCTCAGATTTTGGGCGCTTCGAACGGCCGCTGCGCCGGGCACGAGACAGTTTTTCCACCGACTGACTTCGGCCCGCATCCTGCAGTGGACTTCTCCCGGGCGGTTGACCTGATCGGCTTTGGTTTCGTTGAGCAGCAGGTTTTTGGGCAGGACCGCCCCGGGCAGGAATGGCATGAACGAAGTACCGCATCGGATCCTCGTCATCGATGACAATCCGGAAATCCATGAGGATTTCCGGAAGGTACTGTGCACGCACCGGAGCGTTTCGAAGCTGACGGCGGCCGAGTCGTTCCTGTTCGGCGACTCGGGAGGGTCCGATCGGCAGTATGAATTTCGGGTGGATTCCGCCTTCCAGGCGCAGGAGGGTCTGGCGCGCGTCTATCACGCAATCCAGGAAGGCTACCCCTACGAGGTCGCGTTCGTGGACGTGCGGATGCCGCCGGGGTTGGACGGTATTGAAGTGACGCCGCGATTGTGGATTGCCGACCCGAGCCTGCACATCGTGATCTGCACGGCGTATTCCGACTACACCTGGGAGCAGATGTTCGAGAAGGTGGGCGTGTCGGATCGGATGTTCGTGCTGAAGAAACCGTTCGATCGCGAAGAGGTGCTGCAACTGGCCCATGGACTGATCACCAAACGAATGGCGGATCGAAGCCCGGCGGAACGGCGGGGGGCGAACGCGGAAGCCGCCGCGGAGAAGTTTCAGACGGCGATTTTCCAGCTCAGGCACGAACTTCCGCCTCACGCTTGAGCATGCGTCCCGGTGAAACCCCGGGGTGTTATTCAGCGACGCCCCCAATTGTCGGCGCGGCGAACTCGTGTCATTGTGATCGCGCAGTTTGCCTTTCTTCTGCCGGGTTCGGAAGAGCGGCTCAACCTCGGGAGGTCTGAGCCGCTCTTTTTTTTTCGTTCCGAGCAAGCGCTGAAAAGTCGAAATCAAACGGCAGGGCAACCGCGAATGGACGCGAATGGTATCGGAGCGCGGAGCATTACTCC
>DGDZ01000029.1:0-402 GCA_002385705.1 Verrucomicrobia subdivision 3 bacterium UBA3939
CAAAGCTATCTTTGTTCGTTAGGCAATTCTCATGCGAACTCTCCGATATCGACGCAGAATCGGGAACGTCGTCATGCCGATACAAAACGCCAGCGCCAACAGATACGCGACCACAACGTGAAACGGTCCGTAGCTGACCTCACCGAAAAAATCAATCTCTACGTGCCACACTCGATTGAAGTACCAAATCAACGGCCCACCAAAGTCACTCTCCATAAGACGCACTACCGGAAGATAGAACATCAGCCCCGGGGCTTCAGAACTGAATCCGTATCGCTTGATGATCCCCATCATGATCGGTGGCGCGGTAACAAAATACGCCAAAGCAAGCGCAGCAGTTCCCGAGCAAATCCAGGAGACCACCGTCAGACCCTGGGAGTGGTTGCCTTTCATGCCTAACGT
>DGDZ01000029.1:565-18681 GCA_002385705.1 Verrucomicrobia subdivision 3 bacterium UBA3939
AACGTCAGAAATCAGCGGCGCCGGTACGGCGTCCGCTGGATTTACTTGTTGTGCGGTGCCACGGCATCATTGAGCAATTTTTTTATCTGTCCAAACACAGTTATCGGAAGCTCGATTTTCAGAGGTTCGGCAACACTCTTGAACAATTCGAGGCTCCATTTCCATGATTCTTGATACGCAGTGCATAGCTCCACAGGCTCAGCGCTGGCTGTACAGGCCATATAGCGCTTATAGACTGATTCGGAAAGGTCCGTCTCCAGGGCACGCGAAGGTGTCGGCCAATGATCTGTCGCCCCTTCCTGGAGGCGAACCAACTTGAGCAGGTTTTCATGGGCTTTGCTGAGCAAAGCCCATGCACGAGCATATTCTCCTCGATTTAGAAGATTGGCGCCAAAAAGCATCAGACTGATGAGATTCAATGCGAGCCCTTCTACAAGCGGCGCGCCTTCACGCATCGGAGGGCCACCGACAAGGGCGCTCGCGTACTTAGACAGTTCGCCAGACCGATCCAACAAAACTGCCGCATCAAGCGAGGGGAACCACCCATAGCCTTGCCAGGTGGAAATGATCGGTATGTCGGACTCCCGCATGAAGTGGAATTCACCGCGAATGCCATTTGCAAACAGTGCTGTGTGGTGGCCGAAGTCATCCGGGAAATAAGCAGCAACAGGACTGACTGTATCAAGCCACGAGCGCTGCTCGAAGCTCTGGAAACAATCATCATGGATGAACACCGCGAATTCGATATCAGAGAACGTATCACCCTCCCCGATAACAAAGGAGCCGAACATCAATGCCGCGACAATTCGTCCCTCCTCATTGCAAGCTTCCCTGAAGCGGCCGATCATTTCTTTCTGAAGCATTGAATCCTCCGAATTACTTCTCTTCCGCTGATTAAACAGTCAAGACAGCATCCGCGCACAGCCAGAAAAGCTTCTCGCGTATGGCGGCTCTTAATTGCCATGAACGCTCATCCCATTCCACGCAGCTCAAATCGTCCCCGCCATATAATATCTGCCCTAAAGTTACACCACGAAATTGCGCAACGGCCAGCATGCTTGCACTTTCCATTTCTACGGCTAGACAGCCTTCGTTTTTTCTCATGGCTATCCTACCCGGTGTCTCTCGGAAAGGCGCATCGGTCGTCCAGGTTTTTCCAATATGATGCGGAATACTCATATTACTCAAGGTGTTTGTAAGAGCCTCTACCGCCAAATCTTGTGCAAACACTTCTCGACTGGGTGACAGGTAATGATATGAAACGCCTTCGTCGCGGACTGCGCTGGATACAACCAGGAAGCTACCAACTGTCATATGTTTATCAAGAACACCGCAGCCGCCACAGACCATAAATTTCCGACAACCATAAGCGATGACCTTTTCGAGCAGGCCTGCAGCCAGTGGCGCACCAACACCTGGGTGAAAAAATGCCAATCTCTTATCACAGTACTGTATTTCATAAATTGGATGAGGCCCATCCTCCCAATAGTCTGTGACCAACACCTTTGCATTGTGTTCGGTTACTACCTTATCGATCGCATCCTTGAAAAAACAGATTACACAAAACTCAGGCATATCCAGGGGCGCGATGACCTTTGAAGGCTCGATAAAAGCAATGCGGGTTGAGTCATATTCCAGAATTGGAAATTTTTTGTTCATAAAACCTTGTTTAGCACAACCATTTAATTACTAGGAATCGATTCCCTGCTAAGCAGATATTGGTCGACAAACTGGGAATTGATTCCTAGTTTCCTTAGCACGCGCCAACCTTATGGCCTGGGATCAGAGGCGTCAACCGCAAAGGTCGTCGGCTCCGAGGGTTCCCTCGGTGTACGGGAACCCGCGTCGCTCCGATCTCATCGTCCCCAACCCCAAACTCAAGCTGCTGGACCAGGTCCGCCAAATCATGCGGCTCAAACACTATTCCATTCGCACCGAGCGCTGTTACTGCGATTGGATCCGCCGCTATATCCGCTTCCACCGCATGCAGTCGCGCGATGAACTGCTCGCCCGGCCCGAAGGGCAGATCGAAGAGTTCTTGAGCGACCTGGCCGTGAACGGGAACGTCACCGCATCCACCCAGAACCAGGCGTTCAATGCGCTCCTGTTCCTTTACACGCAGGTGCTTCATCGGACTCTGGACAACGTGCAAGCGGTGCGCGCAGATCGGCCGGCGCGGGTCCCCGCCGTGCTGACCAAAGAGGAAGTGCGGCAGGTGATGCTGGCGATGAGCGGGCCGCCGTTGCTGGTTGTCAAGATTCTCTACGGCAGCGGCTTGCGCCTGATGGAAGCCCTCCGGCTCCGGGTGCAGGACGTGGACTTCGAGATGAAGCAATTGACTGTCCGGGACGGCAAGGGAGCCAAAGACCGCTACACCGTTCTGGCAGACGCGGTGATTGGCCCCTTGCGCGAGCATTTGGAACAGGTCCGGCTCATTCACACGGAGGACCTGGCTGCCGGATATGGAGCTGTCTTTCTCCCGGGCGCCCTGGATCGCAAGTATCCCAATGCCGCCCGGGAATGGGGTTGGCAATATGTGTTCCCGGCCCGGACACTATCCACCGACCCGCGAACCGGGCAAATGCGCCGCCATCACCTGGACGAAGCGACCATCAACAAGGCGATCAAGAACGCGGTGCGGAGAGTCGGCATTGCGAAGCGGGTTTCCAGCCACACATTCCGGCACAGCTTTGCGACGCAAGCGCTGCAGTCCGGGGCGGACATCCGAACGATCCAGGAGTTATTGGGGCACGAAGATGTATCGACCACCATGATCTACACGCATGTCCTGCGGCAAGGTGGATCCGGCATGCGCAGCCCGCTGGACAGTCTGTGATCCTCAACAAAGCAGAAGGAAAACCTAGGGCCGCAAGATTTCAGGGGCGGGCGTTTCCACCGCACCGATTGCGCAACAGGTCCTGATCCGGCGCTTGAACCGGCGTCGCCCCACGCAGCGAAGCGGAGCAATGCTCCGCGCTCCGATGCGATTCGCGTTGCTTCGCGTCCATTCGCGGTTGGCTCGCCGTGGCCGTTCCTTTCCCTGCCCTTTCGCGTCTTTCGTGGTTCCCGCCGTCCCGTTGCCGTTCATCCGGGCGTTCAATGTTGGATATTCGACGTCGGATGTTCCGTTCGCTCCGCTTCTTCGATCACGCGCTGCAATTGGCGGGCGAGCTCGTCCAGCGCGGGCGGCATAAACAAACCGGAGCGGTCGCCGGGGATGTGGATCGTGCGGGTCTCGCGCGCGTGACGGGAGATCAACAGGCGGCGGTCTTCGCCCTTTCTGGGCGCCTCGGTGAGCACCAGTGTGATCGTGCCGGGATAAGACTTCGGCCGATACCGCCGCCACGCCCGCGCGTTCATCCCCGCAACGAAATGCCGATAGGCCGGCAACAGCGCCGCCGGAATCCCGCGATGCCGCCATCGCACCAGCCACCAGCGCCAGATCCGGAGCCGATCGCGGATCGGGTCCCCGAGGATGTGATCGATGCGCGGACGGCGTCCGCTGAACGGCGGCGTGGGCGCGTCCATGAGGGCGAGCAGCGCCACCGAACGGCCCATGCGCGCGAGTTGTTGCGCCATCTCAAACGCCACCATGCCGCCCATGCACGTCGCCGCGAGGAGGTAGGGTCCCGTTGGATCGGCTTCGAGCACCTCGGGCAGATAACGCCGGAGCATGTCGGGAATCCGCATGATCGGCCAACGTTCGCCGAGCAGGCCGGCCGATTGCAGGCCGTAAACGGGTCGGCCCGGCAATCGCCGCGCCAGTTGGCCGTAGGTCGAGAGGGTGCCTTTGCCGTTGTGAATGAAGAACAGCGGGCGCCCGCACCCTTCCTTCCGCAACACGACCAGCGGCCGGTCCGAGCGAAGCGTTTCCTGCGCCAGCAACACAGCGAGACTCACGATGGTGCTTCGCTCGATGAGCACCGACGGCGGAAGCGCGACATTGAAGAATTCCTCGACCCGCGCGAGCACCTGGGCGGCGAGGAGCGAATTGCCGCCCAGATCAAAGAAATCGTCGAACCGGCCGATGTCATTGCGGTTCAGCACGGATTTCCAGATCGCCGCAAGCCGGCCTTCGATGCCGTCGCGCGGCGGGGCGCTTCGCCCCGAAGACGGCCGGGGAGCGGGCACCGACAGTTTCCGGCGATCCACCTTGCCGCCGGTCGTTTGCGGCAGTCTCTCGATGAAGACAAACTCGGCCGGGATTTCGTGCGAAGGAAGCCGATCGCGCAACCGTTTGCGAAGCGTTGCAGCGTCCATTGGCGAACGCGGAACGACATGGGCCACCAGCTTGCGTTCGTCCGCGCCGCCGGTCTCGGGAGCGGCAACCACGACGTCTTTGATCTCGCTCAATCGGCGGACAGCATCTTCGATCTCCATGAGATCCACGCGGCGTCCGTTGATTTTCACCTGGCTGCCGATCCGGCCGCGATGCTCGAGACAACCGTCGGCCGCGAGCACACCGAGGTCCTGCGACAGGAAGAGGCGGCGTGCGGGATCGGTTGGATCCGGAATGAACGTTGCGCGGGAGAGGTCGGGTTGATTCCAGTAGCCTTGCGCCAGGTGCGCGCTGCGAACCGCAATTCGCCCTTCAACACCGGCAGGCAGCAGCTCCCGTTGCTCGTTCACCATCATCACTTCCACGCCGGGAACGGCGTATCCCGCCGGCATACCTGCACCGGTGAACCCGGTGGCTTGATCGATCAGCATTGCGGTGACCAGGCCGGTCTCCGTCGAGCTGAACGCATGCAACAGACGGCATGATTTCGGAAACGCGCCGCGGAACAGGTCCACATCATCGCGCCGGACAGCCTCTCCGCCGAGGCGGACCAGCCGGACGCGACGCGGGTCCAGCGCGCGCTCGCGCGCCAGGTGCCGGAACACGGTGGGCACCGAATGATAAACGGTGATCTGCCGTTGTGAGATCCATTCTGCGAGCCGGCCGACGCCTTGCGAACGCAGCGGGAACGGGCAGAGGGTGGCGCCGTGGAGCAGCGCGCCGAAGATTGCGGTGACGGACGCCGCGAGATTGCACGGAGTCAGCAGCGAAAGCCGGTCTTCGGGAGAGATGCCGATCAGGCCGGCATAAACGCGCGCCTGATGGACGACGGCTGCGTGCGTCTGCCAGACACCTTTCGGCGTGCCGGTGGAACCCGAGGTGTACATGAGCCATGCGCCGGCTTCCGGAGAGACGTTGCGGCATTCGCCCCCCGCCGCCGGCGCGAGTCGAGAAATGTTCAACACGCGTGCTGTGTCTGACGCGATAGCCACTGCCAGCGACTCGTGGTCTGTGTCCGCCAGGAGCAGGTTCGCGCCGCAGTCACTCAGGACCGCCCGCAGAACCGCCGGCGGATCGAGCGGATCCAGGACGCAGTAGATTCTTCCCGTGTGCAGCACCGCCAGGATGGACGCGATCAACGGCGCGTCGTGCGACATGAGCAGGGCAACGGGCGCGGTTGTGTCTGTTGCGAGGATCCGCAGCGCGATCCCTTCAATGCGGGCGGCGAGTTCCTCGTAAGACCAGTGTATCTGCGGCGTGCTGATGGCGATTCGGCGGGGGTGTTGGGAAACGATCTCGGCGAAACGCGCGGGGACAGATTGTGCGTTCCGGGTTTGGGAACGGCGAAAGGCGTCGAAAGGCGCCGCCTCTGCCCCGCCCTTTCCTCCGCCTGAGGCGGAGGAGAGGGAGACAGCCTGGTCAGCCGGGGCGGGGGAATGAGGGACATTCATGGGGTCAATGCGCGAAGCTGTTGCGCACCGTTGTGGCCGGCTTGCGTCGGCATGCCATAGACCGCCTGCAAACGGGTGTAGAACAGCACGTCACCTTCGCCGTGCTCGGGCGGGCCGCAACCGGATTCCTTCCAGCCGCCAAAGGGAAGCGTCACGTCCGCGCCGGCGGTCGATGCATTCAGCTTGAGAATCCCCGCGCGGGCATCCGCCAGGAACCGCCGCTGCAGATCGGCATTGTCGCTGAACAACGCCGCCGCCAGGCCGTGCCTCACACCGTTGCACAGGTCGATGGCATGGTCGAAATCACGGGCGCCCTGCACCACCAACACCGGCGCCATCATCTCCTCCTGCGCCAGGAGCGAGTCCGCCGCGTCGCAGCAGACGATGACCGGTTGCATCCACGCGCCCCGCCGCGTCCAGGGTTCGCGCGCCCGCGCTGCATGCAGGTATTCGATCCGCCGGACGCGAGCGCGTTCGGATTCGATCAGTGCTGTGGCGCGGTCGCGCTGTTCCGTGTTGATCATCGGGCCGATTTCCACGGCAGGATCCAGCGGATCGCCCCAGGCGAGTTGCTCGCCCGCTCGTTTGAGTTCATGCGCGAACTCTTCGACTCGCGAGGCGGGAACGATGGCGCGACGATTGGCGGTACAACGTTGTCCGGCGAAACCAAAGGCGCCGCGAGCCACTTCCAGCGCGGCGGGAGAGAGATCGCCATCGGTCCACACGATGGCGGCGTTGTTGCCGCTCAGTTCCGCCTGGAGAGGCACCAGGCGCCGGGCGCAGCGTTCCTGCACGGCATAACCAGCGGAACGCGAGCCGGTGAACGTGACCGCGTCGATTGAATCCTGGGCGATCAGCTCCAGCGCGGCGCGATGATCGCCCGGCAACAGGCAAACTGCGCCGTGCGGAACACCCGCTTCGAGAAGCAGAGACAGGAGTGTCTGCGCAATCCGGGTCGCCGCGGGCGCCGGTTTCCAGACCACAACGTTTCCGTAAGCCAGTGCGGGGGCAATCTTCCCCAACGCAATGGCAACGGGATTGTTCCATGGCGTAATCAGCGCGATCACACCGCAGGGCACGCGTCGCACAAGGCCGCCCTGCTCGCGAAAGGAGCGCGGGTCGGCGGCGCGGCGATGCACATCGCGAATGTTCTCCGCCGCGCGCCGGACTTCCTCGAACCCGTGCTGCAGCGGTTTGCCGATATCGATCGCCATCTGCCGCGCGAGCTCCGGAGCCGCGTGCACGAGGCGATCGGCAAGAACATCGAGCATGCGCCGGCGCGCGGCTTGAGAGATTTCGCGCCATTCCTGCCACACCTGCGCCGTCTCGTTGACGGCCGAAGCCATCGCCGGGGCCGCAACCGGAGTGAGCTCGAAGAGCACCTCGCCTGTTCCAGGAGCACGATGAACCAGTGACGACGCAAGGCCGTCCAACTCCGCGAGCAACGCAGCCGTGGATTCGAAAACGACGCAGCGCTCGGCCAGCCAACGTCGCACCGACGCCGCATGAACCGGGTCATGGCTGGCGACCGCGTCTTCAGGAATGCGCACCGACCATCCGCGTTCGAGGCACTCCGCCGCCGCCGTCCGGATGCACGCGTGCAGGTGCAGACCGGCGAGGATGACGGTGTCGATGCCGAGGGATTGAAGGTGAGACTCGAGGGAGGCGAACTGCGTGCCGCCGTTGGGTTCGCTTTCGATTTGCCCGTTGAACGGGTTGAATCCTGTCTTGTGGAGAACGGCTTCGGTTCGCAGCGGTTTGAGCGAAGCCGGGGTTTGATGTCCGGGCGTTCCTGCAACGCACATCCAGCGATCCTGCCTGCGCCAATGGGCCAGTCGCCGGTCGCTGTCGCGGCGCACCGTCGTCCCGACGTGGATCACGGGGATCTGCCGCGCCCGGCAGCTTTCGAGAAGGACACCGGCGTTTCGGATCAGGAGCGCGCGCGGCGGGCTGAGTGCGGGCGCTGCCAGAAAATCCTCCTGGAGATCCACCAGCAGCAGGGCGGGTTTCATGACCGTTGGTGGATTTCAGCCAGCCTGAGAACCTCCTGCACCACCTGGTCCGCCATCGCCTGCGTGCCGAGCACGCGCGTTCCCGGGCCGGCGACGTCGGCCGTGCGCCAGCCCTGCCGCCACGTCTCACTCAGCGCGTCGATCATCAGCGCCGCGGCGTCATGGCAGCCGAAGCTTTCACGCAACAACATTGCCAGCGAAAGCATCTGCCCCGCCGGGTTGGCCGTGTCGGTGCCCGCAAGGTCGTGCGCGCAACCGTGGTTGGTCTGGTACACCGCGTGCCCGTGGCTATTGTAGTTGCCGGAGAACGTCAGCCCGCGGGATCCCACCAGGACCCCGGCCACGTCGGCAAGAACATCTCCAAAGAGATTCGGCGCGACGATAACGTCGAACTGGGAAGGCTGTTGAATCAATTCATACGCCGCGAGGTCCACGTTCAGCACGATCGCGCGAACGGAATACTTGCGGGCGAGAGCAAAGCCGATGTCGCGCCACAACCCGCTGATCCCGGGCACGCCGCCGTCCTTCACGACGATGTGCAGTTTCCCGCGGCGATGCGCGGCGGCCTTGGCGGCGACTTCGACGATGCGATAGACCTGCGATTCCGTGTACCAGAAGCGGTGTTCGGCGATGCGGCCTTCGGCTCCGAACCGGTTCTGCCATTCGCCCTGGTAAACGCCGCCGCGGTTGTCGCGCACGATCAGGATGTCCACATCCTTCAGAGCGGCGGGAACGATGCGGCCGGCATCCGCAAGTTCCGGCGCGGGTTTGATGGGGACGAACTTGCAGAACAGGTCGAACCGGCGACGCAGGTCGTAAACGTAGCGGCCGCCGCCCGGTCCGCTGAGGATGGCGCCGCCTTTGGCGAACACCTGCTCGCAGAAGGCGACGGTGCTGGCCGGGAGCCCAACACCCGTGATCGCCTCCGCTTCCTCGCCGATGGCGCCGCCGGTCATGAGCGGGAACTTCCTCCCCGTAACGTGCTCGACCGCAGCGAGGACGCGGAGGGTGGCCGCCATGATTTCCGGTCCGATGCCGTTGCCGGGCAGCAGGCCGATCACCGGTTCTTCGGCATCGGATGCGGGAGGAGGTTGGGAAAATCCGGTGCCGAGGAGGAAAAGCGCGCCTACCGGCCAGCGCCTGGCGTGGAGTGGCTGTTGCATTGGGTTTCCGAGTTACCGTTCGCAACCGCATCCAGCGCCGTTCTGGTGCGGGTTCGGTGACATCCTGCCATGCGCGCGCCACAAGGCAAGCCCGGCCGGTAAAAAAGCATCCAACACCCAACATCCAACGTCCAACGCCCTCCCCTCCATTCGCAGAATGGAGGGGAGGGATCGGGAGGGGAGGAGCCCCGAAAAGTCCGGAGTCCTCGGGGACAATTCCGCGCGCATATGCGACAGGAATTGTCCCTGACCGGTGAGGTGGACATCTGCTTGTGACCGGGGCGAACCGATCTGCGCAAGTGACAAATTTAAATCAGGGCTTGTCCGCGTGGGATTTGCGAATTGCGATTGACGATTTGCGCGGTGTCCTGTGAGACCGGGCAGGTCAGCCCGCGGGCTTGATTGGCCCATCAACCATTCCCTATCGACTATCCACTACCTGGCGCTCGGCGCTGCAACCGGGGCGTCCGCGGGGCGGGCAGCGCCTTCCGAATCCGCCCCCCGCATCTGGGTCACCTTCAGCCCGCGTTTCTGAAGCAGGCTGACGACGCTGTCGGGTCCGACGAGATGGGCGGCGCCAACGATGACAATGGCCTGCTGGTCGCCGTGCAGGAGTTTCTCGATCTCGGGCAGCCAGCGCTCGTTACGGTCACCCACGAAGCGCTTGAAGAGCGCCGGCGCCTGGCGGTCCGCCTCGTTCAGATATTTCTCCAGCTTGTCGGCGTCCCCCGATCTCCATGCGGCCACCAGTCCCTCGACCTCCTCCTTTGCGAGCTCGAACTCGTCCAGGGTGATCTTGACGAACAGGACTTCCTCCTCCCTGGGGAGTCTGGTGATCAGGTCGATCTGAAAATCAATGGTCTCCAATGGAACGATCTGTTTCTTCTCCTTGACCGCTCGATCGAAAAAATAGCGGTCGATGCCATGCTCCGGATCCATGCCCAGTTTTTGCAGTTCCAGCGCGACCAGGGTGACAACGGCCACCGGCGGAACGAACCCGTCGAGGATCGCCGGCGGCAAGCCCGCGGCTTTGGCATGCGCGACGAGGTTGCTGTACAGGTCCTGCGGCAACACATCCCGCAACGTGGTGCCCGCCGGCAGGCGGCTTCGAGACATGATCTTCATTGCTGTGTCGGGCGATGCCATCCTGCCGATGTCGGTCTCGAACACGGCAACCTGCGCGTTGCTGAAGGTGGACTCGATGAGCGCAGGCAGCGGGTAGTGCTCGGGCTTCATGACATGAACCGACCCGAGCAGAAACACCGGAGACTTTCCGCCCTCGACCTTCCAGAGCGGCAGCAAACCGGCGGCGGTCTGCGCGGCGTCCGGTGCTCCGGCAACATGGAGAACGGATGCAAGCAACGCGGCAAGGAGGGCGAGATGTCCCGAGGGCCGTGGTTTCATGAGCCGGAGACTAGCCGGGGCATCGCGGAGAATGAAGCGAAATCCAGCCGAGGAACGCGTGCCGGTTCCAAAGGGGTCACTCCCCCTTCGGCAGGAATTGCGTCTGGCCAATGTCCGTCGCCATGGAGGCGGGCGCAATCTCCACCACGCTTCCCGCGGACCGGGCGACGGTCCGCCCGGAGGCATCCTTGAAGACGTAGTACCCGTTTTGCAGCCGCGGTTTTGTGGTCGCCGTGATCCGCGAGCCGTTGTTCAGCGTGACGATGTAGTTCCGCGCGCAACCCGCGAGGAGCAACAGGCTCAGGAGCAAAAGGGTTGATCGCGTTTTCACAATGACACCAGCCTCTGCATACATCGTCCGATCGCCGTTCGCAACTGAGATTCCCATCGAATTCAAGCGCGGCCCGCGGCGCAGGCGTCCCGCCGCCGGCTCCGGATTGGCGCATCGGGGCGGTGCTCGAACCGCAGCCGAGGACGGCTGCGCGACGGAAGGCCGGATGATCTCGAATAGCCTGCTGTGCATTTCGAGCATGTCCGGGTGCATAGGGCTGGGGTTCAATCATCCGCAAAACAGCGTCTCAGCCACCAGACGGCCCATTGTGTTCGTATTATGATGAAAACCAGAGCCGGACTTTCCATCGCCACGTACTTCCTCTGCACTGCGGCGTTTGCGCTGGCAACAGCATTCGCCGGATCGGCCGCAGCGCAGGAAGGCAATGCCCAGCAGGGCGGCGTTCCTTTCCAGAGCGGCGCGGTTCAACCGGGGACCGACCAGACCAACCCGCCGCCCGCAGCGGCTCAGTCGCAGCAGAACCAGGGCGGTCGCCGCGGCCGGGGCGGGCGCGGCGGCGGCCCGGCCACGCTCGGGCTCGACCAGGGGTTCATCGACCTCGACACACCCGACTTCAGAGTGCGCCTGGTCAAAGCCTCACAAACCCTTGCCGCATTGCAGCCAAAGAGCGCCGAGGGATTCGACTTCACGCCGGCCGATCAGCTTCAGAGCCGGGCGGCAGACAAGTACGTGCACTTCGGGGACCTGACCATGCGATTGCGGCAGGGATCCGGCGACTGGAAAAGCTTTGCCACGGCGGCGAGCCGCAAGCCGGTAACGGCGTTGCCGGCCGGCGGGAACGTTCTCGCAGCGGCCGATTTCTCGCCAACCTTGCCGGACGATTGCCCGCTTCAGGTAATCCGGACCTGGGCGGTGGTGAATAGCAGGCTGACGTTGAATTTCGAGTTGAAGAACACCTCGGATGCTCCTGTGGAAATCGGTTCTCTGGGCATTCCGCTGGTGTTCAACAACTACATCACCGGCCGCTCCCTTGAAGAGGCGCATGCCGTGTGCTCGTTTTCGGACCCGGCAATCAGCCTCGACGGCGGCTATGTGCAGGTGACCCGCTTGAGCGGGCAAGGGCCGGCGCTCGTTGTGGTGCCCGAAGGCAAGACACCGTTCGAAGCGTATAATCCCATCCTGAACGACCGCGACCTGCCGTCGGAAGCGACGCGCGTGTTCACGGATCCGACTCCGCGCAGCCAGACGTTTGAAGGCTTCTACGAGTGGCTCGTGCATAGCCGCGCTTACGCCGAGAACGAGTGGAAGGATGTCGAGCCATGGAACGTCGCGACGTCCGAGACGCTGCAACCGGGAGCCACCCGCAAGATCGGCCTGCGGTTCCTCCTGTCCCCCGGAATCCGTGAAATCGAGCAGACCCTCATCGCGGACAAACGCCCCGTCGCGGTCGGCATTCCCGGCTACATCCTGCCGATGGATCTCGATGGGCGGCTGTTCCTGAATTATCCCGCCGGGGTGAAGTCGATGCATGTCGAACCCCGCGATGCGCTTTCGATCGACAAGGCCGACAGCCGGTCGAAGGAGTGGAAGGGGTACGCGGTTCGCGGGCGCAAGTGGGGCCGCGCGCGGCTGACCGTCACCTACGATGACGGCGTGGTGCAGACGATTCACTACTATGTGATCAAACCGGCGGCGGAGGCGGTGGCGGACCTGGGCAACTTCCTGTTCACGAAACAGTGGTATGTCGATCCCGCCGATCCGTTCAAGCGAAGCCCGTCGGTGATGTCCTACGACCGCGCGAAGAACCAGATCGTGACGCAGGAAGCGCGCGCATGGATTGCCGGGCTCCAGGACGAGGGCGGCGCCGGGTCGTGGCTGGCGGCGGCCATGAAACTGTCCGGCCAGCCGAAGAAGGAGGAAGTAAAGAAACTCGAGCAATTCATCGACGGCGTTCTGTGGGGCGGCATTCAATACAGCGAAGGGCCGCGCAAGTACGGCGTGCGCAAGAGCCTGTTTTATTACGACACGAACGCGTTCCCGAACTATTACAGCAAAGAGATCCGCTACGGAGGCTGGACCAGTTGGAATCAGCGCGAGGCCGAAAGCACCGGACGCGCCTACAACTACCCCCACGTCGTCGCAGCCTACTGGACGATGTACCACCTGGCTCGCAACACCAGGGGCCTGGTCGAAAACCATCCGTGGGAGTGGTATCTCGAGCAGGCATACCAAACCACCAAATACCTCACCGGCCGCGGCCCAAACGGCCGATACAACGTCGGCTACGTCAACACCGGTCTCATGGAGGGCGACATCTTCGTCATGCTCCTCAAGGACATGAAACGCGAAGGCTGGACCGAAAAAGCCGCCGAGATCGAGGCCGCCATGAAGGAACGCGTCGATCTCTGGAACCGGCAGGCGTATCCCTTCGGCAGCGAGATGGCCTGGGATTCCACCGGGCAGGAGGAGGTTTTCGCGTGGACGACGTACTTCGGCTACAAGGAAAAGAGCGAAGTGTCATTGAACTCGATCCTGGGTTACATGCCGACCGTACCGCATTGGGGCTACAACGGCAATGCGCGGCGTTACTGGGACTTCATTTACGGCGCCGCTCCGGGGCCGACTTCGCGCATCGAACGCCAGATCCATCACTACGGCTCCGGCATCAACTCGGTTCCGGTGCTGACCACCTATCGTGAACGGCCGGACGACTTCTACCTGCTGCGCGTCGGCTACGGCGGCATGATGGGCGCGCTGTCGAACATCGACAAGGAAGGGTTCGCCTCGGCCGCCTTTCACGCGTGGCCGAACACGCTTCGATGGGATCATTATAGCGGCGACTACGGCCCGGGCTTCTTCGGTCATGCGATCAACACGGCCACCTACGTCGTGGACCACCCGGACTTCGGCTGGCAGGCGTTCGGCGGAAACGCAAGAGTCAGAGGGCGCACGGTTCGCGTTCAGCCGCTGGACTCCTTCCGGAAACGCGTTTACATCGCGCCCCGGGGACTGTGGCTGACGCTCGACGCCGGGACGTTTGAATCCGTCGAAGTGGATACGCGAACCCACACTGTCCGCGTGGAGCTCTCAGCCCAAACGCCGTTCACACCCGAGGCGCGCCTCCGCGTGGAACAGCCCGCGAAATTGCCGGGCGTCGGCGCGTATCGGCCGACGGAGAACCTGGTGAGCGAACGCGACGCCTTCACCGTTCCGCTGGGCCGGCGCACGACCTGGGTTGAATTGTCAGCCGGCGGATGAGCCCACCCGGGAACCGCAGCCAACCGAGAATCGACCTATGAGAAAGCTGATTGCCCTTTGCGCGGCCAGCCTGCTGGCCGCCAGTGCCGACGCCGAAGCCGCCCGGCTTCGCGACCCGATGGAACCGCCGGATGTGAAGATCAAGGCGCCGCGCGTGACGGCGCCGCCGGAAGCCTTCTTCAAGATGATCGAGGAACGCATCAGCGGCCAGCGGCGCGGCGGCGGACGGCGCCGCGGCGGCACCGACGAACAGGCCCAGGCGCGTTCGGGTATGCCCCCTGAACAGTTGCAGGCGGAGATGAAGATCTACCGCAACTTCTACAAGAAGTACATCGACGTCAAAGGGCTGCCGGTTGTGGCGCATAGCGACGTGCATGACCTCGCGTTGCAACGCACCTACGACATCGTCACGCACATGCTGGCGGGTCGCCCGGATATCCTGAACGCCATGGTGACCAACCGCACCTACCTCATCATCATCGGCAAGAACCAGCTCTACACGGACATGCCGGAATACCGGAACCATCCCAACCCGGATTTCCAGAACGAGCGCGTCCGCGGGACCGGCGGCAATCCCACCAGTTTCGGCGAGGAAAACCTGTTGTGCCTGCCCATCGACCGCTATGACGACGAAAGCATCGGCGTGCACGAGTTCTGCCACACGATCGACCGCACGCTGGGGCAGATCGATCCCACCTGGGCCGCGCGCCGGAATGCCGCCTTCCAGAACGCACGCGAGAACGGCCTCTACCACGAGGTGTACGCGGGCGGCAACGCCGGCGAGTATTGGGCCGAGATCGCCCAGGCCTACTTCGATTGCAACCGCGTCAACAACTGGAACCACGGCCCGGTCGGCCACCGCGAGCAATTGAAGGCCTATGATCCCGTCGGCTACGAACTGTGCCGCTCCGTCTTCAATCTCTCCCCGGAACAGGACTGGCGTTACACCTGGCTCCAGAAGCTGCCCATGGTTTCGGCGCCCCCGAAGACGCCCATGTTCAAGGACATCGATCCCTGGTACACGAAGTTCACCTGGGCCCGCGAGTTCACCGTCATCGGCCGCGAGGCCAGCGACGAAGCACTGCTGCACGCCAACGAAACCATCCGCCGCATGTTCGCCTATCGGCACGACATCCTGAAAGCCATGATCGGCGAAGGCGCCAAACTCGTCGTGCTCGGCCCCAACGAGAGCATCGCCGACCTGCCCGAATACAGGAAGCTCGCCGATAAATCGACGGTGGATCACACCCTGCGCTGCCTCACCTATCACCCCGAGATGAAACTGATGGTCGTGGCCCAGGAGAACGTGCTCGCCGATCCAAAGGCCATGTACGTCGGCGCCAACCAGGTGATTCGCGTGTTCGCCGACGCGATCTACCGCATCGCCGGCACGCGGCCGGTCATTCCGAATTACCGGGGCAACCAGCAGTATGAACTGCGGGTGAAACGCCTGGACGAGGACTTCGACAAGACCGTGACGCAGCTCTATGAAAAGGCGCGTGCCGCCGGCAAGTGGAAGGGGACATCGGCCATCGCGAACAAGTACGCGTACTGGACGGCGGGCGTGCTGGCCTATTTCGACGCCGCCGGACAGAACGACGCCTCGAACGATTTCGCCAGCACGGTGGACACGCGCGAGAAACTGAAGGAGTACGATCCGGACCTGTTCGCGTTCGTCGAAGAGACCATGGCGTACCGGACGAAGGTGGACTGGCGCTACGTCGTCTATCAGCGTTGACCGGACCGCGGTTCTGTGACCCGCAGCGATGCACGAACGCAGTGAAACGCGAGACCTGATGCAGATTCCCCGGCAGGACATGCCATGGGCCGTTGCTGCGACTCGCAGAGTCGCGCTCCGGAGCGCACAGAGCCACCGGCGGTCCTGCAACTCAGAGAACCGCAACCCGCGCGTCAATCGTAAATCGTCAATCGCAAATCCCGGGGGATGTTTTCCGCCTACGGTCGCCGGGGCACCGGCACCGGCAGGGTCTCACCGGTGTTGGTCTGAGAAGGTTGATACACGCCCGGCGGGAGCTCGCCGATCGGGTCGCGGCTCGTCTGGTTGCGCACCATCGAGATAATGATGAGGACCACCCCAATCACCACCAGCGCTCCGAGAACGACGGCGCCTTTGCGCCAGTCGATCTTCGAGAACTGCAGCATCAGGAAGTCCAGCGGCCCTTTCTGTTGGTCGGTCAAAGAAGGCGGTTCGCTGAATTTCTCCGTCTGCTTCAGCTCCTCGTCCAGCGCCTCCATCAGCTCCTTCACATCCAGCTTCAGCAGCGTCCCGTAGGCGCGAACAAATCCGCGGATGTACACCTCCGCCGAGAAAACGTCGTAATTGCCCTCTTCCAGCGCACGGATGTGATCCGTCCGGATCTTTGTGATGTCGGCCACTTGATGGACGGTGAGGTGTTGCGCCTCGCGCGCCTGGCGGAGCTTTTCGGCTACCGTGGACATGCAGACCCTATTTGCCCGGTTTGGGACCCGGTTGGCAACACCGGATTTGAGCAGCGGGGACTCATGTGGCCGTGTCCACTCCGCGGCGCGCAAACCTCTCCTTCAGGCATCAGCCGGCTTGCGAGCTTCGCGCGAGCCCGTTTCGCCCCGTGCCCGGTCCTGTGCTGATGATCCTGGTTTCGGAGCCTGATGCTGCAACCGCGCCTTACAGGGTTTGCCGGACTTCGCCTGTCAGAGCTTGCAAGGCGCAACCATGCGAGCTATACCGGCTACGGTGAAGCGAGGTTGGTTCATCCTTCTTCTGGCATTGCTGCCGCTGAGGGCGGTCGCGGATGGAAAAGTGATTCCCAGTCTGGCGTTCACCGCCGATGTCACCATTCCCGACCAGCGCGCGCTCATTCATTTCACCAACGGCATTGAGCGTCTGGTGATTGAAACCCGTTTCTCGGCCGAAGGCACCAATTTCGCTTGGATCGTTCCGCTGCCTGCGGCGCCGATCATTGAGCCGGCCACGACCGGCCTGTTTCCCACGCTGGATTACCTGTTCCAGCCGCACATCCGGTACCGTGCGCCGAAGTTCTTCATCGCCATTCTGGTGATGCTCGCCGTGGGCTGGATCGGCGTGCGGTACGGCTGGAGGACAGCCTTTCTGGTGGTGGTGTTCATCGCGGTGGCAGTGAGTCTGTTGCTTCCAGCGCTCGGAACGGCCAGGGGAAGAGTCACGGCCGTCGCCGGCGACGCGGTGTTCGTGATCGATCGTCGCACCGTGGGCGCGTATGACACGGCAACGATTGCGTCGCTGGATGCGCAGGCAATCCTGGCATGGTTGTCCGACAACGGCTTTGCACAGCCCGCCACGATCACCAACGCGCTCCAGAGCTACGCCACCAACGGATGGGTGTTCGTCGCGGCCAAAGTGCGGCGCGATGCCCCCGGTTTCTCCACCAACGCCGTTCATCCGCTGTCCTTCACCTTCAAAACGCACAGAGCGGTTTACCCGATGCGCCTGACCGGGGCCGGCGCCGAGAACAATGTGACGGTGGAGCTGTACGTGTTCGGTCCCGGGCGTGCGGCGGCGCGGCACTTCGAAGTCGATTCCTGTCTTCGCGCCAGCTACGCCGAGACCGGCAATGTCGGGCGGATTCCCTCGCGTGATTCCACCGAGGTGGTCATTCAGCATCCGCTGCTGAGAGCATGGGTTTCCAACGCGCCCTTCGCCACGAAACTGACAGCCACGCTGTCCCCGTCGCAAATGGAACAGGACGTCTGGATTGATTGGAAACCCGCGCGCGAAACGCGAAAAACGCTCTACAGCTACGCCGCTGGAACAACGGTCGGGCTGAACTGGGGAACACTCGCGTTTGCACTGGTGCTGGTGGTGCTTGTCACTGTTCGCAAAGGAGATCGTCCGTTGAAGCTGTTCAGTCTTGGTCCCGCCTGGAGTGCCGTGCTTTGCGGCGCGCTTGTGACCGCAGTCGTGTGGGCCATTCTTCCGATGACAGAAGTGGAGTTGAGGAGGCGATTCGGCGGTCACCCGGGAACCGTTTGGAGGCTCGCAACCGTCGAAACTGCCACCAACGCGGCGCAGGCCCGAATCCAGATTCGCCGTATGATAGACGATCAGCCGGACTATTTCGAGAATCAGCTGTTGGGTGGACGCATCCGCGAGGAGGATTCACCCGGCAACTTCACCCTGCGCGAAACCAACGGGCAGGTGCAGTTCATTATCTACGATGCCAACGGCGCGGCGCATGTGGCACCGCCTGACAATTGAATGTCTGTCTCTTATACACATCT
>DGDZ01000008.1 GCA_002385705.1 Verrucomicrobia subdivision 3 bacterium UBA3939
CCCAAAAAAGACACCGTCTAATTACGCATGGTTGGCCTCCGGGGCAAGTCCCAAATGAGGGGTCCGTGGAAAAGGCTGGGGACATCGTGACCCCTTAGCGTTCCGTGGCCGCTGCCGGCGAATCCGCGTTGGTGGTCGCCGCGGGCTCGGAGGGATGATTTCGCGGATCCATCGTGGAATCGCGGTATTTGCGGACCTTCCGGACCTCCGCGCTCATCCAGATCACCGCGAGGACGACGCCGAGAATGAAGGCGGCCAGAACGTATTTCGGCCAGGCGTATTGGCGCGGCCTTTCGGATTCTTGTTGCATCGAGAAACATCATTCGCCGCGCGATGCGAAAGACAATTCGAAACTGCGCTGCCCGAAGCGGGCTTGCGCTTGCCCTGACCCCGGTCGCTTCTATAATGCGCCGGTGCTGGACATCAGACTTATTCGCGAAAGGCCGGATTTTGTGCGCGAACGGCTGGCCACGCGCGGGGCGGGCGACGAAACCCTCGTCGAAAAAGTTCTCCAGGTGGATGAACGGCGGCGGAAACTTCTCGCCGAAGTGGAGCAATTGAAAGCCCAACGCAATCGAGCCTCCAAAGAGATCGGCGCGCTGATGGCGCAGAAGAAAACCGAGGAGGCCGAGGCAAAGAAAAGCGAAACACGGGAGCTGGGCGACCGCATCAGCGCTCTGGATGCCGAGACCAGGACGTGCGAGAGCGAACTGGAAACTCTCATGCTCCAGATTCCCAACCTGCCGCACGCCTCGGTGCCCGTGGGACGAAGCGCCGAGGAGAACGCGGTGATCCGGACCTGGGGCGAGAAGCGGGAGCTCCCATTCAAACCCAGAACGCACGTCGAGCTGTGCGAAGCGTTGAAGCTGGTGGATTTCGCCCGCGCGGCGAAGCTGTCGGGAAGCGGATTCATCCTGTACACCAACTGGGGCGCAAAGCTCGAGCGAGCGCTGATCCACTTCCTTCTCGACCTGCACACAACCGAGCACGGCTACACCGAGGTTTCGCCACCGTTCATCGTCGGCCCACAATGCCTCGAAGGCGTCGGCCAGTTCCCGAAATTCAAAGACCAGTATTACGGCGTGGTGGAAGGCGACCGGACCGAAGAACTGGGGAAACTGTATCTCATTCCGACGGCGGAAACGCCCGTGGCCAATATTCATCGTGAGGAAATCCTCAAGGAAGACCAGTTGCCGATCCGGTATTGCGCCTACACGCCGTGTTTCCGCGGTGAAGCGGGCGCGGCCGGCGTGGGCACCCGCGGCATGATCCGCGTGCATCAGTTCGACAAGGTCGAACTGATCAAGGTGACCCGGCCCGACAACGGCTACGCCGAGCACGAGAAAATGCTCGCTGACGCCGAACGCGTGCTGCAACTGCTGGGTCTGCATTATCGCGTGGTGCTGCTGTGCACCGGCGACATGGGATTCGCCAGCGCGAAGACATACGACATCGAAGTGTGGGCGCCGGGGCAGGGGAGTTTCCTCGAGGTTTCCAGCGTGTCCAACTGCGAGGATTTCCAGGCGCGCCGGATGAATCTCCGGTTCAAGACCGCCTCCGGCGAAAACCGCTTTCCTCACGTCCTGAACGGGAGCGGAACGGCGCTGGCCCGCCTGTTTGTGGCGCTGATTGAAACCTGCCAGCAGGCCGACGGCAGCATCGCCATTCCGGCGCCGCTTCAACCCTACTTGAAAACGGATCGCATCGGCGCGTGAAGTTTCCACGCTTTTCCACAAACCCGGGCACCCGGACACGCTGCAGTCGAGCATGAGAATCCTTCTGGCCAGCAGCGAAGCTCATCCGTATTCGAAAACGGGCGGCCTGGCGGACATGGTCGGCGCGCTCGGCAAACACCTCGCCCGCGCCGGCGAGGAGGTCGTGCTCCTGACGCCTCTGTATGCCGGAGTGCGCGAGCGTTTCCCCGGGCTCCAGCCGTTTCCATTGGACGCGCCGCTTGACCTGCCGCTCGGCGACGCGCGAGTGAAAGGCGGATTGTGGCACCTACAACCGGAGCCGCGATTCACCGTGTGCTTCGTCGATCAACCCGGCTTTTATCTGCGTTCGTCGCTCTACCACGAGAATGGAGCGGACTATCCGGACAACGCGGAGCGATTCCTCTTTTTCTCAAAAGCCGTCGTCCACGTGGCGCGCCACTCGAAGCAGCCCTTCGACGTCCTGCACGTCCACGACTGGCAGACCGGGTTTGTTCCGTTGTTCGTTCATCACGAGAGAACGCGGGCAGGGTGGGGGACCGCACCCCGAACCTGCATGACGATCCACAATCTAGCCTATCAGGGTGTGTTCCCCGCCGGCCGCTATGTCCTAACCAATCTGCCCCCGGACTACTTCACCGCGGACGGCGTCGAGTTCCACGGCCAGATGAGTTGCCTGAAGGCCGGCATCACCTATGCCGACATCCTCACCACCGTGAGTCCCCGTTACGCCCGCGAGATCACCACGCCGGAACTCGGGTGCGGCCTGGACGCACTCCTGCGTCGGCGGAACAGCAGCCTCGTGGGCATTCTCAACGGCGTCGATTACGACGAATGGAACACGGACCGGAATCCGCACCTGGCCAGGCCCTACTCCGTGGACGATCTGAGTGGCAAAGCCGTGAACAAGCAAAAACTCCAGCGGGAGCTCGGCTTGCCCGAAACGCCCGACGTGCCGCTGTTCGGAAGCGTCAGCCGTCTGGTTGAGCAAAAAGGCGTGGACATCCAATTGAGCGCACTCGAAGAGATGCTTTCGACCAACCTGCAATTCGTCCTTCTGGGAAGCGGCCAGGCATCCTTCGAAGAGGCGTATCGCGCCCTTGCCCGGCGTTATCCGACAAAGGTGGCCGTGAGAATCGGCTACGACGCCGGCCTCGCGCATCGCATCGAAGCCGGCTGTGATTTCTTTTTGATGCCATCGCGCTTTGAGCCGTGCGGACTGAACCAGATGTACAGTCTGCGGTACGGGACCGTGCCGATCGTTCGAGCGACAGGCGGACTGGACGACACCGTGATTGATGTAACGGAAGACGCTGATCGCGCGAATGGGATCAAATTCCTGCAATACACCAGCCGGGCGCTGGCGAGGAGCATCAGGAAGGCGCTGGCGTTGTATGGGGACAAGGAACTGCTCGTGCATTACCGGAGCAACGCAATGCTCGCGGATTTCTCGTGGGAACGCACAACCGCCAGATACATCGAAGTTTACCGCCGCCTGACGGGCAGGATGAATTAAAGATAACAAACATTGTGCGACCTTAATTGCATCTGTCACTAAAGACCGGGATTTCGCTTGTCGCGGAGGATTCCGGCCGCCCGCCGACAGACCTCCTGCCCGCGCTTTCTCAATAGCTCGATCCGACCCCGAAACGTTTCGTCAGCGGCCAGTAAACGAAGAACGATTTCCCGATCACCTGTTCCTTCGGGAGATCGCCCCAGCTCCGGCCGTCCAGGCTGTTCATCGTGTTGTCGCCAAGGACAAACAGCCGATTCGTCCCGACGGTAAACGAGCTGCCTGGAGCCAGTTCGCCAATCATGGCGTGCCCGAAGTAGGAATCCTCCTCATACTCCAGAACCTGCGCCCCGCGAGGCGGACTGTTAAAGGAATACACATTCTCAAAATGCGGAGTCGAACCGCCAAGGTGCCGGCCATCCACGACCAGGTGGCCGACGGGCGCGTCCACCAGTTCCACGCCCCGGAACGTCTGCACGGGCGCGCCCTTCAGAATGTAATCCTGCTCGAGCCGCAGCGTTTCGCCGCTCAAACCGACCAGGCGCTTGATGTAGAACGTGGCCTGCTGTTCCGGCGGCAATCGGGTGATCCCGTGCGTTTCAAACACAATGATCTCGCCGCGCCGCGGCGGACGAAAATTGTAGGTCAGCCGGTCCACGAACAGATGATCGCCCGATTGCACCTTGAGCCGGATGACTTCGTCGCCTTTGCGATAGACCTGGTCGCGGGTCAGACCCGCGCGTGCTTCGAGCGTCCCTCCAGGCGGCGCGCCGTAATCCGGCGGAAACCAGATCACATGCCATTTCCCGCCGATCTTCACCCGCTGGAAGATCCGCAGAATGGCCGGAGGAAACGGCTGCGTGATCGCTTCCACGCGCCCGTCGGTTTTCGCCACCAGACGCACATACGACACGCCCTGGAACCATTCCTTGATCCGCTGCAACCCGGTTGGAATCTTCGAGTCCGGTTTGTCCAACAGGTTCTCGTGAGTCACCCCATACAGTGTCGGCTGCATGGAACCGGTGGGAATCTTGAACGGTTGCAGGAAGAACGTCCGGACGCCCATGGCGATGGCCAGCGCCACCAGCAGCACCTCGATATTCTCGCGCCAGGCGGCATTCGGGTACGGTTTGATCCATTTGCGCGTGGTTTTGTCCAGGGACTCCATCTGCGCCAGGAGGGCCGCCCGGTCGGCGTCGCGGGCCAGTTGGCTCTCCATGTCGTGGAGAGCCTGTTCGACTTCCACGATGGCCCTGGGCGCAAGGAGATCGCGTTGGTGGCGGAGCAGTTTGCGCACGTGCCGGCACATGCTGGTGGCCTGCCGGACCGTGCGCGATGTGAACCATTTCAGTGTCATAGGGCCGGTGAATCACCGGAAGTCGGACCTGGCGGCATCACGCCTTGAGCACCTCGATGAAGGCTTCCTGCGGAATGTTCACCGAGCCGAAGGCTTTCATGCGTTTCTTGCCTTCTTTCTGTTTCTCCAGAAGCTTGCGTTTCCGGGTGATATCGCCGCCGTAACACTTCGCGGTGACGTCCTTGCGCAGCGCGCTGACGGTTTCCCGGGCGATGACCTTGCCGCCGATGGCGGCCTGGATGGCGACGGCGTATTGCTGGCGCGGGATGACTTCCTTGAGCTTGGCGGCAAGGGCGCGTCCCCTGCCCTCGGCCTTGTCGCGATGCACAATGCACGAAAACGCGTCCACCGATTCGCCGTTGACCAGCATGTCCAGCTTGACCATGTCGGAAACCTGGTAGCCGGCGTGCTCGTAATCCATCGAGCCGTAACCGCGCGTGATGCTCTTGATGCGATCGTGGAAGTCGATGAGGATTTCGTTCAACGGCATGAGGCTGGTGAGCATGACGCGCCGGGAATCCAGCGTTTCCGTGTGTTCCAGCGTGCCGCGTTTCTCGGAGATCAGGCTCATCATGTCGCCGATGTTTTCGTTCGGGCAGATGACGAAGGCCTTGACGATCGGCTCCTCGATCCTGTCGATGTAATTCGGTTCCGGGAGGAACGCGGGATTGTCCACCTCCTTGACCGTGCCGTCGGTCAGCGTCACACGGTAGATGACGCTCGGGTAGGTGGCGATGATGTCCATGTTGTACTCGCGGCGCAGGCGTTCCTGGACGATTTCCAGGTGCAGGAGACCGAGGAACCCGCAACGGAATCCGAACCCGAGCGCCACCGAGGTCTCAGGTTGATAAACGAAGGCCGGATCGTTCAATTGCAGCTTCGCCAGGTTCGCCTTGAGGTGCTCGTAATCGGCGGTGTTGATCGGGTAAATGCCGCTGAACACCATCGGATGAATCTCCTGAAAGCCGGGCAGCGCCGGCGACGGGCGCCGCGTGTCGGTGAGCGTGTCGCCCATCTTGACTTCCTGGGGGCTTTTGATGTTGGCGGTGATGTAACCCGTTTCGCCGACTTCAAGTTTCTCGCGAACGTAGGGTTTCGGGTTGAAACTGCCGACTTCCTTGATTTCGACGTTCTTGCCCGAGTGCAGCAGCTTCACCTGCATGCCCGGCGCCAGCACGCCGTTGAACACGCGAACATGCGTCACCACGCCCTTGAACGTGTTGAAGTAGGAGTCAAACACCAGCGCCTGCAAGGACGGCGCCCCGCTGGGCTTCGGCGGCGGAATGCGCTCGACAATGGCCTCGAGGATCTCGTCGATGCCAATGCCCTCCTTTGCGCTGGCCAGGATCGCGGAATCGCCGGGAATGGCGAGAATCTCCTCGAGCTGCTGGCGCGTCTGTGGGACGTTGGCGTGCGGCAGGTCGATCTTGTTGATCACCGGGATGATCGCGAGATTCTGCTTCATCGCCAGGTGCACGTTGGCCACGGTCTGTGCCTCAACACCCTGCGCGGCGTCAATGATCAGCAAAGCACCCTCGCATGCGCTCAGGCTCCGGGAGACTTCATACGAAAAATCGACGTGCCCCGGGGTGTCGATCAGGTTCAATTCATACGTCTCCCCGTTCTTCGCCTTGTAATGCATGGTGACCGGGTGCGCCTTGATCGTAATCCCGCGTTCCTTCTCCAGATCCATGGAATCCAGGAGCTGGTCCTCCATCTGGCGATCGGAGATCGTGCCGGTCCGATGCAACAGCCGATCGGACAGCGTCGTTTTCCCATGGTCGATGTGGGCAATAATGCTGAAATTTCTTATGTGCGCTGCGTCCATCTGTCTTCAAATTCGATCAATCCCAGGAACCCTGGTCTGAGCCCCGAATCCTTATCCGGTCGGAGCCGGTGCAAGATAAGGCTGTCATGCGCCGAATGTCGAGAGTTGACGCGGCGAGGCAGGATTGTCGTTACTGCAGGCGTTCTCGTGCATCTTCGCCTGCGCATTCAGGCGGCGTTCGGCTGCCGGCTGTTGTTGGGCCTCGATATCCAATCCCGCACCAGGACTGTGCGGGCACCCGCAGCCGGCCGGTGCCGTGACGGCTGCGGTGCGATGGATTCGGCACGCGGCCGGGGCGAAAAACAAAAAAGAGAGGCCGGACTCTCGTCCGGCCTCCATGAGAACAAAGCGCTCTTGAAAGTCTCGTGTAGCTCGCGCTGGCTACTTTCGTCACTCTTGCGGCGCCGCAGACTCACGCCTCAACACACACGGTAAACTGCGCTTTTGCAACCGAATGACACCCATAGAATACGCGCCGGCAGGATCTCAACCAGTCCCCATTACTGGGGACACCCGTCCCCTGCCCTGACTATTACGCAAGACGCTTATTATCAACCTCTTAGAAACTTGGCGACCGCTTCCGTCCGCGTCCGGACCTGCAATTTCTCGTAAATCCGGCGGATGTAGGTGTGGACAGTCTCGTAGCTGATGCCCAGTTTCTCCGCGATTTCCTTGTAGAGAAACCCCTGCGCCAGGTAATCGAGCACCTCCTGTTCGCGGGGCGACAGATTCTCGGTAGGCGGCGCCGAGGGCGCGGACTGTTTGAAGGACAACACCACTTTCCGCGCGATGTGCGTCGTCATCGGCGACCCGCCCCGGTGGACTTCGCGGATGCCTTCCAGGAGCTTGTCCTGCGGCGTGCGTTTCAGCAGATACCCGGTCGCTCCGGCCGCCAGCGCGTTGAAGATGTTTTCCGTGTCCTCGTACACGGTCAGCATGATCACCTGTACGTCGGGCAGCATCTGCTTGAGTTGCCGAACACACTCGACCCCGCTCATGCCGGGGAGGTTGATGTCCATCAGCACGACGTCCGGCTTGTCCGAGGGCAGTCCTTTGAGGGCCTCCTCCGCGCTGCCGTACTGGCTCACGCAACGGAACCCTTCCGAGCGGTTGATCACCTTCGCGAGTGTTGTGCGAAACTTCTCGCTGTCTTCCACCAGCGATACCGTGATGGGCTTCGTCATGTGCGTCTGTTGATTGGAACCGTCAGCCGGACCAGGGTTCCCGTCCCGTCCGGAGGCGGTTCGATCGAGAATGTGCCGCGAACATCTTCAAGCCGTTTGCGCATGTTGCGCAAGCCGCTTCGGTCCGCCTTTCCGGCCAGGTCCTTCACCCCGCGTCCGTTGTCCTGAACTTCGATGGTGAAGCAGTCGCTGTCCAACTTCAATCGCAGCCACGCCTCCGTTGCCTGCGCGTGCTTCACGACGTTGTTTACCGCTTCCTTCGTCGCGAGGAAGACATTGTGCCGGACTTCCGGCGGAATGGCGAACTTCGGCAGCGCGGTCGGGACGTCCAGCCGGTATCGGACTCCCGCGAGCTCGAAATATTCCTGTGCGTACTTGCAGATATAGGTCATGAGCCCGTCCAGGGTGTCGTTCGAGGGATTCACGGCCCAGACGATTTCATCCAGCGCGCGGGTGGTCTCCCGGGCGGTCTGCGAAATCTGCTTTGCGTGGCTCTCCACCTCATCCGGCAGGTGCTTGTCCGCTTCGACGATTTCTCCGAGCAGAGCCACCTGCATCAGATTTGCGCCGAGCTGGTCGTGCAGGTCGCGCGCGATCCGGGCGCGCTCTCTTTCCAGTTCCTCCTGCTGTTTCAGAATGGCCAGTTCCCGCTGGAATTTCTGCGTGGAGAAGTGATACACGAGCCCCACAGTGATCAGCAGCAGGACGCCGATGGCGGCAACGCGGAACCACGTCGTCTGCCAGAAAGCCGGCTGGATGGTAATCGCCAGGGTCGCCGCCACGGGATTCCAGACCCCGTCTTCATTCGCTGCCTGGACCTGAAAGGTGTACTCTCCCGGAGGCAACCGGGTGTAACTCGCCACGCGCAGATCGCCGACTTCGTTCCATTCCTCGTCAGCATCCATGCGAATGCGAAATCGCGACTGCTGCGCCGCTCCAAGGTTCAGGCTCGTGTAGCGAATCTCCAATTGATCGCGCCCGGGCGGAATCACCAGCCGCGCCGGGAGCTCCGGGCGCAGCCGGTTCGTCAGCACCTCCCGGCCTGCAACCAGGATGGATTCAATCTTGACCGGCACATGGTACTGGCTCGTTCGCAGCGACGCCGGATCCACAACAACGAGTCCGCGGGTCGTGGGAAACCACAGCCTTCCGTCCCGCGTGCGACAGGCCGCCGGCTGCGATCCTTGTGTGCATTCGCGCGTCGGCAAACCGTCGCTCTCAATATACGAGCGGCAGGCGAGCCTCTTCGACCTGCCCGCCGCCAGCTCCACAAACGACACCTTCGGAACGCGCATCAACCCGGCATTGGATCCCATCCACAAATGGCCGGTGTCGTCCTCGAACAGGTATCCAATGCTGTTGCCGCTCAGCCCGTCGCTCGTGGTGTAGCGCGTCCACATGCCGTTCTCATACCGGGCCAGCCCGCTGCCCCGGGTGCCCACCCAGACAACGCCCTCTCGATCCACGTAAATCGAAGAAAGGTCGTCGCTCGGCAGACCGTCCTTCTTGTGGAACGAAATGAAGTTCGTTCCGTCCCATCGCGCGAGCCCGTTGCCGGTCACGATCCACAAATTGCCCGCCGCATCGTCCGCCAGCCCGCGAATGTCCCGGCTCGGCAGGCCATGCTCTTCTACGAACCACCTCCACCCGCTCTCCGTTTTCAATCCCAATCCCCCGGCTGTGCCAATCCACAAACGCCTCGAACGATCCTGGTAGATTACGGAAACGTCGAAGTGCACAGCTTCCTCCGGGCTCAATGCCTCGAATCGATCCGCAGACGGATCGCGGGTCAGGAGCTTGGGCAGGGAGAAATCACCGGCCAGCCACAGGCCGGTCCACACGCGACCGTCATCGTCGGCAAAGACCGACTTGATGGCGCAATTGGGCGCGCGGGCGTCATGAACCAGCCGAAGCTCCTCGGTCGTGTTGGGTCTGTGCCGGTCCACCCGGCTTTCGCCGTTATACCCGATCCACAGATTGCCGGCGGGGTCCTCGCACACGGACTGAACAACGAATCCTTCGGAAGCCGGCAGAACTCCGAACTGCCGGCGCTTCACGCGGTGCAATCCGCCGCCGTTGGTCCCGATCCAGAGATTCCCTTCCCGGTCCACAGCTACGGACAGAATGTAACTGTGGCTCAATTCGCGAGACAGATGCCGCACCTCGCCGTTCGCGTCGAACCAGTACACCCCGTCTCCGTACGTGCCGACGATCAGGTTGCCGTCCTGATCTTCGCACGCGGTGTAAACCGGCGCTTCCGCCGGCCATGGATACGTTCCGAACTGCTTCTCGCGCTGACCGCCCTTCCACTTCTCAATCCGGCCGTCGGCGAGCAACCAGAAGCCCCCATCGCGGCTGCCCAGCAGGAAATCCACGCTCCGGCCCACGGGAACGGCCTGGACGAACGCGCGCCCCCCGGGCGGCCCGTCCGCCGCCCGATACACTCCGCTGTCATCCCTCGCGATGAGCAACCGCCCGGAGTCCGCGGCGATATGCTTCCCGCGCGTAACCAGTGTGACCGTGTTGCTGACCCAGCAACTGACCATGCGGTTGTTCAGGTCCAGGCCCGAGTCCCACAACATCCACACCGCGCCGTCCGCCGTTTCGCACATGCTGATCAGCCGGCGATTCTCAGTCTCAGGCGGCCGTTGCACCGGACGAACGACTCCGTCCGGCCCGAGCACCACGAGGTCCCCTTTTTCCGGGCCGATCCAGAGATTGCCATGGCCGTCCTCAAACAGGTGCATGATCGGCGAGCTGTTCAGCCCCGGAGTGTTCGACTCATCAAACGTCGTGAACCGCAGCCCGTCGAACCGCACAAGACCGTTCAGCGTGCCCAGCCAGAGATACCCTCCCCTGCCCTGCACAATGGAAAAGATCGAACTCTGCGGAAGCGAATCGGCCAGGGGATCGTCCCGCCGCTCCCAGATGGTCACAACAAACGGAGAGGCCGGAAGCAGAACTGTCCGCGCTGCCCGAGCCACGCCGCACAAGGCATCGCTCAACACGGCCACCGCGAGCAACACCCAACAGTTCTTCAGCATGCCGAATTGTTCAAAGGAACCCTCCCCGAGTAAAGCCGGCAAGTGTGTCCCGTCAGAGACACAGCAACGGCGTGGACCGCGGCAACCGCAGAACGTAGGTCCCGGCAATCTTGTCGTGCCACCCCTGCTTCTCCCGGTCCCACCCTATCCACAAGAACCCAAGAAAGAACACCACGGCCGAAAACAGGCTTGCCAGGCCACGAATCAACGCATCAAGGAACGTCATCGCCGAACCGTCCTCCCGCACAATCTTGTGATTGAGGACAATGCCGCCGACGGTGGTTCCCTTCCATGCCCACATGCCCGCAAAGTAGGCTAGCGCCACAAACAACCCCCAGCCTCCCAACACCGCAAGCGGAATGGCCAGCAACGCCAGATCGAGAAAAGCCGCACCCATCCGCTCCCAGAATCCCGCCCGAGGCGCAACAACCGCGAGGTTTGCGAACGATCCGGGCGATGCCACCCCACTCCCCTGCCCTGCCTCCGCGCCGAATGCCGAGGTGGAATAAACCGGTGGCACCTCCTCTTGGGCAATCCCGCCGCCAGGCCCGCCTGACGTTGGTCCCAACGTCGGCGGACGCGGTCTCTCACGGCTGATGCCCGTGAACACAGCCATCACCGCCGCTCCGAGCCCCCAAACGCTGAAAACCGCATACGCCAGGAACCCCACCACCGGCACCAGATACAAGACCAGCATCAACACCGTGCCGAGCACGAACGAAAGAATCGGATTGTTCAAGGCGTCGAAGCCGAAACCCCTTCCCGGCGCGCCTCCGATGTATTGCAACATCGCTACTTTGCCGACGAGCGCTCCGAAGAAGACGGCTGCCAGAAGAAACGGTATGACGACAATCCCGATCCCGGTCAGAAGCAGCACCAGGAACAGAACCGGTCCGCCCACCGTGGCCAGCAATCCCACGAAGAATGTTGTTGCGGGGCGATGCGTCAACTCCTCCACGCACAACCGAACCGGACGCGGGAAGGCCAGCGCCACCAGAAAGTACAGCAACGCGAACACACCCATGGCCACCCAGACCCACAGGACATTGAGAGACAGCGGCCGCAAAAGAAAGACACACTCGCGAAGCCAATGCGCCAGCCCCTCAAAACCGGGCAGCCCCGGCAGATCGAAGTCAACCGGCTGAATCCTTCCCCTGACCTGCGCGCCGTCCGCCACCTCCACCCTTCCCCCGAAGGCGACCACGTCACGGCGCACCACCGCATTCGAGCCCAGCGACACATTGCCCATCATCGCGACGACTTCGCGCGCCCGCCCGTCCAGGTGCACGTCGCCGAAAATCGCAACGACAGCCTGTTCCACATCGCCCTCCACATTCGCGGAGGCCCCAATCGCAAGCACCGTCTCGGCGGATTCCTCCGCGCGCAATTCAGCGGGCTTTCCGAATGTCACTACGGCGCCCATGCGGCGCTCCGACGACTGCGCCTCGGTAGCAGCTTCTGCCACTCCGTCCGGATCCGCCTGCGCAACGAGTGTAAGAGACGACACGCAGAGCCACAACAAGGCCTGCGCAAGAATATTCCAATGTCGATAGGATTGTTTCATGAGTCAGAATTCTGCCGTTGAGCCGTAATAAACCGGTACGCCAACGCTCCGGCACCCACACAGGCGAAATAGCACGCGGCCGCAAATGCGCCGTACATCGCGAGAAAGACGGGATGAATGCTCCGCAACCCAGTGACCAGAGCCGACAGCAGCACGCACGCGGCGCGCCCAAGAGCGGTCGCGGCTGCAAACCATTCCTGCACCTCGCCAAACAGGGGCGTGGTCATGTGTCCCTCCCACATCCTCCAGCCAACCCACACCGCGATGGCAGCAAACAGGCTGACCATCGCCGCCACCGCCAGGCGGCGCGCTGGCGACCCGGCATTCAAGGACCAGGCGCGACGCTTCTCCTCCTGCGCGCGGACGCGTTCCATCACTCGTGGAATCAGGGTCGCGGGCGCTTCCACGTCAGGCAGTGCCTTCAGCTCGCGATCCAGCTCCTGCTCCCATTCGTTGTCAAAATGGCGGTTCATATCAGGGAATGCGCCGATTCTCCAGGGTCGCCTGTAACCGGCTTCTCAACGCCTCGCGCGCGCGGAAGATGTCCGTCTTCACTTTCGCCAGCGATACGCCAAGCCGGGAAGCGATTTCCTCGTAACTCATCCCCTCCATGTGGAAGAGGACCAATGGAACGCGCTGCGACGCCGGCAGTTTCTGAAGCGCGTGGTCGAGAACTTCTTTCCGGTCGCTCTCCAGAAACGGATCCGGATCGGCGTCGGCCGCTGCGTTCAACGGCGATTCGCCCCGGTCCTCGGCCTCGTCGTTGGACAGTTCCGAAAAGAAGCTCCACCTCTTTCGATAGCGGGACAGGTGATTCAAACCCAAATGCGTCGCCACCGTTCTCAACCAGCCGCCGGCGCGCGGGTTCTCCCGAAGCTCCCCAAAATGCCGGTAGGCTCTCAGGAACACCTCCTGAGCAATGTCCTCGGCGTCGCTCGCATTGGCAGTAAGGCGCAGCGCCGTGCTGAACACCATGTTCTGGTGGCTCCGCATGAATGCCTCGAACTGTTGCGCGTCTGTCATGACCCGCGTCAGACCATCGCTCACGCATCCTACGCCCGAATGAACACAAGGCGCAAAACAGTTGCATAAAAATCCCTCGAAAGGCGCATGTCATCGGGCCGGAAGCGCCGGCGACGCCAGGCCCGGTTCGCAGGGCGTGTTCGCCGCCGAAGCCCTCCCCGCCGGACCCGTTGGCTTGCTCTTCGCCGGCGCCGCTGCGCACGCGGTGCCGGGCCGCACCACAACACCGGGACACAAACGCGGCAAGGGTTGCACGAGTTTGAATGCCGGATTCAAACGAGCGTTGGCTGAAGACACACTCATAACGCCCATATAACCCGGCACACGCCCGAAAGGTTTCAGCTTTTTTCCCGGCCCGACGCGGACGCAACTGCGGCTGCCTTCCCGCCCAACGCCGGGCATCTTCCAAAACTTGAAACTTTTCGTAATGTTCGCGGGTTATTCCCGCAGTAGGATGCGTTCAATAAAAACTCAACCCAGGACCTGTATGAATCGAATGACTCTGACCGCCGCCATCGCTGCGCTCGCACTCACGTGCTCTACTCGCGCCGCCGATACTCAACAGCCCGGTTTTGTTGACTTCGGAACGTTCGCGCCGCCCTCATCCGGCGGCAGCTTCGTGGAGGTGAATATCGGCAAGACACTCATCTCCCTTGCCTCGCGCATGATCCCCGAGGACGAGCCCGAGGTCAGCAGACTGCTCAACGGCCTCCACCTGATCCGCGTCAACGTCGTCGGTATCGACGACAGCAACCGCGCCGATCTCGAGAAACGGGCGAAAGACATCCGGTCGAAACTGGACAAGGACGGCTGGGAACGCGTCGTCGCGGCCATACAGCAGGACAGGGACGTCGGGCTTTACATCAAGGCGCAGGGCGAGGACGCGATTGCCGGGCTGGCGATGGTCGTCATCGAACCCCAGGCGCAGGCGGTGTTTATCAACGTGGTCGGCAACATCCGTCCCGAACAGCTCGCCATGGTGGGTGAACGAATGAACATCGAACAACTCAAGCGATTCGGCCCGCCTCCGAAACAGAAGACCGAAGCGAAAGACAGCACAGCGCCGGAGAAGAAGAGTGAGGCACCGTCCGGATCGACCACCCTGACCCCGGTGGGGCGAGCGTCCTCGCGAGCCGTCGTCCGACTACCGTGATCGAACGAAACGCACAGGCCTTCTGACTGAAAACTACCCCCTGGACTCTGTTCTTGATCATTACTGGCTACCAGCGTCATCGAACCACGGCTCGCGAGGACGCTCACCCACCGAGGGATACCCGATCGCCAGCTATCCTGAATCCCAAGCCGCTCCCTGGATGTTGGGTGTTCGATGTTGGACGTTTTCTCCGCCCTCTCATTCCCTCGCCATTCTCACCAGCTCCCAATACGGCGGCGTGTATCCTTTTCTCTCCCTGAACTCCGCGGCCTTCGCCAGCAGTCGTTCGGCCATCGCTTCATGCCTTCGCTGGAAGCGATCCACCCGCAGCGCCTGCGTGGCGGTCATCCCTTCCGGCACCGGACCGACCCCGCCAAGCAGGTTCAGCACAACACTGTAGGCTTTGGACACCCGCGCGAAGGGCAGGAGCCAATGTGAGTAGGACAACCCCTCACCCGGACGTCCCTGTTCAATCATAGCGTCCGTGACGGCGTCATCCACATGCGCCTTGAACAGCGTCTCTCGATCGCGCCACTCGGCGACGATGCGCAACTGAGGATCATGTTCGAGGTCGGCCGGTTCCTCGGTTTCGAAATAACGCACGCCGACGGAGGCCAGCCACCCGGCCACAACCGGCGATGAAATACGCGTGCGAGCGAGCCACAGCCGGATGCCCTGGCGCGCGTAGGCGCTGGACGCCACTTCCGAACAGAACTGCGTCGCCGGATCGTTGTGGTCCATGGCGAAGTCGTACGGGATGTGCCGCCCTCGCGCCTCACGGAGCGCCGCCTGCGCGGCTTTGTGCGGCAGCAGCGGATCCGCCCGCATGGCCGGCAGGTCCGACCTCAACCGCAGCACGAGAATGCGCAGCTTCTTGTCTTTGAGGTAATCCTCGATCGAACTGACCGTAACACCGCATTCGATGTGGGATTCGATGATGTGCGCCTCCCCGGTCTCGCCCACGTGGAGCAAAGCCACATGCGAAAAACTTCCCGGGAAATCGTTGCCGCGCGCGATCAACGCCGAAGTCGGCGCCCCGCCCCGCGAAACCAGCAGATCGCCGCTGTGCACCTTTACGCCGTAACGAACGATGTAGGGACAGGCCGAAGGTTCGTCAGAAGTAACGGTCAGCGACGGAAACGATGCATTCGTCGGCGCCTGGAGCATCGCTTCCTCGAGGGCCATGCGCGTGCCCGAGAGCATGCGGTAGAGGCGAGCCCGCGCGGCAGGATCGCCGGGATCCCATCGCTCGGACTGGAGCTTCACGGCTGCTTGCGCCCGGCAGACCGCTCCCGCGTATTGTTCCAGCCATTGCGGGCATGCGGCGACCAGCGGGGCAAGTTCAAACAGTGAGTCTTCGAGACGGTCCAGTTCGCCGGCATCCGGAGAAAGCTCTGCGCTGTGCAGGCCGGCGATGCGATTGGAGACGTCCAACAGGCGCGCTTCAATGTTGGTTGAGAGCAACTCGCAGCCGGTTGATCGGGCCTCGACGAACTGCTGTTCGAGGCCGGACCAGAACGCATCGCGGTTCCAGGCGAACGGTTCCTGTCCCGCCCCGGTTGCGCGCGGGAGTTCCCGGTCGGGAATGAGCAGCAGGAGATAGGAAGCGACAAGAACCAGGCCCGCTGCCAGCAGCCGCCTGCGAGTGCGTGTCTTGAGCATCGATTGGTTGCGGTGTCCGCCGGCGCTGCGGCCCGAAGGCGCTGGTCGGTCTCAGGCGTCCACCCGGCGAAGCCGAAGCAGATACCTTGACGCGGAGGCTACTTCAGCACCCGTTCGATCCCCGCTTCGCGGGCCAGTTCCCGATGGATCTTCGCCACGCGCTCGATCTGTCCCTTCGCCGCGAACCGCTCGTAAAAGCCGTCCGCCTTGAAGTCGCGGATGCGCCCGGCCCACGGACCGATGCGCTCCCGCCATCGCCGTTCCCGATCCTCCTCGGGCTCGGCATCCTGCGCCGACAGGTCCGCGCACACCCGAATGAGCGCCTTGATGGTCACCGGTTTGGTGATCATGAAATTGTCGTTCGCCCATGCGTCCTCGAACACCCGCGCCGCCGCTTTCAGGAAATCCCGCACCATGCGGTAGTGCTGCTCCGCATTCCGGTGATCCGCCCCTTCCCGCTCGATCCTCTTCCATCCGGCCTTCACCCAGCGGTGGATCTCATTGAACAACTCCGCCTGCAGAATCCACTTGTCCCGCTTGCTGCGCCCGCCCAGGCGATTGATGCGATACCGCAGCGGGCTGTCGGCGGAACTGTAGAGCAGCTCGACGATGCGCGCCGCAAACCGCCGGTCCGGTTCCGCCCACGACACGCGCTCGTACAGGTCCACAAGGTGGCTCTTATTGATCCGGGTGGGCGTGGAATTGATGATCACGAACATCTCCGTCGCGAAGTCCTCGCTGCGGCCGTCGAAAATCACCGCCGGCACATAGATCGACCCGGCTTCGTCCGGGTGGGTGCGCTCGTAGAAATGCAGCGCAGCGAGGCGATGTTGCCCGTCGATGATCAGGAACTTGTCGTCCGGCTCCTGGAGGTGGCCCACGGTCTTGTCGGCATCGATCGAGCGGAACTGGAGCTTCTGCGACGTGAACAGCAGGACCGTGCCGGGGATGGGCGGCTGGGAAACCGCCGTTTCATAGAAATTGCGGATCGACTTGACCTTCGATCTCGATAACGCCCGCTGGAAGGCCTTCTCGCTCTTCTCAATCTTCGCGATGAACTGCGCCACGTCATCTTCCGGTTCAGGCTTGTCCGGAAAAATGACTTCGCCTTCCTCATCGTAGAAACGGCTTATGAAACGCACCTTGCTCAATAAATCCCGGGACGGATACGCCACGAAATAAAAGACCGCGTCCTTCTGCCGTATTTGGGTTGCGAGCATAATGATTATTTCCTTATCACCTGTACGGATTTGCAGCATTCAGCCTGCCGTCCGGCCAAACGCGGAAGCCGTCCTGCCAAACAGACCCGCCGGACCTCGAACACTGCGCCCGCTGACAACTCCCGATAAGTAAACCGCTCGCGCGCGAAAGACAAGCATCGCGTCCTTTCCTTCCAGTCAGGCAACATGTTCCCTCTCTCAAAGCTGCAGCACACACGCGAGGAGTCCCCGGCCTGTAACATCCGATGTCAGGAATGCCCTCCCCTCTGTCTCGAAGACCGCCACTCCCGGTGCCATTTGGCCGCGGCTGCTCGCTCTTTTTCAGGATGAAATTGTCCGCCGCGGGTATATGGTGAAGCCGCCCATGCAGGCTTTCCGTTTCCATCCGGCCATACACGCCTGGTTCGAGCGCAGGTTCGGCTCTCCCACCGAACCGCAGGCCCTGGGCTGGCCTGCCATCCAGTCCGGCAACCACACGCTCATCGCCGCCCCCACCGGGTCCGGAAAGACCCTTGCCGCCTTTCTCGCCTCCCTGGACGCCGAATTCCGCCTCGGGCTGGAAGGCCAGTTGCGCGACGAAACCCACGTGGTCTATGTCTCGCCGCTCAAGGCGCTGAGCAACGATATCCACAAGAACCTGGAGGAACCGCTCGCCGAAATCCGCGCCGCCATCAAGGATGCCTGCGGCGCGGACATTGCCGTGCGTGCCGCCGTCCGGACCGGCGACACCCTCTCTGCGGACCGCCAGGCGCTGGCCCGCAAACCGCCGCACATCCTCGTCACCACGCCGGAATCCCTCTACCTGCTGCTCACCTCGCTCTCGGGACGCCGAATGCTCAAAACCGCGCGCACGCTGATCGTGGACGAGATTCACTCGGTCGTGTCGAACCGGCGGGGAGCGCATCTCGCCCTCAGCATGGAACGCCTGGCGGCCCTGGCCGAAGGACCGGTTCAGCGCATCGGCCTCTCCGCCACACAGAAACCGATCGAAGACGTGGCGCGTTTTCTCGTTGGCACGCGCCATCTCGACGCTCATGGCGCTCCGCGATGCGCCATCCTCGACACCGGCCATTCGCGCGCCATGGACCTGGCCATCGAGCTCCCGGACTCGCCGCTGGAGGCGGTGATGTCGAACGAAGTCTGGGCGGAAGTGTACCAGCGGCTGGCAGCACTCATCCGGGAGCACCGCACGACACTGGTCTTCGTCAATACAAGGCGAATGGCCGAGCGCGTCGCGCACAACCTGTGCGAATGCATCGGGAGCGACCTCGTCCTGTCGCACCACGGCAGTCTTTCGACGAAACTCCGCCTCGAAGCCGAGAACCGCCTGAAGCGCGGCGAACTCAAGGCGCTCGTGGCTACAGCATCGCTCGAGCTGGGCATCGATATCGGTTCCGTTGACCTCGTGTGTCAGTTGGGAACAACGCGCTCGATCGCCACGCTGCTTCAGCGGGTCGGCCGGGCGGGCCATCATCGCGGCGGGCTTCCCAAAGGCAGGCTGTTTCCCCTGACGCGCGATGAACTGGTCGAATGCGTCGCCCTCTTGAGGTCCATCGCCCGCGGCGACCTCGACCGGCTGCATATCCCGGCAAAACCGCTCGATGTGCTCGCGCAACAGATTGTCGCCTGCGCCACCACCGACGATTGGCGCGAGGATGCCCTGTTCGACCTCGTCCGGTCGGCATATGCCTATCGGGATCTCAGCCGGCCTGAGTTCGACGAAGTCGTCCGGATGCTGGCGGAGGGCTTCAGCACGAAGCGGGGCCGCCGTTCCGCCCTCATTCACCACGACGGCGTCAACCATCGCATTCGCGCCCGGCGCGGGGCGCGTCTCCTCGCTCTCACCTCCGGCGGCGCAATTCCCGACACTGGAGACTATCGCGTCATGCTGGCTCCGAACGATACCTTCATCGGGACGGTGCACGAGGATTTCGCGGTGGAAAGCATGGCCGGCGACATCTTCCAACTGGGGAACGCCTCGTGGCGGATTCTGCAGATCGGCGCCGGCACCGTGCGTGTGGAGGACGCCCACGGCGCGCCGCCGGGCATCCCGTTCTGGCTCGGCGAAGCGCCCGCGCGAACCAACGAGGTATCCCGCGCAGTGGCGGAACTGCGCGCGGAAGCGGAGCTGGTGATCGTGCGCGCCCGGGCGCAGCCTCCGCAGACGGCGGATGAAGCGCGACGGGAAGCGTTGATCGCATGGCTCCAGCAACAGGAGTGGGGACGCGCCGTCTCCGCAAATCCAGCGAACCGAGCGCAACCTCCCCTGCCCGCTTCAGGTGCCCGCCAACTGGCCGAATACTTCCTCGAGGGGCACCGGTCGCTCGGCGCCCTTCCCTCTCAGGACAAGCTGATCATCGAACGTTTCTTCGACGAGTCGGGTGGAATGCAACTGGTCATTCATTCCCCCTTCGGCTCCCGGCTGAACCGCGCATGGGGCCTTGCCCTGCGCAAACGCTTTTGCCGCACGTTCAATTTCGAACTGCAAAGCGCCGCCACGGACGACGCCATCGTGCTGTCGCTCGGAACACAGCACTCCTTCCCGCTGGATGAAGTGTTCCGATACCTGCGCAGCGACAGCGTCCGGGACCTCCTGGTTCAGGCGCTGCTCGATGCGCCCATGTTCGCCATCCGCTGGCGCTGGAACGCGTCGCGTTCGCTCGCTCTGCCCAGACAACGCGGCGGCCGCAAGATTCCCGCCCCGCTACAGCGGATGGAATCCGAAAACCTCCTGGCAGCGATCTTTCCCGACCAGCTTGCCTGTCTCGAGAACATCGCCGGCGACCGTCAGGTGCCGGATCACCCGCTCGTTCGACAGACCATTGACGATTGCCTGACCGAGGCGATGGACATTGAAGGCCTCGAGAACCTGCTGCGCCGGATCGAGAACGGATCCATCGAGTGCGCCGCACGCGATCTGCCCGAGCCATCGCCGCTCGCGCACGAGATACTGAACGCGCGGCCGTATGCCTTTCTCGACAACGCGCCACTGGAGGAACGGCGCACCCGGGCGGTTTACACTCGCCGCGCAAGCCAACCTTCCAACGCCGACGAACTCGGCATTCTCGACGTTCAGGCCATCAACGGCGTTTGCGAAGAAGCATGGCCTCGCGCCACCAACCCGGACGAACTGCATGACGCGTTGCTCCTGCTCGGCCTCATGACCTCAGCCGAAGCGCAACGGTGCGCCCGCGCCGCGCAGAACAAGGAGTCGCGCCAACCCGCGCCGGACGCAGTCGAATGGCTTTCAATTCTGGCCGCCGAGGACCGCGTGACCCAGCTTGTTCTCCCTCGAAATGCGTCGGATGGCCATGCCGCAGCCCGTTTGTCTGCGAACGGAGACTCCGCGCGCGGCGCAGCTTCGGACAGTGTGCTTTGGGTGGCTGCCGAGCGGGTGCCTATGGCGCTGGCCGCCTATCCGCAAGCTGTTCTTCAGCCGCCCCTCCGATCCTGCGATGCAGCGAAGCGGGATTGGGATCGTTCAGACGCGATCCGAGAACTGGTGCGGGGTCGGATGGAAGCGCTCGGGCCGGTAACCCTGGCCGCGTTGGCTGTTCAAATGCGGCTTCCACACCGGGATATCGAACAGGCTCTACTGGCACTGGAAGCCGAAGGCTTCGTCTTGCGCGGCCGTTTTCGGCCCGGGCTCGCCGACATGGAGTGGTGCGACCGGCGGCTGCTCGCGCGAATCCACCGGCTTACACTGCATCGGCTTCGCGCCGAAATTCAACCCGTTTCGATCGCCGATTACCTGCGCTTCCTGATGGGATGGCAACACGTTTCGAACGAACACAAGGTCGAAGGGATCGGCGGGCTGGAAGCCGTGCTCGAACTCCTGGACGGCTGCGAAGCGCCGGCAGGCGCATGGGAACCGTCTGTCCTTGCCGCGCGCGTAAAGGACTACGACCCGCAATGGCTGGACCAACTCTGCTTCACCGGGCGCGCCGGATGGGGCCGATTTTCCGTGCCCCGGAATCCTGCCGCGGGAAGGTTCACCCCCCTGCGATCGAGTCCGATCACACTGTTCCTGCGCGAACATCGGGAAGCCTGGCTTACACTGGCCGGTCCTCCCGCTTCAAACGGATTCTCCCCTGACACCACGGCGGTGTTTGAAGCGCTGGCTCAGGGCGGCGCGCTGTTCTTCGGAGAAATCGTCGAACGCACCCGGCTCCTGCAATCGCGCGTCGAACAGGCTCTGGGCGAACTCGCCACCCAGGGATGGGTCACGTCCGACAGTTTCGAAGGAATCCGCGCGCTGCTCACGCCTCCGGACAAGCGAACGCCGTTCGGCGACCTCAACCGCAGACGGCACCATCGCGCCGTCACGAGCATCGCCCTTGCGGGCAGGTGGTCGCTCCTCCGGGCACCAGCGCCGGTTCAGAGCGCCGCGCTCCCGAATAGCCACGCGGAATCGCCGTCCGACGGCGCGCCGGAGGCCGCGCTCGATCACTACGCGCGCGTTCTTTTGCGGCGATTCGGCGTCGTATTCCGGCGTCTCCTCGACCGCGAAGCCTTCCGCGTCTCATGGTATGACCTGAGCCGGATCTACAGGCGCCTCGAGGCGCGGGGGGAAATCCGCGGCGGCCACTTCGTTCAGGGTGTCGGCGGCGAACAATTCGCCCTGCCCGAGGCCGTCGGGATGCTCCGGTCGATAAGAAAAGCGAAACCCTCGGGCGAGTTGATCATTCTGAGCGCCGCCGATCCGTTGAATTACTCGGGCATACTCACGCCCGGCCCCCGGATTGCGGCAGTCAGTTCCAATCGGATCCTGTTTCGCGACGGCGTTCCGCTGGCGGCCCTGGAGGCGGGCAGGATTGTGAACCTGAACCCGGAGGCGGATCAAGAGGATCAGCGCATCGAATACTCGTTGAAAATCGGCAGACTGCCGCCGGCGCTCCGGCCCTACTACGCATGAGATTTCGCTCCTGCAGGGCGGCGTGCTTGAGTCTCAACGGCGGCCGTCTGCGCACGATCCGTCGCCCGCTGGTATTCTGCCTGTCGCAAACCAATTGGTCGTTGAACTGTTTCCGCCGCGAGTGATAGACTCGGGCGCCGCGGCGGACTGAATCGTTGGCCTCCCGGATCGATCGGGCTAGTCCACGCGCGGGCAGAGCGGGCAGATTTTGTTTTGTGATGAATTTCTCTGAGACGTCCTGCGTCGAAAGGTCTCCAATGCGCGTCAGAGCCACTCGGACGGTAGCAAAGACATTGGCAATTCTCCTGGTCGCGGCATCGGGTGCTCTCACCGGATGCCGCCACACCCGTGTCGCCACCGAAGGTTACGCTCCCGAGAAGATCAAGTACGACGAGACGTACGATTGGGAGATCAAGGAAGTGCTGGCACTGGCGAGGGAGAACCGATGGGAGGAAGCCTCGGCCCGGGCGGCGGCGTTGAGGCAAAAGGACCCGCAGAACCCCATGCTGGAACGCATTCACAACTGGACGGTCCAGCAGGGACGCAAGCATCGCGAACAGGCACTGGAGGACGAGATTCGCGAGATCGACGCCAAAAGCTCCGTCTTCAGCCCGAGCATTACGGACCTGCTCCTCGAGCAGAAGGAACGCGGACTGCCGGCCACCAAGGACGTCCGTGACACGGTGGACCGGATCGACAGCACGCCCTACATCCCGGAAACGTTCGGCAAAACGCTCCGCGAGAAAGGTCCGCTGTTCGACCTGGACAGCAGCAAGGGACGCATGGCCCGCATCCTCGAAAAGGAAGTGTCCATCCACCTCGACAACGTGCCGCTGGAAACCATCATTGTGAACATCAGCCAGTCCGCCGGAATCAATATCGTCGCGGACAAATCGCTCCCCGCGCTCAAGCAGACCTTGAGCGTGCACCTCGACAAGGTCAGGCTGGACGAATTTTTCCGCTACATTTCCCGCAATTACGACCTTCAATTCCAGGTGGGCGACGAGCTCGTCTGGGTGGTGGACGCGAAGGATCCAAAACATTTGATGGAGGAAACGCGGTTTTACCGCCTTCGCAAAGGATTCGTCCTGCCCGCGCAGTTCGGGGCCGATGAGGCCACAATCCAGCGCGTGCAGGCCAATAATGTGGTGACCACGACCGAGACGCAGAAATTCCGCAAATTCGTGAACGACGAGACGCCGACGATGCCCTCTCTCGAACGGGCGATCAAGGAACTGTTCACCGGCTCGAAATTCCTCATCGATTACGAGCGGAACCTCGTCGTCGCGCGGGGAACGCCCGAACAGCTCGAGGTCCTGGAACGCATCATCGAGGAATTCGACCGGCCCATCCAGCAGGTGCTCATCGAGGCCCGCTTCGTCACCATCTCCAAGCCCGCGTTTCTGCAACTGGGCGTGCTCTGGGAAACCGGACGCCTGTTCGGCAGCGTCCGCGACCCGGTGGATTATACCGGGTTGATCGGCCCGCAGGACCAGCTCAGCGTCGGCGTCGGCCTTCAGGAATCCTTCACGAACATCCTCAGCCGCGAAGCCCTCAGCGCCACCATCAGCGCGCTGGAACAGAGCGGCGAAAGCCAGACCCTGAGTGCCCCCCGCCTGACGGTGCTCAACAACCGCCCCGCCCGGATCAGCGACGGCAAGGTCCAGTACTTCTACGAGGAATACACGGTCAGCCAGACCATCACCGAACGCACCCTGGCCTCGTCCTTCGTCCCGCAGGGCAAACCCACCAAGATCACCTCGGGCGCCGAGCTCGACGTCCTCGCCAGCATCAGCGGCGACGGCAAGAGCATCCTGCTCGCGCTCAATCCCCGCGTGAATACCGACGTGGAACTCGTCAACCGGTTCACGCTCACCGACACCGAGGGCAACGCGCAGTTCAAGATCTTCCTGCCGGAATACCGCACGCAGGAGATCGCCACCCGCATGACCGTCAAGTCGGGCGAAACGGTGGTTATGGGCGGCGTGCTGGAACGCGAAAAGACCACCTATGTGGAATCGGTGCCCGTCCTCGGCAACCTGCCCATCATCGGCACGTTCTTCCGCCGGCGCACGGAGGTGGATCGCCCGCGCTACCTCCTCATCTTCGTGACGGCGACCATCGTGGCGGACACTGGCGAGTTCGTGGTGTACGACGACCCGGAACCCACGACCAACTAGCGATGGCGATCCGTTCGAGCCCCGATCCCCAACGCGCCCGGCCTCCCGTCCGGCGCGTTCTCGCGCTGGATCCCGGCGCGACTTGCGTCCGCTTTCTCCTGGCCGAACGCGACCTCGGGGGCGTGCGAATCCTCCACACCGAGTCCATCGACCTCCACCGCGAAGGCATGCTCGGTCCCGAGGAAACGCGCGCCCTGGTCCGGACAACCCTGGCGAAGCTCGATTTCCCGCCCGTCGCCCTCGTTCTGCCGCAGCACCTTTCCACCTCGCAGATCATCGATCTTCCGGTCGTGCAGGAAAACGAAGTCCAGAAACTCGTCGAGGAGGAATCCCACCGGCTGAGCGGCGTCACCGACAGCCCCATTGTTTACGACTTCGTTCGCGCGGGCCCGGCGGTGCGCAATCGCCAGCGCTTCTGGGTGACCCTGTGCCAGGAACGCGAAATCCGCGAGCGCATCCAACGGCTCGGCATCGAGCAGAATCTCTACGAGATCAGCACCACGGCCAACGCGCTGATCGCCGCCTACCGAGCCGCCGCTCCCCTGTCCTCCCGCGCCATCCTCGTCCACATGGGCGCACAAAGCACCGTCGTGGTCATCGTGCTGGAGGGCCAGGGCGTCTTCACCACCAGTTTCCAGATGGGCGGCGATTTTCTCACCCGCTCCCTGGCGCGGCTCTGCAACTGTTCGGACGAACGCGCCGAAGCTCTCAAACGCGAGGTCAATTTCTTCACCGGCCCCGAGGCGCAGCCCGGTTTTCCTGCCGTCGTGGACGGGTGGGTCGCCGAACTGAAACGCCAGTTGAACGAGTGGTTCGCGCAAAACCCGGGCGTGGCGAGCGAAGGGACCTCCATGGAACTGGTTGCCAGCGGCGGCGCGTTTCACCAGCCCGGCTTGCTCGATTATCTCAAGCAGGCGCACATGCCCTTCCGGCTGTGGCCCTCCGGCAACCGGTCCGACGCCTCCTCCCTACCCCCCGGTTACGAGGTCGCCTATGGGATGGCGCTGCAGGCTCTCGGCCATGCCGCGCAACCGGTTTCGCTGTTGCCGGCCGAGTACCGGCTTGCATGGAAAAAGCAGGCGCTCCAGCGCCGGCTGGAACTCGTGAGCGCCGCCATGGTTCTCGTCTGCGTGCTCGTCTTTGCTGCCGCCACATGGCACCAGTGGTCCCTGCTCAAGCGCAAGGAACAGTTGACCGACAAGGTGCGCGCGGCGTCGGCAATGGTCTCCGAAAACGCCCGGCTCGCCTCCCAGGTGTACGAGCAATACGAGACGCTGCGGCCGGTCTTCAAGCTCCAGCAGAACACGCTCGACACGCTCCGCACGCTCGCGTTGCTCCAGCAGTCCAGAACAAACGACGCGTTCTGGTACGTCGTTCTCGCCGACCAGCAAAGCTACTTCAGCCAGCCTGCCGCGCTCGCCACCAACCGCGCCGCCGGACGAACGAATCCTCCGGTCACTCCGTTCTTCTCATCCGACCTGCTCGGACCGTCCACGGCGCAACCCAGCTTCGCCGAAACCCAGGCCGCAAGCCCGGGTTACATCGCGGAACTGTGTATTCCCGGCAACGCGGAAAGCGCGCGGACCTTGTTGAGCCGGCTCGTCACCCATCTCAAAGACCAATCCTTGTTCTCAAAAGTCGATCTGCTTTCCGACGATCTGCGCCGCAACATGGCTGATCCCAAAGTCATCGTTCCAGACCGGCATTTCGTCCTCGAACTCGATTTCGCTGAAACCGCGTTCCACACTCCCCTGCCCCGCCCGGATTCTTCGCCCTCGGGCGACCCGTCCAGGCCGGGCCCGCGCCGGTCCGCGCGGCCGCCGTGGAGCGCGCCCGGCAATTCCCGTTGACGACAATGGCATCCATGCGCGAATTGAGACGAAGAACGCTGCTCCCGCTGGCTGTGCTGGCGCTGGCAGCGTATTTCGTCTTCGTGCTGGCGCCCCTGTCCAGACGCTCCGCGGCGCTCGACGCGCCGCTCGAGAAGGAGTGGCAGGCGCTCGCTTCCCGGCTCGGCGCCACCAACACTGCCACCATCGATTTCCAGGGCATCACCAACCGGCTGGCTCAAAACCGCCAGACCCTCGACGCCCTTCGCGAAGCCCGCCGGCTCACTGCGGAACGGTTGAAATTGCCCGAGGAAGTGCGCATGCGGATGAACTTCCCGTTCCAGCTCGTTGACTACGAGAACGAGCGCAGCCGGCAGGTCGAGGAACTCCGGCAGCTCGCGCGCCAGCGGAAGGTCAATCTCGATCCAGCCGTCCTGACTGCATTTCCGGAACACACAACCGACGTCCGCCGGCCCTCCCTGCTCTGGCCCGCGCTGGAGTTCATTCGGATCCTGCTCACGTCCGCCATTGAATCCCAGGTGGCTGCCGTGCATTCGCTCAGCGTTCCCCCGGGGTTCACGGACGGGCCCACGGCTCCCGGCATGCCGGCTGAAATCCCCATCCAGGTGGAGGTCAGCGGATCCATGGATCAGGTCGCCCGCCTGATCCAAAGCCTGCCGCTCAGGCACGATGAACTCGAAGCCGCCGGCCTCGCATCGCTGCCCACCAACAAGCCGGCCCTGTTCATCGACCGCCTCGTCATCCGCAAACAGTCGCCCGACAAGCTCGACGACGTCAGGGCTTCGCTCCGCATCGTCGGTTTTGTGCTGCCCCCCCAGGAGGTATTGCCATGAGAATTGAGCAGGCCCTCAAGAGCCGCGGTTTCGCGGTGACGGTTCACCTCGCGCTCTGGGTGCTCTTGTTTCTCGGCGTCACGCGGCTCGGCGGCAGTTCGCCCGTTTCCGGCGAATCCGAAAAAAGCCCTGCCCGCGCCCACGACCCCGTAACCATGGCCCGGCTCGAACGGCTGTTCTCGCCGGACGCCTTCCGCCCGCAGATGACCGCCACGAACGCTCCCAGCCCGTTCGCCACCCGGCACTTCATGCCCCGCCATACCCCGGCCACCACCCGCAAACTGGCCGTCACCTACCAGGGCTTCTTCCAGACCGGCGACGATCCGCGCCGCGCCATCATCCGGCTCGACGACAAAATCCTCATCGCCCGCGTCGGCGACCAGATCATCACCAACCTGTTCATCGGAGAGGCGACACTGCAAACGTTGACGTTGACCAATCAGGCCGCGCAGACCAATGTCCTTACCTTGAACACGAAAAAGGACATTGAAGTCCCGATCCAATGAATCACGGGCTGGAGCGCAAAGAAGTGGCTGAACTGCTGCTGGAACGCGGCAAGCTCACCCCGTTGCAGTTCGAGCAGGTCCGCCGCCGGCAGGAACGCCTCGGCATTCCGCAACACCGGGCGATTGTGGACCTGAACTTCGCGTCCGAGGAAGACACCTGGCGCGCGCTCGCCGAAACCGGGCGTTACGAGTTCGTCGATCCCACCGCGCTCAATATCACCCGCGAAACACTCGATCTCGTTCCGTTGAAGGTGATCTTTCACTATCACCTCCTCCCCATCGCGGTGAACGGCGACACGCTGACGCTGGCGTTCAGCGAACCGCCCCGCCAGATGGAGGAAGGCAATCTCCGCCTGATCCTCGGCAAACGCTTCCGCACCGTCCTCGCCACCCCCAGCGCCATCCACGCCGTCATCAAGAAACACTTCGGCCTCGGCGCCGAAACCATCCAGCGCCTGCGCGAAGAACGCGGCGGCGCCGAAATCACCCAGGAAATCGTCTTCGACGTCAAAGGCAGGGAGACTGATTCCGCCCTCGAAGCCACGGTGGCCGGTTTTGTCGATCAGGTCCTCCAGGAGGCCCTGCGATTGCGCGCCACCGACATCCACATCGAGCCGCGCGCCAATGATGTGCGCCTCCGATACCGTGTGGACGGCATCCTCGAAACCGTTCCTGTGCCGCCCGACATGCGGCACCTGCATGCGGCCGTTGTGTCCCGCCTCAAAATCATGGCCGGGTTGAACATCGCCGAGAAACGCCTGCCGCACGACGGCCGCATCGCCATGAAAACGGGCAACGAGGAATACGACCTGCGCGTTTCCATCATGCCCACCAAGCACGGCGAGGCGGTGTGCCTCCGGATCCTCGGCCGGCAAAGCCTGTTTCTCGACCTGGGACAATTGGGCATGGAACCCAACCAGGAGGCGTTGTTTTCCAATCTCACGGCGTTGCCGCAGGGATTGATCCTTCTCACAGGCCCCACCGGAAGCGGCAAGACCACCACGCTCTACGCCGCTCTGGCGCAGGCGAACGACGAGGGACGCAAACTCATCACCTTCGAGGATCCCATCGAGTACCAGCTCGAAGGCGCCGTCCAGATCCAGGTCCGCGAATCCATCGGACTGACGTTCGCCGCCGGATTGCGATCCGCGCTGCGCCATGATCCCGATGTGATCCTGGTGGGAGAGATTCGCGATTTCGAAACCGCCGAGATGGCCATGCGCGCCGCGCAGACCGGGCACCTCGTGTTCTCGACGCTGCACACGAACGACAGCGTCAGCGCGGTCACCCGGCTGCTCGAGATGAAGATGGAGCCCTACCTCATCTCGTCTTCGCTCGTGTGCAGCATTTCACAACGGCTCGCCCGCCGCATCTGTCGCCACTGCGCCCAGGAGGACACGAACATCGCCCCGGACACCCGGCAGGAAATGGCCGAAGCCCTTGGCATCCCGCCCGAGGAAGTGCGCGCCAGCGTCGGACGCGGTTGCATCGAGTGCAACCAGAAAGGACATCGCGGCCGCATCGCCGTGTACGAGTTCTTCGTGCTGAACGAACCCATCGCCGATCTCATCCGGCCGGGGCTGAAGACCAGCGACCTGCGCGAAGCCGCGCGCAAGCTGGGCTGGCGTTCCCTGCGCGAAATGGGCTGGCTCAAGGTTCAACGGGGATTGATTCCCATCTCCGAGCAGGAACGTTGGACCCGGATCGTGGACCCGGAAGCGCTGCAGCTCTGAGCCATCGTCACGCCCTCAGAATCTTCTCCATCGGTTTTCCCTTCGCCAGTTCGTCCACGAGCTTGTCCAGGTAGCGGATCTCCCGCATGAGCGGGTCCTCGATGTCCTCCACCCGCACCCCGCACACGACGCCCTTGATCTGCTTCCGCGCCGGATTCAGCCGCGGCGCATTCTTGAAGAAGGTTTCGAAGTCCGTCTTCTTCAACTGCCCTTCCAGTTGCTTCTGGGTATAACCCGTCAGCCAGCAGATGACCTGATCCACCTCCGATTTCTTGCGTCCCTTCTTCGCCGCCTTGGCAACGTAAAAGGGATAAACACTGGCGAAGCTGGTGCTGAAAATTCGATGCGTCGTTGTCATGTTCACCCAATCAGTCCCACCGAGGACCAGACAGGCGGCATTATCCGGAGACAACACTGTCCGGCGTCAAGCCACGTCCCACAACTCAAGCGCCTCCCGCAATTCCTCGGCACAGCGTTCGGAAACGATGCGGTCACGACGCGTCGCCGCAACGTGTCTCAGAAACGCCACAACGGCCTGACGTTGTTGCCGCGAGCAAAATTGCAGACGCCAGCCTTGGGGCCCTTCAACGGTGAGATGAAAGAGCAACTGCCGAAAATACCAGCCGAACGGCTCCACCGGCTCTGCAAGCGCCAGCCGCGCCAGCGCTGGAAAATAGTAGCGAAAACCCTGCGGCGTGATGAAAGCAATTGGATCTTACCCCACATTGCCGACATCCTCAATGGCGAGCGTGTCAAGATCTCGCGAGCGCAGCAAGGCATCGTGCTCCGCACACTCTTCGCAATGCGTATAGTTCGTGAAGTGTTCGGGTCTCTGTGCGGTCGAGAACACCTGCTTCACCTGCTCCAGGATTTCGGCGTCGGATGACGCGCAGGTCCGGCTGTCCGCCATAGGGCGCCGCCAACCTTAGGTCCCGGGACCAGGACGGTCAACCGCAGAGCGCATGCACCCCTCCTCGTTGCAGGCTTCAGGAGCGCGTCTGTCGAAATGCTATCGCCGGAGACGGTAGAAGCGGTTCGCCTCCGCCAGCGGAACCGCCAGCCGAAAGACGCCGTTCTCGAGAACCGGCGTTGCGACGACCGGCGCCCACGTTCCCTCCAGCGTTTCACTGGACTCAAGAACGAACCCGGTTGCGAAATCCGGCCATGTGAACATCATCTCGTCCGCTTCCACCGAGAAATCCAGCGTCACCGGAATTGCCAGGGCGTCCGGACCGGCAATGTAATTCGCCATGATCTCCTCAGGTGTCAGCCGCCCGTGATAGATGCGAAACTCGTCGATCGTGGCATTCAACCACGCGTCCGCGCTGAACAAGGATCGGCCCAGATACGCAAAGGCAGAGCTGACCGTGCTCAACGACGCCAACGGGCCGGTCACCGCGCTTTCCAGGACGCCGTTGGTATAGATCGCCGTGTAACCCGTCGCCGGGTCGGCAATGCACACCACATGCACCGCCCGGCCATCGAGCGTTCCGGGCACGTCATGATCCCGCGTGCCGCCGGAGGTGGCGATGGCGAACCGATGCGACCCGCTGCCGGAGTGCGGTGTGAAAAACAGAAAGTTCTGTCCACTGCTTCCACTGGAGTTGCCGAAATCGAAAACGCGCGCCCAATCGCCGTTCACTCCGAACTCGGCCCAGAACTCGAGCGTGACAGCGGAGCAATCCGAAACCAGGCCGCCCGGCAGATTCACATAACCGCCCGGCGTGCCGCTCAAAACGAGCGCGCCGTTCGTGGTCAGGGCGTTACCCTGCAACGTTCCATGAGCGGTTCCAATGGAATCGATCGCGCCGACGTCGAAGGAATAACGATGCGCCAGGGCGGGATGCGCCTCGGCAAGGCGCCGCACCTCTTCCGGGCTCAGAGCGCGCCCGAAGATGCGCAACGAATCAATCCGTCCGTTGAAGGTCGGATCGGCGGCAAACTGGCTTTCGCCTACGTAATTCGTTCGCGCGCGCACCTGCCAGGGCCGGACCGGGATGTTGTTGTTGGTCGCGACCGGGCTGCCGTTCAGAAACAACAGTCCGCGCGAGCCATCCAGCGTCACCGCCACGTGGCACCATGAATCGATCGGCAGCGGCCCGGGCGCGTCCAGGACATGTTCTCCGCCGGAAGGACCGCGGATGGCAAAGCGCAGGCGCCCGTTCACGCCGTTCGACGGTGTGAGAAACAGGTAGCGGCTCGTGCCATCGCCGAAGTCGATAATGCGCTGCCAGGGATCTCCCCCGTTCCATTTGACCCAGGCCGCGAACGTGCTGGCATTGGCCACCGCGATCGGGAGCCGCACGTATTGCGTGGCACCGTCCAATTGCAGCACCCGCCCGCGGTCCGCTTCGTTCACCACAGCGGCGCCGTTTTGCAGGCTGCCATCGAACTGGCCCCGATGCTCCCGCGCGTCCGCTTCAAACGGATAGAACGCGGCCCAATCGTTGGTGACAACCGGCCACCCGTCCTCCGTCCAATGCAACCGCGTCATGCCCAGCCGAGCCGTGCCGTTGGCGGTCATGGCGTCGTAATAGTGATACGTGAGCCAGTTCGTGCCGTTCTCGACAAACACCCCTGCGTGGCCGGGCCCGACAAACTTTCCGGTGCTCTCGAGAACGAGCGTGCCGCCGCCCTGGTACATGTCCACACCGTTGCGATCGCGATACGGGCCGGTGACGCTGGTGCTGCGACCGACGCGAATCTGGTAGGTGCTGTCGAGCCCCTGGCAACAGGTATCCCAGTTGACGAAGAGATAAAACATGCCGTCGCGCTCGATCAGGCAGGGCGCCTCGGCCGCGGTGCTGGGCAACCGCCGCGCCAGGCTGTAGACCGGCGAGATCGGCGAGATGCGCTTGCCCGTCGCGGGATCCAGTTGGATCATCTTGATCCCCTCCCAGAACGAGCCAAAGGCCATCCACAGCGTGCCATCGGACGCGAGAAGAATGCTCGGATCGATGGCGTTGTAGTTGTTCCCGTTGCCCGACTGCAGCACGGGTCCCTGATCCGTCCACTCGTAGTTCGGGTCGTTCGGATCCAGCGTCGGATTCGTCACCAGACCGATGGCGGACACCTGGCTGCCGAAGGTCGAACACGAGTAATACAGGTGATACTTCCCGTTGAAGTAGGCGATGTCCGGCGCCCAGATGTGCCCGGTAAACCCCGGCACAGCCGCCGTCGTCCATGCCGGCAGCGTTGACGGCGAGAACACATCCGGCCCGTTCACCCAGTGGAGCCGGTTCGTGGACCACTTGGAATCGATGTAGTTGCCGGTATTGAAGCTGTAGTAGCGGTTCCCGTGCTTGATCATCGTGGACGGGTCATGCGTATTGAGATTGCCCGTCAACGGTTCCTGCGCCGCCGCGGACCAAACCAGGAGTGTCATCAGCACTGCGACCACTCCCCTCCCTGTCCTGCTCGCAGTATCTCCAATCAACTTTGTCGCAAACTTCGTCGCATCCCTTGTCGAACTCCACCCGACCCTCAGCAAAACCTCAAACAAAGAGATACGCAGAAGGGCTCGAAGGCGTGCAACCTTTTGTTGCATATGCAACAAAAGGTTGCACGGGCGCTGCTCTCTTTCGAACAAGGAGACACGCGCGCTTTGCGACGAAGCGATCCTGCAGGGCCGCTTCATCCGGTGTAAACTCCGCAGGACCGCCGTCATGGGCTTAACGCAGGGTCGCGCGCCAGAGCGTGACGCTCAGCGGCCGGACGCTGACGATGCCGTTCAGATCCGCCGGCGCGCCTTCTTCGACGTCCACCTTGCGCGGTTCGCCCGGGTGGTTGAACGCCATCGGATCGGGCCCGGTGATCGTCCACGATCGCGCCGGCCCTCCGATCCGGAGCGCGTTCAGGTTCAGTTTCATCCGCACCGCGTTCTCGGTCGGATTCACCACCGCCACGGTGACGGCCTTGCGATCGCTGGTCAGAGCCGCGGCAACGTCCAGCGGCGCGGCCGTGTGCTCGACCTTCAACGGAATCGTTCCGAACTCCCGCCGATACAACATCAGCGGGAACGCAGTCGAATCGAACTCCGCGTGCGTCTTCGTGGTCTTGATGCAGCCGATGACGTTTACCGTCTGGGCGTAATTGGCCATGAAGATGATGTCGCTGTTGCGGAAATACTCGTGCAGCCCCGCCGCGATGCCCAGGGCGTCCTTGAGGAAATACCGCGTTCCCAGCTCGCCGAACACATGCGGTCCGTACCAGTAGTTCCATTCGTCGAGCGCGATGCGGATGTCCTTGCCTTTGAGCGAGGGCAGCTCCTCGCGGAACTTGCGATGCGCGTCGGCAATGCGTTTCACGTTGTTCGGAATCTGTGCGACGTGTTCCGCAACGGTGAAGTTGGCTCGCGTCTGGCAGTAGAAGTGTTCGCTGATCAGGTCCATGTGATCGGCGCAACTGGTCAGCATGCCGCGGCTCCAGTTGTTGCCTAGGTCGCCGGAGGCCACGGTCACGATGGACGGATCCACCTCGCGCATCTTTTCCTCGACCCAGTTGTGCTTCAGCACGTAGTGGTTCAACCGCATGTAACCGAGCTGCCAGTTGCCCCACATTTCGTTGCCGACGCACCACCACTTCACCTTGAACGGCTTGCGGCTGCCGTTCTGCGCGCGCAACCGGCCCATCGGCGTGTCCGTCGATCCGTTCGCATACTCCACCTGCGCCGCCGCCGAATACGCGTCGCCGAATCCCGTGTTCACCGCGATCATCGGCTCGGTGCCGATCAGCTCGCAGAACCGGATGAATTCGTGCATGCCCACATCGTTCGGCTCAATGCCGGTCCACGCGGGATTGGTGCGCGTCGGACGACGGTCCCGGTCGCCAATGCCGTCGCGCCAGTCATAGCCGCTCACAAAGTTGCCGCCGGGCCAGCGGTAAACGGGCGAGTTCAACTGCTTGAGCAACTCCAGGGTGTCCCTGCGGAACCCTTCGATGTTGTCCGCGGGCATGAGCGACACGCAACCGATGCGAAGCGTCCCGTTGCCTCGCGTCGAAATGGTCAGCCGGCCGTTGTCAGTGTCCGCTCCCGCGACGAAGCGGAACGGCACTTTTGTGGACCGGGAGCGGACGCGTCGAATCCTGTGCGTCTGCCGATCGTTCGGACCGTCGCCCCACGACAGCGTGACGGTGACGGGCCCGACGTCTTCTCCGGCGAGAACCACGTAGCCGGTGTACTCGCGATCTTTCATCAGGCCGAGTTCCTCCTGGTAGATGCCCGCCTCCACTCCTCCGGCGCCGCGCACATGAGGCGAGTGTTTGCCGGAGAACGCGTCCTTCTCGACCATCGACACGGTCGTGCCCGCGCCGAGCACCTTCCACGGCGAAGCGGCGAGAACCCGCGCGCCCTCACGCGTGGTGCGCCAGATGTTGTTCGTCGCGGGAATGGGGTAGTAGAACTTGCGGTCCTCGAGCATTTCGGCCCAGATGCCGCCGTAGATGCATCGGCCGAGGTGCTCAATGAACTGCCCGTAGATGTATGGGCTGATCGGCTCGCCGGTCTGCGACGCATCGATGGTGACCTGGGCGATCGCGGCCGATTCGGGGTTGTTTTCCTGCGACGACGCGGGCAACGCGATCGACACGAATGCCGCGGCAAGGAGAAGGGAACGTTTTCGGATGATGGATTTCATTTCCATTTCAGGTTTCGAGTTGTTCGTCAACGGTCTCTCTGCCTCGGGGCGGAGCCGGCTCGTCCCTGCGCCTTCCCGGCCGTCTCGCACCGGACGGTGCGGGAGCCCTCGGCGGGGACGCCTGCCCCATAAAGATCAAAACAGCAAACGGTTGCACGACCGGCTCACAAGACCGTTGCCAGCTGAACAGTAGCGGAACGGGCCGGGAATTTGACAGTCATTTTCACTTCGCCATCGTTGCCCGGAACGCGACAACATCCGGCTCTCCACTGGATTCACACCGGACGCGAGCGGCAGCTCGTCCATCGGTCACTTCGGCGGATCCAGGACCGGCCAGCCGTCCGCACCCCAGCTCAACGTGCGAATCGCCAGCGTGGAATCTCCATTCGGACGCGTTCCGTCGTAGAAATGCATCCCAAACCAGTTCGTCCCGCCCTCGGAATAGATGCCCGCATGACCAGGCCCGATGAACTTGCCTTCGGTTCCCAGGAAGAGCGTGCCGCCGCCCAGCAGCATGTCCTTGCCGTCCTTGTCCAGGTACGGTCCGGTGATGGTGTCGCTGCGTCCGATGCGAATGTTGTAGGTGCTGCGCAGGCCGCGGCAGCACATGCCCCAGTTCACGAACAGATAATACTTCCCGTCGTGCTTGCAGATGAACGGCGCCTCGATCGAATCGAAGTGCGCAAGCGAATACATCTTCGAATCCGGAACTCTCTTGCCGGTCTTCGGATCCAGCTCAATCAGCTTGATCCCGCTCCAGAACGACCCGAAAGACATCCAGAGTCTCCCGTCGTCATCGCGAAACAGCGCCGGGTCGATCGCGTTGTAATCGTCGCTGGACTTCGATTGCACAACGATTCCATGGTCGGTCCATTTGTAGTCCGGATCGTCGGGATCCAGGGTTGGATTCGTGACCAGCGCGATCGCGGACGTGTTCCGTCCGAAACTCGAGACTGAGTAATAGACGAAGTACTGGCCGTCCACCTGGATGACATCGGGAGCCCAGCAGCTCATGCCGCGATTCTCCGGCACTGCCTCGGCGACCCAGGCGGGCGCGTTGGTAAAGATGCGCGGCCCGCGAGTCCACTGAACCAGGTCTTTCGAGCGGTACGTCGAAACGCCGCGGCCGGTGTGGAAGATCCAGTATTCGTCCTTGCACTTTACAATGGTGGACGGGTCATGCACGCGCATGCCGCGGCTGCCCATTCTCCTGAGGAACGCCTGATCCTCCGCTTGCGTGGATGCAGCATCACCTTGGCCGGCCGCAGCGCGCGTCTGAGCGGACACAGTCCCGGCAACTGCGGCGCCGAAAAGGCCGCACGCTGCGAGCAATGGGAGAACTCCGCGAGTCGCCCTGAGCGGGCGCTGCGGGCGCACGCCCTTTCCAATCGCGGGATTCGTGCTCGCCCCGCATCCCGGAGGCATCCTCCGTTCCGTGGACGTTGAATGTTCGACGCTCGATGTTGGACAGTTTCCCCGGCGCCAGGGCGAGAATGTGAATTTCATAGCGTGCGGTTCAGCGTGTTTCACCAGACGTCCGGACAAAGAGAATGGTTAAGGCGCCGCCGGATCGTCCCTTCGCGGAATCAGGGAAACCCGGTCCAGCCAGATCGTGCCGGCTTCCGGCATGGCGATGATCATGCGCGCCGCGGGATGCGACAGGCGCGTGTGCAGAGGCAACCGGTACTCGCGCCACACGCCGCCGACCTCGGGAATCGTGGCTCGCGCGCACACGACTTTCCCGTCCGGGCTTTCGAGCGACACCACCAGGCCGAAGGTCTTGTTCGTCGGAACCGTCCGGGCGCTGAAGGTCAGGTCGTACCATTGGTCTTCACGGATGTTCATCCCGCGCCGGCCGCTGTTCGCCACGCCCACCCGACCTTTGTGCGTCGTAACGTTCAGCCGCAGCGAATGCGGGTTGGCCTCGTCGGCCGGATTCTCGTTCACTCGCTCGATGTCGCCTGCCGAACCGTTCTCCGCGAGGAACGTCCAACCCCGTGGTTTGCTGCCGCGCGCCTCCGCAAGCTCGAAGTCTCCGTTGAACACCAGGTTCATGCTCTCGACTCCCTGCGCCCCCGGCTGCCGTTGTCCGGCGCCAACGGGCGCATCCGACACAGCGCATCCCGGCCCGATCGAAATCACCGCCACCGGCAACAGGATCTGCAACAGGCGCGCTTTCATCATGCAGGCAGGCGTTGGTTCCGCTTTCAGCGCACCGGGATCCTCAGCACCGTCAGTGAACGCGCAGGAAACTCATGCCGGAACCGCGCGCCGGAAACCTGCACGGTCGATTCCACAGGCGCCACATGGCGGGGCGCATCCAGCGAATTCACCGCATCCAGCGTGGGACCGGTCAGCACGATGGCCTTTGCCGTGCCCCCTGCCGGCCGGCCAGCGATGTTCAAGTCCACCGTGGTTGCCGTTTCTGCCGGATTCACCACCTTGAGCACCACTTCGCCGGCCTGCTGGTCCCGCGCGGCACTGGCATAGAGCGGCTGAACTGCGGGAGCCGGAACATCCGCGCTCAACACAGCCTTGCCGTCGAGCAGGCACTCCACCCTGGTGCCATTCAACCGGACCTGCACGTCGTACGACCGGTTGGCATCGATTGAGCCTTCGACGCGGGCGATCTGATGGTCCTGCTGCGCGAAGCGCCAGACCAATGCGTGCGCCGTGTTGCCGTAGCCGCCCGCATTCCAAAGGATGTAATCCTCCGGACCACGATACCGAACGAGCACCATGAACCCTTCGGCCCCGGCGATTTTGCGTGCCTTCAGGGACAGCGTGTAATCGCTCCAGCCGGTGTTTCCGGCAAACACCCGGCTCGTGCGGCGCGGATCCGGCTGCACATACGCGCCGTCCCGCACGATCCATCGATTGTCGCCGGACCAGCCTTCCGCGTTCTGCGCGAAGTCGGACTGCAACAGCACTTCGTTTCCGCGCGCGACCCGCACGTCGCGGAACTCCGCCGCCGTCTGGTAGGTGCCGAGGCCGATCTGCCCGGCGGGCGCCGACGCTTTGGCGGGCACTCCCGAGATCTCGACCGGGAGCACGGCGTCGCCGCGGTTCAGGCTGAACAACTGTTGCACGTAATAATTGGGCGTCCCGTAAACGCGCAGGTTGTCCACCCAGATCAGGTTCGGCGTCCATTGCCACGCGTCCACGTGGCCGAACAAGGGCGCGTAGGACGCCATCGTTACCACGTCGGCGTTCCGTTCCATTCCCGTCATGAACGCCGCCTCGGCCAGCGCGCATTCCAGGGTGTTGCGGTTCTTCGGGCTCGCGATGGCCACGCTCTGCGCGGCGTACTCGCCCATGAAAATCTTCGGCCCGTTCCGGTCGTAGCGGTCGTAGCGTGCCGCATTGTGGAAGAACCAGATCGGATTGGCGTAACAATGCTCGTCGAGGATGTCCGCCTTCAACTCGCGCAGCCGCGGCACCAGGAAATGAAACCGGTCGTCCGCCGGAGACGGCCCGGCCGCCGCGACGAGGTGGATTTCAGGGTGTTTCTCCTTGAGAACGCGGTGGAACGCCGCGTAACGCTCGATGTACTGTGGTCCCCATTGCTCGTTGCCGATCCCGAGGTACTTCATGTTGAACGGTTCCGGATGCCCCATCTCCGCGCGTTTCGCGCCCCACGTGCTGGTCACCGGGCCGTTGGCGAACTCGATCAGATCCAGCGCGTCCTGGATGAACGGATCCAGCTCCGACATCGGAACGAGCTGCCCGGAATTGAACTGGCAGGCCATGCCGCAATTCAGGATCGGCAACGGCTCGGCTCCGATGTCCTCGCTCAACTGGAAATACTCGAAGAACCCGAGCCCGAACGACTGGAAGTAATCCGGCGTGGGCCGATGGCGGAACTCGTAGTTCCAGCGATTGATCAGCATCTCGCGATCAATGATGGGGCCGATCGTCTTCTTCCATTGGTAGCGCTTCTCCAGATCACTGCCTTCAACAATGCAGCCGCCCGGGAAACGGAAGAACCCCGGCTTCAGGTCCGCCAGCATCTGCACCATGTCCGCGCGAAGACCGCGCGGCCGGTTCTTCCATGTCTTTTCGGGAAACAACGAAATGAAATCGAGGTCCAGCGTGCCGGGCCCGTCCAGCAGCACGTTCAGCCGCGCCTTCGGTTCCGTTGCGTTCGGCTGCAGCGTGGCGCTGTATTCCTCCCAATGATCGGTGAAGTTACGCAGGCGCGTCGAGGCCAGGACCGTGCCGTCTGCCGCGACGATTTCGACGAGCAGCGTCGCGCGCGAACCGGACGGCTGGCGAATCTGCGCCGAGAACTGGTAGTTTTCGCCCGCGCGCACGCCGATGCCGCGAAAGCCTTCATTGCTGACGCCGAACGGGGTGGATGCCTCGGAACGCAACCGCAGAAAGCGCTTGTCCGCCGGGTGCGGCGGCCCTTCCTCCACCAGGGTCGCTTCGCCTTTTGCGTTGCTCGGGGAGATCCTGATCCAGCCCGTCCACGGTTCCGGAAACTCGAACGAACGGTTTTTCACCAGCTCCGCGTAAAGCCCCCCGTCGGCGCCGAAGTTGATGTCCTCGAAGAAAACGCCCCACATGACGGGGCTGATGGGAGCGCCCGGCTTGTCAGCCTGCACGGTGATCTGCGCGGCAAGGCACGGACTGCAAACCGCCGCCAGCGCGAGGGCGACCGAAAAGGAGCGGGAACGGAGGAGTCTGCGTTTCATATCGGGTTCAGAGGCATTTCTGTTGATCGCGTTTCAGCGCGGCCATTGTTTTTGCCGGGATCCAGCATTGCAAGTCACATGTTGCGGCGGCGCTCCCATGAGGGAGCATTTTGACGCTGCTCCGGCTGTGCAAAAGAGACCACTGAGTGGAAACGGTGTGACTCCGCGGGCGGAACCCCCGCCCGTGCCTGTCGCTGCCGAACCGCGGCGGCAGGCAGTCCCCACACGGGGAACGTGCGGGGACTGCGGGTGCCAACCCTGTGCCTAACGGACGCGAAGCGGGTGAAATGTCATGGCGCCGGCCTGTTCCCAGTTTACTCCTCCAGGCGGAAGAACCGCGCCGCCTCGGCAGCCGGCTCCGTGACCTGGTACTCGTCGTTCACAATCGACAGCGGACCGTTGACCGGAGTCCACGTGCCGGTCAGGTCCGTTGTGCTGGTCAGATTCACCAGCGCCGAGTCGATGGGCCAACGGATGATCACGTTGTCGCCGCTGAGTTCAACCGACAGCGTGACGTCCTGATTGGTGCCGATGAGCTGGTTTGGCCCGAGGGCGTGATTGGCGCGCACTACGGCCGCCGACATGGGGCCTTCGTAGATGCGGAACTCGTCGATGGATCCGTTCAGGAACAGCTCCGAGGAGAGGGACGAGCCGATAACGTTCATCGGATTCGCACCCAGCACGTGGTTTAACAGGCTGATGCCTCTGGCCTGCTTGAAGCTGGCCGGCACAAACGGATTCTCAGTGAACGTCGCCGCCAGCACGCCATTCGTGTAATAGCTGATGGTCCCGCTCAAAGAGTGGTAAACCGCGACAATATGAACGTTCATCAGCCCGTCCAGAGGCGACGCGGACATGGCCGCCTGCAGCACGAACGGCGTCGGCGCCGCCACGGTCGGATCGCCCATCCCGAACGTCACCTGCGACCCGTTTTCCGTCGTGTGCGGAATCATGCTGATGTAGTTGGCGCCGGCCATGTTGTCGGCACTCAACGCGCCAAAACCGTAGAGAGCGGACATCGGGTTGACCGGGTTCGGGAACGAGGCCCACGCTTCAATGGTGATGGCGTCCATGTTGGACACGACGCCTTCGGGCACCTGGACGAATCCGAATGTGCCGTCCAGAACGAGCTGGCCCCCGGTGAGTGTCGCGCTGCCGAACACCGCGCCATCCCACGCCGAACCGCCAACCGAATCCGACGCGGTCGTGCCGCCTTCCTCATTGAAGCTGTACCGGTGCACCAACTGCGCTTTTCTCGGCCTGACCGTGACCGTCACGGCATTGGTGCTGGTCAGATCCCCGAGCGTGGCAGTGATGGTTGCCGTGCCGGGATTGAGCGCCTGAAGCAGGCCGTTGTCATTGACCGTAACAACGTTCGGGTTGCTGGACTGAAACGCGGGCGTGCCGGGGAGGTTTGCGGGGCTGACGCCGGGACTCACGCCGTTCACGACAGCGCCGCTGAACCCGGGGAAGTCCGCCAGCAGATCCATCTGATGGAACTCGCCCGCGATCAACTCCGGAACGGGGCCAAGATAGATGCGCTCGATCGCGCCGCCCAGCGCGGGCACCGTGACGATCGTGTTCGTGTCCGTGCTCGTGATCGTAAACGCATTGGTGGCGTATCGCTGTCCATAGGCGCGGAATATGCCTCGCCCGATCCAGTTGGTAATCGCCTCACCCATGCCGGCGGGAATGGCAAGCGTTCCACCCGCAATGTTGAACAGGCGCGTGCCATCAGAAACCGGGTACAGGTCCAGATCCGCATTGATGACGAGATTGGTGACATCCACGCGCGCGTTGTCGTAGATGTTGAGGTGGCCGCCCATCCACAGGTTCTCCAGCACGGCGGTCGAGTTGCCGTACAGGTTCATGGACGCAAACGGCGCCAGGAACCACCACGTCACGCCCAGCCCCATGTTCACGCCCGTGATGCGGCCGTCATCGAACAGGTTGAGATGCGAACGTGCCGCCGGATTGGGATCCAACGCAACGGCGGCGACGACCCAATGATAGTTGAGCGTGCCGTAGATATTCAGCGTGCCCCCGAATTCCGGTCCGAAAATGGAGCCGAATGTGTTGACGCCGTCGTTCGCGGTGCCGGGGTTTTCGACGGTGCCGGCGGCGATCGTCTGCGTCGTGCCGCCGCCGAGGAACACTCCCTGCGCTTCGGGCGGCGGTGGTGTGCCCTGCTGCCAGTTCCCTCCCGTTCCCCACAGACCGTCTCCGGCCGCACCCGACCAGTTCCAGTCCTGCGCGGAAACCGTCTGCGCCGATATCAGCATGCTCGCGGCAGCCACCGCCCAGGCGCGCGTCCAGCGCCCGCGCGTGCCGCCTGCCCGTGTTGTTCGGTTAACAGGATTTTTCATATCTTCTCGCTTGTCGTTTTCCGAGTACATGACGGATCGAGGGGTGCAAAGGCCCCTTGCCACAAGGGTCAGCCCCGTTGATCCTGAAAGATGGTTCATTCAGGTTTCCACTGAACTAATGCGCAATTCGCCCCCGAAACCCGACAGACCGGCTCAAAAAAGTGCGGTTGCCTCCCTCAAGAGAATGCGGGCAAAGACCCAATCAAACCAGAAACCCTGAACCCCGGTGCCGCGGGTCAGTCCGTTGCTGAACCTGGCCTCGATCAATTCCTTCGCGATCGCCAGTTCCGCCCGCGCGTCCGCAGCGTGTGCCAGTCGGTGAAGCGCCATCGACAGAATCACGTGTGCCGTGGCGCTGCGGGGAGCGTTGTACTCCGGATACTCGAGACAGCGCCGCGCCCACTCAACGGACCGGACGTAGTTGCCTCGCCGGAATTCAATCAGCGCCATGGACACGGAACGCCACGCCGCGCGGAACACGTCTCCCTCCCCTTCCTCCTCGGGCGAGAACGATTTCACCGCCACATCCGTCCAGGCATCGAGCGACTTCAGGATTCTGTCGTCCGCCGGGAGGACAACGCTGATCTTGATGATGCGGTCGGCAAACGGCCGCGCGGCATCGGCGAATCCCGCGATCGCGTCGTGCCGAAACCGTTCGTATTCCTCAATCCTGCCGGCTTCGATCAGCGCGGTGCCGCACCCGAGGTAGTCGAGCGTCAGCACATCCGCGCCGTCCAGCTGGTTGATCCTGAGCAATCGCAGGAAACAGTCGGCTGCCTGCGACCAGCGCCCGTCCAGCGCGTGCCACTCTCCGACGGCGCGATAGACAGCCGCTCCCTCCACGGTCGGCTCGGACAATTGAACCTGCGAAATGAGCGCGTATGCGTCATCAAACCTGCCCTGGCTGACCATGCTGATAGCCTGCGTGACGCGCTCGCGATCCTCCGCCTGGCGCCGCAGCTCGGCCTGCTTGCGCTCGGCTTCAAGCGCGCGCTGATGCGCCGCGCGCTCGCGTATGAAGAGATACGTGGACGTGCCGAACCCGGCGGCCAGGGCGGCCACGATCCCGGCTCCCGCCGCAAACACCGCTTTGTTCCGGCGCACCAGTTTCTGGAGCCGATACCATCGGCTGGGCGGGCGCGCCTGAACCGGTTCGTTCTGGAGATAACGCCGGATATCCTCGGCCAGCGCATTGGCCGTCTCGTATCGCCGCGACCGATCCTTCTCCAGCGCCTTCAGCACGATCCAGTCGAGGTCGCCTCGCAACAGCGACACCAGCCTGGGCGGCTCGGCGTGCCGCCTCCGCGCCGTCATCGTCAATTCCTCGCCCTGGAGCGTGGTGACCATCGTCGAAGGCCGGCAGGGTTCCCGTTCACGGAGCGTTCTTCGCATCTCGTCCAGGCCCGACTGCACCAGTTGCGCCGGATCGAAGGGTGTGCGGCCGGTCAGCAATTCGTACAGCAGCACTCCAAGGCTGTAGATGTCCGCGCGCGTGTCGATATCCAGCCCGCTCATCTCCGCCTGTTCCGGGCTCATGTACGCGGGCGTCCCGATCATCTGCTCATACGCGGTGAACAACGTCTTCTCGGTCAGCTTCGCTTCCGTCGCCTTGGCGATCCCGAAATCGATCACCTTGGGAACGGGCACACCGTCGTGCAATGTCACGAGAATGTTCGAGGGCTTGATGTCGCGGTGAATGATCCCCTTCTGATGCGCGTGCTGGATCGCATGGCACACCTGGATGAACAGATGCAGCCGCTGCACGGTGTCGAGCTGATTCTGGTCGCAGTATTCGGTAATCCGCACGCCCCGGACCAGTTCCATGACGAAATAAGGACGGCCGGTCAGCGTGGCCCCCGCATCCAGCACCCGGGCGATATTCGGATGATCCATCATCGCCAGCGCCTGGCGTTCCGCTTCAAACCGCGCGATCACGGACCGCGTGTCCATGCCCAGCTTGATGATTTTCAGAGCGACTCGCCGCCGGACAGGCTTTTCCTGCTCCGCCATGTAAACCACGCCGCAACCGCCCTCGCCGATGCGTTGAAGGAGCTTGTAGCGTCCGATCCGGGTGCCCGGCCCTTCAGTGATCGGAGCTTCGGCTCCTCCCATCCCGGGCGTCACGGGCCCCTGCGCCGGGTCCGCTGCCTTCGCATCGCCCCGCGGCAACTCCACCTCCTCGAAGAAATCATCCGATCGCGCATAGGCCTCCAGAAGCGCGTCAAGCCGGGCGCGCAGTTCGGGCTTTCCGGCGCAGGCCTGATCCAGAAAGGCCTGCCGCAACGCATCGCCTTCGAGACGCAGCACGGCGTCGAACAGGGCTTCTTCTTGTTCCCGCAGGGCGCTCATTGGACGCAGCCTGATTCAACCATTCCGGGTGAAGCGAGGCAAGCAGCGCAACCGCCCCTATCGGGCGCATGTGGAAATCCTTGCCCCGACCATCGCGCGTGTACGCGAACAAGGGCCGGATGACTCCGGCCCTTGTCGGATGTGTCAGGAATCCGCAGGTTTACTTGACCAGGCGGAAGAATGCGCCCTCGTCAGGCAGCGAGGCCAGCGGTATGACCACCTGGTAACTGTCACCCACGAGTGTCGCGGCTCCCGCCGCAGTCCACGACGCCGGGCTCAGGGACGGGCTGTATTCCAGGGAGTAGCCCTCAGACACCTGCGTTGCCAGCCACTTGACGGTCACGTTGCCGCCGCTCACCGTCGCGCTCAGCTCCGGATCGGAGCCCGCCGCGAACATCAGCGCCACGTCGCTCGGCGTCATGGCGCCGTACCAGATTCGGTACTCGTCCACCGTGCCGTTGAGCAGCGGGTCGTTGAGCCACACCGAGCGGCCCAGGAAGCTGCGCGCGTTGACGATGGTCGAAACGTTCACGTTGTTGTTCGTGACACTCGCGGCCAGCACGCCGTTCGTGTAGTAGTGAATCGTGTGGGTGTTTTCATTGGCCACGACCGTGATGTGCACCCGGCCGACGTTCTGGGCGGCCGTGGCGGACGCCTCGGCCTGTCCGCCCGCTGCGAGCCCTCCGTTCCGCACCGGCAACGGCGCCAGCGTGAAGGCCCGCGACTGGTTCGGGGTGTGCGAGAAGTACGTCACGCCGTCTGAGAGCGCGTAGTCGCCGAACTCGAACAACCGGTTGTTGTTCGCGTTCACGTAGCTCCCGATCACTTCGACTGTCACCGCGTCGTAGCCGCTGATCAGATCGCTCGGGAACTCCACGTAAGTGAGCGGATTCACCTGGCCGGTGAGCACCAGTTGGTTGTTCTGGATCCGGGCATTGCCTTTCAGCACGCCATGAGCCTCGCCCACACGATCCAGCGCGTCTCCGTTGAACGGATACCGGTGCGTCAACCGCAACGATTTCTCGACCACCGTGACCGCTTTGCTGTCAGTCACTCCGGCATAGCGCGCAACGATGTTGGCCGTGCCGACGCCGACGGCGCGCAGCCGATTGCCGTCCACACGCACCACGTTGGGATTGTCAGATGTGAAACCAACGCCCGGGGCGCCGGTCAGGTCAATCGTTCCGCCGGCGAACGTGCCGAGAACGGTCGGCCGTTGAATCGTGCCGACAACCGCGGTCGGATCGCTCAGCTCGAGCGTGACCGAGCTCGGCACGCCGGGGTCAATGGACACTGTGTCCGGTCCGGCGGCATAGCTGGCCGCGATCTGCACCTTGTCCAGCGCGCCGTTCCAGATGCGGAACTCGGTGACCTTGCCGATATAGTTGGCGGGCGGTGTGCCGTTGGTCTGCACCGCGCGGCCAATGTAGGCCTCGGCATCCTGGATCTTCTCCAGCAACAGCGGCACAATGTTGCCGCGCGGAGAGCGGCCCCAATCAAACTCTTCAAAGAAGACGCCGTTCTCGTAGAGCTGCACCTTCTTCTCGAGCGGATTGAGCACCACGACGTAGTGCACGAACTCCTCGCCGCTTCCGGTTCCGACAGTATTGCCGCGGGCGTTCATGACGAGTTCGCCGGTGCCGCCCAGCGCGCTGTTGTTCGTATAGAACAGCGCGTAACGGACCTGCGTATTGCCCGCCTCGCCGGACCTCGGAGCAAACGCCACCCAGTTGGTCTCGGCTGAGGAGCCGAAGTCCCACAGGCGGGACGCGTTCGCTACCGAGTTGGTGAAGGTCGCCCACGTTTCAATGGTGACCGCGCTCTTGCCGGCCAGGAGTCCGCCGGGCAGCGCGACAAACGAGTCGTTCGCGCCCGTGAGCACAACCGCGCCGTCGCTGATGCTGGCTCCGGCGCCGAGCGTGCCGTGAGCTCCGCCAACGGAGTCATTGGCATTCCCGTCGAAGCTGTAGCGATTCGCCAGAACCGGTGTCCCGGCGCTCACAGTGACCGATCCGTTTCCGGTGACGCCGCCATAGGTGGCGCTGATGGTCGCAGTGCCGGGGCCAACGCCGGTCACAACGCCGTTCTGGTCAACCTTGGCGACACTGATGTCGCTGCTGATCCAGTTCGAGGCGAATGGAGCCATGTTGACGCCGGAGACCTGCGCGAAGTTCACGATCGCCCTGGCCTGCCGGGTCTGGCCCGCGGCAAGGTCGGGCACACTGACCGTGACCGAGGACACGGCGCCCGGGTTGGTGACGGTCGTGAAGTTATCCGGTCCCAGGCCGTAGCTCAGCGCCACCTGGGTCGGGCTGATCGCGCCGCGCCAGATGCGGAATTCGTTGATGAATCCGCGGAAGTAGGGATCCGCGAACTGCGACCGTCCCAGCCAGTTCTGTGTGGTGGCGCCCAGTTGCCGCGGCTGGATCGTGACCGCGTTCGTCGCCACGAGGACGCCATTGTGATAGATGGACGCCAATCCGGTCACGGCGTCCTGAGTATAGACGATATGATGTTCGGTTCCCATGTTCGGGCGCCGGAAGTTCACGACCTGCTCGCCCGAGCCGGTGGTGATGGCAGTCCGCGCGTTCAACTGGCTGTTCGCCCGAACCGTGAAGAACAGGTAGTTCGCGGTGCTGCTGCCGAAATCCCACACGCGGGACCAGTTGCCGGCGTTGTCGTCCGTGTACCAGATCTCAAACGTCAGGGAGTTGTAGTCGGCGAGGATCCCTCCCGGCAGTTCCACGTAACTCGCGTTGGCGTTCACACCGTCCAGGAACACCTGCCCGTCAACGATCTGCGCGTTGCCAAGCAGAGCCGCGTGGAAGCCGCCGATGGAATCCGTGCCGTCCGCCGTGAAGCTGTACCGGTGGCTCAGCACAATCGGCTGCTCGGCCACCGTCACCATCACCTGCGAGTTCTGGCCGAAGGCCGAAGCCGTGATGATGGCATCGCCCGGCCCGACGGCCGTCACCAGGCCGCTGGCGCTCACCCGAGCAACATTCGTGTTGCTGCTGGAATACGTCGTCTGCGGCGCCGTCGTGATGTTCACCGGGTTGCCGACGTTGGCGAAGGTGGCGGTCACCGTGCCCTGCTGCGTGTCCCCCGCGACCATGTTGGGATTAACCACCAACAGGCTGATGCCCGTGCAGGCGCCCGGGTCGGTAACAGTCGTGTTCGGACCCGTCGCTGCATTCAACGCGATCTGCAAGGAATCGAGCGGTCCGTTGTAGATTCGAAACTCGTTGATGGACCCGTTGAAATATCCGTCGGCCGCATATTGAGAACGTCCCAGCCAGACGTTCGGCATCGGTCCGATGTCTTCCGGTGTCAGTGTCATGTTGGTGTTCAAGGCCACCTGCATGCCGTCCACGAACAGACGGCCGATCCGCGAGGCGCCCTCGATCACCAACACATAATGGTGTTCGCCGAAACCGGCGTTGCCACTGCTCAACTGTTGTTCGGACCCGGCACCGTTGACGGTGATGGCAAAGCGAACGGTGCCGTTGTTGGCCGCCCACGGAGACAGGAACAGGTAGCGGTTGGCATCCACGCCGAAGTCGAAGAGGCGGGCCCAGTTCACGTTGCCGCTGTCCGACGCCCACGTCTCAATGGTCAACGCGCCGTAGTCCGATATGAGGTTCGCCGGCAGTTCCACATAGTTGCTGTCGGTGCCGCTGAGCAGCAACAGGCCGCCGTCCTGCCCGCTGAACATGTCCGGCGTCACAACAATGCCGTGCGCGTCGCCCACCGAATCCTGAACGTCCGTGCTCCCGGAGGTGCCCGACATCGAATACTGGTGTGTCATCGACATGTTCTCCACGGAAACGTCCTTATCAGTGGAGAATGTTTCGTAGGTCGCCGTCAAAGTCGCCGAGCCCAGCGACAAGCCCGCTGCCTTCGGCCCCGGAAGGATGCTCACGACCGCCGGAACACTGGATGTCACCGTGGCCGAAGCCGTCACGTCGAGCGTCCCGCCGTCGGAGTAGTTGGCCAACACGCGCACATTGTGCGCGGCGCCGCGGACGATGCTGGACGGCACGTTCAACTCCAACGACACCAGGTTCGCAAGCGGAGTCGCACTGCCGGTGGGAGGATTCAACAGCGTGTAATTGTTCCCGGTGAACGAGTAAACCGCGACATGGTAGTTCGTGGTTCCGAAAACGTTGCTGACGGTGACGCTGTTGCCCGAACCCGCGTAAACCACGTAATTGGGCGAACCGATGTTGTCGTCGCCGAGGTTCTGTCCCTGGCCAAACGTTGCGTTCGCCGTGTAGGTCACACCGTCCACCGGCTGCGCGGTAACCCTCCGCCCGGCGCGCATCACCACGAGGCTGCCCGAACTGCCGGCACCCGGCGTCCATGAAATCTCAATCTGGCCGTCGCCCGGCGTGATGTTCAGGCCGGTGGCCGGCTCCGCCTCGCCCGTCGCCGCCGCCGCCACCAGTTGGACCGCATTGATCGGAGCGCGCGGCGTTCCTCCCGTCGGGTTCACCGTCGTCGTCGCTTCCACAACAATCCCCGGAGCGGTGAGGTTGCGGAAGACAAGGTAAGTGCCCGTTTCGTTGTTGTGCGTCTCGCCCGTATCCATCACGTAGTTCGTCGGCGCATTGGCGGAGCTGCCAAGCTGATAGGGCCTCAACTCGGTAAGGTCCGCGGCATTCAGAATGCGATAGCTGCCGCCGCGCCCCTGAACACCGCCCAGCGCATAGACATAAACGTCATAGCCCGGAGTCGTCAAGTCCGAGGGCAGATTGGTAATGGTGATCCGCGTGGTGGTGGAATTGCCGGTGTCCAGGTAACCCGTGTTCAGGATCCGGTCCGGGCTGTCCGGGGCGAAATAATTGTCGCCGTTCGGTTCACCGCGCCCGGTGCTCGCCCATGTTCCCTCCGACGCCCACGTGAGGCCTACGCTCGTCGGGAAGGCGGTTCCGTTCTGATTCGCCACGATCCCACTCGTCATCTCGCCGTTGGCGCCTGACAGGTTGTTCCAGTTAGGCTGCGCAACGGCGGGAACGCCCGCCACGTCGGTCGGCAAAAGGCCGCCCAGAGAGGCGCCGTTCGGCTCGTTCGTGGCGAAGTTAAAGCCGATGCTGTACGTGTTGACTCCCGCGCGCGCGCCACAGACTAGCGCGCCGCACGCGGCGACAAGGGTGAGGATTCGGGTGAGCGCTGGTTTCATAGGTTGAGTAGGGTTTTATTTTGGAATTGGGTTGGGTTCAAACGGAAAAGATGGTGACATCTGGGGACAAGCGCCGCCTCTGCGGTTCGCGGCTTGTGGATTATGGAAATCGGGTGGAGCAGAAAGCAAAACCAGCGTTCCCGGCTCTGCGGCCAGTCGAGGCACTTTGCCCGGCATAAAGAGATTGCGCAACATCGGTTTGCTCAACGAACCAACCGTAACTCTCTTACAGGATCAGAACCGGCCCTCTTATGCCGCGCCGCGCGCCCGCCTGTCAACCTCTTTCTCCACGGCCGTTCGGGAATAAGGTCTTCTGAAGTTCCCCCCAGGAAACTTACAGTTCGGACTGTATGCAGCGGAGGATCCAGGCCTTCGCATACGCCCACTGCCGTTCAATCGTCCGCTCCGTCACTCCAAAACTGGCCGCCACTTCATGGTTTGTCAGTCCTCCAAAGAACTTCAACACCACGATCTTCGCCTTGTCCGGATCCTCCTCCTGAAGGCGCTCCAGCGCTTCGTCGATCAGCAGCAGTTTCTCGTCGCGCGTGGCATCCGCCAGATCCATGTCCTCAATGTTCACCCGCGTCAGCCCGGCACCCCGCTTGAGCCGCGAACGCCGCCGCGCGTTCTCAATCAGAATCCGCCTCATGGCCTCGGCCGCGGCGGCAAAGAAATGAGCCCGGTTCTGCCAGGTGCGTTGTCCCGCGCCGACCAGCCGCAGCCAGGCTTCGTGCACCACCGCGGTCGGCTGAAGCGTCTGTCCGGCCGCCTCCCGTGCCATCCGCGCCGCGGCCAGCCGCCGCAGTTCCTCGTACACCAGCGGCAACAGTTCCTCCGCCCCGCGCCCCTCGCCCCGCCCCACCGACTGCAACACCTGTGTGATCTCGCTCATGTGCTCGCCAATGCAAGAGGGTCAGACACCGCCGGATTAAACCACACGCGCCGGGGCTCCGTCCAGCCGCAGAACTCCGGATGCCGCGCCCACCGGAACAAAGCTCCCGCAAGGCTGCGCTCCGGGAGGGCGTCTTTTCCCTTTTTTTGCATTGCGCGCCGTGCTTAATCTCTGGCGCGCGCATGCCAAGCATCCTCGGTATCTCCGCCTTCTATCACGACAGCGCAGCCGCGCTGGTCATCGACGGACGCATCGTCGCCGCCACCCAGGAGGAGCGTTTCACCCGCGTCAAACACGATCCCTCGTTCCCCGCCAACGCGATCGCGTATTGCCTGGAGGAAGGACGGCTCACACCGGGCGAAATCGATTACGTCGTCTTCTACGACAAGCCGCTGTTGAAATTTGACCGGTTGTTGGAGACGTACCTCGCGTTTGCGCCGTCCGGGTTTCGAAGTTTCCGCACTGCCATTCCGGTGTGGCTGAAAGAGAAAGTCCACATGCGCCGCGTGTTGCGCGCGGGCCTGGCCTCGGCACGGAACGCCCGTTTCGTTTTCACCGAGCATCACGAGAGCCACGCCGCCAGCGCGTTCTTTCCCAGCCCCTTCGACGAAGCCGCCATCCTCACAGTGGACGGCGTCGGCGAATGGAGCACGGCCACGATCGGACTCGGGCGCGGCAACACGATCCGCCTGTTGCGCGAGCTGAAGTTCCCGCATTCGCTGGGCCTGCTCTATTCCGCGTTCACGTATTACTGCGGGTTCAAAGTGAACAGCGGCGAGTACAAGCTGATGGGACTCGCTCCGTACGGACGCCCGCGCTACGCGGCGCTCATCCGGGAGCATCTGGTGGACATCAAACCCGACGGCAGTCTCTGGATGGACATGAGTTACTTCAACTATTGCCAGGGATTGACCATGACGAACGAGCGTTTTGACGCGTTGTTCGGCGGCCCGCCGCGGCCTCCGGAGTCGATGCTGGAGCAACGGCACATGGACCTGGCCGCGAGCATACAGGCGGTGACGGAGGAAGTTGTGCTCAAGATGGCGGCGGAAGCGCATCGACTGACCGGACAACGCCGCCTCGTGCTGGCGGGCGGCGTGGCACTGAATTGCGTCGCGAATGGACGCCTCCTGCGCGAGGGACCTTTCGAAGAGATCTGGATCCAGCCCGCGGCCGGCGACGCTGGAGGCGCGCTCGGCGCGGCGCTGTTCGTCTGGCATCAATTGCTGGAACAACCCCGCTTTCCCCACCGATCCGATGCGCAGCAAGGCAGTCTGCTCGGACCGGCGTGGTCCAATGACGCGATCGCTGCGCTGCTGTCGAAGGAGCGAATCCCCCACGAGCGCGCCGCCGACGAAGCGGAGTTGCTCGACCGCGTCGCGGCTCTGCTTGCCGACGGCAACGTGGTGGGCTGGTTTCACGGCCGGATGGAATTCGGACCGCGCGCTCTCGGCGCCCGCAGCATCCTGGGAGATCCCCGCAACCCGACGATGCAATCGGTGATGAACCTGAAGATCAAGCACCGGGAAAGCTTTCGTCCGTTCGCGCCGGCGGTATTGCGGGAACGCGCGCGCGATTACTTCGACCTCCCGCCCGGCGTCGAAAGCCCCTACATGCTGCTCGTGGCGGAAGTTGCGGAGCGCCATCGAATCCCGTTGAGCGCTTCCGACGCCCGGGTGATGGAAGAGGACCCGGATCTCCGCCGCCGCGTTGGCATTGCGCGATCCAGCGTGCCCGCGATCACGCATGTGGACTACAGCGCGCGGCTTCAGACGGTGGACGAGTCGCGGCACGGCCGGTTCTATCGGTTGCTGAAGGCGTTCGAACGGCGGACCGGCTGCCCGGTGCTGGTCAACACCAGCTTCAACGTTCGCGGCGAACCCATCGTGTGCTCGCCTTCGGAAGCGCTCCGCTGTTTCCTTGCCACCGAGATGGACGCCCTCGTGCTGGAGGATTTCCTTATCGAGAAGCGCCGCCTGACCGCGCTGCCGTCGAAGGAAGAACGCGAACGGCACCTGGCGCGCTTCGAACCGGATTGATCATGAAACTCTCCGACATTCCGCTGCGTCCCACGAATCGCATGCTGCGGCAGTTCGCGGCCGCGCTGCTGGTGTTGTCGCTCGTCTGGGCGGTTCTGCTGTTTCCTGCCGTTCGCGCGCGGCCCGTGCTCGGCGCGCTGTTCGGCGGGCTCGCGTTGCTCGGCGCGGCCGGCCTTCTGTGGCCGCGCGCCGTTCGCTGGCCGTTCATCGCCGCCACCGTTGTCACGTTTCCCATCGGCCTGCTTGTCACGCAGTTGATTCTCCTCGTGATGTTCTATCTCGTCATCACGCCGATCGGGCTGGTGCTGCGGAGCACCGGCCGCGACCCGCTGCAACGGCACCGGGACCCCCGCCGGGAGACCTGGTGGGCGCCCCGTCGCGAAACACCGGATCCGGAAAGGTACTTGAAACAATTCTGATCGCGCTGTATCAGCGAGACGCCCATGAAGAAAGAACCGTCAAGCCGCTTCGAGAAAGCCGCGCAACAGCGCGAAAGCGGGTTCCTGTCGGAATTGTGGAGCTTCATCAGGCAGAACAAGAAATGGTGGCTGCTCCCGATCATCATCATGTTCCTCATTCTGGGCGGGCTCATTCTGCTCTCCAGCACCGGTCTGGCCCCGGCGCTCTATCCCTTCTTCTGAATCGAGCTCCCTGAACGACGCCCGACGGCACGCGCGGTCCCGGTCGTACCTCAGTCGTTCGTCCGCGCTCTCAACTCCTCGAGATGTCGCCGCGCGACACCGTTGGTCGGACTTTGCCGGAGGACGCGTTCCAACTCGACTTTCGCCTCGGCGGGCCGGCCTGCCTGGCTCAGCGCGATAGCGAGGTTCAACCGCGCTTCCACCATGGAAGGCATGATCTCCACCGCCGCTGCAAATTCCACGGCCGCTTCGGCCGGCCGCCCGCGGCGCCCGAGTTCCAACCCATAGAGGTAGCGGGCTTCCAACAGGTCCGGCGCCAGCCGCGCGGCTTCCCCATAATGTTCCAGGACTTCGTTGGAGCGGCCCGAAGCAGCGAGGCTGCGCCCGGCTTCGAGGTGCAGCCTCGGGTTGAACGGATCGAGCTTCAACGCATCAAGGAAGTTGGTCACGGCCGCGTCGTGCCATCCGCGAAGCGCGCATAAGCGCCCCAGAACAGCCAGATCCTGCGGCCGGAGAATCCGATGAGAGAGCGCCTTTCGATAGCATTCCTCCGCCTCGGCAATCCGGCCGGCTTCCTCGTGCAGCCTTCCCAGCCCCAGCCAGGCAGGCCCGAATGCGGGCTTCAATCGCACCGCCTGTTCGAAGCCGCGTTGCGCCTCCTCCCGGCGCCCCTGCCGCACACGGCATTGCGCCAGGTTTTGCAGCGTCCAGACATCCTGCGAATCCCATTCCAGCGCCTTTTGAAACGCCGCCGCAGCCGCGTCGTACTGCTCCTCCCGGACCAGGATCAAACCCAATTGCGACCAGTCCGCCGACGACGCCGGAAGCAGTTGCACCACGCGCCGGGCGGACTTCTCCGCTTCCGCGAAATCTCCGCTCTGCTCCTGCAACGACGCCAATTGCCGGAACAGCCACGGATCGTTCGGCGCCGTCCGCAGCGCCGCTTCGCACCGCGCAACGGCGTCGCGCACCGTGGCCCCGCGGTCGGCGCCGGCAATCTGTTCCATCCGGGCCCGCAGCTTTTGCAGACGCGCGTCGTGGTTCAACTGCCCGGTGAAAGGCGGATCCATGAGGCGCCGATTCATCTCCAGCAGCGCTTCGTAACGGCTCAGCTCCGTCCAGCCCAGCCGCCGGGCGCACTGGTCGAGGGTCGGCCAGCGAGCGGATGCATTGTTCCCGCCCAGTCGCGACCCCAACAACGACTCAATCTCCGGAACCAGCGCCCGCGCCAGCAGGTAATTCCCCTCGAACGTCAGGTGCACGTGCTCGTAAAACAGTTCGCCGGCCGCCCCGGCCTCGGTTGATTCAAAAACGCGCGCCGCGTCCACGAACCGCACGCGTTCGCCGCCCTGCCGCCCGATCGCCCGCGTCACCTCGTTCAGCCGGCTGTCGCATCGGAACCGGAGCGTGTCGAGATCGCGCGCCGCGATGAAATGCTCTCGAGCTTCCTCGGATCGCCCCAGCGCCGCCGCGCATTGCGCCTGACGATACCGAAGCTCCGCCATCGTATCGTCAATGGCGGCCGCCTCGGCGAACCGCAACGCCGCCTCGCTTGCCAGCCCTGCTTCCTGCGCCCTTACGCCGGCTCGAAAAAGCGCGATCCACCTCGCCTCCTCTTCCTTCGACAGCCCGGGACGGAGGCTGGATGCAAACGGGGGACAGTCCTCGAGGTTGACGGCCACGGTGCTCAGGACAACGCCGGCGCCTGATTTCCTGGCAATGGAAAGGATGTCTTTCAGGTTGCGTTCGAAGTGATGGTAAACGGTTCGCATCCGCGGATCATCCGCCCGCACCTGCTGTTCCAGGAACATCGTCATCCCGCCCCATTCGGCGCTTTCCTCCGGTAAAGCCTCGACCGCCGCGCGCAGGCCATCCAGCAACTGGCCGGTCCGCAACGACTTCACCCAAAGGCTCGCGCGAATCAGCGGCAGCGGCGGCGTTGCCGGCCCAAACACCGTGCCCGCTCCGAATGGCCCCACCACCTCGTTGTTGCCCATATAGATCACCCAGACGTCGCCGTCCGCAGCGGCGCAATCCCGCGCAATCGCGCGAATCGCATGCGAGTTGATGCCGGTCATCGCGGCGCTCACCACCTCGATGCGGACTTCCGGATGCCGCAGGTTCAGCATCGCCTCGATCATCCGCGGCAAGCCGAACGCCGGCTGCGGGTCGCCGAAGGCGGCTGATTCGCCAAGCACAAAAATACGAAGCGTGTCGCTGCCTTTTTTCGATCGATGCACAACGGCGTTGGAATGCGAGCCATCCGCCTCCCGAAAAACCGCCACCCCACCTGGTTGTTCTGCACCAGCACGCCCCTCCCGTCATGCCGCCGTTCGAGGAAGAACGCCGTCGGATAACCGAATCCAGTCCACCGCAGGAAAAGCTCCACAACAACCAGGAACAACAGCGGTCCGAGAAGAACCGCCACCGCGCGGAACAGCCAGAGGCGGCGGCGCGTCCGCCTGGAAACCGGCGCTGCCATCTTTGCCGCGGACTTGCCGTTGGACGCAGCGCGTCTGGCGCGGGATCGTCGGGACATACCGGGCGAAGTGTGACAGTCTTCCGCGTTGAAAGCGAGTCCGAACGCGGTTCGTGCTTGTCTTTGGAACCGTTTTCCCGTCTAAACAGCCGGATGCCTGACTGGATCGTTGTGCTGCTGCTCGGTGTGATTGAAGGGATCACCGAGTTCATACCCGTTTCCTCCACGGGCCACCTTCTCTTGACACAACGACTGCTGGAAACCAGCGGCGGGCTCGCCCCCGACCATTGGCTGGTGCGCCCGGGCGCGAAGAAGGACCTGTTCAATGTGGTGATCCAATGCGGAGCCGTTCTCGCCGTGCTGCCGCTCTTTCCCGAACGCCTGAAGCAATTCTTCCTGCGATGGCGCGAACCCGCCACGCGCGATTACCTCCTCAAGATCGCCGCAGCCTTCGGCATCACAGGCGCAGGCGGACTGCTGCTGGACCGGTACGGATTCGTCCTGCCCGAAAGCGCTCTCCCGGTCGCTGCAGCGCTCGTCGTCGGGGGCCTGCTGTTCCTGCTTGTGGAATGGGCTCTGCGGGGAAAGGCCTTGCGCGACGAAATCACATGGACGGTCGCCATCGCCATCGGGCTGGGCCAGTTGCTCGCCATGATCTTCCCCGGGACGTCGCGCTCCGGTTCAACCATCCTTCTGGCGCTGATGCTGGGCCTGCGCCGGCCGCTGGCCGCCGAGTTCTCGTTCCTCGTCGGCATTCCCACCATGCTCTCCGCCGGCGGACTCAAGACGTTCCGCGCGCTCCAACAGACAGACAGCGTTCTGCCGGAACAGTGGGCAATGATCCTTCTCGGTGCCGTCATCGCCGCCATCGTTTCTTTCGCGGCGGTCAAATGGCTGTTGCGCTACGTCCAGACGCATACGTTCATCGCGTTCGGCTGGTATCGTATCATCCTGGGAGCCATCATCCTGGGCATCGCTCTCCTCTGACTCCGCTCCCCGCCACGGCCCCCTGAAACGCGCGCTAAAGTCTCGTCTGAATCCGCCGATCATGTGACTATGCCAGGCGAGCTCATCAACCGCTGCGGACAACCAACAGACTTCCACCGCACCGGGGCCTGCGACCGTCATGCCCTGAATTCTCGCAAAGGCCGGGGTCAGACCCGAATGGCGGTTAGTTAA
>DGDZ01000077.1:0-744 GCA_002385705.1 Verrucomicrobia subdivision 3 bacterium UBA3939
GACGGAAATTCCCATCTTCAAGGCAAACAACTGCCCTGCAAAAAACAGCGCCATGGCGCCCCGGCCGATCGTCTTGAGGCCGAAATCGACCGTGTCCGGGATGGCGGCAAACAGCAGCGGGATGAACATCATGTGGAAAAAGTTGGCGAGCATGATGAGCACCAGCGACGCCTGCCACCATTCCCTGGGCACGGCCAGGAGCAGCGCGTTGGGCACCAGCGACCCGAGCAACGCGGTCTTCATCACGGTGACTTTGCACCACTGCCATTTCATGAACAGGCGGTTGGCCACAAACACTCCCGCGACGCCCGCCAGCATGGTCAATCCCATGTAGAGCGCCATGAAGTTCTCCGTGATCGCGAACACGCCGGTCAGGTCGTGATCGATGTAGTACTTGATGAAGTAGGGTTTCACGTTCCCCTGCAGCCCGCCGCGAACCTGGATGATGAACATGGCCAGCGTCGCAATCAGCCACTGGCTGTTGCGAAACATGGCCCCCAGGTCCTCCACAAAGCCGGCTCGCGATCCGGCCGCGTTCCCGGCTTGATTCTCTTCGTCCGGATAAATGCGTTCCCGGGTCCAGGCGAAACAACCAAAAAGGGCAACAACGCCGACAACGGCCAGGAGCGCCACGGCGAACGGAAAACCCAGTTGCAAATCCTTTGGCTCGCCCCCGCCGCCCAGCAACCTCGCCAGCGGCCAGACGGATACTGTCACCAGAAAACCGCCCACCATCGCCATGCC
>DGDZ01000077.1:920-2118 GCA_002385705.1 Verrucomicrobia subdivision 3 bacterium UBA3939
GCCAGCGCCGAGTAGGGAATGTTGACCGCGGTATAGGCGGTCATCAGCAGTGCGTAGGAGATATAGGCGTACGCCAGTTTGGTCCCGGCTCCCACATCCGGCGTGATGAACGCAGTCACCGCAAGAACGCCGTACGGCACAGCGATCCAAAGCATCCATGGACGGTACCGGCCCCACCGCGTGCGAGTGCGATCGGCGACCGCTCCCATGATCGGGTCCGTGATGGCGTCAAAGAAACGGACTGCAATCATCAACGTCCCCGCAGCGGCCACCTCGATGCCGTACACATCCGTGTAGAAGTACATCAGGACGTTGATGACGGCCTGGTACACGATGTTGCTGGCCATGTCACCCAGGCCGTAGCCGAACTTCTCCCGGAGGCTCAAAGGAGGGTTGGGCACGGTGATGGAACCGGGTTGCCCCCGCGCCAACTGCGCGCCGCCGCCAGGCAGAGCGTCCTTCATTCGAAGCTGACCCAATCCAGTTCGACCTCGTTGTTCTCAGGCAGGCGAACGACCAGGTGATGCACACCCTCCGGAACACGGTCCAACCCGGATTGCACGACTTTCCAGTCCGATCCCTTTCCAATCTCCACTCGTGCCAGCACGGGTCCGTCCGGCTGATCCAGGCGAATTTCCACCGGCCCGCCCGCGGCCGAACGGGACCTGATATTCACCGAACGACAGCCTTGTCCGAAATCGACTTCGTTGAACTGAACCCACGAGTTCCCGCCTTTCAATGAAATCTTCCAGCCGGCAAACCGGTTCGTTTCGTCCAGGAACGAAACCGTTGTGCCCTCCGGACTGACCGCGCTGTATCGGTCGATCTGGACCTTGCTTCTCGCGTCCACGATCCCTACTCCGCGCAGGGTGGGAATGACCTTCTGAATGGTCCCGTCCTCGTTGAAGAACAGTTTGTCGGCGCGGATCGATCGGTTCTTGTCGAACTCCGGCGACAGATCCCGGTCGTGATAGAAGAGGTACCACTGGCCCTTGTACTCCACGATGGAATGGTGAACCGTCCAGCAGCCGCTCTCGGATTCATCCAGGATCACTCCTTTCCACTCGTAGGGTCCCATCGGATGCGCGCTGGTCGCATACTCGAGGCGTTCGATGCTGTTCTGCACGTGCGGATAGGTCAGGTAGTAGATCCCATTCCGCTCAAACGCGAATGGCCCTTCAATGAGCCCCTTCCTCGG
>DGDZ01000077.1:2369-4803 GCA_002385705.1 Verrucomicrobia subdivision 3 bacterium UBA3939
GACCAGAACAGGTAGCCGGTCCCGTCCTTGTCAATGAGAACCGCCGGATCGATGCCGCGCACGCCCTCGATCGGAGTCGGCTCCGGTGTGAAAGGGCCATAGGGCTTGTCCGCGATCGCCACGCCAATGCGGCCGCCTGCCGGAAAATAGAAATAATACTTGCCGCCCTTCTCGACGCAGTCCGGCGCCCACATGTCGTACGCATGTCGCGTCAGCCACGGAACGTTGGTCTGGTTCAGAATCACTCCGTGATCCGTCCAATCCGTCAGGTTCTCGGACGAGAACACGTGATAGTCCTCCATCACGAACCAATTCGTGCGCCCCTTGCCCGGGCTGTGAGGGATGTCGTGCGAGGGATAAACGTAAATCCTTCCCTCGAACACACGCGCCGTCGGGTCCGCGGTAAACTGGTCCGTGATCAGGGGATTGGTCGCCAAGGCGTGCTGGAGGAACATCCCCCCGACGCTCAACGTGATCAGATGCAGCGAGTAGTTCTTCATGTCGTTCCTTCTGAGTGTGGAGTCTCGAATATTCAGGTCAGTTCACGTTCTCCAGGTTCACCGTGAAGTCCTTCAGCGGCTTGTCGCTCCGGTCGAGAAACCGCGCGCAGAAATCCGTCGCGCCACCCGCATTCACAACCGCGCAGCGAATGACATTCGGCCCCTTCCTGAGCGTCAGGCGTTTCGAGACGCCATCATCGATAACACACTGGCGGTCGCCATAAAGGCCGATGACTTCCCGGCCGTTGACCCACCAGACCGACGCCGCATTCGAGCCGATCGCCAGTCGCACGTCCCGCATTTCTTCCGGACAATGGATGACGGTCACGCCCCAGAACAGCACGTTGGAGGTGGGTTTGCCGAGAGCGTAGGCGAAGTGATAGAGATTCACGTTGTAGTTCGTCGTGTCTACCGCGTGCCACGTGAGTTCCTCGCCGCCCACCGTCACCTTGTCTCCATTTCGCGGAACAACGCTGAACTGGTTCGGGAAATATTCCTTCTTTACGGTCGCCTGGACGATACTGTCGGTGAGCCCGTTCGCGGGAATCGGCTCCAGGAGGATCCATCGCCGGATGAACCCTTCGCCGTCGGGCTTTGCCTCGGTGGAAGCAGCCCGGGTGAGAGTCGGCGCGAGGCGGGACGGAGCAGCGCCCTGTTCCGCCGGGATCACACAATACATCGAGACAGCCAGGACTGAGAATGCCGACAGGAGAATGTTGCGATGCCTGTTCATGGGTTCCTCCTCACGGCGCCTTGAACACCCAGCGATGCTTGTTGCTTTCGGCGTCGAACCGCGACAGCGTCGCGAAGCTGGCGCCAATGGCCGACAGCGCCAGCGGTTCGCTCACGCCGGGAACGGATTTGGGCATGATTCGCCACGTGCCGTCGGTGAGCTGATCGATCCGCCAGAGTTGTTCGGGCGCCCCGGTAAACTCTGGCACCGAGACCAGTTCGCCCTCCGCAGTGGCCGCCAGCGCGCGATCCGTGCCGGCGATGGTGATCTTGAAATAGGGTGAGCCGAAGTAACCGCCTGCATTGGTGACGGCAGTGACGGTCCACTTCTGCTGGGCCTGGCAAAGGTAGTTGGCCATGCGAACGTCGATGTTGCCAGCCGGCCAGTTTGTCGAGACCTGCGCGACGTCCTGCGGCGGAATTGGAACGCCGGTGCCGGCAAACATCCCGCCACCGCCCCGGGCCGGAGGAGCATTCGTCCCGCCCAGACCACGCCCTCCAGGGCCGCCGCGTCTGCCCGAACCCGGAGCGCCGCCGCGGGCGCGGCGTCCTCCGACCGGCACACCTTCGACCGCCAGCTCGAGCGCCGTTCCTGTGCGCACCGACAGAATCTGGTACGTGCCTTCCTTCATGTTCTCACCCGCCTCAGGCCAGCCGTCCTTCCACAACAGGGGCACGATATCCAGCACACTGGCGCCGCCGCGATCCAGATCGGCTTCCCAGTGCAGGGAAAACTTCTGCACGCCGTCACCCAGATCGATCAAACCGAAATGCCCCGGGCCAATGAGACGGCCACCGGAGCCGATGACCAGCTTGCCGCCGCCCTGAAGCATGGGAATGCCTTCGTGATCCACAAACGGGCCAAAGACATGCCTCGCGCGGCCGACGCGGATGTTATAACCGGAATCGGCGCCGCGACAGCAACTGCCATGCGTTGCGAGCAGATAGTACCACCCGTCCCGATAAATCATGGTGGCCGCCTCGCAGTTGATGGCGACGTTGACAGGCTGATCATTCGGGTTCAGTCGCGTGCCGGTTGCCGGATCGAGTTCCACCAGCCGGATGTAGCCGAAGTAGGATCCGTAAACCATCCACAGCCTGCCATCGTTCGGATCCAGAAAGAGGCCCGGATCGATCGCATTGCAGTCTTCCACGCCGTCCGAAGACGCGACGACGCCGCCTTCCTCCCACTTGTAATCGGG
>DGDZ01000047.1 GCA_002385705.1 Verrucomicrobia subdivision 3 bacterium UBA3939
AGATGTGTATAAGAGACAGACGCAAAGGACGGCGAACGGCAAAGGCCTGGACCGCGAAAGGGCACGAAAGAAAGGCTTTGTCTCACGCGAAGCCGCGAAGGCGCGAAGGAAACGGAGCGCGACTCTGTGAGTCGCAGCAACGTTCGATGGCTCGGAGCGGTGAGGATTCTTCAGCAGTGGTGTCTGCGAATACGCGCACCTTCAACAGGATTAATGGTGGTGCGTACGTGCTTTTGCTGAACCCGGAGTTGCTGCCTTCGTTCAGCCGCTGCGACTGGTCCGGCTCCGGGCACAAAGTTGGAGGTGGCTCGGTTCTCTCCGTTCTCTCTGCAGGAGAAATTCCGCTTACTCCAGTCTGACCCGGCCGGTTCCAGTGATGACTTCGCCAATCGCCCATGCCCGATGTCCGTGTGAGCGGATGAACTTGAGGACCGGTTGGGCCACGTCGGCGGCGGTGATCGCAACCATGCCAATGCCCATGTTGAACACCTGATAGAGTTCTTCTTCGGCGACCGAGCCGCGCTCGGCAATCAGGCGAAAGATCGGAAGGATCTCCCAGGAACCTTTTCGGACGACGACATCGCGGTCGGGCGGCAGCACGCGCGGAATGTTGTCGATGAACCCGCCGCCGGTGATGTGGGCGAATGCGCGGACGGCGCGGCGGGAGCCCTTGTTGAAGCGTTTCAGGAGAGCCTGGACGAGGGGACCGTAACTCACGTGCACCTTGAGCAATTCGTCGCCGAGGGTGTTGCGCAGGCCGGGCAGGCGGCTGCTCGGTTTGAGTCGAAGGTCTTCAAAGAAAATCTTCCGCGCCAGGGAATAGCCGTTGGTGTGCAGCCCGCTCGAGGCGATGCCAATGACGGCGTCGCCGCGGCGGATGGTTTTCCGGCCGTTCAGCATGCGGCTTTTCTCGACGACGCCGACGATGGTGCCGCTGACGTCGTATTCGCCCGGCTGGTAGAAACCGGGCATTTGCGCGGTCTCGCCGCCGATCAACGCGCAGCGGTTCTCGGCGCAGGCGCGCGCGAAACCGCGAATGATCTGCGCGAATACATCGGGCTGCAGCTTCCCGGTGCCGAGGTAATCCAGAAAGAAGAGCGGTTCCGCGCCGAGCACGGCGATGTCGTTGACACAGTGGTTGACGAGGTCGGCGCCGATTGTGTCGTGCCGGTTCATGGCGAAGGCGATCTTGAGCTTGGTGCCAACGCCGTCCACGGAGGAGACGAGGACCGGTTGACGGTATTTGCGCGTGTCGAGAGCGAAGAGGCCGCCGAAGCCGCCGACTTTTTCCAGCACTTCGGGCCGGTGTGTCGAAGCGAGCAGACGGGGAAGGGAGGATTTGACCCTGTTCCCGAGATCGATATCGACACCTGCGCGCGCGTACGCCTTTTGTTTCATGCGGCGGGAAGTAAACCGGAAAGGCGGGCTTGAGCAAACTGAAATTCCGCGCCAGTGCGAGATCTCGAATGACGGCGAACGAACGGCTGCGCGACGGCTGAGCGACAAAGGCCGGGTTAACGGCGGACGGCAACGTCTTTAGGGAACCGCGAATGGACGCGAATGAACGCGAATGGCAGCGGAGCGCGGAGCCTTGTCCGCATGCTACGAGAGCTCAAGCGCTGCGGCTTCGGAATTCGGGTTTCGGGTTTGAGTCGCGCGCCTCCTTTCCCCGGGCCCTCTCCTCCATTCTGCGAATGGAGGAGAGGGAGAGGATGGCGAGCGGCGTTTTGCGAATTGCAATTCGGGACGGGCTGTGGCACCGATTGGCGTACGAGACTATGCGATGGCGGCTCCTGTTTTTTCTTTCCCTGGGGCTTAATCTCGCCCTGGCCGCGGGGTGGCTCGTTTCGGCGCGCCGCGATCGCGCGGCGGATGCCGTTGAAATCGTGTCCGAGTCCCGAGGGGAGCCGTTGATTCGCACCAACGTGGTTCTGCGACGGCAATTCTTCTCGTGGGACGAGCTGGAATCGACCGATTACCCGACCTACATCGCGAACCTGAGGGCGATTCGCTGTCCGGAGCAGACGATTCGTGACATTATTATTGCGGAGATCAACGCGTTGTTTGCGAAGCGTCTGGCGACGGAGCTGGTGACGCCCGAGCAACAGTGGTGGCGCAGCGAACCGGACACGAACGTGGCGCGGGCCGCGGCGGTGAAGATGAGGGAGCTGGACGTGGAGCGCCGGGAGTTGCTGACACGTCTGCTGGGGCCCGATTGGGAGACGGGCGATATGATCAGCCTGCCGCGGCCGTCGCGACCGGGCGTGGTGCTGGACGGGCCGGTGTTGGGAAATCTGCCGGACGACGTGAAGCAGCGGGTGGAGGACATCAGCGTGCGATCGCGGGAGCGGATGCAGCAATACGTGGACGCCCAGGCGGCGGAGGGCCAGCCGCTGGATCCCGCGGTGTTGGCGGAATTGCGGAAGCAAACCCGGCAGGAGCTGGCGAGCGTGCTGACGCCGCCGCAACTGGAGGAGTATCTCCTGCGGTATTCGCAAAACGCGGAAGCGCTGCGGGCGACGCTCAGAGAGCTGCAGTACTTCGATGCGACGCCGGAGGAGTTCCGGGCGATCTTTCGCGCTACGGACAACCTGGACCAGCAGATTGAGGCACTGGCGGGCCGGACGGATCCTAACAGTCGGGCGCAACTGGAATCTTTGCAGCGGCAGCGGGACCAGGCGTTGCGGACGGCGTTGGGGCAGGAGCGGTACGAGGAGTACATGCTGTTGCACGACCCGCTTTACCGCGCCGCCATGGCGTCCGCGCAGGAAGCCGGCACGCCTGAGGCCGCCCGCGCCATTTACGAGATCAATCTGGCCACGGCCGAGGAGTTTGCGCGGATCAACGCGAACACGAACCTGACCGAGCAACAGCGGGCTATCGAGCTTCAGCGCGCGCATCTCAAGCGTCTCGAGGCGAATGCGGTGGCGATGGGGCAGGAGATTCCGCCGGAGGAACCGCCTGTGCCCACGCCCGTTGAACTGCCGCCGGTTCCCTCCCTGCGCACGCATCCGTATGTGCTTGGCGTCGGAGAGAGCGTGGTCAGCATCGCAATGCGCTACGGCGTGACCATGGAGCAGATGCAGGCGGCAAATCCGAACGTGGATTTGAAGCGGTTGCGTCCGGGCGATCTTGTGCAGGTGCCGGATGCGCTTCAGGGCGAGTAAACGGGGTGAAACCCGGATTGCGCGGGGAGGCGGTGGGGGATGATGTTGCGGCATGAACTGGATGCCGCTTGCACTGTTCGTCAGCCGATCGCACGGCGAGGCCTACCGGAACCGGCTGGTGGAATCGGGGATCCCGGCAGAAATCCACGATACCGTTGTGCTGGGGCGCTTCTGGTATGCGTCCAGGCCGGCGTCGGGCGTGCGGCTGGAAGTGCCCGCGCGCGAGTTCGAGCGGGCGCACCGCAAACTGGTTGAATGGGACGACGGCGAAGGCGACATCGGCGGAGCCATTCGGTGTCCAGAATGCCGTTCACTGCGTATCTCTTTTCCACAATACACGCGAAGGTCGTTCATTCCGAATCTGGTCATTGGCGCGTTGGCGGCCATCGGGCGGGTGGAGAAGGAGTTTTATTGCGACGACTGCCACTACACGTGGCCGCGCGAGGGGCATGGCAAGGCGGCTATGCGCCCGCACTCGGCGCCCTACTACTTCATTGAAGATGTGCCGGAGAAGAAGGATTGAGGATTCAACATCGAACATCCAACGCCCAAGGGGAACGGCGGGGAATCGAACATTCAACATTCCACGCCCAGGGATTTACGATTAGCGCTCGTCCCACCCGAGCTCGCCCCACTGGATCGGGGGTGTAGGGCGACGGCTCGCGAGGACGCGCCTTCGCCAGCTTCGGCGTGGCGAGACGCTCGCCCCACCGAGATCAGGGTTATCGTGCGACGGCTCGCGAGGACCCGCCTTCGCCGGGCTGCGGCGTGGCAGGCTGCTCGCCCCATCAAGTCCGCGTTCATGCAACGGCCGCGTCAATCGTCAATCGTCAATCGTAAATCCGAAAAGGCGAGAGCCCGCCGATGGTGGCAGGCTCTCGGGCTGGTTTGTTGCGGATAGGCAGCTTACTCGTTCGCAGGAGGGGGCGGAGGTCCGCCCGGACCGCGACGCAAACCGCGTCCACCGCGGAATGCCGGACGTTCCAGTTCGCCGCTTCGCGTGCCATCACGGATTTCAGCGCGCTGGCGCTGGAGTCCACGGCGCGGGGGCGCTCCTGGACCGCGTTCGACACCGGGTCCACCGGGTCCACGGAGAGCGGGGCCCCCTGCGCCGAGGCGCGAACCAAGGCGGCCGGCCTCGACGTCCCTGCCGATGGCGGCGTATTCGCTTTCGTCGAGGACGCCGTTCTTGTTGGCGTCATACTGTTCGAGCAAGCGTTGCTTCCGGACTTCCGGATCCGGTCGGGGTGGACGCTGGCCCTGCTGTTCCTGCGGGGGGCGCTGTGGCCGTTCGCGGCGCGGACCCGGTTGTGCGAAGGCGGTGGTTCCGGCGAGCATCCCCATCGCTCCAATCAATGCCAATATCAGTGTTCGTTTCATAGCAGTCCTTTCATCGGTTGTTCTTTTCGGCCTCTGCGTCTGTTGCTTTGGCCATCTGCCGACAGTGTAGATCATGTGGACGGGAATCCTATTGGTTTGAGGGTAAACGGCCTTTTCGCGGGATGAAAGCGGTGAATTGCGGGATGAACTCACGAGAATTTCAGGAGTTCCTCGAGCTCGCGGATGCCGCGGGTGAGGGGAATCTGCCGGCCGTCACTGAGGAGGATGACGTGCTCGCCCTTGAACAGCGGCCGGACTTCCTTGATCTGGTCCACGTTCACGATGGTCGAGCGGTTGACGCGGATGAACTTTTTCGGATCGAGTTGAGCTTCGAGCGAGGCCAGGGTCTCGCGGATGACGTGGGTCTCCTTGCCGACGTGGAGGACGACGTAGTTGCCAGCGGATTCGAAGCAGTCGATCCGGGAGGTTCGAATGAAGGCGGTGCGGTCGTCGGTTTTGACGGGAATTCGGGAAAGGAACTCGCGAGGCTCGGGGCGTTCGCCGAGCAGCGCGAGAAGCTTCTTCGACGCCTCGTCCGCGCGGCGGCTGGCGAGGAGATCGCGGGCGCGCTGAAGGGCTGCGCGGAAACGGGACTGTTTGAAGGGCTTCAAGAGGTAATCCAGCGCATGCACTTCGAAGGCCTTCAAGGCGTGCTGGTCGTAGGCGGTGACGAAAATGACCACCGGCATCTGGTCGCGATGAAGCTGGCGCAGAACTTCGAAGCCGTCCATGCCGGGCATCTGCACGTCGAGAAAAACCAGGTCGGGATTGTGCTGGCGAATAGCGGCCACCGCCTGGCGGCCGTCGGCGGACTCTCCGACGATCTCGATGTCGGGCTCGGATCGGAGCATTGAACGGACGCGTTCGCGCCCGAGAGGCTCGTCATCGACAATGAGCACGCGGATTTTCATGCGCGTGTAGGCGGCGGCGCGGGCGTGAGCCTGTCGTGGAAGGGAATCAACAGTTCGGCGGAGAACCCGCCGTCGGACGAGCTGCTGAGTGTGAGGCGGGCGCGGTCCCCGTAGAGCGCCTGCAATCGCCCGCGGGTATTAGCGATGCCGATTCCCTGCTGTTCGCGTCCTGGTTGGCGTCCGGGCACGCCGGTGTTGCGGACGGTCAGGCGAAGATCCGGTCCTTCGCGGCGCGCGGAAAGGGCGATGACGCCGGCCGACGCTTCCGGTTCGATGCCGTGCCGGAGCGCGTTCTCGACCAGCGGCTGCAGGATGAAGGTGGGCACCAGGCCGTCCAGGGCGGACGCGTCGATTTCCTTTTCGACGCGGAGGCGGTCGCCATAGCGCACCTGCTGGATCTCGAGGTAGCGATCGAGAAAGTCGAACTCACGGCGGAGCGTGATTTCCTGTTCGGTGGTGTCCAGAGCGACGCGGAGCAGTTCGCTGAGGTTAACGATCATTTCATCGGCGGCGTCGGGGTCCTTGTGAACGAGGGTGGAAATGGCGTTCAGCGTGTTGAAGAGGAAGTGAGGGTGCAGTTGCATGCGGAGCGCCTGAAGTTTGGCGTCGGCGAGCCGGGCTTCGAGCAAGGCGGCGCGGCGTCCGCGTTCCTCGGCGCTGCGATAGTAGCGGAGGGCGTTGACGATGCTGACGAGGGCCCAGTAAACGGGGACGTTGAAACTGGCGCGAGTGACGAGCGCTTCGAGGATCGGCCGGCGAGGTGCGCCCATGCGCCGCCGCTGTTCTCTCAACCATTCGCCGGACTGGGGCGGCGAGTTGAGCTGGTCCGCGGGCGGCGGATTGGTGCCGGGGAAGGGAGCCTGGCGCTGGCGTTGAAGCATGGGGCGGCGCGGGCCTTCGCGCCGCGGGCCGGGACCGGGCGGCGGGACGTCGTCTGCAGGAGCCTGTTGCCATCCGGGTTGCGGCATGCGTTCGGCCAGGGAGGTCGGCGCGGCCCAGTTGCAGAACAGCAGTGCGCCGACGCACGCCAGCAGATGAACCGGGATGCTGACCGAAAGACGTTCATGATCGAAGGGAAAGCGCGTTGCCAGCCAGACGACTGCGGGTGACAGGATTGCCCATGGGAGCCAATAGCGGACCGCGAGTTGGAGGGCGGTGTCCCAGGCCAGATCGGCGGTGAACACCATCTGGCCGGAAACCATGAGGACCAGCAGCGCCCACAAGGCGAGCACAGCGGACCAAATCCAGAGATGCTGGCGCATGACACCAGGCCGATCCATCGGCGGGAGAGTAGCGCTTTCACTTCCCGAGCCAAATAAAAAGAAGCCGATCGGGCTATTGCCTCCCGATCGGGTATAACGCATGCTCTGGTGTCACCGAAATCAGATGTGCAAGCACCAATGGACGTGTTATGGCCAGTCAACTTGATCAATTGAAGCGGTTTACCCGCGTGGTTGCCGACACGGGCGATTTTGCCACGTTGCAGCAATACGCTCCGGAGGATGCCACGACCAATCCGTCCTTGATCCTCAAGGCCGCGCAAATGCCGGCCTACAAGGACGTGGTGGGCAAAGCCGTGGCGGAAGGCAAACGGTCGGGGGCTTCGGGCCAGGCGCTGCTCACCGCCATCGCCGATCAATTGCTGGTGCTCTTCGGGGTGGAGATTCTGAAGGTCGTTCCCGGGCGGGTTTCGACCGAGACCGACGCGAGCCTGTCGTTTGACACCGAGGCGCTGGTGGCGAAGGCGCGGCATTTCATCAAGCTGTACGAACGGAACGGAATTCCGCGCGAACGGATCCTGATCAAGATTGCCAGCACGTGGGAGGGAATTCGTGCCGCGGAAGTGCTGCAGAAGGAATCCATCAACTGCAACATGACGCTGCTGTTCTCGCTGCCCCAGGCCGTTGCCTGCGCCGAGGCGGGGGCGAGGCTGATTTCGCCGTTCGTCGGGCGGATTCTCGACTGGTACAAGGCGAAGACGGGAAAGGATTACGCTCCGGCGGAGGATCCGGGCGTGCGTTCGGTTCGCGAGATTTACGCGTATTACAAGAAATTCGGTTATCCGACGGAAGTCATGGGCGCGAGCTTTCGGAACAAGGGCGAAATCCTTGAACTGGCGGGATGCGATCTGTTGACCATCAGCCCGCAGTTGCTGGGCGAATTGAAGTCGTCCGAGGAACCGGTGGAACGGAAGCTCAGTCCGGAGCGGTTTGAGAGCGAGAAGATCGAGCGCCTGGAACTGGACGAGAAGAAGTTCCGCTGGTTGCTGAACGAGAATGCGATGGCGACGGAAAAGACTGCGGAAGGCATCCGCCTTTTCCATGCGGACGCAATAAAACTCGAGCAGTTCATTGCCGCGCATCTCTAACGTTGTTTCATCATGGATGCTGACGAGAGGGACATTTACAACTATTTGAAGTCGGTGCCGAACCAGTTCATTTCGGCGAAGGAGATTTCGCGCCGGGCGAGCGGGAAGCGGCGGTATCGCGAGGAGCCGGGCTGGGCCATACCGGTGCTGGCGCGCATGGTGGAGAAGTCTCTCATCGAAAGCGATTCCACCAATCACTATCGCGTCGTCACCAACGGCAAGTCCGGGCGTCCGAAGAAGTGGATTTCGCCTCATATCAGGCGGATTCTCGAAAAGAGCGGAAAGGATTTTCAGCATGTGATCCGGTTGAGCGACGACGACGACGATATCCTCTTCGACGAGCGAATGAAGAAGCTGGAGGAAGAAGAAAAGAAGGAGAGGGAGAAGGGGAAGGGGAAGTAGGCGTCCTCGTTTGGAGGCTTTGCCGTCGCGGGATCACGGGTGTGCCATGGTCCGTTGTTCCTGGACGCGCCGGACCCGGCGCTTGTGAGCCGCATGATCCAGCAGGTGGCGGACTTCCTCGTCGCTGATCGGCAGGAAATTGGCATACCAGGTGCCCACCGCAAAGAACGGTTCGGGCGTGTCGCCGCAAATCAGTTCATCCACCTCCGCGCGGAATTGGTCGCAAGTGTCCTTCGATCCGATTGGCACGGCGACGGTGAGATAGGCTGGCTCGCATTGGCGCAACGCGCGGATGGCGGCGCGCATGCTCGCGCCGGTGGCAAGGCCGTCATCGACGAGAATCACCGTGCGACCGCGTATCGAAGCCGGCTCGCGCGCTCCGCGGAAAGCCCTTTCGCAACGTTCCAGCTCCTGCGCTTCCTCCTGCGAGACGGCGTCAATGGCGGAGGGCGGGACGTTGAGCCGGTGGATCAGTTCCTCGTTGAGCACGCGGACGCCTCCCGAGGCGACGGCGCCCATGGCCAGCTCTTCATAGCCGGGCACCCCGAGCTTTCGGACCACGAAGATGTCGAGCGGTGCGTTGAGTGCGCGAGCGATCTCGAACGCCACGGGCACGCCGCCTCTTGGCAATGCAAGGACCAGCGCCGATGGATCGTTGGCGTGATGAACCAGTTTCTCCGCCAGAGCCCTCCCGGCATCCGAGCGGTCCTGATAGAGAGGTCCCATAGATCAGCGCGTTCGGGTCATCGGATGCAGGTGATTGGCAAACCACTCTGAGGCCATGTCGGCGATGAGTTCCAGCGCGCCGGGTTCTTCGAAGAGGTGGGAGGCTCCTGGAACGATCCGCAGCGCCTTCTCGCAGTTCAATTGGCTATAGGCGTCCTCATTCAAAGGGATCACCGGCAGATCGTTGCCTCCGACAATGAGCAGCGTGGGTGACTTGACCCGGGGGAGCGCGTCGGCTGCGAGGTCCGGCCGTCCGCCGCGGGAGACGACGGCGCTGATCATTTCACCGAGTTCAGCGGCCGCCGTCAGGGCTGCCGCGGCGCCTGTGCTTGAGCCGAAATAGCCGATCGTGAGATCACGCGAGCCGGCCCGGTCCACCGTCCAGAGAGTCGCCTCGAGAAGGCGACTCGCAAGGAATGGAATGTTGAAGCGCAGGTGACGCGTGTACGCTTCAACCTGTTCCTCCTCGGGCGTCAGCAGATCGAACAGCAGAGTGCCGAGGCGCGCCTGGCGCAGAGTCCGGGCGACCGCCTGGTTGCGCGGGCTGAACCGGCTGCTGCCGCTGCCATGGGCAAATATGACGAGCCCCGACGCTTCCGGGGGCAGAATCAATTCGCCCCGAAGCCGGACCCCCGTCACGGGAATGGTGAATGTGGAATTGTTCATCTTTCAGTGGCTCAATGAACCGTTGAAAGACCGGGGCTTCAATTACCTTGAAACCCCCATTTCGCGCGCGGCGAACACGCTATGGCCGGACACAGCTACGCGTCCCGCAAGGCCAGTCCGGTAAACGATCCCTACGCCTCGCGCACGAAAGCGATCCACTTGTTGGAACAAGGCGTTTGTTGTTGAAGAGCCGGGCGGAAATCGGAGAGAGTCCTGCGGTCCACGGCACACCGGGCCGGCACACACATGAGCAAGAAGAGCGAACACATCGCCGCGAGAATCCGCCAGTTTGAGGGCAGGGGACTCGACCCGCATTACTTGGGATACTTCGACTGTTTCAATCAGCGGTTGTACTTCGAAGCGCATGATGTGTTGGAGGAACTCTGGCTGCAGGATCGACATGGAGCGAACGGCAACTTCTACAAAGGACTGATTCAACTGGCCGGCGCCTTTGTGCATCTGCAAAAGGGCAGGCTTCGCCCCGCAGTGGCCTTGTTCCGCCTGGCGGAAGCGAACTTGAGGAATTATGCGCCGATGCACGAGCGGCTGAATGTGGGCGGAGTGCTGGAGCTGATCGAGATCTGGGTGCGGCGGGTGGAGCAGGGGGAGGAAAACCCGCTGCAGGCCGGGAACGCGCCGGCATTGAGACTTGAGGGGTGAGATCGGAGATCGGGAAAAGCCGAGGTCTGAAGTGCGAAGCCTGGTCGCGGCGCAGCTTGTTTTGGCGTTGTTAACCGCAAGGAGCGCAGAGAGCACAGAGAACGGCGGAACGGCTACGACTTTGGGAACCGCGGATGGACGCGGATGGACGCGGATGA
>DGDZ01000053.1:0-10108 GCA_002385705.1 Verrucomicrobia subdivision 3 bacterium UBA3939
AGAGGTGTAGAAGAGACAGTGCTGCGCCTGAGGACAGGCGCGCTCCGGCGCGGCATTCTCTGAGTGCCCCCAGGGTGCAGGCGCTGCTCATCGCTGTCCCACCGCATGCGATCCACACCACCCCCGCGTCAATCGTCAATCGTCAATCGTAAATCCGAAGGGATCGGGCGTTTGCTGAATTGGCCGAAGTATTCCAGGATCTGGTCCCGCCACTTTGCCGCGTCGGCCACCTGGATCGCCAGTCGCTCGTCCACTTCCCGGTGCCGTCGTGCGTCAATTTTCCCCGCCAGCGATTGCCACGTCTCCCGCAACGCCGCCGCCTGCGCCGCCCCCTCGTAATACTTCACGCACAACTCCTCCCAGAGCGTTCTCCCCGACTTCACCCGGTAATCCCACCGGCATCGATGAAACCACAGCAGGAACTTCTCGGGACAGCTCTTCAGATCGTCAAACAAATCGCACACGGGCGGAAAGTATTGTTCCACCGCGCGATTCCCCTTTCGCGTCCGATCAAATCCAATCCCCTCCTCCGACGCCTGATGGTAATACGTCGCGGTCCAGTCCTCCCGCGGCGCGCGATTGTTCCACGGCATTGGCGCGTAATGATCGCCACCGATCAAATGATGCAACCCCAGCGGCATCGTGTAGTTCACGAAGCTTTCATGCGACGATATCATCATCCTGCGGATCGTTGCCACCGCGCGGTCGTCGTTCGTGAACGTCATGCGCGTCCATTCCTCCGCAACCGCTTCGGCCGTCAGCTCGGGGTTCCAGGCCAGCCGCCCGAACGCGTACCAGTTCGATTGCGAGAAGTGATGTCCGCACCAGTTGGTGTCGAGACCGGGGTTCGTGACGGAAACAATCCCCGTGATGCGGCTGGGATGCACCCGGCCCGCGAGCACGTTCGCCACCGTGGATCCTTCTCCCTTCGCGTGCGTGTCGGAGTCGAGAAACTCCTTCCACATCGTCCCGAGATAGACGAGGTGCTTTGCCTGGCCCGTGTACTCCTGCGTGGCCTGGATCTCCGCAATCACCGGCGTCTCCTTCATCGCGCCGAACAGCGGGTGGAACGGTTCGCGCGGCTGGAAATCAATAGCGCCGTTCTTCACCTGCACCGCCACGTTCGGCCGAAACTGGCCATCCAATCGCGTGAATTCCAGATACGCCCGCTTCGCGCGGTCCGGGTCCACGTCCTCGTCATAGACAAACGCGCGCCACATGACGACGCCCTTGTGCGGCGCCAGCGCGTCCGCCAGCAGGTTCGCCCCTTCCGCGTGCGTGCGGCCGTACGTCTTCGGCCCGGGCTGCCCTTCCGAATTCGCCTTCACCAGGAAACCGCCGAAGTCCGGAATGAGCGCGTAGATCTCGTCCGCCTTCGCTTTCCACCAGTCCGCCACGGCCGGGTCCCGCGGGTCCGCCGTGGACAATCCGCCCAGGCGCACCGGCGCGGCGAAGTTCGCCGAAAGATACATGCGCACGCCGAACGGCCGCCACACGTCCGCCAGCGCCGCCACCTTCCGAAGGTATTCGGCCGACAGGATCCGCACGTCGGCGTTGACGTTGTTGATCACGGCTCCATTGATCCCGATGGAACAACACGCGCGCGCGTAGTCCACGTAGCGCGGACTCAGCGTGTCCGGCAGCTCCCGCCATTGCCAGAGAGAACGCCCGGCGTAACCGCGCTCGATCGTTCCGTTCAAATTGTCCCAATGGTTCATCAGGCGGAGTTGAACCGCCGGACGCTCCACGACGTTCAGCCTCGCAATCGGACGCGCCGTTTGCATCAGGCGCAACAGGTGAAACGCGCCGTACAACGCCCCGATGTCCTCATTCGCCGCAATCACGGTCACGGATTTTCCCTCCACACGCGCCGAGCGCAGAACGAAGCCTTCGTTCCCCACGCCCTCCAGCTCCGCGCCCAGGTTCAAATCCCGAATCAACTCCGAGCTTCGGGGAGTGCCGATGATGACGGAGCCCTCCTGCACCGATTCGTCCAGCGGCACCGGGCGCCCGAACATCGCCGTTGTGGCCGCGCGCAACTCATTGCGGATCACTCCGCACGTTGCAGAAGCGCCGTCCACACGAATGTTTCTCATCGCGCGCTCGTACCCGCGGGCCGCCGCCCCGGGGCTCGCGTACCGCAGCCAGAGCCTGTAGCCGTCCTCGTCCGGCGGCGGCGTGCGCACCAACGAACTTGATCCCGTGGCACAACCGCCCAGCGATACACCCGCCGCGCCGGCCAGTGTTGTCCGCATGAATTCGCGTCGAGAAATCTTCATAGGCTTTTTCAAAGTGCTTTCGCCCCAATGTCGCGTCGGAACCAGGCGCCTTCGAATTGAATCCGTTCCACCGCCGCATACGCGGCCGCCTGTGCCGACTTCAGGTCCGCGCCCAGGGCCGTCACCCCCAGCACACGTCCTCCATTCGTGACCACTTTGCCGTCCTTCAACGCCGTCCCCGCATGAAACACCTTCACGCCGGGCAGCTTCGCGGCGTCCTCGAGCCCCCGGATCTCCTTGCCCTTGGTCGAACTGCCGGGATACCCCTCGCTCGCCATGATGACGCACACGCTCGCTTCCTTTTTCCACCGGATCTCAACGCCGCCCAGGTTCCCTCCGGCGCTGGCCAGCAGCAGCTCAAGCAGATCGCTGTCGAGTCGCATCAGGTAAACCTGCGTCTCCGGATCGCCAAACCGCGCGTTGAACTCAAGCACCTTCGGGCCTTCCTTCGTCAGCATCAGCCCCGGATACAGGATGCCGCGAAAATCAATCCCTTCCGCCGCGCACCCGCGCAGCCACGGAGCAATGATCTTCCGCTCCGCCTCCGCCAGCGTCGCGTCCGTCAGGAACGGCACCGGCGAATACGTCCCCATCCCGCCCGTGTTCAAACCGCGGTCCCCGTCCAGCGCCCGCTTATGATCCTGCGACCCCGGAAACAGCTTCGCTGTTTTCCCGTCGCACAATGCATGCAACGAGACCTCCATGCCCTCGAGAAATTCCTGGATGACGATTTTCGCGCCCGCGGTGCCGAACGCCTTGTTCACCAGGATCTCATCGATCGCGCGCGCCGCTTCCGCCGTGTTCCCGCACATCAGCACGCCCTTGCCCAGCGCCAGCCCGTCGGCCTTCACGGCGCACCGGCCGCCTAACGACTCCGCAAACGCGCGCGCCCGGCCCGCGTCGTCAAACGTTCCCGCCCGCGCCGTCGGAATGCCGTGCTTCTCCATGAACTGCTGCGAGAATACCTTCGACGCCTCGAACTGCGCCGCCCGCCGGTTCGGCCCCCAGATCCGCAGCCCGTGGCTTTGGAACAGATTGACAATGCCCAGCGCCAACGGATTATCCGGCCCCACGACGGTGAAATCGATCTGCTTTTCTTTCGCGAACGCGAGCAGGCCGTCGAGGTTCTCGGCCCCAATGGCGGCCGTCTCAACGGGTGTGCCGTTCGACAACCGTTCCTGCGCAATGCCCGCGTTCCCCGGGGCGCACCACATGCGGGAAACTCGCGGCGACTGCGCCAGTCTCCAGACCAGCGCATGCTCGCGCCCGCCCGACCCGATAACCAGAACTTTCATAGCGCGGATTGAAACAGGATTTGCGAGCGGAGCAAAACCCAATTTGCGATTGACGATTGACGCGGGCGACCCGCGGTGGGGGCGACGATGTAAACTTCGGAGCGCGCGTAGCATCACGCATCTCGCGTCACGTAGCGCGGCCGTCCCCGGCTGCGGGTTCAAGGGGCGTCCTCGCCCCGTCCTGGCTCGGACAGCATGCACCGCCGCATCACGATGGCGTGGTCATTCCCGGCGCAATTTCAATCCTCCAGGGCGCACGGCAACTGGCGGCGCGGACACCGGCACAACCCGCAGGCGAGGACGCCTACCTACGTAGGTATTTGCCCCCCTGAACACCCGCTGCCGCTGAGCTATCCTTTCCCATGCCTCACCCTTGCATGGAACAGGTCGGAATCCGTGGCTCCTGACAACGTTTCGAAAGCACCCGCGCGCAGCACGACACTGATCACGGTGGCCGTGGTGATCGTGGGGCTTTACTTCGGGCGCATTGTCCTGATCCCGTTCGCGCTGGCGGTCCTGTTCACATTCCTCCTCGCTCCGCTTGTCATTCGGTTCCGCCGATGGGGAATCCCGCGCATCCCCGCCGTGCTCATCGTGATCGCTCTCACGTTCGTCGCCACCCTGGTCATTGGAGTGTTGATGTTCGTGCAACTGGCCGATCTGGCGCAAAAGATGCCGGAATACCAGCAGAACATCCGGGCCAAGATGCATTCGGTGCGCGATTCCAGCACCGGCACGATCAACCGCCTCTCCAGCGCCATTCATGACCTCAGCGAATCCCTCACTCCCGCCATGCCGCCCCCGACCGAGCCCGGGCAGGAAAAACCCGTTCCCGTTGAGATCCGCGGCAACACGTTCTCCCCTCTCACAGTCGTTCGCCGGATCCTCGGCTCCGTCATCCACGTGCTGCTCTCGGGCTCCATCGTCCTCGTCTATGTCATTTTCATGCTGTTTCAACGCGAGGACCTGCGCGATCGCTTCATCCGCCTGATCGGCGCCGGGCAAATCAATGCCACCACGCAGGCACTCGACGACGCCGCACAGCGCGTCAGCCGTTTCCTTGTGGCGCAGTTGCTCCTGAATGTCGCGTTCGGCGTGCTCGCCGGGATCGGGCTCTACTTCATGGGCGTGCCGAACCCGATCCTCTGGGCGATGCTGTCCGCGCTGCTCCGCTACGTGCCGTACCTGGGCATCTGGCTTGCCGCCGCCATGCCCGCGGCCGTCTCGCTCGCCGTCAGCCCTGGCTGGTGGGAACCGATCTGGATCTTTGCCCTGTTCTTCGGCATCGACCTGGTCGTTCTGAACTTCGCCGAACCCCTGCTGTATGGCACGTCCACCGGCATCTCTCCCATGGCCATCGTCGTGGCCGCCGTCTTCTGGACCTGGCTGTGGGGACCGATCGGACTCCTGCTCGCCACGCCGCTGACTGCCTGTCTCGCCGTGATCGGCCGCTACGTTCCCTCTCTCGAGTTTCTCAGCATCGCGCTCAGCGACGAAAAGGTGCTGACGCCGGCAGAACGCCTTTATCAGCGATTGCTCGCGCACGACATCGACGAATCGATCGAAGTCGCCCGCGAATGCCTGCGGCAGAAGAACCTCGTCCGGTTCTACGATGACGTCCTCGTTCCGGCCCTGGTGCTTTCCGAAGCGGAACGGCAGAAGGGCAAACTGGATCCGGCGCGCCAGGACGTGTTTTACGAGGACGTCCGGCTGCTCATCGAGGAATGCGAGCAATGGCCGGACGGCCTCGATTCGGCGTCGGTGCCGGCCGGGGCAGCGCGTGCCGTTGAGGAAAACACGCAACAGCCGTTCGCGGTTGTGTCTATTCCCGCCCGGAGCCAGGCCGACGAACTGGTTGCCATACTGGTCACGCAACTCCTGGCAAGACGCGGCATCCCGGCGCGGCACCCCTCCGCAGTCGCCCTGGCGTCCGAAGCCCTCGAAGACGCCGGACGCAACGGCGCGCGCATTGCCTGCATCTGCGCCGTGCCTCCTCTCGGCTCCCGCCACGCCCGTTACCTCTGTAAACGTCTCCGCGCCCAATCCCCCCGGCTCAAGATCGTCGCCGCCATCTTCGACCAGGATGAACTCCAGTCGGCCAAACAACGCCACCCGCCCATCCAGGCGGACGAGTTCGCCGCCACCTTGGAAGCCACCCTCGCCGCCATCCTCTCTCTTGCGCCTGCCGCGGCCGAACCCGAACCCGCCGTCGCCCACCACTGATGCTCCGTCACTCTCGCGCCGCCACCGGCCTCGTCGATCCCGAAAGATCCGCGAACGCGGTCGGACTCCGTTACGCGTCGGACAAAGAACCGGGCATCCGACGCGAGAAAGCGGGCGAAGCGTTCCGTTACCGCGCGTCGTCCGGTGCCCTCGTTCGTGATCCGCAAACGCTCGCCCGCATCCGTTCACTTGCCATCCCGCCCGCGTGGGCGGACGTCTGGATCTGTCCCGTGTCGAACGGCCATTTGCAGGCCACAGGCCGCGATGCGCGCGGACGCAAGCAATTCCGTTATCACCCGCTCTGGCGCGCAATCCGCGACGAAACCAAGTATGCGCGCATGATCGCGTTCGCCACCGCGCTGCCCCGCTTGCGCCAACGACTGAAACACGACCTCGCTTTGCCCGGCCTCTCCCGAAACAAAGTCCTCGCCGCCGTCGTGCGCCTTCTCGAAGTCAGCCTGATCCGCGTCGGCAACGAGGAATACGCGCGCAATAACGATTCCTTCGGGCTCACCACCCTGCTGGACCGCCACGTCGCGGTGAACGGCTCCGCTCTCCGCTTCCGCTTCCGCGGCAAATCCGGCAAGGGCCACGACGTCAGCATCAACGATCCGCACCTCGCCCGCATCGTAAAGAAGTGCCAGGATCTCCCGGGCCAGGAACTGTTCCAATACCTGGACGACGACGGTGTCCAGCGCGACGTGAAATCCGAGGACGTCAACGCGTACCTGCGCGAGATCGGCGGGCGGGACTTCACAGCGAAGGATTTCCGCACCTGGGCCGGCACCGTGCTCGCCGCGAGGGCGCTGTCGGAGTTCAGAAAGTTCGACACCAAAGCGCAGGCGAAGAAGAACGTGGTCTCGGCGATTGAAGCCGTTGCTGCGCGCCTGGGCAACACGCCCGCCGTCTGCCGCAAGTGCTACATCCATCCGCAGGTGCTGGATTGCTACCTCGACGGCACGTTGGTCGAAACGCTCCGGCGACGTGCGGAAAAGGAATTGTCGAGCCGGCTCTCGGGGTTGCGCCGGGAGGAAGCCGCCGTGCTCGGCCTGCTTCAGCAACGCCTCACGCTCGAGCAACGGCTTTCCAGATCGATCAGGAAGGAAACAAAGGCGCGGTCTCGGCCGCGGCGTAGGACAGTTTCCCGTCCACGAGGCGCGCGGCGGAAGTGAACGGATGCTCTTCCATCTTCGCCGTTGACAGAATGTGGAGGACCGTGTGTCCGCGCGCCTTGAGCCAATCGGCAATCAGCCCGCGATGACATTGCCACCACAGCGCCTCGGCACACAGGATGGCCGTCCGTTGTTTCGCCGCGGCGCGCAACAGGCGCTCCATCCCGCCCTGAAATTCCTCGCTGCCCATGTGATCCGCGTAACCGCGAAACGCCTCGTTCCGCCAGGCCGTGTTCGGCGAGTTGGGCAATACCCGGCGGCGTCCGCCGAGTTCGGGGTAATGCTCGTAGGCAATCCCCGCTTTCTCCAGATCGGACGAAAGCTGTTCGCGATTGAAATGCGGAAGGCGCCTTGACCCCGGAAACCGCCTCACATCGGCCAGCAGACGAATCCCATGCGCCTGCAACATTTCGATGAACTCCGACGACGAACGGTTCGAATGACCTATCGTCCAGATCGTCTCCGCCGCTTCTTTCACGCAGCCAATATCCCTCCCCACAGCCTCCTGTCCACCCTCCCACCCGAAAACCTTTGCCGAAGACTTCGTCGAACGCGCCCACGCGCCGGACTCCGGTACTGACTGGCCGATCTCCCCCCGCTACACTCCGCGCACCGAAAAATGACGTTCTCCGCATTGCCACGTTCGTTCTACGAACCCTCCGCCCGTGTGGTCGCACCCGAACTGCTGGGGCATTGGCTCCTTCGCAATACCCCGAACGGCATCTCCGGCGGGCCCATCGTCGAGACGGAAGCCTATCTCGTCGGCGATCCCGCCTGCCACGGCGCGCCCGGCCCCACGACGCGCAACCGTGTCATGTTCGGTCCTCCGGGCCATGCGTACGTCTATCTGATCTACGGATTCCACTTCTGCTTCAATGCGGTATGCCAGCCCGTCAGCGTGGCCGAAGCCGTCCTGGTCCGGGCCATCGAACCCCAGTACGGAATCGAACTCATGCGCCACCTGCGGCTGGCCGGAAAGGACCGCGAACTGACCAGCGGCCCGGGCAAGCTCTGCCAGGCGCTGGGAATCGATCGCACCCTCGACGGGATCGACCTGTGTGATCCGAACTCGCCGCTGTTCATTGCGGAAAACCCGGAAGTGAAACGGTTTCGCAAGCAACGCGGTCCGATTGTGACAACGACGCGGATCGGTATTACCAAAGCGGCGACATTGCCCCTGCGATTCTACCTCGACGCGAGCCCGTTTGTGTCGCAGAAGGAACGCAACCCGCAAAAGCATGCAGGCGCACCCCGGTGACGGAGCGCGACTGTATCCCGCTCTGCGGGATCAGTCGCAGCTCGTGGCAGCGTGTTGGCAGGTAGAATCCAAAGTGCCGCTGCGTTCGGGCCTGCTGCGGCTGGTCCCGCCATTGCGGGACACAGCCGCGCTCCGGGGCTTCAGCTCGCTTCGGTTGCACGGCCCATTTGACAATCACAGCTTCGCCGTTAGGTTGAGCGGTCCACTCGCAGGAGAAAAACGTTATGGCAGACATTCAGCGGCAGGCTACAGCACAATGGAATGGCAATCTCAGGAGCGGTTCCGGACAAACATCCACGGGCAGCGGGGTGCTGCGCGACGTCCCCTACTCGGTCCCGTCACGATTCGAAAGCGGAAAAGGCACCAACCCGGAGGAACTTCTCGCGGCAGCTCACGCGTCGTGCTTCAGCATGATGCTTGCGAAGCTGCTGGGCGACGCGGAGAAACCGCCCGGGCGGATTCAAACGAGGGCCACGCTGACACTGGCACAGCGGGAAGGCGGCTGGAAGATCACCCGCGTGCATCTTGATTCTGAGGTGAGCGGCCCCGGCCTGGACACGGATACTCTGAACCGCGTGGCCAATGACGCCAAGGAGCAGTGCCCGGTTTCCGTCCTGCTCAAGCCCGGTCTCGAGGAGATTTCGCTCAGCGTGCGGCTGGCCTAGCAGCCCGCTAAAGTTCCCTCTCTCTGGACAGGCCGCAGGAAGGCGAGAACCTTTACCGTTTCCACGTAGTGGATCATCCAGCGGCCGTCCACCAGCCGCAGCACGAACCTTACCTCCTGGACCCAGTAATCCGCGGGATCGTTCACGGTGACTCTTGCAGTGACGTTCGCCACCGCCGTCTGTTTGTCAGAACCGAGCTTCACCTTGATGTCCGGAAACTCGACCGAAACGAAATCGAGTTTCTTTCTGGCAAGCGCAGCGTAGTTCAGGATCTCGTCGCGGCCGCTGAACGACACCGGTTGGAGCCCCCGCAGTTCCACCCGCCCCTCCACGTCCACGGTGAAGAACTCGATCACCTTGCTGATGTCGTAGGCCTGCGCCAGCATTCCACCGCCGCGTTCGAAGGAGACCGTCCTGGCAAGATCCTCCAGCCTCGAACGGATAACCCGTTCCGGATTCGGGAACAGGATGCGCCACCCGAGGTATCCCAGCACGACAACCACTGCCAGCAGCGCGATGTTCTTTACCTTCGCCATCGGAGATTCTTTTTGAGCAGGATCCTGCCAACGAACCGCTCGCCTCGCACAACGCCGGCCTCGTGCAACTCGCGCGGTCCTGACCGATTGTCGCCCACGACGTAATACTCGTCCGGGCCGAGCTGCCGCGGCGGCATCTCCCAGTCACACGGGTAGTTCTCGAAATCCATGTGGGGTTCGGTCAGTTCTTGCCCGTTGATATACACCCTGCCGTGGCGGAACTCGATTGTCTCGCCCGGCATGCCGATGATGCGTTTCATGAGCATGACGTGATCCCCGGCGAAGCGGATGGCGACGACATCGAAACGCCGGGGCGATGAGGTGAGATAGGCGATGCGGTTGACAAAGTTGCCCCCCCGTTCCTGGTAGGTCGGGAGCATGCTCCCTCCGCGCACCTGGATGGGAGCAATCACGTACGCCCGCGCGAGGACGACAAGCACAACGATAACGGCGATGCGAATGAGGGTGACCCTGGGGTCGCGCCCGATCAACACCACCCGTATCCAGCTCAATTCATGGGCATCATTGGCCATGCTCCGGAACGAAATCTTGATCCAATGGACGTCACAGACAAGCAAAGAGTGCGCCAGAAAACCCTTTCGGGATTCGTTGTTCCATTCGCGCGCTTGCGGAGCCCGGAGGCGCGCACTTCGTCGACGCGCTGCGCCTGAGGACAGGCG
>DGDZ01000053.1:10151-41469 GCA_002385705.1 Verrucomicrobia subdivision 3 bacterium UBA3939
CTGAGGACAGGCGCGCTCCGGCGCTTCGCGCCATCCACTGCCACAGGGCCACACCGGCGCCCGCGTCAATCGTCAATCGTAAATCGAATTGAGTTGCATCGGTGTTTCATCGAATGTGTTTACCGATATGCGAACGAAATCGGAAATCATCGCCCTGCTCAAAGATCCCGGCATCATCGCCGTCGTCCGGGCGCAAAAGGCCGAGCAGGTCATTCCGCTCTCCAACGCGCTGCTCGAAGGCGGAGTTGTCGCTATCGAGATCACCATGACCACACCCGACGCCATCAACTGCATCCGGATGGCGCACGAACAGCTCGGCAGCCGCGCGTTGATTGGTGTCGGCACCGTGCTCGATCGCGACACCTGCCGGGCCGCGATCGCCGCAGGCGCCCAGTTCGTCGTCAGCCCGGTCTGCCGGCTCGACCTCATTCCCATCGCGGCGGCGGCGAATCGTCCCATTATGCTCGGCTCCTACACGCCGACCGAGGCCCAGTGGGCGCACGAAGCCGGGGCGGATTTCATCAAGATCTTCCCCGCGGACACTCTCGGGCCGGGTTACATCAAGGCGTTGCGCGCGCCCTTGCCGCATTTGCAGATCGTGCCGACAGGCGGCGTGGACGCCGCCAATGTGGGCGATTGGTTCAAGGCCGGGTGCGCCGCGGTCGGTGCCGGCTCGTCGCTGGTTTCGAGCGCGCTCCTTTCGGCCGGTGACTGGCCCGGGCTGACACAGCGGGCGAAGGCGTTCGTCCAGGCAGCGAAACAGGCTCGCGCAGCCTGACTATCGGAGATCCTGAAGCTGAACGCGGAGGAGCGGGTTACCGCGAACGACCCGATTTCTCTCGACAACCTGTTCACGGGCATCATCGGCCTGGCGCGTTACCGCTCAACCCGGCAAACGCACGCATCGGACTCCGCGCGACGGACGGGATTTCGCTGGACACCGAAACCTTGCCTGCGTTCCATCGTCTGATTCCGGCAATGCGCAGCGGGGGCGTTCTCCGCCGCACAGGACGAACCTGATTGACGATGAACCCGGCAGGCCTGATTCCACTCGTTCTCCTCGCCCTTTTCACAGCGACGGCCGCGGCCGCCGATGAGCCGCCGCTCGAATGGATCGATCCCGACACCGGCCACCGGGTGATTCGCATTTCCACCGAGCCCGGCAGCGCCAGCCTCTACTTCCACCAGAACACCTGCACGCCCGAAGGCGACAAGATGATCTTCAACACGCCGGGCGGCATCGCCGCAGTGGATTTGACAACGCTCGGGAAAGGCGCGCCGAGGGTGGAACTGGTCGTATCGAATGCCAGCGCTCTCGCTATGGCTTTCAGGACGCGCGAAGTCTATTTCCGCCGCCGCGGCGGTCCGCTCATGGCTGCGCACGTGGATACCAGGGCCGTTCGCGAGGTCACCCGCGCGCGAGCCACCGCGGTGAATTGCGACGAAACGTTCGTCGTCAGCACCATCGCCGCCGAGGATCCCAGCGACAGAACACCGCGGCCCGAGCCTCGCACAATCCTGCCGCAACGGGAGCGAATGTTCCCGGGGCGAACGGATCTCACGCCGGAGGAGGAGGCGTCCGCGCGGAAGGAAGATCGGCTGGCGCGGCGGCTGATCAATCCGCGCAGCGAGGCGTTTGTCTTCACCAGCCTCAAGACCGGCGAATCGGTCACGAACGGATATCAGCATGCCTGGCTGAATCACCTTCAGTTCTCGCCGCAGGATCCGGGTCTTCTGCTTTACTGCCACGAAGGGACATGGCACGAAGTGGACCGGATCTGGACGATTCGGGTTGACGGCTCGGAGCAGCAATTGCGGCACAGGCGCTCGATGGATATGGAAATTGCCGGGCACGAATTCTGGAGCTGGGACGGCAGGACGATCTGGTACGACCTTCAGACGCCGCGCAGCCGCGAGTTCTGGCTCGCGGGCGTGGACATCAAAACCGGGAAACAGACGCGCTACCGGATCGAGCGCGACTGGTGGTCGGTGCATTACAACGTTTCGCGCGACGGCAGCCTGTTCGCCGGCGACGGCGGCGACCCCGGCCAGGTGGCCTTTGCGAAAGACGGCATGTGGATCAACCTGTTCCGTCCGCAACCGGACGGCACGCTGAAGCGCGAGCGACTGGTGAACATGTCGAAACAGGATTACTACGCCCCCGATGGCGAACCGAACGTGAGCATCACGCCTGACAACAAATGGGTGGTGTTCCGTTCGAACATGCACGGGCCCACACACGTTTATGCGGTTGAAATTGCAAAGCATTCTGCGCCCTGACCCGATGCGACGCACCGAACTCATTTCCCTCAAAGCCCGCGCAAGACGGCTCGCCGTTCTCTCTGTCGCGGCCGCTTCATTGGCAACGTGCGCGTTGTCCGCCTCCGAGCCCGAGCCCGCCTGGCCCGAAATCACCAGCCAGACGAAACCGTGGACGCGCTGGTGGTGGATGGGCAATTCCGTCGATGCCCCCAATCTCACGGCAGAACTGGAGGCGCTGAAGGAGATCGGCATTGGCGGCGTCGAGATCACGCCCATCTACGGCGTGGCCGGCTACGAAGATCGGTTCGTTCCGTTCCTTTCTCCCGAGTGGATGCGGGCTTTGGATCACACGTTGAAGGAAGCCTCGCGTCTCGGGCTTGGAGTGGACATGGCAACGGGCACGGGCTGGCCGTTCGGCGGGCCATGGGTGGAATCCGACGACGCCTGCAAGTACGTCGCGGTTCAGACCTACACGCTCAACGGCGGCGAACGCCTGGAGTCCCCGATCACATTCACGCAGCGCACCGTCCTGCGCGCCGTCGGCAACCAGGTGTACCAGCTCTATGGCGATATCCTCCGTCCTCCGGGCGAAACGATCACCGGTTCCACCCGACAACCGCAGCAGCGCCCTGGCGCACAACGATTGAACATCAGCGAGCTGGTCGAACCGATTTCAGCCAATACCAATCTCCAGGCGCTCGCGCTCGACCAGGTCCGCTTCCCCAAACCGCTCCCGCTCCAGTTGCTCATGGCGTATTCAGATTCGGGCAGGACGCTGAACCTGACGCGGCGCGTTCAAGAAGACGGCCGCCTCGACTGGACCGCTCCGCCGGGAACGTGGACGCTCTACGCCGTGTTCCAGGGATGGCACGGCAAGATGGTCGAACGCGCCGCGCCGGGCGGCGAAGGCAACGTCATCGATCATTTCTCGACCGACGCCATCCGCAAATACCTGCGTCCTTTCGACCGCGCTTTCCGGGGGCACGACATCCGGCCGTTGCGCGCGTTCTTCAACGACTCGTACGAGGTGGACGACGCGAGCGGCGAGGCGGACTGGACGCCCGATTTCTTCGGTCAGTTCCGCCGGCGGCGCGGGTATGATCTGCGGGAACATCTGCCGGCGTTGTTCGGAAAAGACAGCGCGGACAAGAACGCGCGCGTCTTGTGCGATTATCGCGAAACGATTTCCGAACTGTTGCTCGAAACGTTCACGCGGGAATGGCACAAGTGGGCGCATGAGAAGCGGGCGATTGTCCGCAACCAGGCGCACGGATCTCCCGGCAACCTGCTCGATCTGTACGCGGCCAGCGACATTCCCGAAACCGAAGGCACGGACCTGCTGCGGATCAAGATGGCGTCGTCCGCGGCCCATGTTTCCGGAAAACCGCTGACGGCCGCCGAATCGGCCACGTGGTTGAACGAGCATTTCCGGTCCACGCTCTGGGACGTCAAACAGGCGCTCGACACGTACTTCCTCGGCGGCGTCAATCACGTTGTTTACCACGGCACCTGCTATTCGCCCACGAACGAGCCGTGGCCGGGCTGGCTGTTCTACGCCGCGGTGCATTTCAACTCGCGCAACTCCTGGTGGCGCGACTTCCAGGCGCTGAACGACTACGTCGCCCGGACGCAGTCCTTCCTGCAAAGCGGCAAACCGGACAACGACGTTCTCCTCTATTTCCCGATCAGCGACACCTATTCGCAGCGCGGCAACGCGTTGCTGCATCATTTCGACGGCACGCTCGCGCGGCTGGAGGGCGACGCGTTCAAACAGGCGGCCACCACGCTCCAGGAACGGGGTTACACCTATGACTTCATTTCCGACAGGCAACTCCGCCAGCTTCGCTTCACGCGGAACGGACTGGAGATCGGCGGAAACACATACCGGGCGCTTGTCGTTCCCCAATGCAGTTACATCCCCCTGGAAACATTTGAACGCGTGTGCGACCTCGCGAAGAAAGGGGCACCGGTGATCTTCTTCCGCGGTCTGCCCCGGGACGTGGCGGGTTACGCCGATCTCGTTTCGAAACAGAAACGCTTCAAACGATTGCTCGAGACCGTCAAGGCGTTCACTTCCGGCAGCGGTCCCGCGGTGATTGCCAATGACATTGAGCGGGCGCTGAGCGCCGCCGGAATCGGACGCGAAAGCATGGTGGATGCAGGACTTCAATTCGTCCGGCGACGCAATGCGAACGAAACGATCTACTTCGTGGCAAATCGCGGTCAAACGAACGTGAACGCCTGGGTGCCGTTGCAGGCGAACGGACGGTCGGCGGCGGTGTACGATCCGATGCGTTTCCAAAGCGGAATCGCACCCGCGCGCGCAACAACGGACGGGCGCCTGGAGGTGCATCTTGAACTCGCACCGGGCGAATCGTGCGTCGTGCGCGCGCTGCCCGAGGCTCACCTGGTCACATTGCGGCACTTCAAGCCGTCCGGCCCGGCGCAACGATTGAACGGTGAATGGAGGTTGACCTTCACCGAAGGCGGTCCTGAATTGCCCCCGGCGCAGACGCTGTCGAAGCTGGGTTCCTGGACCGAGCTCGGCGATGCGGCAAAGGCATTCTCCGGCACCGCGCGGTATTCGATCACGTTCCCGCGGCCCGCGGGCGGGCGGAACTGGCGGCTGAACCTGGGCGACGTCCGCGAGAGCGCGCGCGTCCGTCTGAACGGGCGCGCGCTCGGGATCCTGATCGGCCCGCCCTTCGAGGTGGACGTGCCGGAAGGATTGCTGGGCGAGACGAACACGCTCAAGGTCTGGGTTTCCAACCTCATGGCCAATCGCATCGCCGACATGGACCGTCGCCACGTGCCGTGGAAGAAGTTCTACAACGTGAACGTCGCCGCCCGGCTCGCCGCGAATCGCGGCGCAAGCGGATTGTTCGACGCGTCCCGATGGGAACCGCTGCCCTCCGGTTTGCTGGGTCCCGTCACGCTGATACCGGTGGAAGCCGTCGAGTTTTGAAGCCGGTTCTCCGGCCCATCAGACCGTTGCCGTCCGGGGGCTGAGTTGTTCCCAGAGCTCGAGTTCCGCTTTCAGTTTCTCGATCGGCAGCCCGACCACGTTCGTGTACGAACCGGAAATGCTTTCGATGATCGAATCGCCCTCTTCCTGGATCGCATAGGCCCCGGCCTTGTCGAGCGGATTGACGCGCGTGAGATAGCGCCGGATGCCGACGGCGTCGAGCGGACGAAACGTGACGCTCGTCGTGTCCGCGAAACAGCGCTGACGATGATCGCGCAGGTGAAGCAGGCAAATGGCCGTGACGACCTCGTGCGTCCCGCCCTGGAGCTGTTCGAGCATGATATACGCGTCCTCAAGGGTGGCCGGTTTGCCGAACAGGGTGACACCGCGATACACCAGTGTGTCCGCCCCCAACACCAGCGCGTCCGGATGCTTCTTCGCGACCGCTCGCGCCTTCCGATAAGCGTTGATCTGTGCCAGCTCACGCGCCGTGAGCTGGTCGGTGTGCAACTCCGGAACCGTGCTGGGCATGACAGTGAACGCGAGCCCAAGCTGGCGCAGCAGGTCCGAACGCCGGGGCGATGCCGATGCCAGGATGATCGGAGGCAACTTCATGGTTCCGGACAATTTACTGAAACTTTCGAACAAGCTCGCCTGTTGTCAATTGATCGAGCAGTGCCGAAACACTCTTTGTTTGCCCGGGCAGGATGAGATCCGGCGCCAGTTCCGCCAACGGCGCCAGAACGAACTTGCGAAGGTGCGCCCGCGGGTGCGGCAGAATCAGTCCCCCGCCGGTCCGGGTATCTTTCCGAAACGCAATCAGGTCGAGATCCAGAGAGCGCGGTTCATTCACAACTTTGCGGGGCAGGCGTCCGAACCGGTTCTCGATCTCATGCAGTCTCTGAAGGAGGGACTCCGGGGTTTCATCCGCGAGCGGCATCAGACCGACAACAGCATTGATGAACGGCGGCGAGCCGGGCGGGCAATCCACGGGAGTGCTCCACCAGAGGGAAGAGCGCAACAGCGGCGCCGCCGAGAGCGGTTCGAGCGCGTCCATGGCTCGTGCCACGGTGTCCTGCGGTGCGCCAAGATTCGAACCAAGGGCCACCCACGCGCGGTCTGCAAGGTCACTACTCACATGTCACTCCAACGCCGCGCCCCCGATCTCCGAATTCACGCCAGGCTCCGGAGCGCGGGGCGTCGCACTCACGCCAGTCCCAGAACATCCTGCATGCTGTAGATTCCCGGCTTCTGTTTCACCACCCACTGCGCGGCCCGAAGCGCACCGTTCGCGAATGTGTCCCGGTTCGACGCCCGATGAACCAATTCCAATCGTTCGCCGGACGTCGCAAAGATCACCGTGTGATCCCCCACCACGTCCCCTCCGCGCACCGCGTGAATGCCGATCTCCGCCGCGGTCCGTTCGCCCACCAGTCCTTCGCGCCCGTGCCGGGCCACCTTGTCCAGTTGCTGATGCCGCACCTCCGCCAGGATCTCGGCCAGCGTCCGCGCCGTGCCGCTCGGCGCGTCCTTCTTCATCCGATGATGCATCTCCACAATCTCCAGGTCGTACCCCGACCCCAGGATCTCCGCCGCTTTGCGCGTCAGCCAGAACAGCGTGTTCACCCCGGTGGAAAAGTTCGACGACCAGACCATCGGAATCTCCGATCGCACCGCCGTGATCGCCGCGCGCTCGCTCTCCGAATGCCCGGTGGTGCCGATGACCAGCGCCTTGCGATGGCGCGCGCACAACGCGGCAATCCCGGGCGTGGCGCTGTGAAAGCTGAAATCGATCACGACGTCGCTCTCGTGAACGACCGCCGCCGGGTCGTCGCCCTGATCGATCTGGCCGACCACCTGGAGGTCCGGAAAACCGGTCGCGCACGTGGTCAACGCCTTCCCCATGCGCCCTTTCGCGCCAATGATGATGATTTTTGTCATGGTCCTTCAGCCTTGAAATCAAGCAGGCCTATGCCGTTTCAGGAACCCGCCGGCCTTGAGCGTTGCCTTGAGTTTCTCCCGGCTCTCCGCGCTCAACGGCACCAGCGGCAGGCGATACTCCTCCTCGATCAACCCCATCATCGCAAGAGCGGCCTTCACCGGCACCGGGTTGGTTTCGATGAACAGATCGCGGAACAACGGATACAGCTTCTGGTGCAGTTGCCGCGCCTTGCGCGCATTGCCGGAGGCGAACGCGGCGACCATCTGCGACACCGCCCGCGGCGCCACGTTCGACGCGACGCTGATGACGCCCTGGGCGCCGATCGCCATGAACGGCAGCGTCAGCGAATCGTCGCCGCTCAGAATCTCGAACTTCGGCCCCAGCGCGGCGCGCAACTGGTTGATCCGTTCGCAACTGCCGCCGGCTTCCTTGATGCCGACAATGTTCGGGCATTCGCGCGCGAGGCGCCGCACGGTGTCCACGCCGATCTCCACGCCGCAGCGGCCCGGAATGCTGTAGAGCACAATCGGCAGCTTCGTCTTGCGCGCGATCTCGCGGAAGTGCTGGAACAGTCCTTCCTGCGACGGCTTGTTGTAGTACGGCGCCACCTGAAGCGATCCGTCGGCGCCGGCCTTCTCGGCTTCCTTGGTCAGAAAGATCGCCTCGGTCGTGGAATTCGCGCCGGTGCCGGCGAGCACCTTGATCCTGCCTCCGGCGAATTTGACGGAGAGCCGGATGACCTGGATATGCTCCTCGTAGCTGACCGTGGGCGACTCGCCCGTGGTGCCCACGGGCACAATTCCCTGAACGCCGCCTCGAATCTGACTCCTGATCAGCCGTTCGAGCGCGGCCTCGTCGATCTGCCCGTTCTTAAACGGGGTAACAATTGCAGTGTAGGTTCCAGTAAACATCGTTGCCTTTCCAGAACGGCCATTACAATCGGTGAGGCGGCGGCTTTTGGCGAGTCGGATTTTCACGTAGCGCCCCCGGGGATTTGCGAACAGGGCACTACAAAACATCCCACACCGATCGAACATCGAACACCGAACATCTCCCTCCCCTCCATTCGCAGAATGGAGGGGAGAGACGGGGAGGAGCCCGAAAGAAGTCCGAGATCCGAAATCCTCCAGGACAATTCCGCGCGCATATGCGACAGGAATTGTCCCGGAAGGGCACCGGCTGTTCCCTTCTCCCCTCCTCTTCCACCCGCTCAATGGAGGAGCGGGAGATAACGGCGGGAGCGGCCCGCAGAGGATGTTGCTGATCGTCTTTGTCGCAAACTTTGTGGCAAACTTCGTCGGTCTTGATGGGGAAATGGGCGATGTCAAAGGCCGACAAAGCTTCCGACAAAGTTGGAGAAGGGAGCGTTCCGTTGCCTCTCTCGCCGTTCATCCGGATGTGCCGTCGTCCGGCGAACCTGGTTGCAGGAACGCAGAAAAGCTCAATGTCCAGGGCACCGGGGCTGATGCCCGCTATAACGGCGATGCGGCTTCTACTCTCGCCGGACCGGGTATGTCGAAAGCGCGCGCATGTATTGAGCCCGCTCGAACTCGCTCGGGTTGGCCGAGTTCTTCTGGCTCAGGCTGCCGCGCAATTGCTGCACGGAGACGTACTCGTGCACTTCCATCCACTCCAGCAGGTCGCGTTCGATCACCTCGATCTGCTGCACCCCATGACGCACCAGCACCGAACACAGCATCGTCACATCCGCCCCCGCCATCAGCATTTTCAACACGTCCGAAGCCCGGTGAATGCCGCTCGTGGCCGCGAGGTTGGCGCGGATGCGATCGAACAGAATGGCGATCCAGCGCAGCGGAACGCGCATCGCCATCGGCGTGCTCAGCAGGATGTTCGGACGCACCTCCAGCGTTTCCAGATCAATGTCCGGCTGATAGAAACGATTGAACAGCACCAGCCCGTCGGCGCCCGCCTCGTCAAGGCGCTTCGCCATGTTGGCGAAGTTGCTGAAGAACGGGCTCAACTTCACCGCAACGGGGATGCTGACCTCTGCCTTCACCGCCTTGAGGATGTCGGTATACGTCTGCTCCACTTCCGCCCCGCTCAGATTCATGTCGGTGGGGATGAAGTAGATGTTCAGCTCGATGGCGTCGGCGCCGGCCTGCTGCACCAGCTTCGCGTAATCGACCCAGGTGCCGGTGGACGAACAGTTCAGGCTGGCGATGATCGGCATGCGCACGGCCTGCTTGGCGGCGGCGATGTGTTCCAGGTATTCCTCCGGGCCCAGTCGGAACTCGGCGGGCTCCGGAAAATACGTGAGCGCTTCCGCCGAGCTGAATGTGCCCTGCTCGAGACGCTCCTGGAGTTCGTCGCGGTCCTGCCGCACCTGTTCTTCGAACAGCGAATAGAGCACTACCGCCGAAGCGCCGGCGTCTTCCATCCGTTTGATCGAGTCGATCTCTTCGGACAATGGCGATGCGGCGACGACAAGCGGTGTTCGCAGTCTCAGCCCCAGGTAACGTGTTGTGAGATCCATGATGTCAATCGGGTTGCGCCGCGCGGATGGGCCCGCGCGGCATGGGATCAAGGTTGCTGGTCCACGGTGGTGGCCGGGCGCGCGGCGGCCTCTGCCGCGCCGTTGCCCGCCTTCAGGTCGCGTTGCGACATGAACCGATAGAGAGCCCACCGCTTATCGGCATCGGCCTGCGCCTGGGCGAAGAACCGCTTCGCATCCTCCGGCTTGCTCTTGGTCAGCATCTTGAACCGGTTTTCGGACAGGAGATAGTCCTGCACCCGCACTCTTGCGGCGCTGGAATCCAGTTGCAGCGGGTTCTGGCCCGCCTCGGCCCGGCGCGGGTCGTAGCGATACAACAGCCACTGGCCCGAATCCACCGCGAGCTTCTGCTGCCGGGCGCCGATCCCACGATCGAGCGCAATGCCATGCGCGATGCAATGGCTGTAGGCGATGATGAGCGACGGCCCGGGATACGATTCCGCTTCCACGAACGCCTTCAACGTGTGCTCGTCCTTCGCGCCCATCGCCACGCTCGCCACGTAGATGTTTCCGTAGGTCATCGCGATCAGGCCGAGGTCCTTCTTGCCCGCCGGCTTGCCGCCCGCGGCAAACTTCGCCACCGCTCCGCGCGGAGTGGACTTGGACATCTGCCCGCCGGTATTGGAATACACCTCCGTGTCGAGCACCAGCACGTTGACGTCGCGCCCGCTGGCCAGGACGTGGTCCAGCCCGCCGTAACCGATGTCGTAGGCCCAGCCGTCCCCGCCCACGATCCAGACGCTGCGTTTCACGAGCGAGTCTGCGATCGGCAGGAGCACCTTCGCCTCCGGCGCGTTCATCTTCGCGATCTTCTCCTTCAACGCGGCGACGCGCTCACGCTGTTCATAGATGCCGGCTTCGTTGCTCTGGTCGGCATTCAGGATGCCCGTGGCCAGATCGTCCCCGATCTGCGGCGCCAGCTTCTTCACCAGCTCGCACGCGAACTCCTTCTGCTTGTCGAGCGACACGCGGAAGCCGAGCCCGAACTCGGCGTTGTCCTCGAACAGCGAATTGCACCACGTGGGCCCGCGCCCGGCGTGGTCCTTGCAATACGGCGTGGTGGGCAGGTTGCCCCCGTAGATGGAGGAACAGCCGGTGGCATTCGCGATGATCGCGCGGTCGCCGAACAACTGGGTCAGCAGCTTGAGATAGGGCGTTTCGCCGCAACCGGCGCACGCGCCGCTGAACTCGAACAACGGCCGCAGCAATTGCTGTTGCCGCAACTGCGTCATCTTCACCTTGCGTCGGTCCATGTCCGGCAGTGACAGGAAGAATTCCCAGTTCTCCCGTTCCTGCAACCGGAGCGGCGCCTGCGGCTGCATGTTGATTGCCTTCAACCGGGCCTCCGCCTTGTTCTTCGCCGGACACACGTCCACGCAGATCCCGCACCCCGTGCAATCCTCGGGCGCCACCTGAAGGATGAACTTCATCCCCTTGAACTCCGGCACCCGCGCGTCGGTGCTCTTGAACGCCGCCGGCGCGTCCTTCAACGCCGCCGCGTCGCATACCTTCGCCCGGATCGACGCATGCGGGCAGATCGCCACGCACTTCAAACACTGGATGCAGGTCTTCTCGTCCCAGACAGGAATCTCGAGCGCCAGGTTCCGCTTCTCGTATTGCGCCGTGCCCGTCGGATACGTCCCGTCCACCGGGAACGCGCTCACCGGCAGGTCGTCTCCTTCGCCCGCCGTCAACCGCCCAAGCACGTTCTTCACGAACGCCGGCGGGTCGCCCGTCAACGGCGGCAGCAACGGCCCGGCGCCATTCGTCGTGTTCGGCACCGGCACTTCGTGCAGATGATCCAGCGTGTTGTCCACCGCCTTGAGGTTCATCGCCACGACGTCCTCGCCCTTTCTCCCATACGTCTTCCGGATCGACTGCTTGATCGCTTCAATGGCTTCCTCCTTCTTCAGCACGCCGGACAACGCGAAGAAGCAGACCTGCATGATCGTGTTGATGCGCCCGCCCATCCCGCTCTTCCGCGCAACCGAGGTGGCGTCGATGACATAAAACCTCGCCTTCTTCTCGATCAACGATTGCTGGACCGGCGTCGGCAGTTTCGACCAGACCTCCTCGGGCGGGTACGGCGTGTTGAGCAGGAAGGTGCCGCCTTTGACCAGCGGCTTCACCATGTCGTACCGCTCGAGGAACATCGGCTGATGGCACGCCACGAAATTCGCCCGGCTCACCAGGTACGTGGACCGGATCGGATCCGGCCCGAACCGCAGGTGCGACACCGTCATGCTGCCGGACTTCTTCGAGTCGTAAACGAAGTAACCCTGCGCGAAGTAATCCGTGCCTTCGCCGATGATCTTGATGGAGTTCTTGTTCGCTCCGACGGTGCCGTCCGCGCCCAGCCCGTAGAACAGCGCGCGAATCACCGTGTCCGGTTCGGTCGAGAATTCCGGATTCACCGGGAGGCTGGAATGCGAAACGTCATCGATGATGCCGACGGTGAAGTGATTCTTCGGCCGGGCTTCTTTCAGGTTGTCGAACACGGCCTTGACCTGGGCGGGCGTGAACTCCTTTGAAGAGAGACCGTACCGGCCGCCGTAAACGCGCGGCAGCGTGTTGATCCGTCCCCAGCCGTTGGTCAGACCTTCATACACGGCCGCAACGCAATCCTGGTACAACGGCTCGCCCGCGGCGCCCGGCTCCTTCGTGCGATCCAGAACCGCTATCGAACGCGTCGTCTCCGGCAGCGCCTCAATGAACCGTTTCGCGTCGAACGGCCGATACAGCCGCACCTTGACGATGCCGACCTTTTCGCCGCGGCGATTGAGGTACTCCACCGTTTCGTGCGCGGTTTCACAGCCGGAACCCATGAGAACGATGATCCGGTCGGCATGCGGGTCGCCCACGTATTCGAACGGCTGGTATTGGCGGCCCACCTGCCGCGCAAAGTCCTCCATCGTCCGCGCCACCACGTCGGAACACGCGGCGTAGAACGGATTGCACGCCTCGCGGCTCTGGAAGAATGCGTCCGGGTTCTGCGCCGTTCCCCGAAGCACCGGCTTGTCGGGCGACATCGCCCGCTCCCGATGCTCGGCAATCAGCTTCTCATCAATCAACGCCCGCAGATCGTCGTCCGACAGCATCTCGATCTTCTGCACCTCGTGCGACGTGCGGAAGCCGTCGAACATGTGGACGAACGGAATCCGCGACCGGAAGCTGGCGGCCTGGGCGATCAGGGCGAAATCGGCCGCTTCCTGCACGCTGGCCGAAGCGAGGATGCCCCAGCCCGTCGAGCGGGCCGCCATGACATCGCTGTGATCGCCGAAGATGGACAGCGCATGGGTGGCCACGGTGCGGGCGGTGACGTGAAAGACGGCGGGCAACAGTTCGCCCGCGATCTTGAACATGTTGGGGATCATCAAGAGCAGCCCCTGGGACGCGGTGAAGGTGGTGGCGATGGACCCGGTCTGGAGCGCGCCATGGACGCTGCCGACGGCGCCGCCTTCGCTCTGCATTTCGACGATGGCGGGCACGGTTCCCCAAAGATTGCGGCGGCCTTCGGAGGCCCACTGATCGCACCACTCGGCCATGGGGGATGAAGGAGTGATGGGATAAATGGCCATCACCTCGTTGAGGCGATAGGCGACGTGCGCGACGGCCTCGTTGCCGTCCAACGTGAGTTTCTGTCTCGTGCTCATTGATGAAAAAGCCCGGCGTTTGACCGCATGAACGGCGTTGACTGAACGGCGCCCTCGTCGGAGCGCGTGGCGTCAGAACAACCGGCGCTTTGAAGCTAGACCGCGGTGCACGGGGAGCCCTCACTTATTTTGCCAAAGAAGCACCATGACTTGCGCGCGACACCCCGAACGGATTTCCTCACAAAGCCCGGACGCGCGAACCGGCAAACCACCCGGTGAGATCAAAGGAAGATCACCCGAACCGTATCGTCTTCTTTCAAGAACTTCTTCGGCTCCGGAGCGGCGAAGAGCTGGTGGGATGGCGAGTGTGGAATGATGATCCCCCGTTCCCTGGATCGGAGGTTCTCAGTAATGATAGGTCCCCGGATTGCGCGGGATGCTCATTGCCGAGATGATCCAACTGAAATCTTTGAGGTCCTCGTAACGTCCTTCGCCCACTTTCAGCCGCACGGGACGCTGGATCGCAAACGGTTCCGCCGGAACCCGGAGCGTCGAACCGCGCCAGACATGAAGTTCCGAATGACCATCCGCAAAGGCGAAACTGGTGCCGTCCTGATGAAAGGACGCCGGCAGGTCCCGCCAATAACCCTGGCGCGGGCTGTTCAGAAAATAACCGTCGTCAATGCTGTCCGGGTGCTCATCCAGGAACACAAAAATCTCCGAGGGCTGCGGAATGCTGCTGTACTTGAAGAACTGCACGTATTCGTCGTTGTTCTCGTTCACGCCGCTCTGCGTCGCCGTTCCCGCGTCGCCAAGCATCGCGTTCATTGAATAGCTCCGGACACGGTGGCGCCACCCGGCGTTGCGTTGCGCGGCGCTCAACGCGCGATCCGAAGGACAACGGTACACCGCCGCCGACTTGCCCGTGTAACGCCCGATGCCCGCCGCCATCATCTTCACGTGATTCGTGTTGTCCGCGTTCAACGTCCAATCCTCGACGTTGTCCGCCCAGTTGAGATGCATGTTCGCGTCGCCCTTGACGAGGTTGTAAGGCAGCACGCCGTTCTGGTCGTCCGCGTACGTGATCCAGGCCAGCGCCAGTTGCCTGGTGTTGTTCAGGCAGAACGCCCCATGAGCGCGCGCCCTGGACCGGGACAATGCCGGAAGCAGAATGCTGGACAGCACCGCGATGATGGCTATCACAACGAGGAGTTCAATCAATGTGAAGCCGGGGCCGCGCCTGGCGGAGTTGATTCGCTGCAATTCTGAACGGACGATGCTCATGGGCGAGCCATGCCAACCACGGTGGTTGCCGGTTGATCTGCCGCGATATTTACGCCTTTGCCCGGACACTGTCAATACGCGGATATTCACCGGTATTCACAAGGATTGCCCCATAGCAACAGACGCCCCGCAACTCCGACATTGTCTCTCTCTCATCCTTGGGCAATCATCTCGGGCTCTATGGCAAGTGGCCGCAGACAGTACCCGTTTCATCTGATCGAGCCGAAATGGCAGCAGCATTGGGAGAAAACGCGCGCTTTCAAAGCGTTCAACCCCGGGGAAACCCTCCCCGCAGATCATCCCTTCACCCAACGCCATCAGCTCCAGGGACAGATCGCCACCGCGGATAACCTCCCGCTCAAGTACTACATTCTCGACATGTTCCCCTACCCTTCCGGCGCCGGCCTGCACGTCGGACACCCGGAAGGATACACCGCCACCGACATCCTCGCCCGTTACCGCCGCGCCCAGGGCCGGCACGTCCTCCACCCGATGGGCTGGGACGCCTTCGGCCTTCCCGCCGAACAGTACGCCATCAAGACCGGACAACATCCGCGCAAGACAACCGAGGCGAACGTCGCAACCTTCAAGCGGCAGATCCGCAGCCTCGGGTTCAGCTACGACTGGTCGCGCGAGGTGAACACCACCGACCCGGACTACTTCAAATGGACCCAATGGATCTTCCTGAAACTGTACAACTCATGGTTCAATCCCGAATCGAACAAGGCGGAACCGATCGAAACGCTGAAGTATCCGCCGGAACTCACCCCTGACCCGGCGCCGCAGCCGGGTTCGCCCGCCGCCATCGAACTCGAATCGCGCCGCCGCGCCTACCGCGATTCCAAACGCCTCGCCTACGTCAGCGAAGCGCCGGTGAACTGGTGCCCCGAACTCGGCACCGTGCTCGCCAACGAGGAAGTCGTGGACGGCAAGAGCGAGGTCGGCGGCTTTCCCGTCATCCGCAAGCCGATGCGCCAATGGATGCTGCGCATCACCGCCTACGCCGAGCGCTTGCTCGCCGACCTCGACACGATCGACTGGAGCGCGTCGCTCAAGGAAATGCAACGGAACTGGATCGGGCGCAGCGAAGGCGCCGAGGTCAAGTTCCGCGTCGCGCGCTCGAGTTCCCGGAACGGCGAGTTCGAAATCACCGTGTTCACCACACGCCCGGACACGTTGTTCGGCGCAACCTACATGGTGTTGGCGCCCGAACACCCGCTGGTGGACAGGATCACCACGCCGGAACAACGCAACGCGGTTGAAGAATACAAGGCCCGCGCCGCCTCCAAGAGCGATCTCGAACGCACCGAACTGACCAAAGAGAAAACCGGCGTCTTCACCGGCGCCTTCGCCATCAACCCGGTCAACCAACAGCAGATCCCCATCTGGATCGCCGATTACGTGCTGGCCAGCTACGGCACCGGCGCCATCATGGCCGTGCCCGCGCACGACACCCGCGACCTCGAATTCGCCACCAAATTCAACCTGCCGATCGTGCAGGTCGTGCAACCGCCCGATCCAAAGATCGACTGGCGCGGATTCGTCGATGACGGCACGTCGGTGAACTCCAGCGGACCGGAGATCTCCATCACCGGGCTGCCCACTCCCGAAGCGAAGAAGAAGATCACCGCGTGGCTGGAATCGAAGGGGCTCGGGCGAAAAACGATCAACTACAAGCTCCGCGACTGGCTGTTCAGCCGCCAGCGTTATTGGGGCGAACCGTTCCCCATCGTGTGGAAGCGCGATGCGAACGGCGAGCTGTACCACGAAGCGCTGCCGGAAAGCGAACTGCCGGTGCTCCCGCCGCAGCTCGACGATTACAAACCGACCCCGGACGGGCGCCCCCCGCTCGCGCGCGCGACAGATTGGGTGAATCTCCCGGACGGTTCCGTTCGCGAAACGAACACGATGCCCCAATGGGCCGGCAGTTGCTGGTATTACCTGCGTTACCTCGACGCGCAGAACCCGAGCGCCTTTGTCGCCAGGGAAGCGGAGCGTTACTGGATGGGCGCGTCCGGTCCATCAAACAATCGACCGACACCGGGCGTGGATCTCTACGTCGGCGGGACCGAGCATGCCGTCTTGCATCTCCTTTACGCGCGATTCTGGCACAAGGTCCTGTTCGACCTCGGCTACGTGTCCACACCCGAGCCCTTCTTCAAGCTCGTCAACCAGGGTCTCATTCTCGGCGAAGACGGGCAGAAGATGTCGAAGTCGCGCGGCAACGTCGTCAATCCCGACGACATCCTCCGCGAGTACGGCGCCGATGCATTCCGCCTTTACGAGATGTTCATGGGCCCGCTCGAGATGGTGAAGCCATGGAGCACGAAGGACGTCGAGGGTGTTTATCGTTTCCTCGGGCGCGTGTGGCGGCTGTTCGTGGACGAGCAAAGTCAGACGGAGTTTGAGCAGGCGGAGACGCTCGCGCCGGGAAACGCCGACCTGCTGCAACGCATCAAACTCAGCGCCGCCATCAGCGACGCAGAACCCACACGGGACCAACTGAAGACGCTGCATGCCTGTATCAAGAAAGTGACGGAGGACCTGGACGGCATGCGCTTCAACACGGCCATCTCCGCGATGATGGTGTTCGTAAACCAGGCGCTTGGCTGGCAGACCCGGCCGGTGTCGGTGCTGCGCGATTTTCTGGTGCTGCTGCAACCGTTCGCGCCGCACATCGCCGAAGAACTCTGGCAGAAACTCTCCGCGCTCGATCCGCGGCTCTCCACGATGGCGCTGGCGTATGTCCCATGGCCGGCGTTCGATCCCGCCCTGCTGGTTGAGGACACACTCGAGATCCCGGTGCAGGTTAACGGCAAGTTGCGAGACGTCATCCGCGTGCCAGCAGGCGCCGACAATGCAACGGTTGAAGCGGCGGCGAAAGCGTCCGAGAAAGTCCAATCGTTCATCGCCGGCAAGACAATCCGGAAAGTGATCATTGTTCCGAACAAGCTGGTGAACCTGGTGGTCGGCTGAGAACTTCCGGGCTCGGGCGATCTGCACGCGAACTTGTTTCAACGCAAAGGCGCTAGGGCGCAAAGCCGCAAGAACGTCATTGGAGTTGGATGTTGGATGATTCGCGTCCATCGCGGTCCCATAAAGACGTTGCCTTGTCTTTGAGTCTGAGTCTTTGCGTTAAGAACCCTGCTTGTCCTCTGTTATCTCTGTTACCTCCTGTTCAAGGCCGTTGCCCTTGCCTCTTTGCGTCCTGGCGTCTTTGCGTCTTTGCGTTGAGAAGCGAGATCGTGCGGCCTGCTCGCGAACTTGTTTCAACGCCAAGGCGCAAAGCGCGCCAGGACGCAAAGAACGTCCACTGGCGGCGGGGACGCCGCCAGAACCCGCAGGCGAGGACGCCTGCGCTACGGTGCGGCTCTTGGTTGCGGCTATGCGGCGGCGGGACAATTCCGCGCGCATACGCGACAAGAATTGTCCTGCTGAAATTGCCAAGCGCCTCGTTGCCTGATGTTTACACAATTCCGCCTTTTTGAACGCGGGACAATTCCGCGCGCATATGCGACAAGAATTGTCCCGGCGCTTGGACACTCTTGGGGCCAGCCCGGGCAAAACGGCAGCTTTGTCCTACCGAACCGGGCGGAGCGACACGATGATAGCGATTACTTAATTCTTGGGTTGCGGCGCCGCCCGCCAAGTCCTGGCGTCTTTGCGTTGAGAAGCGAGATCGTGCGATCTGCTCGCGAACTTGTTTCAACGCAAAGGCGCAAAGCCGCAAGAACGGAGGAACCCTGCTTGTCCGATCTCAACATGAGTCGGGACCTTTCCAGAAAAAATTCCTCACAGAACGAAACAGGGAGAACGGAGAACACAGCAGAACTTTCAGCTCCGTTTCCTCTGTTATCTCTGTTACCTCCTGTTCAAGGCCGTTGCCCTTGCCTCTTTGCGTCCTGGCGTCTTTGCGTCTTTGCGTTGAGAAGCGAGATCGTGCGGCCTGCTCGCGAACTTGTTTCAACGCAAAGGCGCCAGGGCGCCAACGCAGAAAACGTCAACTGGCGACGAGGACGCCTACGCTGCACGCCGGCGTCAATCGTCAATCGTCATTCGTAAATCCAAAGGCGATTCCCACCTGAACAACAGCGTCGCAAAAACGCCGTGCGCTTCAAAGTCGTTCCACCGCCCGCTGCTCGGCTCGTCATACTTGTAGAACTGATACCGCACCGTCGCGCTCACCGCCTCCGTCAATTGCCGCGTCAAGCCCACCATCAAACGATGATGCCGATGATCGAGTCCCAACGGAAATCTGTCCGCCACCTGGTCCTGCCCGAAGCTCGACTGCGAGTACGCATACGACGCACGCAAGGCCAGTCGCGGCGTCAACTGGTAACTGCCGCTGCCGCTGATCGTGTACACATTGCCTTCGTACGGCACCACCGCAGGCTGATCATTCGCCGCCGTCACGGTCCGGCTGTCCGAGTACGTGAACGCGCCGTTCAAAAGCAACCGATGCGTCGGCGCAAAGGTCACGTTCACCCCGAACACGTGCGCCTCGTAATCCCCCGCCGTCAGCCGGCCTCCCGGCGAAAGCGTTCCCAAAAACACATCCTCCACCGGATCCGTTACCACTTCATACGCGCTGTCGGTGAATTCATACGTCAACGCCGCCTTCAACCACATCACCGGACGCAGCACCAGCCGCGTCTCCACCGAATCCGTCGTGATTTCCCGTTCCCGAATGAACGCCGAATACCCCCGGCCGTCGAAGAACGATTCGTCGCGCGAATGATCGTAGTCGCTCGCGCTCCGCCTCCAGCGGTAGTGCGCGTTCCATCCCAGCCAGCGCCAGGGCGACGTGCTGAAACCCGCTCGCGCGTCCACCACGTTGTTCGCGTAATCCGTGTCCCTCAGGAACGCGTCCGGCGTCTCCGTATCCGCCCGCTCGAACTGCCCGATTCGATCCTGCTCGAATCGCGCGTCGGCGAACAGCGTCGTGAACGGCAGCCGCGTGTACCGCACGCTCGCGTTCTCCGCCACGCGCACCTGGTCCAGATCCGAACGCACCGTGCCCGGCTGCGGAAAGAACAGGCCCGGGATCGTCGGATCGCCGAAGTCCAGCCCGATGTCGCCGTAGCCTTCCTGCCGCGTGAACTCCGATTGCGCCCCGAGCGACACGCTCAGCGTCCGCGCCGGCGTCAACAGGCTGGCCACGCTGAAGGCATGCATCTCCCGCTTCAGCGTGATCCGGTTGTTCCAATAACTGCCTAACGTTAAATCGCCCTGCGAGTTCAATGTTGCCTGGTTCAGCTCCGTGTCGCCCGAGAACCGGGAATACAGGTGCCCCGCCGACAACAGCCACCAGTCGGCAACCTGCTTCTCGATGCGGATCGTGTTGGCCCCGTGCAGGTGCCGCAGCGTTTCCCGCGTGCGGACAAAACCGTCCGGAAGCGGGCCGGTCGTGTACGACAGGACTTGCAGGTCCTCGACCTTGTTGCCATAGACCTGGAGACGCGCGTTGTCCTCGAAGCTCCACCCGGACCATTCATGAGTGACGTCCAGCTTCACGATGTGCACGGTTTCATCGATGCCCTTCAGCGCCGGGTAAATGTTCCTGCCGTTCACAAATCCCCATTCGAGCATCGATTTCGCGCCGTCCCGGAACTGGAACTCGTAGCCGAGGACCACGCGCGGCCGGTTCGGCAAAGTGAGCCCGAAGTCAATCCACGCCCGCCCGGTGTCCAGGTGCAGCTCGCGATCCAGGTCAAACGCCGGCGGCGTGAACGGCTCGTAATAGCCGCCCGTGTCGTCGTAATACCGCCGCCATCGATGAAATCCCATGCGCACAAAACCAAAGTCCCTCTGCGTGAGGGAAAGCCTCACCTCGTAATCCGATTCCGGCGTCAAAAAGTGTCCTTCCGCAATGAACACACGATCCGGCCCGTCGGGTTCGACGATTCGAAAGTGTTCCACGCCGCCCACCCACCCGTCGCGGACGCCTTCCATCTCGCGGAACTTGCCGCGGTCACCGTCCACTTCGACCCAGCGCAGCGCCGGCGTGAACTCGTATGGCGCGCGCGCGACCTGGCCGGTTGCGCTCCAGGCAGCGCCCTGATCGATCCACGCGCGCAACAGCCCGATCTCCTCCGGCGTCAACCGATCGCCCTCGCCCTCCGGCGGCATGATCATCATCTCGTCGAGCCCGGCGACGTAGTGAATGAGCATGCTCTCGGCGCTATTGCCGGGAACGATGTCGTTGGTGTTGTTGTATCCGCCTTTGAGCGCGGACTCGCGGTCAACGAGACGGAACCCGCTGCGCGGTCGTTCGGGTCCATGACAACGCAGGCACGAACGATCCAGAACGGGCCGGATATCGCGATCGAAATCGACAATGACATTCGCCGGCGGCGGCAGCGCGGCGTTGGTGGATTGGCCAAAGGCATCGCAGCAGAACAACAAACCCGTTGCGACCACCCACAGCAGGACAAATCGGCCGCTCCGCCCTACGCCAGGGGCGGGGACGGCCTCGTCCCCGAGTTTCGAGCCGTTCCCCTTTGTCGGAAGCTTCGTCGGATTGAAATGCCGTTCCCCACGACTCGACAAAGGTTCCGGTAAAGTTCTCGACAAAGCTTGAAATAAGCCTGGCGCGCGGTCCCACGCAGGCACCGGAGAGACACACGGGTTGGATGGAACTCCGGAGCGTGGGATGACGCGCGCCATAAATCAAAACAACATCCTCGGATGCATGCTCGAACCGTGCACTTCGCTGTGGCAGCCCGCCGCCCAGCACGTCCCCATTTGCATCAACGCGCCGTGCGGCGTGCGTCCAATGATAAATTCCCCCGGCGGCACGCCCGGTCCCTGCGTCTGCGCATGACAACGCAGGCACAGGTTCTGGTCCGACTGCACCAGCATCATTCGGTTGATCGACCCATGCGGGTTGTGACAAACCGTGCAGCCTTCCCGCATCGCCTCGTGCTCGAACACAAACGGCCGGGTCTGTTCGCGATGGCACTCCGCGCACGTCTCGTTCACCCGCGCCATCGCGAGCCCGCCTGCGCGTTCCATGATGTCGCCCCCGTGCGGATCGTGGCATTGCACGCAATTCATCCGTCCCTCGATGACCGGGTGATGGTGTGGCAGGGCGAACTCGGCGCGTATCTGGACGTGGCACTCGAGGCACGCGTCGGGATTGCGCCCCGGGTTGACGATGAACCGGCCGCGGCCGCCGCCGGCCTCGATGTGTTTGCTGCCCGGTCCGTGGCACGATTCGCACCCGTGGAAGTCCGATCCTCGTTCGGAGGACGCGCCGGCCGCCGTCTGCAATTGAGCGAGATGAATGCGCGCGTGCGCGCTGGCGGCGAACGAACGGACGTAATTCGTGTGGCAATAGAAGCAGGCCTGGTTCCCGACGAAGTGCGCCCCGGGCACATCGGGCGGCGTGACCACGGCGCCGGTCATTGAGGAACAGGCATTGAAGAGCACAGCCATGGCAAGACAGCCTGCGCCAGTGAAAGCAACGGTGATCGCTCCGGCGCGGCGTTGGCAAAAACGCTTGAGCGCCCATGTTATTCGCCCTCGGAATTTTGAATGATGCATTTCAGAGCGTCGCGAACGATCACTGTCTTCACCCAGAACGTCCGTTGAAAATCGACCGGGATGCGGTCAACCGCCCTTGGCCGAATCGGCGTTCTCCAGTGAGTGCGAGCATAAGGCCTGCGCGTGCATTGCATCGGCGGCAGCCTCAAGTGACGCGAGCAACCCATACTTTTGAGAAGCCCGGAGCGCCTCCTTTGTTCCCGATGCCAAACCCCGGGGATTTACGAATGACGATTGACGATTCCGGGGCGCGACCTTCAGGTCGCTTCGCATCCGCATGCTGGTGCGCGGTGGGATTTTGTTCGCACACACGCATGCAAGCCCACCCCGGTGACGGAGCGCGACTGTATCCCGCTCTGCGGGATCAGTCGCAGCTCGTGGCAGCGTGTTGGCAGGTGAAATCCAAAGCGCCGCTGCGTTCGGGCCTGCTGCGGCTGGTCCCGCCATTACGGGACACAGCCGCGCTCCGGGGCTTCAGCTCGCTTCGCGTGCGATTGCAAGAGGATAGCGGAATTCGATTCGGGCGCTGGCATGCCTGCGCACCCTCAAGCGGCATAAAGCGCTCAAAAAATTCACGTTCATTCGCGTCCATTCGCGGTTCCTGCCCTTCGCTGTTGCCGTTCGCCGTTACCTCTCTGCGTTCTCTGCGTTCTCTGCGGTTAACCAACGCCGTTGCCGTTCTATCCATCCCGCAGGCGCGGGACCCGTGGTTAAGCCCCCAAGTCCGAAAACGAAATCACCCGCACGTCCTTCTGCGACGCCAGGTACTCCGCCACCGCGTGCAAACGGCCAATGAACGCCTCGTTCGGCCGACCCTTCCAGAAGTATTCCCACCAATGCGTCACCAGCACCGTCAACTCCCCGCCCCGCACAGCGTCGATCACATTGTCCAGCATCGAATCATACGGGCGCTGACACGAAAGCAGGCAACCCGGATGCGACAACAGCAGCGTCCGCCCCACGCGCCAATGCGGTTCCCCTCTCAGCTTCTTCCAGACGTAGCGTGGCCACCACGCGCGCGGCAGCCGCCGCAGTTCATACCAGCCGCCCGAAATCACCCGGAACCGCCTCGCACACTCCTTCAATGACGCCGCCGAATACCTGTCGTAAGGCGCCACAAACGCGTCCGGCTCCGGCAATCCCGCCGACAACAATTGTCGCCTCCCCTCCTCCAGCCACGCCGACGCGTCCGCCGCATTGTCCGTGTCGAACTCGAAGTAACGATGCCGGAAACCGTGTTGCACGATCCTGAACCCGGTGTTCTCCCGGAGGTAACGCACCAGTGCCGGATTGTTGCCAATCGAGACGGTTTCGGTGCACGCCCCGTTGCGCGCGAACAGGAAACCCTCGAGTTCCCCCGTCGGCCGCGTCGTACTCGTCGCCACGCTCGGAATCACCGCGAGGTTCACCGGCATCCCCCGATCAAGGAACGGCCGGTACAACCGCTCAAGGCATTCCACCGGCGTCAGCGCGTTCGTGTCATCGTCGCGTAGAATGACGTAGCGCATGTTTCTCCTCGATCAGTTCCTCGTACAACCGCTTCATCCGCCCGGCCAGCGCGACGACATCGTATTCGGTGCGGACCGTGTCCATGCCGCAGAGCCGGACGTCGCGCACCCGGTCGGACCGGTGCAGCGCGCGGTCGAGCGTTTCATGAAAACCGTCCGGATCGTCGAGATCGAACAACCATCCGTTCTCCCCGTGACGGATCAGCGTGCGCCCGCCCGATGTGCGGCTCGACAACACCGTCGTTCCGGCCGCCCACGCTTCGAGGATCACCAGGCCGAACGTTTCCGAAATCGACGGGACCAGCACTGCCTCGGCCTGCTGCATCAACCCGATCAACCGTGGATCATTTGGCGGCAACCCGCCCGTGAAGAGCACCGCGTTCTCGACACCGAGCGCGCGCATCCGGCGCCGGAGCGCTTCACCGTAAACCTCGTCCGTGCACGCGCCCGTAAGGACGAGCAGCGCGTCCGGATGCGACTGAAGGATGCGCGGCAACCGTTCCACCAGCCATGCCTGGTTCTTCACCGGGTCGATCCGTCCGACGCACAACAGCACGCGCCGCCCCCGGATCTGCGGGAACGCCCCGAGCGCGCACCCGCCATGTTGCTCTTCGTACGCGCCCACCGGCACGCCGTGCGGCTGCACAAGGATGCGCTTGCCCGGGTACTTCTCGCGCAGCAACGCCGCTTCAACCCCGTTGCACGTGAGGATCGCGTCCGCATCCGGAAACAACCGGTGCGACTGGAAGATCCAGCCGAAGAACCGCCCCCATTCCCAACCGCCGGCCCGTTTCCTCATTTCCTTCTTCAACTGCGGCGGCAGGTCCAGCACGCCGCCATGGATCGTGACAACGAACGGAATGTTCCGCTGCCGCGCGATGCTGAGCCCGATGCCGCCGATCCGCCCCAGCGCATGCGCGTGCAGCACGGACATGTCCGTTTCCCGCCGCAACAGGCTGATCAGGTCAAACGACATCAGGTTGCCTCCGACTGAAACGAGCTGGCGCCGGGTCTGCGCGGAAATGCCGAGAACAGGAAGGAACGCGCGGAACCGCTGCACCTCGCCGCCGGCATCGCGCAACGGATCCCGCCCGGGAACGGAATCCAGCGCCGGACAATAGATCGCCGACCGCACACCGTGCACGCGCAGGCCCTCCAACAGCCGCTGCATCGCGGTCTCGGTCCCGCCCCACTGCGCGGGATCGTACTTCCGAAGCAGGTGAACGACGCGCATACGTCAGGTGCGGACGGGAGCCAGGGGCATGGCCAGCGCGGCGTCCTCGGCTTCCTGAGCGGCTCGCCGCGCTGCGCGTTTCGCCTGGCGGCGCACGTAGTACAGGCTCGCCAGCACGCCCAACATGACGTGGAACGTGAAGTAAATACTCGTCTGGTGATACACCCACTCGGTGATGCTCTGGAGAAAGATGCCCCACGTGCCGAAAAAGATGCCCACGGGAATCCGCCGCATCGGGTCGGGGGTCCGCCGCCACAGGAACACGCCACCCATCTGAAACCACCGCAACCACAGCAGCCCGAAGAGGAAGAGCCCCGCAAATCCCGTTTCACCCACCGTCAGCGCCGCCAGGTTGTGCGCCGGCGCCGCCTGCGGATCGTCCACGTTCGCATCCGCCTCAACGTAATACCTCGGCTCGCGATCCTCGCTCGGATAGGGCGCGAACTTGAACCCGAGCCGCGGCCCATACCTGTTGCTGACCCAGAACGACCAGTTGTTGGGGCCGACGCCGAACCAGTTCTCCTCAACGATGGCCTCGGCGACACGGATGTAATACCCGCGTCCCTGGGACCGGCGGTTTCCGACCTCCTCCTCGAGGTTCGCTTCGTGAAAGCGCGACGCCAGCGTCTCCCAGGATTTTGCAAGCACGCCTCCGGCCGCCGCAAGGACAACGGCGCCCACCACCACTTTCCGAGCCGTGAACCTCCAGCTCATCGTGATCAGCGTCGCCGCGACGAGCACCAGCGCCAGCGTCACCACGCCCGCCCTCGATATCGTGAGCACCACCGCAATCGCCGCCAGCGCGATGGCCGCCACGCCGAGCAGCTTCAAATACCGCGGCAGCCTCGCGTTCAGCGCCGCCACAAACACGGGCGCCGTCAGGCAGCAATACATCGACAGACTGTTCGGCGCGTCGAAATCGCTGAAGACCCGGTGGATGCCGAACCGGTAACGCTGTTCCAGCGCAATCAGTCCCTCGTAGCACACCGCCACGCCGAGCCCTAACAGGAACAGCTTCAACTCGCGCTCCCCGCGCACATAGAACGCCGCCGCCAGAAAGATCAGAATGCCCCGCATCATCTTCGTCAGCGCGAACAGCCCGAACAGTTTCGGCTCCGCGATGGCGACGCAGAAGACGTTGAAGAGGAAATACAGGATCATCAGCCCGAGGCTCGCCGGCAGGAACCAGCGCCGCTGCCGTTCCCCCGGCGCGACCACAATGCTGGCCAGAACGCTCAGTGCCAGCACGTCCACAATCGAGATCTCAAACCCGCACGTCGTGCCCCGATACCATTCGCGGCTCACGAAGTTCACGTCCCAGCGATCGGACATCGCCGAAAGAAACACCATCAGCACAAAGAACACGTCGCGAGTGCGGCGGGAGAAACAGGACACAAGGATTCCCCCGCCGGCACTCGCAAGCAACAGAATGGCTGCGACAAGGTGCTTCTGCTCCATGCGCGTTCAGTCGTCACGTAACGGCAGGCCTCTCCGCCCGCCGTACAGGGCGCGCTTCCAGCCGCCCGCAACCCCGGGAGCGCGGACCGCCGAGGCCGCGCGCATCGTGCTTTCCTCAACTGAACTGCCGCTTCGGCCACGCCCAGAGGCGGGGACGGCCTCGTCCCCGAATTCGCCGCCGTTCCTCTTTGTCGGAAACTTCGTCGCAAACTTTGTCAGTATTGAACGGCGTTTCCCACGACTCGACAATGCTTCCAACAAAGCTCCCGACAAAGATAAGAAGCCTCCAGGCAGGCCAAAGCCGCCGCTTCGCCCGTTCCGATTCCGGCAAGCGTTCATCGCTCGGAGTGCTTCAGCGGTGCGAGTGGCACCTCGCCCTCGAGGCTCAATCGAAACCGGCTGCGATCCGCCCTCGGCCAATAACCGGTCTGACCGTCGCGCAACGCCTTGAAGGCCGCCACGCCGCCGCACACGGTGAACACCCAGCCCGCCAGCACCGCGGGCAACCGCACCATCGCCTGCCCAAAACCCAGCTCCGAAAGCCGCTTGAACCGGTGCGTCAGCAGACCCGGATACAGTTGCCAGAAGAACCGCGCGCCCTGCACATGCTGCCGGATCAACCGCTTCAACCAGTCCGGGTCCTCCTGCTCCAGCCTCTTCAACGTATCCGCCAGCTTCGAACGCTGGAGCGGCGGCAGACCCGGCAAATAGCGGTCCACCAGCAGATGCACAATCGTCTGCCCGATGATCTGCCGCTTCTGATTGCGTATCACGCTCCGGCTCGAGGTGTAGGCTTCAAACGTGTGTTCCGCTCCCTTCGCGGTCTGGATCCGCATCGGCCATGGCGGGTGCGCCAGAAAATCCGTGCACACCAGCGCCTTGATGAACCCGTCGTCACACGCCGTCAGATGCCGCGGCAGGTAAATGTTCCGCGCCACTGCCGCGCGAATGCAATAGAGCTGCCCGCACATCTGCGCCCGCGAGGAACGCGTCAGCTCCGTCATCGCCAGCGATATCCGGTCCCTCCAGCGTTTCGCCGGCTTGAATTCGATGTCTTTTCGCGGGCAATCCACCGAAACATTCGCTTCCGCCCGGTTCTCCAGCGTCAGCACCATGTTCCACAGCGTTTCCGGATGCCGGATCACGATGTCCGCGTCCATCAGGCACAGGTAGTCGGCCTCCCCCGCCGAGAGCGAGTGCACAAACAGGTTCCAGGCGTTGATCTTGCCGCGCTCGCGGATTTCGGCAACCCGGGCGGTGAAGGACTCCGCGTGCGGATGCGACTCCGCCTGTGCAGAGAAGATCTCGCGGGCGAGGGCGGCGGTGCTGTCAGTGCATCCGTTGGCAATGCAGACGATCTCGCAACGTTGGCGGCGCCGCGCGAGCTCCGCGAACAGCGTCTGGCCGAACAGCGATTGCAACATCGGGCCGATGGCGCGTTCTTCGTTCCAGGCAATGATGCCGATGGAAATCCGCGCGCGGCGTCCGCTGGAGGCAGTGCTCAGGTTCATGATGGTCAATGCGGGGAAATCGTAGGACGCGTTCTTCTGCCCTTTGAAGTAGGCAAGCACCCCACCGATTTTGCGAATTACGATTGACGATTGACGCGCGCGCCGGCAATCCGGCATCGCCAAAGTCTTCCACGTGTTGGGGCTGGGGACGGTTCTGCGGATTGGCGATCCGCAGCCATGTGCACAAGCATGGAATCGGGAGATCGCCGGCACCCGCGGCAAGACAAGTACCCGCGTCAATCGTCAATCGTAATTCGTAAATCGCCACGGGGGAAACCACCCTATTTCCGGCCCGGTCCGGTTTTCCATAGTCTCGGCGACGAGATCGAAATCAGATTGAACTCGCATGAACGTCGAATTTCTGCCCAACCCCGCGCTGGCCGCATTTGTCCGCTGGCGTCCGACCCACCGGAAACGCGTGCTCCACTCCACTGCGCCGGCCGGAGACAACGCTCATGAAAACGGTTCTTATCCTCATCCCCCTGCTCTGGGAGCTCCACGCCGCTGGAAACGATGGCTTCGGATCGACGAGCGGTCTGGCTTCCTGGTATGGCGAAGCGCACCGCGGAAAACCGATGGCCAACGGACAGCCTTTTGACCCCGACCGCCTCACCGCGGCATCCTGGTTTTACCCGTTAGGCACCGCCGTCCGGGTCAGCCTCGCATCCGAACCCCGGCGCAGCGTCGTCGTCACCGTCACCGACCGCGGCCCCGCGCGGCGGCTGGTCCGCGCCGGTCGCGTGATCGACCTCTCCCACGCGGCCTTCTCGCAACTGGCCGACCCCGACGTCGGCCTGGTGGAAGTGAACGTGGTTGGAACGAAAGGCAAACGCTGAAAAGCTGAAACGCTGAAAAGTCTTCCCCTCGCCCCACGCCGTCTGTGGGGAGCGGGACCTCTCCAATTGTCGAATCTGTGAGTCAGTGAGCGGGACAGTTGAACGCCACGCCGAAGGCGGAACTGCATGCCCTTTTTTCCGCGTTTCAACGTCAGCGTTTGCCGTTAATCGGGGATTCGACTTCTTACGGCGTCGCCTACAGCGTTTCAGCTTTTACCTCAAAGCCACGAGAAGCGTTCGGGAACGTAGATGATGTCGGTCGGCGCGACGTAGAACGGTTCGACGCTTCTCCCGCCCAGGATGTCCTGCACGTTCACCGTGAACCGCCGGATGTTCTCGTCCTCGATCCGGATCACGCGCACGCCCTTCAGATTCGCCCGCGTGAAATCCGGCCCGCCCGCCTCCAGAATCGCCTCGAGCACGGTCATCGGCCGGTCCAACAGGACCTTGCCGGGACGCGCCACCGCGCCGGTGACGTACACCGGGTACGACGATGCGGTCACGGTCACGAGCACCTGGCTGTTCAGCAGTTCCGAGGCGTAGCGCGTCGAGAGTTCGCTGGCCAACCGTTCCGGCGTCATGCCCGCCGCAACCACCTCACCGATGGTGGGCAGCGTCACGCGCCCGTCCGGACGAATCCGCTGCGTCGTGTTCAGGTGCGGAGCGCCGGGGAAGCTGATGTCGATGACGTGGCCTTCCTTGAGGACCAGCGGTTCCGACGCCTCTTTGCGTGCCTGGGCGAGGGCTTCGAGTTCCTCCTCGGACTGCCTGGAACTGGTGCTGGCGCACCCGCTCAATCCGATGAGCGCCAGAACCAGAAGAAACGAAAGGGCACAATGCGACAGGATCGACCACCGGGGCTTGGGATAGTTCATGAGTGGAGAGTGAGCAAAGCGAATTGGCAACAGCATCAACGATTCTTTCGTCCAAACGACCAGCGGATCGCCATCTGCAACAGGTCCGAACCGCTCTTGAGATTCAGCTTCTCCTTGATGCGCGCGCGGTAGGTTTCCACCGTGCTGACATCAATGCGCAGGGTCTCGGAGATCTGAGCCGTGCTCATGCCGAGGCGATCATTTCGAACACCTGCAATTCGCGCTCGGACAGAGTGTCCTCGATGCTGCCGCCCGCGGACCGGGTGGGCGCGGCAATGCGCGAGGCGACCTGCGCGGCGGCTTTCTCGCTCCAATAGATTTCGCCGTCGAGCACTTTGCGGACGGCCTCCATGATTTTCTTTGCAGGTTCCTGCTTGGAAACATAGCCGCGCGCGCCCGCGCGAACGGCGCGCTCCGCCGTGATGGATTCGTCCTGCATTGAAAGGACAAGGCTGAGGACTTTCGGATGCCGATCGCGCAGATCCCTGACAAGATCGAGGCCGTCCGAACTTCTCAAGTGCAGATCCACAATGGCCAGGTCCGGCTCAGCCGCTGCAATGCCCTTCAGGGCTGTGTCCCGGTCATCCGCTTCTCCACAGACTTCTATATCCCTTTCCCGTCGCATGGCATCACGCAATGCCTGGCGGATCAACGGATGATCATCCACCAGGAACACACGGATGCTCTTCGCACCGCCACCTGATTTTCTCATAGTCTCCTGATTCCGGCTGCGATTAGATGGATTTCAGCCCCCGATTGCAAGAAATAAACTCCGAATCATGGCGAATCGGGACGTTGCGGGCGTGCACGCATCGAAATAGCGTAATACCGCCCGTTGGGCTTGTCGTCAGGCATGCCACACAATGCTGTGTATCGGGTCGTTTGCCTATCCGGTAAAACCCGGACTTTTGAGAAAAAACTCCGCCCGGGTAACGGGCGGCAGAAAACATCCAACACGCAACATCGAACATCCAACACCCGGGGTGGAATGTTCTCCATGTTGCTCAGGGCAGAAGACCCGCCACAGGACAACCGCCGCGATTTGCGACTGATAAAGCGCGAAGCGCCAGGGCCGCGACTCGCAGAGTCGCAGCAACGGCCAATGGCTCTTCACGGTCGGAATCGGCAGCGCCTCCCCGTTGATCTGGCTTCCGCCTTACAGCATTTCAGCTTTTGCCCTTCATCCATCTCCCTCGCCCCGCGCCGCCGGATCTCCCGAAGGGAGAACGGAGAATGGCCTCTATTCAACGCCCAGGTCCTTGCGATTTGCGATTGATGAAGCGCGAAGCGCCCGGAGCGCGACTCTGTGAGTCGCAGCAACGCGCGATGGCTCAAAGTAGTCCGGGATCTCCAGGCAATCCTGTCTGCCAATGCGCGCAGATAAGCCTTCAATTCCTTTGCCGTTGCATGGAATGTTCAATCAACAATGCCGTCGCTGATTGTCGGAATGCGCACGTGATCCTGCGCCTGCGTGCTGGCGTACGCTGCTGCGGGTCACAGACCCGCGCTCCGGAGCGCGACTCTGGGCGCGATGGCTCAAAGCAGTCAGGGATCTCCAGGCAATCCTGTCTGCCAATGCGCGCAGATGAGCCTTCAATTCCTTTGCCGTTGCATGGAATATTCAATCAACAATGCCGTCGCTGCCGGTTGCCGGAATGCGCACGTGATCCTGCGCCTGCATGCTGCCGTACGCTGCTGCGGGTCACAGACCCGCGCTCCGGAGCGCGACCCTGCGAGTCGCAGCAACGCCCGATGGCTCAAAGCAGTCCGGGATCTCCAGGCAATCCTGTCTG
>DGDZ01000019.1:0-21104 GCA_002385705.1 Verrucomicrobia subdivision 3 bacterium UBA3939
TGTCCCGGAGGATTTCGAATTTCGGATTCTTTTGGGCCCCCCTCGGTCCCCCCCTCCATTCTGCGAATGGAGGGGAGGGATTCGAAGGCAGAATGGTTGGGCTTGAATGTTGCGTGTTCAGTGGCCCGCCGTTCCCTTGGTTGTGGGATGTTCGATGTTGGATGTTGGATGTTCTCCCGGATGTTCGTGCGCCATTCCAACGGCGTGTTGCCAGGCATGAAGGACATGGCCAACGATCTCATCCACGCCGGCGCCGTATTTCATCTGCGCGAACACAAACGGCCCTTCGCCTCGCATCTTCCTCGCGTCCCGCGCCATGACGGCAAGGTCCGCGCCGACAGCCTCCGCAAGGTCGGTCTTGTTGATGACCAGCAGATCGCTCTGCGTGATGCCCGGACCGCCTTTCCGCGGAATCTTGTCCCCGCCCGCCACGTCGATCACCTGGATGGTGAAATCCGCCAGCTCACGACTGAAACACGCGGCCAGATTGTCGCCGCCGGATTCGATCAGCAAAAGGTCCGTCCGATGCAGCCGATGCAGGTCTTCCAATGCCATGAGATTGGCCGAGATATCCTCGCGAATCGCGGCGTGCGGACATCCGCCCGTCTCCACCGCTCGAATGCGATCCGGTTCGAGCGCGCGGTGCCGCGTCAGGAACTCGGCGTCTTCCTTTGTGAAGATGTCGTTGGTCACCACCCCAAGGCTCAACCGCCCGCGGAGCTTCCGGCAAAGCTGCAGCACCAGCGCCGTCTTGCCGCTGCCCACCGGACCACCCACGCCGACAGTGAACGCGCGGCGGCTCAGATCGCGATCCAGCGGCAACGCGCGCTCGTGATAATGCCCCGGATGATCCAACACATCATGGCTGTGACCATGCCCGTTCAGATCATCACGCCCATGCTTTGCAGTTGGGTTGGGAGAACACACGACCCTCCCGGAGCAGCGGCCGTGCCCGAAGCCGGAACCAACTGCTTTCGCCGAAAACCGCCACGTTCTTTCACTCTTTCGCCGGGCACGGCTGAACGACTTTCAACAGCGTGCGCAAAACGCATCAGCGACGGTGCTCGCTCTGAATCGATGCCCGGCGTCGAAACAGGACCGACTACCTGGCCACAACCGGAGGCGCGTGGATCAGCGGACGGCTCGGGTTGTGCCATCGCAGCGGCACCCGCTCATCCGCAGCGCGACTCCGGGTGTCGCGTGAGGACGACGACATGGCCGACTGCTTTCCGCCCAACACGACAAGTGCGAATCCACTGCGGCCGCGAGTGGAACTTTGCAGTGATTCCCCTGCGGCAGCCGACCATGCTGACAACGCTGCGGCAACGGCCACGATCGATATCATCCCGGCTTTCATCGTTTCTCCTTTGGTTGGTTGTTGAGTATCCGCAGTATCGCACAGCCGCCGCACCCCGCCACTACGGCCTTCCTCCCGCTGCCACGCCTCCCACAAAGACCACCACCGGGATTGACTGCCGGCATTGCTCACCCAGAGAAGCACATCCGCCCACTCCGAAAACCGCATCCCATGCACTCACCACCCCACCGACCAACTTTTTGTTGTATATGCAACAAAAGGTTGCAATCCCTTGATGACGTGCCAGTTGCGTCAGCCCTGAGGGATGACGAACTTTCTGTTGCATATGCAACAAAAGGTTGCACTTGCGTGCTAAGTAATTGATAAGCAATGGCTTGGGGAGGTCGCCGGAGAGCCGGATTTTGCGTAAGTCTCACGTGCAGAGGTAGAACGAACTTTTGTTGCATATGCAACAAAAGGTTGCACTTGCGTGCTAAGTGATTGATAAGCAATGGATTGGAGAGGTCGCCGGAGAGCCGGATTTTGCGTAAGTCTCACGTGCAGAGGCAGAACGAACTTTTGTTGCATATGCAACAAAAGGTTGCATACCTCAGGAATGCGCTTCGGAACGCGGATTCAAACGGCGGGCGGCGGGTTCAGCTCTGGAACAGCCGCGAGTAGAGGCGGTCGTGCGCGCTCTGCCAGATCTCCAGCAACGGCGCGCTCTGGGCGATGTCCTCAATCGTCAGCGAGCGGCACTGCTCGACCACTGCGGCGGCCGTCGCGGCCAGGCTGTTCTGGACGCGCTGTGCTTCCATCGGACCAACGATGTTCAGGCGCACCGCAGCCGCGAGCACACCCCGCAACTGACCGAACAGGAACAGTTGCGTTGTCGTCTCGAGCGACACTTCCAGGCAGCGCGTGACCATTCCAAAAACGGGGGCGACATGCGTGTGCTCCAGAACCGGCTCGGGACTGACGCGATCCGGGAAGACTCTCCGAGCGGCGGTCAGCAGCGCGCGTCCCTGGGTGCGGCTGGCGCGGTTCGCCACGTGGTTGGTCGTGAACGCCTCGCAGAGATCGTCGAGCGCCGCGACGCGCAACGGATCCGAGTGTGCCGCCGTCACAAAGGGCAGCGCGGCGCGCCCCGCCTGCCAGAGCGTCGCTTCAACAAAGGACTTCAGTTCGTCGCAGTTTCGAACCTCGCCATGCTGCCACGCCGATTCGAGTCCCAGGGAATGGGCGAACCCGCCTGTCGGGAACGCGGAGTCCGCCAACTGCCAGAGAAGGAACTGCGCTTCGAGAACAGGCACGCCATTCTCAGCATGTGTTGCGTCAGGTGGCGGCGCGTTCAAAAGAGAAAGTATCGTTGCGCCAGGGGCAGAACCGGCGCGGGTTCACACACCAGCAATTCGCCGTTGGCGCGCACCTCGTACGTTTCCGGGTCCACCGTGATGCGCGGCGTTGCGTCGTTCCATTTCAAATCCTTCTTGCCGATGTTCCGGCAGTCTTTGACGGCCTCGATCCGTTTGGACAACCCGTAGCCCGCAACAACGCCTTTCGACTTGCTGAGCCGGCTGACGAAGGCGATCGAACAGGCGCCTGTTGCCAGCCCGAATCCGCCGAACATGGGCCGCATCAACACCGGCTGCGGCGTGGGAATGCTCGCGCTCGGATCGCCCATCTGCGACCACGCAATCACCCCGCCCTTGATCACCATCTCCGGCTTGACGCCGAAGAACGCCGGCTTCCACAGGACCAGATCAGCGAACTTGCCGGGTTCAACCGACCCGATGAGATGCGATATCCCATGCGCGATGGCCGGGTTGATGGTGTATTTCGCGATATAACGTTTGATCCGGACGTTGTCGTTGCCGCTGTCTTCCGGCAACGGCCCGCGCTGCCGCTTCATCTTGTCCGCCGTCTGCCACGTACGCGTGATGACTTCGCCCACTCTGCCCATCGCCTGCGAATCCGAGCTCATCATGCTGATCGCGCCCATGTCGTGCAGAATGTCCTCCGCAGCGATGGTTTCTCCGCGGATCCGGCTCTCCGCGAAGGCGACGTCTTCGGGCAGACCCGGATCGAGATGATGACACACCATCAGCATGTCGAGATGTTCGTCGATGGTGTTGACGGTGTAAGGCCGGGTGGGATTCGTGGAACTGGGCAGCACGTTCGGCTCGCCGCAGATGCGGATGATGTCCGGCGCGTGACCGCCGCCCGCGCCTTCGCTGTGATACGTGTGAATCGTGCGTCCCTTGAACGCCGCTATCGTGTCCTCCACAAACGCCGATTCGTTCAGCGTGTCCGTGTGAATGGTCACCTGCACGTCGAACTCGTCCGCCACCCCGAGGCAGCAATCAATCGCCGCCGGTGTCGTCCCCCAGTCTTCATGCAGCTTGAACCCGATCGCTCCTGCCTCGACCTGCTCCGCAAGCCCCGCGGGCATCGACGTGTTCCCCTTGCCGGTGAAGCCGAAGTTCAACGGCAAGCCATCCACCGCCTGCAACATCATCCGGATGTTGAACGAACCCGGCGTGCACGTCGTGGCAGCGGTCCCCGTCGCCGGGCCCGTGCCCCCGCCGATCATGGTCGTGATTCCCGAAGCGATTGCCTCGAACGCCTGTTGCGGACAGATAAAATGGATGTGCGCGTCAATTCCGCCCGCCGTCAGAATCAGTCCTTCGCCCGCGATCACCTCCGTGGTGATGCCGATGACCATGTTCGGATCCACGCCGGCCATCACGTCGGGGTTCCCCGCCTTTCCGATGCCGCAGATGAACCCGTTCTTGATGCCGACGTCCGCCTTGTAAATCCCCGTGTAATCCACCACCAGTGCATTCGTGATCACGCAATCCAGCGCGTCCCGGTCGCCGACCCCCGCCGCCTGGCCCATGCCTTCTCGAATCACTTTCCCACCGCCGAACTTGCATTCGTCCCCGTAAACCGTGTGATCTCGTTCCACCTCCAGGATAAGCGCGGTGTCGCCCAACCGCATCTTGTCGCCGGTGGTCGGGCCAAACATCTCGGCGTAATGACTCCGCTTGATCTTGCAGGACATGCGATACCTTTCAGTCGGTTGTGGCAAAGTCTCGGGTCCGGACCCGTTTCATCGTCGCGTTTTTCCCGGCGGCGGACACTTTGCCGTTGGCCAGGTTGTTGCCGCCGCGGATGATCCGGTTTCCGGCGATCGAGACCAGCCGGACCGTCTTTGTCTCGCCGGGCTCGAACCGGACGGCGGTTCCGGCCGGAATGTCCAGGCGCATGCCGTAAGCCCGCTCGCGATCGAACCGCAACGCCGCGTTGGTTTCGACGAAGTGATAATGGCTGCCGACCTGCACCGGGCGATCGCCCAGGTTCGTCACGGACAGTTCCACCGTAGTGCGGCCGGCATTGAGTTCGATCTCGCCGCCCGCAGGCGCGCAGGCGCCGGGGAACGGCGCCACGCCTTCACCGCCAGCCACCTTTGCCACCACCGGCCCCGGGCGCGCGCCGCTCCGATCCGGCACCGGCAGGAACGTGCCGTACAACGCCAGCTCCAGGTCCCCGTCTTCGCGTGCAATCGGATGATGCACCGTCACGAGTTTCGTCCCGTCCGGAAACGTCCCTTCGACCTGCACCTCCGGAATCATCTCCGGAACACCCGGCATCACCTGATTCCGCCCGAGCAATCTCCGGCCAAGATCCATCAACTCGGCAACCGGCCGGCCCTCGCGGATGAACTCCAGCAACTGCGTAGCAATCAACGCCACCGCCTCCGGATGGTTCAAAGGCAACCCGCGCGCCAGCCGCTTCTGCGCCACAAAACCGGCGTTGTGAAGGAGCAGTTTCTCTATCTCTCGAGGCGACAAATGCATGGTGGCAATTCGTTCATTGAAATGTTCCCGTTCTTCACCAGCGTCTCGACCACGGATCGTCGCCGAGCAACTCGCCCAGCGACGCCATCAGCGGTCGCAGTTCGCGCGTGACGCTTTCCATGTCCTCGCCGGCAACCCGCAGCACAGCGCCGTCGCCGACCGGACTGGCGCCGCACAGGACGGCGCCGCGGGCCTTGATCGGACGCGCGGAAACCGTCTTGAGCAATCGGGAAGCGATCTCCCGCACGCGCTCGCCTGACAACAGGAGCATGGCAAAGCAATGAAACCGGCCGACCCGGTGCCCGGCCCAATGCGCGCCGTCCGAAGCGTCCAGACGCATTGAATCGACGAAAACCCGTTTTCCTCCGAGAAACACATCGTTCCGGCTGCTGTATCGGTTGAACGCCCAGCGTTCGCCGCGCGCCATTCGACCCGAGGTATGCCAATCCAGCAACGCCAGTGAAGCGCGGGGTTCCAGATGAAATTCCTGCCGCTGCGTGTAGGTGGATCCCGCAAATGGCTGGACCGCGTCGGGAACGAACACGAGCATGGCCTCCGATGCCACCTGCGCCCGCGTCACGTGCGCGCACGGCCGGTTGTCCGGGTTGCGATACACTTTCGTGCACGCCTGCGTGCCCACGAAACAACAGGCCGAAGGTCCCAGGCGCACGTCCAGACGCGTCACATCGCCCGCCAGCAACCCGCCCCCGAAACTGCTCGTGTACGCCCAGACGCTCCGGCCCCGCGAACATGGCGTCAGCAGTTTCATCGGGTTCCGCGATCCGGCCGAAACGACCGTGCTTTCCCGGTAGATCACTTCCACTCCCAACACGGCCTGCCCCGCCAACAGACCACTCGGTGTCGCTGAAGAAACGATCGCCGCCTCCATCACACGGTGAGATGTTGCCGGACCAGGTCTTCGTTCAGATCGCCGATTGCGCCCTGCGCGACGATCCGCCCCCGGTCCATCAGGTAAAAGCAGTCCCCCACGTCGAGGCAGAAATCGAGATACTGCTCGACCAGCAGGATTGCGATCTCTCCCTCGCGGCGAAGCTCCTTGATCGCGCGCCCGATCTCCCCGGCGTAATCGCGGCCGTCCCCGCCCAGTCCTTCCCGCCGCAGGCGCTTGATGGTCTCGCCGATCTGATCAATGATGTTAGGCTGAATGCCCTCGGTGGGCTCGTCCAGCAACAGCACTTTGGGCCGGGTGAGCAGCGCGCGCCCGATCGCCAGTTGCTGTTGCTGGCCGCCGCTCAACACGCCGCCCTTCCGGTGGAACATCTCCTTCAGCACCGGGAACAGCTCCAGCACGCGTTCCACGTCGCCGTTCCATTTCCTCCCCCGGGCCACCGCTCCCAGCGTCAGGTTCTCCCACACGGTGAGGTGCGGAAAAATGTCCCGGCCCTGCGGCACGTAACCAATCCCGCGGCGCGCCCGTTCGTCCGGCTTCAAGCCGCCCAGTTCCGCGCCGTTCAACCGAACCGAGCCGCCGTCCAGTCTCACCAGACCCACGATCGATTTCAGCGTGGTGCTCTTGCCCACGCCGTTGCGCCCCATCAGGCACACGACCTGCCCGGGAGCCACGTCCAGGCTCACGTCGCGCAGAATTTGCGACCCGTCGTACCGCACCGCGATGTTCGAAAGCGTCAGCATGCGGCCCTCTTCTTCCTTCCGAGATACACCTCGATCACACGCTCGTCGTTCTGCACGGCATCGACGCTGCCTTCGCACAGCACCGTCCCCTGGTGCAGCACCGTCACCTTCCGCGCGAGCTGGCGCACAAACGTCATGTCGTGCTCGATCACGAGGATGCTGTGCCGCCCTTCCAGTCCCAGCAGCAACTCGCCCGTCTTGTGCGTCTCCTCGTCCGTCATGCCCGCCGCGGGCTCGTCCACGAGCAGCACCCGCGGGTTCTGCGCCAGCAACATCCCGATCTCCAGCCATTGCTTCTGCCCGTGGCTCAACTGCCCCGCCTTCACCCATGCCTTGTCCGACAACCCCACCGTGTGCAGCACCTCGTGGATCCGGTCGCGCTGCGCCCGGGTCAGCCGCGAGAACAGCGACGCCCACACGCCCCGCGTGCCTTCGAGCGAAAGCCAGATGTTCTCAAAAGCCGTGTGGTCGGCATAAATCGACGGCGTCTGAAACTTGCGCGCAATCCCCAGCCGATTGATCTGGTACTCGTTCAACGCGGGCAGGTCGGTGTCCCGTCCGAATTCGATCTTGCCGCTGTCCGGCCGCGTGCGTCCCGTGATCAGGTCCAGCATCGTGCTCTTGCCCGCTCCGTTCGGGCCGATCACGACGCGCAGTTCGCCTTCATCCATGTAGAAGTTCAGTTGCGAAATCGCTTTGAACCCGTCGAAGGACTTGTTGACGCCTTCGAGGGTCAGAATGAACTCACGGCGGCGGGACGGGTTCATTTGCTGGCAGGTTCGCGAGGGGGCTCCACGGCGGCGAGCGCGGCTTCCGGCGCAACGCTCTTTCGCGCAGCCCATCGTTTCTTCAAGGCGCCAAGCTGCTTCGGCAGCCCGACGATGCCGTTCGGCATGAACAGTGTGACGAAGATGAACAGCGCCCCGAGAATGTACGGCCACTGCTCGGCAAGCGCGTGGGTCGCGTAGCTCTTGAGCGCGTTGATGCCGATCGCTCCGATCACCGGCCCCGCAAGGCTGCCGCGTCCGCCCACCGCCACCCAGACCACGGCTTCCAGCGATTTCTCCGGCGCCATTTCGCTCGGATTGATGATGCCCGCCTGCGGCACGAACAATGCGCCGCCCAGGCCCGAGATCACCGCCGCCGCCACGAACACGAGCAACTTGAAGTGCGCCGTCGCATACCCCGAGAACAGCACGCGATTCTCCGAGTCCCGAATGGCCCGCTGGATCAGCCCGAATCGCGTGCCCGTCAGCCAGCGGCAGAACAGGTACGTCCCAAGCAGCAACAGCGCCGAGCACACATACAACGCCCGCTTCGTCTCCGGCGTGTTCACGATGTACCCCTTGAATGCCTTCGTCGGAAACTCGCCCGGAAACGCGGCCTCCAACAGCAGGCGGTTCAACCGCAGCAATTGCGCGTCCCTCGGATTCTCGGCCGCCAGCGTCCGCACCGCCGCCGGCAGCGCCACGCCCGCAAACCGTCCTTCCTCGTACAATGTCTCCGCGGCCATCAGCCGGTTCAATTCGTCGCGCAGCACCGCGCTCCGCTCGGCATCGCTCCGCGACGCGTCCATCATCTCCGCCCGGCGCTCCTCCGGGATCTGCTCCCAGACGTGCCCGGCAATGCCGTTCGTTGCTCCGCTCAGCCGCGCCAGCAACGGGCCGGGATCCCGGATCTCCCCCGCCTCCAGCGCCGGTGTGCCCAGGATGAACTTGAAATCCGTGAGCCCGTTGTTCCCGCCGAACGAGAAATCGTTCCGGAAAAACATCAGGCACGCCGCGTAGGTCAGCGCCTGGCTGAGGATCGAAAAATAAACGCCCTTGATGCGCGACCGGAACGCGAGCAGGCCGAAGATGAACGCCACTGCCGCCGGCACCAGGACCACTGCCAGGATCGCAAACCACGCGTGCCGGAACGGAATCCAATGCAGCGGCAGCCCGTCCGTCTCCGGGTATTTCGCCGGGAACTCCAGGAACACCATGAAATCCGGGAGATCCATCCGGTACTGCCCGAGCCTGCCGATCAGGAGCATCAGGTGCATGCCCAGCGCGTAGCCGCCGAGCGCGAAGAACAGGCACTGGCCAAGGCTCAGCAACCCGGTGTATCCCCAGAGCAGATTCACGCCTAACGCCAATACCGCATACGTGAGGTACTTCCCGTAAACGCTCAGCGTGAACGTTTCCACGTGCAGCGGATGCCCCGGCGGCACGAACGCATTCAAACACGGCACCACCACCAGCCCGATCAACGCCGCCAGGCCCAGCACCCACAGTTCCCGCCCGGAAAACGAGCGGGCCGCCGGATCGTTCTTCCCCTTCATGGACAACACCCCTTTCATCCGTCCAGGCTCCGGCTTCGCGTCACAAACAACCCCGCCGGACGCCACTGCAGAAACAGAATGATCGCCGCCAGCACCGTGATCTTCCCCATCACCGCTCCCAGCCACGGCTGCAGCACCTGGTCGGTCACGCCCACTCCGAACGACGCAAACACGGTGCCGACCAGGTTTCCAACCCCGCCCAGCACCACGATCATGAAACAATCCACGATGTAGCTCTGGCCGAGCCCCGGACCGACGTTTGTGATCTGCGACAGACACGCGCCCGCCATCCCCGCGAGGCCGGACCCGAACGCGAACGTCAGCATGTTCACCCGATCGGTGCGAACCCCCATGCAGGACGCCATCGCGCGGTTCTGCATCACCGCCCGAATCTGCAATCCTACTGATGTCCGCGTCAGCAACAGCCACGTGCCCACCACGATGAACACGGCGAAGCCGATGACAAAAAGCCGGTTGTAGGCGAACGACACATCGTTGATCACATAACTGCCGCGAAGCCACGCCGGCGAATTGACCTGCACGTTCGCCGCCCCGAAGGTGTGCCGGAACAACTGCTGCATCACCAGGCTCACACCCCACGTCGCCAGCAACGATTCCAGCGGGCGCTTGTAGAGAAACCGGATCACGCCACGTTCCAACGCCAGCCCGACCGCGCCTGCCGTGACAAACGAAGCCGCCAGCGCCGCGAGGAAGTAGCTGTCCAGCGCGCCGCCCGACCAGCCAAAGCCGCCGAACGAAACCTGCCTGCCGAACAGCGAAAACATCAGGCCGCCGCCAAACAACTCCTGCACCACGTAGGCCGTGTACGCCCCCACCGCCATCATCTCGCCGTGCGCCATATTGATGACGCCCATCAGGCCGAACGTGATCGCCAGCCCCAGCGCCGCCACCAGCAACACCGCGGCAAGGCTCAGTCCGCGAAATGCCGTTCCCACCTGGGTTCCCCACCAGATGTAGTTTTCGATCTGCGCAATCGCGGTCCGCAAGAGCTTCGCCGTCTCGTCTCCATACCGCGCCGGGTCCGCCTGCACCTTCAGTTCAAAATCCTTCAGGAAGGAAAGCGCGTTCACCGACCGCATTTCGGCCAATGTCCGGATCGCGCCATTCCGAACCGCCGGGTCCGCATCCGCCAATTGCGTCAGCGCGATTGCTTCGGCCAGGGCCTTCTTCACATCACGGTGCGCCTCCGTCTCGAGCCGCTTCTCGAAATGCGGCACGTATTCGGGGTTCTGCTCCTGACCCAGCCGCGTGATCGCATCCCGCCGCATCGCCGGGTCCGGGTTCGCCATCGCAAACAGATCCAGCGTCGTCTTGATCGCCCGCCGCAGCGACGACGTCGTGTCCACAGGCGTCTGCTCCGCCGGCACAAACCAGATCGGCGCGCCGGCCGCGTCCTGGATAAACTCGCCGTCCCGCACCCGGACGCCCCGCGCCTTCCCCTCGCCGTCCGTCTGCGAATCCAGAACGAACGGCACCCGCGCGCCGTCCGGCTCCGTGTGAATGAAGAACTCGGCAAGGCGCCATCCGGCCAGCGCGCGAGCGATCAGTTCGTCGTCGGCCGCGTCCGCGAGTTGCTTCACGCACTCGATCTGGACGGTGACGTCCTCCGCGACGGCGGCTTTCTCGAGGAGCAGCCGGGCGGGCGTCTCGCCGCCGGACGCCCCGGTGGCGGGCACCGTCGCCGCAAGCAGGCCGGCAAGAAAAACAGCACGCAGACGCATCAGAACGTGTGGGTTGGTGTATCGCATGTCCTCGTTTGAAGGGGAGGCGGACCCGGTGGCGGGCCCGCCTCCCTGGACTCAACAACCCTGGAGGTTATTTGAGAAACTTCTCGCTGAACGGTTCCCCGGCGACGTTGGCGAACGACTGAATCACCTTGAACTGACCGTTAGGCATGGTCTCGCCGATATACACGTTGTTCACCAGGTGATGGTTCTCCTGCATCGTCACTTCACCCGCGGGTCCCTTGAACTTCTGCCCGATCAGCGCCTCGCGCACCTTGTCCACTTCGAAGCTGCCCGCCTGTTCCACGGCCTGTTTCCACAGATACACCCCGATGCGCGACAGGTTCATCGGGCTGCACGTCACCCGGCCCTTGGGATCCACGCCCGTCACCGCAAAGTCCACGCCCGTCACCTTCGGCGCCTTCACCCACTCCAGGAAGTCCGACACGAACTTCGTGTTCTCCGGCGTCTTGAGGGACATGAAATAGGTCCAGCAGCCGAGATGGCCCGCGAGCTGTTTTGCCGGCAATCCGCGGAACTCGTCCTCGGAGATCGAGAACGACACCACCGGGCAGTTCTCGGACGTCAGACCCGCGTTGGCGAACTCGCGGAAGAACGGCACGTTGGTGTCGCCGTTCAATGTGCTGATCACGCACGCGTTGCCGCCCGCCGCGAACTTCTTGATCGCCGCCACAATCGTCTGGTAGTCGCTGTGGCCGAATGGCGTGTAGATCTCGATGATGTCCGACTCGGGAATCCCCTTCATCTTCAAGTACTGCTTGAGGATCTTGTTCGTCGTGCGCGGATACACGTAGTCCGAACCGAGCAGGTAGAACTTCTTCTTCCCTTCGGCGAGCATGTAATCCACCGCGGGGATGGCCTGTTGATTGACGGCCTCGGCCGTGTAGAACACGTTCCGCGACAGTTCCTCGCCCTCGTACTGCACCGGGTAGAACAGCAGCCCGTTGTGCCGCTCGAACACGGGCAGCACGGACTTGCGGCTCACCGACGTCCAGCAGCCGAACACAACGGCCACCTTGTCCTTGACCAGCAGTTGCTCCGCTTTTTCGGCGAACAGCGGCCAGTTCGACGCCGGGTCCACGACCACCGGCTCGATGAGATAGTTGCGGCCGCCCACGCTGATGCCGCCGGCCTTGTTGATTTCGTCAAACGTGAACAGCAGCACGTCCTTCAACGACGTCTCGCTGATCGCCATCGTGCCGCTCAACGAATGCAGCACGCCCACCTTCACCGTGTCGGCCGCCGTCGCGGAAAGCGGCGCCGCCAGGCCCGCCAGGCCCGCCGCCATTGCACAGAATTTCGATGTCCATTTCATAAGTTTGCAGTTCTCCTGATCGGTTGATTGCTGTTCTGCGTTCGCTTCAGAACGCGAGGGAAACCCCAAGGCTCCCCGTGACAAAATCCTCATCCGGGTTCACCGGAATCACCTTGTCGTTCGTGTGGTAGTACGTGATACCCGCGTTCAGCGACCAGTTCCCCTTCACAAACGTCAGCGGCACCCCGGCGCTCACGCCGATCGACACGAACCCGAAGCCCGCGTCCCCGCCGTGATAGTTGTCCGTGTCGAACGAGACATTCACCGGGACCGACACCGTGACGATCCCGAACTCCTTGCTCGGCGCCACGCCCAGCACCGTCACCAGGCCCGTGTCGAACGGCAGCTCGTCGTCCACGCGCGCATGCAGCGTCAGACTCGGGTTCAGCCAGTGCGCGTACCCCACCTTGAAATCCACGATGCGCTCGTTCTGCCCGCCGTACATCCACTCCTGGTAGAGCAGCGTGAACGTGAAGTTTTGCACTTCGTAACCGAGCCCCACCCACACGTCGATCTCCTGCACGTCCTTGCGCCCGATGCTCGTCGCCGCGTTGTCGTTCACGTCCCACCAGGTCCCAAGGATCCCCTTGAACCCGCGCCCCAGGTCGAACGTCAGTTCGAGCGACGGATGAAACAGCACGTCGTTCCACTCGTTGCCCGCTCCCCAGACGTCCTGTCCATACGAGATGAAATGCGTGTCGGCGACGAAGCTGAGCGTGCCGGAGACAAACGGTGCTTCGGCATCGGAGTCGGCGAGGGCCGTTTGAACGGGCAGACAGCTCAGGCCCAGCATGACGGGCGCCGCGCTCAGGAAGTTCATGCGAGTAATTCGCTTGCGGTGAGTACAGTCAGGTTTCGTTGTGATCATGGTTTTTCAATTGCCGGTTTCGGGTTCTTTCCGGTCCTGTTGTCCGCCGGCCTTCGTTCTCGGGTTTGGTTCTCGGTCGTTTCGACCTGCCGATGCGGACGCCGCCTCCTTAACTGCCGCCGTGCCACGCGCGCGCTCGAGCGGCCGCAATCTTTTCAAGATTTCGATGAATGACATTCATGAACCCGGAACAGCCCGCCGACGACGCGCGGTTGCGCCGCCGTCATCCCCCGAAGAAAATCCTGCGGCAGAGCGCGATTTGAGAGGGAGAACGGCCGCTGATGACCGCGCACCGGGAAGAGAACCGCTGTCGAAACGCCACTTCCGCTGTTCTCTGTTCGCCAGCCTGAGCAAAACGATGCAGACCCCTGGGGATTTACGATTGACGATTGACGATCGACACGCTGCCGCCGCGCCAACCACCCGAGGGCGGCTGCAAGCATTTGCCGTTGGTGGGGCGAGCGTCCTCGCGAGCCGTCGCGCGACGTCGCTGATCACTCGAATCACAGACCCCCCGCGCTTGCCGAGCCGTAGCCATGGCGAACACGGGCTTGCCGCGCCGTAGCGTAGCGAAGGCGGGAGCCGTCGCCCGATTACCCTGGTCACCCACAACCGACTCCTTACGTCGTCGCCTACAAGACAATTTCAGCGTTTCAGCTTTTCATCCCCTTTTCGCTCTCGTCAATCGCCACTCGTAAATCGTAAATGAGAAGCGTGAAATCGCTGACTGAATACCTCTCGTTCGAAGTCCCGAATCGACGCGGCTTCGTCAATATCACCCGCACTGTCGAAGACCTCGTCCGCAAGAGCGGCGTCAAGGAAGGTCTCTGCCTCGTCAACGCCATGCACATTACGGCGTCGGTGTTCATCAATGACGCCGAGGAAGGACTGCTCCACGACTACGAAGTCTGGCTCGAGAAACTCGCGCCGCACGCGCCGACGTCGCAGTACCACCACAACCGCACCGGCGAGGACAACGCCGACGCGCACATGAAACGGCAGATCATGGGCCGCGAAGTCGTCGTCGCCATCACCAACGGCAAACTCGATTTCGGTCCCTGGGAACAGATCTTCTACGGCGAGTTCGACGGCCGCCGCCGAAAACGCGTCCTGGTGAAGGTCATTGGAGAATAGCCAGGTTTGTAGGCGACGAGGTAGCGAGTCGTCGTGGCGCGGAAGGCGCACCTGCGTCTCTGCACCGTCAAGCACTCCTCACGTCGTGCCCTACAGAGATCGACGGCGCACGACCGGCGCACTATTGCATTGACCTCCCCCACTCTCCGTGAACAGTCTCTGGCTCTATGCTCAAGACCACGGCAGGCGCGTTCGTCTTCCTCGGCGGTTTCGCTGTCATGGTTCTTGAAATCATCGGCGCCCGCTACCTTGCCCGGCATTTCGGCGGCGATTTCTACATCTGGATCAGCCAGATCGGCGTCATCCTCATCGCGCTCGCCCTCGGCTACGCCATCGGCGGCGCGCTCGCGGACCGCTTCAAAACCGCCCGGTTCCTTGCCCTCCCGCTCGCCGTCGCAGGAGTGTTCACGTTCTTCATCCCCGCGTTCACTCCATCGCTTCTCGACCGGATCGTCATGCGGCATCCCCTGGACCAGCCCATCCCGGCGGTCTGGCAGAAGCTCGATCCCGCCATTGGCAGCACGCTGGTGTTTCTCCTGCCGTGTTTCGTCCTTGCCGTCCTGTCGCCCTACACCATCCGGCTCGCCGCCCACCGGATCGAGCACGTGGGACGCATCAGCGGCCTCGTTTACGCCGCCAGCACCATCGGCAGCATCGCCGGCGTCTTCGTCTCGGGCTACATCCTCATCGACTACTTCTCTGTGCCGGCCATTTTTCGCGGCACCGGAGTTTTGATTCTCGCACTCGCCGGCGTTAGTGTCGTCATGGATCGCTGGATGAAACCGACAACAACCAAACAACACTGAATGTTCAACCGCGTCGCACCCATGGAAAACAGACCCGTCCGCCGTATCGCCGGCGTTGGCGCCTCGCACCGCCGCACCCGAATCCCCCGCGCCATCGCCGCTTGCGTCCTGTTGTTGCTGGGCGCCGCCCCCGCGCTCCCGGCCGTCGTCGTGTTCGACCGCTACTCCCCCTACCATCACGTGCAAGTCATCGAAACCGGCACGCTGCGCATTCTCAGCTTTGACGGCACGCGCGAGACGCAAATGTCACTCACCAACCCGCTCGAGGGACACTTCGAATACACCGAATACTTCCACATGCCGTTCGTCTGGAACCCGGAGGCCTGCAATGTTCTCATGATCGGCCTCGGCGGCGGCAGCACCCAGCGCTCCTTCCTCCACTATCACACCAATACCGTCATTGATACCGTCGAACTCGATCCCGTCGTGGTCGAAGTCGCCAGGACCTACTTCGGTGTGACCGAGTCGGCCCGGCACCGCATTCACCTGCAGGACGGCCGCGTGTTCCTCCGGCGCGCCACCAACACCTACGACATCATCCTGCTCGACGCCTACACGAAGACGCGGTACGGTTCCTCGATCCCGCCGCACCTCGCCACCAAAGAGTTTTTTGAGCTTGCCCGCGACCACATGTCCACCAACGGCGTTCTCGCCTACAACGTCATCGGCCAGTTGCACGGCTGGCGCGCCGACATCATCGGCGCCATCTATCGCACCATGAAGGAAGTATTTCCGCAGGTGTACCTCTTCCCCGCCCGCACCAGCATGAACGTCGTCCTGGTCGGCACCCGTTCCGCGGAGCCTTACGACGCCGAACGCGTGCAACAGGTGGGGATGGAACTCGCCAGAAAAGGTGTGCTGACGCTGCCAACGATTTCCACCCGCCTCCGCGCGTTCTCGAACGTGGCGCCCCGCGCCGCCAGGTCGTCGCCGGTCCTGACCGATGATCGCGCCCCGGTGGAATCGCTCGCGCGCGAATCCAACCGCTAGCGGAGCCATTCAATCCATCTGACGGTTGGACACGACAAGAACGTCGAAAAAGGCATGGGGTCCCGCCTTCATGCGACGCCGTTCATCTGTGACATCTGCACCTGGACGATCAGCAACATCGCACGACGGCTCCAGCCTTCGCCAGGACTCCGGCTCGGCGAGCGCGGGGACCCGCGTTCGCTTGGCTACGGCGTGGCAAGACGCTCGCCCCACCGCGTTGCATCATCTTATCCGTGCCCATCCGTGGTTGATCTTCGTCTGCCTTGCGTGAGTCGCACCCTTCTAGCCTTCCGCGCGCAGCACTTCGAGCGGCGGGCGTTTCAGAATCGACCGGTTGCCGAACAGGCCGAACACCAGCGTCAACGCCGCCACCGCGCCGACCGCCACCATCAACGGCGCCGGATAGAAACCCGGCTTCACATCAAACACGAACTTTGCCAGCGCCCAGTTCGCCCCGAGCGCGAACACAATCCCCGTCGTCGCCGCCAGCACTCCCAGCAGCAGATACTCCGCCGTCAGGATTTGCAGCACCTGCCGCCGCGTCGCCCCCAGCGTCCGCAACAGGATGCTCTCCTGCAATCGCTGGTAGCGCCCGCTCACAATCGTTCCGCCGAGCACCAGAAGTCCGGTTCCCACCGTGAACAGCGCCATGAACCGCACCACAAACGACACCTTGTCCAGCACCGATTCGATCGTCTGCAAAACCAGGGTCAGGTCCGCCGCCGACACGTTCGGGAACAGCCGCACCACGTCCCGCTGCAATCGCGCTGACTGCTCGCTCGATTCCACGCGCGTCACCACCATGTGCATGGCCGGCGCGCCTTCCAGCGATCCCGGCGGGAACACAAAGAAGAAATTCGGCGACAACCGCCGCCAATCGACCTCCCGCAAGCTCGCAATGCGCGCCGGCACCGGCACGCCCTGCACGTCGAACACCAATTCGTCCCCGATGCCCAGATGCAGCGTCTCGGCAATCCCCACCTCCGCCGAGATCGGGATCGGATCGTCCGGGTTTCGAGCCGGCGGATGCCATTCGCCCGCCACCAGCTTTTCCGTCCGCGACAACGCCGGGCGCGAGGTGGACCGGTATTCTCTCCCCAACGCCCAGCCGCGAATGCGGTTGTGCGGGTCGTTCCGGATCTCCTCGACCGTTCGCCCCTTCAACGAGTGCAATCGCATCGAGATCATCGGCACGTCATCGATCACGGGCAACTGGTTCGATTGCAGCACCGCGAGCACGCCTTCGCGCTGGTCGGTCTGGATATCGAACAGCACCGCGTTGCCCTCGAACTCGTCCTTCGGCCGCAGGAGTTCTCCCAGCAGGTTCAACTGCACCAGGTACAGCGTCAGCACCAGGAAGGTCCCCATCCCCAGCGACACCATCAGCAGAAGGGTGCGGTTGTTCGGGCGATACAGGTTCGACAGGCCCTGGCGGAGCACGAAGGGCCATCGGGCGGAAACGATCCACCGGGCGACGCGCGACACCACCCACGCCACCAATGCGAGCAGGAAGAACGCGCCGGCAATGCCAAGCGCATACCCGACTCCGTGCCGCCATTCGCGGCTCTGCAGAATGCCAAACACCAGGAGGCCGCCCAGGATCACCGCGTACACCAGCCACACGAGAGGGTCCCGCGCGGGCGACGCCTCCCGGCTGAACGCCGTCCGAATCGCCGCCAGCGGCGAAATCCGCCGGATCGGCAGCAGCGGCAGAATGGCAAACAGCAGGCAGATCAGGAACCCGATCCAGATCCCGCGCCAAATGCCCGACCACGACACCGCCGCCTCCAGCGGGAACGGAAGGAAATCCGCGAGCACCGACGGCAGCGCGAACTGCACCGCCACGCCGAGCGCCGCCCCCGCCACGGCTCCCATCAGCCCCAGCGCCATGGCCTGGGCGAAATAGATCGCGAACGATTGCCCGACGCTGCAGCCGAGGCAGCGCAGGATCGCAATCGTTCCCAGCTTCTGCTTCATGTGCACGTGCACCCCGCTGGCCACGCCCACACCGCCTAACAACAGAGCAACGAACCCGATCAGGTTCAGGAACCGCATCATATTATCCAGCGCCTGCCCGAGTTCGCGTTGCCGTTCCTCCGCCGAATCGTACCGGAGCTGCAGTGCCCGGAACTCCGAACGCCGCGCGTCCGCGAATTCCTCGGCGTCCACGCGCGCCGGCAGTTTGAAATACACCTTGTAGCGCGCCAGGCTGCCCTCCTGGAGCAGTCTCGTCCCGAGCACCTTCTTCAACGGCACATACACCCGCGGCGCCAGCGTCCCGAAACTCATCGTCTCCCCCGGCACGCGCGTCAGCACGCCCGCAATCGGCAGCGTGATGTCGCCCACCTTGATCAGGTCGCCCACCCGCGCCTCATACAGCTCCATCAGATGCCCCTCGACCAGCGCGCCTTCCCCCGACCGCAACTTCGCCACCGCGTCCGCCGGCGCGGTCTCGAGTTCGCCATAGAACGGAAAGTCTCCCTCCAGCGCTCGCACCTGCACCAGCCGCGTGCCGTCGTTCTTCAGGAAATACACCATCGACGCGAACTGGACCTCGCGCGCCTGCTCGCCACCGAGCGAATTGAGAAAGGCCTCCTGCTGCTCGGTCAGTCTCGAGTCGCGCGTGCTCACCACGAGGTCCGCGCCCAGGAGCGACCGGGATTGCTCGCGCACGGTGTCCTCCATCTGCCGCCCCGCCAGCGCAATAGCGGTGAGCGCCGCCACACCCAGCACGATGGACGCGCCGTACAGCAGAAGCCGGCGCCGGCTGCGGCGGCTGTCGCGCCACGCCATGATCCACGTCCAGGGCCGGAGCAGCAAACCCGCCGCGCGCAGCAATGCGTTCATGACCCGGCCGCCCCCTGCCGTGCCGCCCTGCCCTCTTCCGCGGCAATCAAGATGCCGCGCGCCAGCCGCAGAATCCGCTGCGTGCGCTGCGCCAGTTCAAGATTGTGCGTGACCAGGACCAGCGCCGTGCCAAACGACGCGTTCAGGTTGAACAACGCTTCCACCACCGACTCCGCCGTTTCTGCGTCCAGGTTGCCCGTCGGTTCGTCCGCGAAGAGGATCTTCGGCTGGTTCACAAATGCGCGCGCAATCGCCACGCGCTGTTGTTCTCCTCCCGACAACTGCGCCGGATAATGTCCCATCCGGTCGCTCAACCCGACCTGGGCCAGCAGTTCGCGCCCGCGCGCCGCCGCCCGCCGGTCCCCCTGCAACTCGAGCGGCACCATCACGTTCTCCAGCGCCGTCAGCGTCGGCATCAACTGGAAGTTCTGAAACACAAACCCCACCACCGCGTTGCGGATCCGCGCGCGCTCGTCTTCGCTCATGCCGCCCAGTTCCTTCCCCATGATCCGCACCACGCCCGATGTCGGCAGGTCCAGCCCCGCGCATAACCCGAGCAACGTCGTCTTTCCGCTGCCCGACGGCCCCACAATCGAGCACGTCGCGCCCGCTTCGAGATCGAAACTGACGTCCTTCAACACCGTCAGCTTTTCCGAGCCCGTGGAATAAACCCGGGTCAGATTGCGCACTTCAAGAATCGGTCCTGCCATTTGAACAATTCAGCGCGCGCCACTCGAGGGTCCGACAACAGGACTCCGCTGCGCGCGGTGAGCGTTGAGTCTCTCCACGGCCATCCAGACGGGTCAAACGCAATTTCGGTTGCATCCATTCGCCAATCATTGAACAGTGCGGGCGATGCGACGATTGCGGATACTCCGGGCCGCGCTGTTCGCGGCGTTTCTCGGTTGCCTCTCCTCCGCCCTTTCGCGCGGAGCCGAATCCACCAACGCAACCCGCACTATCGTCGTGCTCGGCGACAGCCTCGCCGCCGGCAGCGGCGTCGCTCCCGAGGAAAGCTTCCCCGCCTTGCTGCAGAAATTCATTGACGAGCGCGGAATGAAGTTCCGCGTCGTCAACGCCGGCGTCCCCGGCGACACCTCCGCGGGCGGCCTGCGCCGGCTCGACTGGCTCATGCGGCAGCGCATCGACGTCCTCATCGTCGAGCTCGGCGGCAACGACGGGTTGCGAGGCATCCTGCCCGAAGCCACCCGCACGAACCTGCAGTCCATCATCGACCGCACCCGCGCCCGGTATCCCGACGTGGAAGTGATCCTTGCCGGGATGCAAATGCCGCCGAACATGGGCGAGCAGTATCAGAAAGAGTTCGAACGCATCTATCCCGAACTCGCGGAGAAGAACAACGCGCACCTGATTCCGTTCCTGCTGGAGAACGTCGGCGGTCGCCCCGAGCTGAACCAGCCCGATCGCATCCACCCGACCGCCGAGGGCCAGCGCATTGTGGCTGAGAACGTGTGGAAAATCCTCGCGCCCGTTCTCGAAGAGATGACCGCTCCACCTTCAGAGCCTGGGGCGGGGACGGCCTCGTCCCCGCGACGCGAAGCTCGTCCAGCGCCCGGCGATTGACGATTGACACGGGCGTTGTGCCGGCGGGCCGAACACGACGGCAGCGAGGGCTTTCCACACCGGAAGTGCTCTCAGGTAGCTTCGCGTCCGAGCAGGTGCGCCGTGGATTTTGTTCGAACATACGCATGCCTGCGCACCTTCAAGCGGCATGAATGCCGCGCCCCCCAACGGAGCGCGACTGTGTCCCGCAAGTGCGGGACCAGTCGCAGCACGTGGACGAAGCGTCTAACTCCGAATTCCGCAAGCGCGCGAACGGACCACAGAGGTCCAACGAATTCCGTCCCAACGCCCGGGATTGTCTCGTGACGGCGAGACGATCCCGGGCGAACCCTTGGAGAAGAATAAACCCCAATTGGGATTGCACCCTTTGCCCTTCGAGAAAGGAGAACACTCAACGCTGCGTCGGACGACGGCTCCCGCCCTTCGCTGCACTTCGGCGCGGCAGGACGCTCGCCCCACCAGCGCAGCACGGCAAGAACACCTCCACCGAATCACACGACCCCCGCGTCAATCGTCAATCGTAAATCGGTAGATGGACCCGGGTGCTGCGCAGGCTGCGACGATGCAGGCTTCGAAGTGCGCACAAGACCCCCAAGGGACTCAAGTGTTCCGTTCGCACGTGCGGAACTCGCAGACTCACGCTTCGTCCACGCGCTGCGCC
>DGDZ01000019.1:21302-21557 GCA_002385705.1 Verrucomicrobia subdivision 3 bacterium UBA3939
CTGAGGACAGGCGCGCTCCGGCGCGGCATTCTCTGGGCACCCCCGGATGCAGGCGCTGTATGGAATGCCAAAGGGATTCAAGTGTTCCGTTGGTACACGTGCAGAACTCGCAGACTCACACTTCGTCCACGCGCTGCGCCTGAGGGCAGGCGCGCTCCGGAAGAACGGCATTCTCTGGGCACCCCCGGGTGCAGGCGTCGCATGGGATGCCAAGGGGATTCAAGTGTTCCGTTGGTACACGTGCGGAACTCGCAG
>DGDZ01000019.1:21754-23409 GCA_002385705.1 Verrucomicrobia subdivision 3 bacterium UBA3939
CAGGCGCGCTCCGGAAGAACGGCTCTCTCTGAGCGCCCCCCGAATGCAGGCGCTGCTCGCCGCTTTCCCGCCGCATGCATCCTGATCACCCCCGCGTCAATCGTGAATCGTCAATCGTAAATCCCGTTGAGCGTTGAACGTTACCACTCCCTCACTCCTTTCCCTGGGTGTTGGATATTGGATGCTTCTCCCCCCTTACCCCACTCGCTCCACGCACCGGTGCATGGCTTCCTCCTGTTGTTCCATTGACTCCACCAGCCGGAACTGGACGCGACAACGATCCAGGTTCTGTCCCTCCCGGTGCACCTTGAAGTACGCGTCGCCTGACAGGTAATCCGTCAAAAAACGCACGCCGAGCTCGAGCGCGATCAACTTGCCCGAGAAGGCCAGCCATCGTCGTTCCTCCCGTGTCAGGAAACTTCCCGCCGCTGCCAGATACCCGCGCGCCGCCGCTTCAAACCGCGGCATGTCGAGCCGCACGTTCGACAGGTCCCGCGAGTCTTCGGGAGCCACTGTTGCCGCGCTGCGCACGAGGTCGCCGAAGTCATACAACGCCAGCCCCGGCATCACCGTCTCCAGGTCGAGAACGCACAATCCCTCGCCCGTGACGTCATCGAGCAGCACGTTGTTGAATTTCGTATCGTTGTGCGTCACGCGCTCCGGCAATCCGGCGCCCACCAGCAGGCCAACCATGTTTTCCCTGGCGAGCACGAACCGGATTTCCCGGGCCGCGCCCGCCGCGCGATTGAGCGGGTCCAGCCGCACCGCCTCTTTCAGCGCGGCTAACCGCTTCGGCGTGTTGTGAAAGTCCGGAATGGTGTCGTGCAACCGCGGCAATGGCAGATCCGCGAGCCGGGCCTGAAATTGTCCGAATGCCTTCGCCGCCTCGAAGACCTGCTCCGGCGACTCCGGAAGGTCCCGCGCGCTCGCGCCTTCAATGAACACATACGCGCGCCAGCAACTGCCGTCCGGCGCCGCATGCCACCAGCCGCCGTCGCGCGTGGGCACCAGCGTCAGCACCCGCCGCTCGCGATCCGGATGCCCGGCGAGCTTCTCGCGCAGATGCGATGTCACGCGCCGGATGTTCTCCATGACAGCGGCGGGGTCCTTGAACACGGACCGGTTGATCCGTTGCAGGATGTAGCGCTTTTCGGTGGCCGATTGCGCGAATGTCACCAGCCACGTGTCGTTGATATGCCCGCTGCCGCGCGGTGCCGCGCTCCGGAACTCGCCGTCTATTGCAAACTGCCTTGCAATGGTCGCTATGCCGCCACCCTCGTTGTTCATGGCTCAAACTCCAGCAAACCCCATTCCTGTTGCCGATGAAAGTCCGGCTCCGCATGCGGCGACGTGGACGAAACGACGGCGCCCATGCCGTCCTGCGTGTGGTCATAACGGCCGAACGAAAACTGCCAGCGCGCGCCCGCCGCCAGGACTGTAGCACCGGGCACACTGCGCGCGGGAATTCGCGCGAGCACATGCCACCGTCCTTGCGCTTCATCAAGCCATGTCAACGAACGGAACGCATCGCCCTCGATCAACGCTTCTGACAGGTCGCCCGTTCGCCGCGCCCGCTCGAGGGCGGCGCGGTTCGCGTATCGCAGTTGCAGGCGATGATTGTTGGGGCTGACCTGAATGGCGGTTAGTTAAGGCCC
>DGDZ01000043.1 GCA_002385705.1 Verrucomicrobia subdivision 3 bacterium UBA3939
ATGCAGAGGCAGTTGCTACCGCAACTGCCTCCCAAAGGGGACATTTTCATAGAGTCAGAAAGATGACATTATCAAAGAGTCCCGACAACCCCCCTCCCGCCTGTTGCCTTTGTGCGTACCATCCGCCACACTTCGCGGGATGAACAAACGATGGTATGTCACCACCGCGATCGATTACGTGAACGGGCAGCCGCATCTCGGCCATGCCTATGAGAAGATCCTCGCGGATGTGATCGCCCGCGCACGGCGCAGCCTCGGGCAGGAAGTCTTCTTCCTGACAGGACTCGACGAGCACGGGCAGAAAGTGGAGCAGACGGCCGCTTCCCAGCAGAAGGACACGCAGGCCTACTGCGACGAACTCGCTGAAAACTGGAAGGCGTTCGTCAGAAAACTCAACCTGACGAACGACGATTTCGTCCGCACCACCGAGGCGCGCCACAAGGCCTGCGTGCAGGCCTGCCTTGCGCATGTCAACGCCCACGGCCACGTCTATCGCAAGACCTATCGCGGGTTCTATTCGACCAAGGAAGAAACCTTTCTCACCGAAAAAGACCGGCGACCCGACGGCACGTTCGATCCGGCTTACGGCGAAGTGATCGAACTCGAGGAGGAGAACTACTTCTTTCGCCTCCAGGACCAGCAGCAATGGCTGATCGATTACATTGAAGCGAACCCGTCCTTCGTCCAGCCGGATTATCGCCGCAACGAAGTGCTCGGCTTTCTTCGCAACAACACGCTCGAAGACCTGTGCATCAGCCGTCCGCGCGAGCGCTTGAGCTGGGGCATTCCCCTGCCCTTCGACGATCAATACGTGACCTACGTCTGGTTCGATGCGCTCGTGAATTACATCAGCATCCCCGCCGCGCACGGTGATCCCGCACTGCGCGCCCTGCGAGGCTTCGAAGGCGCAGCGAACGACGGGCCCGCGCTCTGGCCGGCGGATGTCCATATCATCGGCAAGGACATCCTGAAGTTTCACGCGGTGTACTGGCCGATCATGCTCAAGGCGCTCGGCCTGCCCTTGCCGCGACAATTGCTCGTGCACGGCTGGTGGCAGAAGGACGGACAGAAAATGAGCAAGACCACCGGCAACGTCGTGGATCCCGTCGCCGTGATCGACGAATGGGGCGTGGATGCCTTCCGGTTTTATGTCCTGCGCGAACTCGATATCGGGCCGGACGGGAACTGGACGGACGCGAGCTTCCGGGATCGATACACTTCCGCGCTGGCGAACGGGCTGGGCAACCTCCTGAATCGCTCTCTCTCGATGCTCAGGGCATACCGGCAGAGCATTGTGCCCGAACCGTCGGGCGAGCTCTCCGCCGAAGCACAACAGGTCGCCACCGAGACTCGCGCGCTGCTCGAAGAAAACCGCTTGCAGGCGGCGTTGCAGAAGATCTGGACGCTGGTCGATCGCGGCAACGTGTACGTCGAGCAGACCAAGCCGTTCAAACTGGCGAAAGATCCCGCGCAGGCAAAGCAACTGGACGCGGTCCTCTACAACCTTGCCGAAACCTGCCGTGTGCTGGCGGTGTTGCTCTGGCCGTTCCTGCCCGAGACGTCCGCCAAAATCTACGCGCAATTGAATCTCCCGGGCGTGCCCGACCGGTTCGAAGCGGCGGCCTGGGGCGGCCTCCCCAAAGGACACAACGTGGCACAGCCGGTCCCGTTGTTCCCGCGCAAGGATACCTGACGCCTCCGCCGAAGGCCTAGGTCTGCGCAGCGACGGGTTCCAGTGAAATATCCACGATCAGGTCGGAAGCAATCCTTTCGAGCGTCCGGCGCAGTTCCCCAACGTTGCAAGTCGGCGGAATGCTGACGCGCGCGCGAGCTTTGAACAGCGTTTCACCCGACATGGCGGCGCTTTCGCATTCGGTTTCGAGTTCCTCGACGTTGACGCCGAACGTCGCGAGCGCCTGAGCGATCTGCCGGACAATGCCGGGGCGATCCTGGCCGACGATTTCGAGATTGCTGATCGCGCCGGCGGAGGCGGCGGCTTCCGTGGCGTCCGTGTGCACCACCACATGCAGGCCGCGGGAAGAAAGCTCTTTTAACGCCGTCGTGAGCGACTGTTCGTTCGAGGCAGGCACCTGGACGCGGACGATGCCGGCGAACTGGCCGCCGAGGCGGGACATACGGCTTTCGAGCCAGTTGCCGCCGTTCGCCGCCACGAGGCTCGCGACGGATTCAACCAGCCCGGGACGATCCTGCCCGATCAGGGTCATGACAAGTGAGCGCTGCATGCCTCCTCCTACGCGCCGGAGAACAATCTGGCAAGCCAAGAAGCGGGACTCTCAGGGAGAACCTTCAGCACTCAACATTCAACGCCGAACATTCAACGTTGCTTGCAAAGAGGACGCGCTGGTGCGTTGAATTACCGGCACCTCCGGGGTGGAGCATCCAAAGACCACCCACATCGGACGACGGCTCGCGAGGACGCTCGTCCCACCGAACATTCGAACCATTGAGCGTTGAATGTTCAGTCTCTCCCGTCCAGAGCCTGCCGTGTTCTCTCGAAGATTTCCTCGGGCGAACCTTCCGCCGAAATGGATATCAACAGGCCTTTCTGGCGATAGAACTCCACCAAAGGCGCCGTGCTTCGGGTATACGCCTCCATCCGCACGCGAATTGACTCGGGGCGATCATCCTCCCGCTGGTAAAGCGCCGAGCCGCAGTGGTCGCAGACGTCCGCAACGCGGGGCGGACGCGATTCGACGTGGAAAACCGCCTTGCAGAGCTTGCAGGTACGGCGCCCTGCCAATCGTGACACGATCTTCTCGATCGGCATGTCGTAACTCAGAACGGCATCGAGCGCGACGCCCTGGTCGGCGAGCGTCTTCTCGAGCGCCTCCGCCTGCGCCACCGTTCGCGGAAAACCGTCCAGCAGAAAACCGCCCCGACAACGCAGGCAACCCGCCCTCTCGGAGACCAGGCCCAACACGATCTCATCCGGCACGAGCTCTCCGCGCCGCATGTGCTCCAGCGCGCGACTCATCGTCGGCGTGCGCTCGCACTCATCGAAGGTCATCGCCGCCCGAAAGATATCACCCGTGGAGAGATGGCACGCGCCCCATCGTTGCGAGAGCAGCTCCGCCTGGGTGCCTTTGCCGACGCCCGGTGCGCCGAGCAGGACCAGGCGGCGGGGTTTCGAGACGTTGGGCTGGATGGAACAACAAACCGTTCCGGCCTTCAGCCACGCAGCGCGGTCGCTCTTCATTGCCATATAAAATGATGCCTGAGCGGACACCAGCAACGAGTCCACACCAACGAATCCCCAGTCCGCCCAGGCTGAAAGGAAGGTGCCGTCAGCGCGCGCGGGCGACAACACACGGATTGTGCTTTTCGCATCCTTTTTTGACACCGGCGGAGACGCCGAACGGGAATCCGTCCTGTCGATGGAAAAGCAGCGCGGGCTCGGGTTGCTCAACAAGCAAGGGCGGCGCTCGGCCGCGTTTGCTTGTATCAGGTCACGCGTCGGATGGGCCTAACGGCTGTCCGGAGGAACTCGAGGGGTGTTCCTGTCGTCCATGGATTCGTGCCCCGTACTCTTCCCGGAGTCGTCCGCCGTGCCGCCCATGGCTTCCGGGCTTTCTTTCAGAATGGAAGAGATGGTGGCCTGATCGATGCCGATGGCTTGCGCCGCGCTTTTGGCGTGTTGCAGGTGCGACTGCAGCTTCGGCAACGTGGTCTGGGCATACTGCTTCGCGGCCGGGTCGTCGAGATTCTGCGCAGCCCGCTGATACACCTGAATGTCCTTCTGGTGATCCTTCAGCATTGCCTTGACGTACTCCTTGTCGAACTCGGGGCCGCTGAGGCGCTGAAGCTTTTGCATTTCCTCCTTGTGTTTCGCCTCCAGCGGCTGGTTCAACGGCACCTTGTGCTGCTGCGCCAGCGATCGGAGCTGCTGATTGGCTTCCGTGTGTTCTTTCCGCAGCATCGCCGCCAGATCCTTCACCTGCTGGTTCTGCGCTTTGCGCTCGGCCAATTCGCCCAACGCCACTTCCGCCTCGTTTCCCTTGACGGCCTCTTTCACAAACGACGAGGGATCGCCCGGCCGCGCTGTCGTGGACGCCGAAGCCTCGGTTTCCATCAGCCGCTGCGCGCCCGCGCCCTGCTTGTTTGGATCACCTGTTGTTGAATCGCCGGCGTTGGCGGCGAGGCCGACCCCAAGTGCCAGGGCCATCAGCCCGCGGCACAACAGACGATGCTGCGCGCGTTGAATCAGTTTTGCTTTCATAATGAACGGGACCTTTCCTTTTTCCGCACGCTAGCGCCGCTCCACATCCGGTCCAAGTAGGGTCTCAACCTGCCGATGCGTGTTCGCCCTTTCGTGGGGTGAAGCCTCTATTGAGGCCACCAATCGGCCATCGGAGCGTTCCTTGAACAATTTCGAAAAAACACCAAATGAAATCGAACCATCTATTCATTATGGCCGCCGCACTCACAACGGCGCTCGCCGCGCCGGCGCAGGAAGACCGGACCGGCACAACTCCGCCGAGACCAACCAATCCAAGGATCTCCCTTGGCGATCCCGGCGCCACCCCGGCCAACCCCGGAGCTCAACCGAACCCGGGTCTTCAGCAGAACCCTGGAACGATTCCTCAGAATCCGCCCGGGACGATTCCTCAGGATCCTGCCGGCACAATGCCTCAAAATCCGGCTGGAACAATGCCTCAAAATCCCGCGGGGACGACGCCCGGCACCGCACCCGGGACCACTCCGCAACCGGGCGTTGGCGTCGCGCCACAACGCCCCCAGACGCAATTCGGCTTCACGAATCGCTCTGGAATCCCTACCAACCAGTTCGGACTGCAGACAAACAGGTTTGGCGGGTTCAACACGAATCAATTCGGCATGGGCACGAATCGTTTCGGCCTGCCGATCGGAAGCAACATGATGGGCTTCAGCACCAATCAGCCCGGCAGCAACGTCATCCTCCTGCCCACCGGAAGACCACAGCCAGGGGACGTTGACAGGAATCCGTCAGGCGCGCCCGAAGGTGGTATGACGGATCCGATGCCCGGTCCGGGCGGCACGCCGCGATGACGACACAAAGCCAGGCAGCGTTTCGAAAACGGAGCCGGCGGATTCGAGTCCGCCGGCGCCTTTTTTGGGCAATGAACCCTATGGAGGAAAACTCCTCGCGTGATTGATTAAACGCATCATGAACAAACAGCGGATCAGCAACTCAAACGCGGCGCCAGGGGATCGACAAATGAAGAGCATCGCAGTAGCCATCCTTGCAGGCGCCTTCTCCATTCTCAGTGTTCCGGCCCAGGTGCCGGGCGGCGGCGGAACAAACTCAACAACCGAGCGGAACCTCCCGCGCGGTCTGGAACAACGCCAGGAACTGCCGCCGGGCCTTCAGAATCGCGACGAATTGCCGCCCGGCCTGGCGCGCCGCACCAACGACGTGACCTCGCCCCATCCGGGCACCAACACGCCGCCTCGCGCCGGCAGCACCGTCACCAACCAGGGCGGCCCCGGCAGCCGGACGAACCTTCCTTCAGGTCAGCCCGTCTCGACCAACGCCACGAGCAGCATGCCGCGCCAGGACAGCGCGCTTACCCAGGGCGATCAGCGCATCCTCGCGCTTATCCGCAACACCATGAAGTCCCGGACCACATCCACCACCACCGCGGCGGGCCCGTCCGCCCCGGTCCACTTCATTGTCCAGAACGGCGTCGTTCAAATCGTTGGCTCGGCGCCCACAGCGGAGGAACGACAACGCATTCAGACAACGGTGGAACGCATTCCGGGTGTCACGGGCGTTGTGAACCGGATCGACGTCGCAGATCAGACTTCGACAGACTCCTCCGACAGCCAGATCGGGGCGAACACGAATGCACCGGGCGCCTCCGGCACGAACGCACTCTTCCCGACCTCACGAACGAATCAGCAAAGCAGCCAGTACTCGAACACGAACCGGAACGCCGGAACGAATCTTCCGCCGACATCGCGAACGAACGCTCCGGACCGGAACCTGCCTCCGGGACTTGAGAACCGCGATGAACTGCCGCCGGGCCTGCGAGATCGCGACCAGTTGCCTCCGGGACTGGAACGCCGCACCAATTCGCCCGGCGGGATCTGACAGCGTGCGACGGCTCGCAAGGGGGCGGTTTTCCCAGGAAGGCCGCCCTTCTCCTTTCAGGCCCGTTTCAAGATGCCGCTCACGACCTCCCACCGCTGCAATTGCCGCCCCAGCTCCGACGGCCAGTTCTCTTCGGTTGCGGTCATGAACACCTGCCCGCGCGCCTGGTGCGCCCGCTCCAGCAACGGCAGCAACCCGCTTCGCCGCTTCGCGTCCAGCTCACCCATCACATCGTCGATCAGCAACACCGGCGGCGACCCGTGAACGTCGGTGAGATACTCCGCCTGCGACATCTTCAATGCGATCGACAGCGTCCGTTTCTGGCCTTCGCTGCCAAACTGCGCGGCGGACCGCTCGTTCAACAGAAGCTGCACGTCGTCGCGATGCGGCCCGACCATCGTCATCCGATAACTGCGCTCGCGCGCCCGGGTCTGGGCCAGTTCGATTGCAAAATCCCTCTTCACGCTTGGCTGGTATTCCATCCGCAGTTCCTCGCTGCCGTGAGAGATGCGCCGGTACGCAAGCTGCACCAGCGGCGAGAACCGCGGAATGAGTTCGGCCCTCCGCCGTGTAATCTCCTCGCCCAGCGCCACGAGTTCACGGGTAAAACCCTCCAGCGCCGCCTCGTCCGGCACAGGCCGTTTCAACAGCGCATTGCGGGATCGCAGCGCTTTCGCGTATCGCTGAAGCAACGGCAGGTACCCCGGCTGCGTCTGCGACAACAGCAGGTCCATGAACCGCCGCCGCGCCCGCGCCGTTCCTTTCACCAGTTGCAGGTCTTCCGTGCAGAACACCACCGTCCGCAACGTCCCCAGGTAATCCGTGAGGCGCCGGACCGGGCGATTGTCCAGGCTCAGGCTGCGCTCGGTCGCGGACCAGTACATCCGGATCTCGTGCTCTCCCTGCCCCACGACGGTCGCGCCGACGAAGTATCCCTTCTGCCCGTGCCGCACCATCTGCGCGCCGCCCACTCCGCGGAACGAGCGCAGGGTCGAAAGCAGGTAAATCGACTCCAGAACATTGGTCTTTCCCTGCGCGTTGTTCCCCAGCAACAGATGAAATCCGGGTGAAAACGCCACATCGAGCCGCGCGTAGTTGCGGAAATCACGAAGACGTAGTCGCGCCAGATGCACGGCGAAAAAGATGAAGAGACGCTCCGTGGTGCGCGAGCGATTTCTTGCCGCGTCCGACAGCGCTCCGCTCTCCGGCGCTTGACACTGCCTTGCTCCTGCAGCAATGGAATGTCACTGCAATGAAAGCCAGTCGGCGCAAGTTTATGAAATACGCTCTCGTCGGCGCGGGCGCCCTGACCGCCGGAACCGCCTATTGGCTCAAGACCTCGAACCGCCGCGCCGCGCGCTGGATGCGCGTGCTGCTCGCGGATGCCCGGCGCGCCGTTCTCCCGGCGCCCGTTCGCCCGGACCCGAAAGCGTGGCCGGACAACGCCATCACGCTTTGCTGGATCGGCCACGCGACGATGCTCATCAATTTCTTTGGCGTGCGCATCCTGACCGACCCCGCGTTCGGCGATCGCATCGGGTTCCGCCTCGGCATCGGCATCGCCGGTCCCAAACGGTACGTCGCCGCCGCGCTGCGCCCGCGCGACCTGCCGCCGATCGACGTCCTGCTCCTGTCCCATGCGCACATGGATCACATGGACATCGCGTCGCTCGCGTCCCTGCCGCGGAACGTGTTTACCGTCACTGCGAAGGACACGACGGACGTGATCGACGGTATTGGCCTGGATCGCATCACGGAACTCGGATGGGGCGACAAGGTGCAGGCGAAGTGCGCGGCCGGCGATATCGAGATCCAGGCGTTCGAGGTGAAGCACTGGGGCGTGCGGTGGCCGAGCAAACGCCTGCGGGGCTACAACGGTTACATTCTCCGCCGCGAAGGCAAAGCCCTGCTGTTTGCCGGCGACACCGCGCACACCCCGCTGTTCTCGAAGATCCGGTCGCACGGCCCGTTCGAGGCGGCCATCATGCCGATTGGCGCGTATGATCCGTGGATCTGGAATCATTGCACGCCGGAGCAGGCCGTCGAACTCGCCGACATGGCCGGCGCGCGTTACCTGGTTCCGGTGCATCATCAGACCTTCAAACTGAGCAACGAGCCCATGAACGAGCCGATCGAACGGTTCGAAGCGGCGCTGGAGTCCGAGCGCGAGCGAATCGCGCTGCGGCGAATCGGTGAAAGTTTCACCTGCCCGAATGGCGTCACGCATCACGTGTGACTTCCACGGGAGCCATCGCCGGGCCGCCGCCGCACTCCAAAGCCATGAGCACCGCGGAAGCGCCGGCATCTCGAGTTTTCGGAACTGGAGCGGGATCGGCCCGGGAAGCATTTCGGCAACGGGACGGCTCCTCCGCGAAGGTGGAACCCAGCGACACCGAGCGCCGGAGGCGCGGCAGACGGCAGCCCGCCCTTCCGTGGCGCCGCGAAATCCGAATTTTTTGATTCACAGCCTGCCTGAAACCCGGCTAGACTCCGCCAGTCATTACAGCAGAGGAATTGTTGGTGAGATAGCCAAACAAAACCATGTCGTGGATCGAACACTTCCGTTCCGCCAACTGGAACCATGCGAGTGGCATTTTCCTCTGCGCCTACATCCTCGGCTGCTTCGCCTCCGGCTATTACCTGGTGCGCTGGCTGACCGGACGGGACATCCGCGAGATCGGCAGCGGCAGCGTGGGCGCTCGAAACGTGGGGCGGATCCTGGGAAAGACAGGTTTTCTCTCGACGGTAGCCTTCGACCTGACCAAGGGCATTCTGGCGGTCTGGGCAGCCCGGCAATTCACCGCGGATGATCGGCTGGTTGTCATTGCCATGATCGGCGTGGTCATCGGGCATGTCTGGCCGGTTCAACTCCGGTTCCACGGCGGCAAGGGCATGGCGACGTCGCTCGGGTCGTTGCTGGTCTTTGACGCGCAATTGGCCGTTGCGTTTGCCGCGCTGTTCCTGGCGCTTTTTGCCTGCCTGCGGCGCACGGTGTTGCCGGGGCTCTTTGCTCTGGCCTGCGTGCCTCTGGCCAGCCTGCTCCTGGATCAGGCTCCCGCGCGCGTCATTCTCCTTTCGGTCTGGGCGGGCCTCGTCCTGCTGGCGCATCGCAAAAACCTGATGGACGAATTCTCACTGTTCGCTGAACGCCGCGAACACGCAGTTGAACCGGACCAACCACCCCTATGAGTTCACGGCAACCTTTGGTTTTCAAATTCGCCACCGAAGACTGGGAGTTCGAACAGATCCACCGGCTGAACTACAAAACGTTCGTCGAGGAAATTCCCCAGCACGAACGCTCGCCAACGCAGCGTCTCGTGGACAAGTTCCACGCGGAAAACACCTACCTGATCTGTCTTTCGGGACGGACGCTGGCCGGCATGCTCGCCGTGCGCGGCAATCGCCCGTTCTCGCTGGACCAGAAACTCGAAAACCTGGACTCGTACCTCCCGCCAGGAAGGAAGATCTGCGAAATCCGCCTGCTCGCCATCGAAAAGAAGTTCCGCGGCGCGCAGGTGTTGCAAGGCATCCTCGCCCTGCTCTGGCAACACGGCATCGAACGCGGCTACGACCTCGCGATCATCTCCGGCACCACGCGCCAGTTCAAGCTGTACCAACACCTCGGCTTCGTGCCGTTCGGGCCGGTGGTCGGCACGGGAGAAGCCCAGTTCCAGCCGATGTACATCACCCTGGAAACGTTCGAGACCACCGCGCGCGAGTTTCTGCGATCGTCGCCCTCGCGCTCGTTCCAGCCCAGCGCGGTCAACTTCCTCCCCGGGCCGGTAGCGGTCCGGCGCGAAGTGCGCCGCGCGTTCGAGCAGGCCCCCGAGTCGCATCGCGCCGATGTGTTCATGAAGGATTTCGCCGCCGCGCAGAAGACGCTCACCGAGCTGGTGCGCGCCCGGCACGTGCAGCTCTTTCTCGGCTCCGGCACGCTCGCCAACGATGTGATCGCCGGCCAGATCTCGCTGCTCGGCGAACGCGGCGTGGTGCTGAACAACGGCGAATTCGGCAGCCGCCTCGTCGATCACGCCCGGCGCTTCCGGCTCGAATTCGAAACCGTCGAAGCGGCGTGGGGCAAGCCGATCCCGCTCACCGAAGTCCGCAAGGCCCTGGAACGCTCTCCGAAACCGGGCTGGCTCTGGTGCACGCATTGCGAAACCTCCACGAGCGTGCTCAACGACCTCGATCAGTTGAAAGCGCTCTGCGCCGAGTTCGAGACGCGCCTTTGCCTCGATTGCATCAGCACCATCGGCACGATGCCCCTCGACCTCACCGGCGTTTACCTCGCATCCGGCTCCAGCGGCAAAGGCCTGCGGTCCTATCCCGGCATTTCAATGGTGTTCCATCACCACGACGTCGCGCCGGAACCGGAACGGCTCCCGCGTTACCTCGATCTCGGCTATTACGCCCGCCAGCAGGGTGTCCCCTTCACATTCTCATCCAATCTGCTTCACGCCTTGCACGCCGCAACGAAACACGTGGACTGGGAAAAACGCTTCCGCGACATCGTCGATCTGTCGGCCTTCCTGCGCCAACGGCTCATCGAACTCGGCTTCCAACTGGTCGGCTCCGACGCCGTCACCTCTCCTGCCGTCGTCACGATCGCCGTTCCCCCGGACGGCAGCTCAACGCAGATGGCCAAATCGTTGCAGGAAGCGGGATACCTGATCAGCTACAACAGCGAATACCTCCAGAAGCGGAACTGGGTCCAGATCTGTCTCATGGGCGAGTGCACGCGGGAGAAGGTCGTCTCGCTGTTGAATGCCATCCAGCGGGTCGTGCGGCGTCACGGGCTCCAGCCGGCGCCCGCGTAGATCGAACGGCTGCCGGTCAGTTCCCTCCGCCGGGCTTTATCGGCCAGTTTGCCTGGACGAGCGCCTTGTACCCGCCGGCCAGCGAATACACGTTGCGATAGCCCATCCGTTGCGCCACCTCGGCCGTGAGCACCGACCGGTACCCGCCGCCGCAATACATGATGATCTCCGCGTCGCGATCCGGCACCAGCCGTTCAATGTCCCGCTCCAGCACTCCTTTGCCCAGGTGCATCGCCTGCGCCGCGTGCCCCTTCTCCCATTCCGAATCCTCCCGCACGTCCATGAGAATGGCGCGCGGGTTCCGATCCAGCCGGCGCCGCGCTTCCTCCACGTCGATCTCCCTCACGTAGGGCCGCGCCTCATTGACGATCTTGAGAAATCCCGGTGAGTGTTCCATGCGCTCAAAGTAGTTTCGAACCCGCGCGGGTCAACCCCCGTTTTCAGTTGCATCAACGCCGCCGTTTGTCTAACTCGACGCGTGTTCAGAAGTCGATCCGACGCGACGCTCGCGCTCAGCCTGGTGTTTGCCGTGTTTCTCTGGGGCGGCACCAACGCCGGCACGCGTGTCGTCGTGACCGCCTGGCCGCCCATCTGGACGGGCGGCACGCGCTTTCTCTGCGCCGGCCTGCTTATGATCACCCTGTTGCGCTGGACGTCGCTCCTGGGACCGCGCACCCCGTTGACCCCTTCTACCGAACGGCAACTCTGGCTGCGCGGCGGATTGAGCCTGGCCATCTACATCATCTGCTTCAACTGGGCCATCCGCCTGACGTCCGCGTCGCATGTGGCGCTCTATCTCGGCGCCGCGCCGGTCTGGGCGGTTCTCTGGGAACGGCGTCCCGGATGGAACTTCGAAACGCTCCATCGCTACGGCGCGGCGTTTCTCGCACTGGCGGGCGTCATCGTGCTCTTCTGGCCGTCGCTGCACGGAACGGAAGCCGACTGGCGCGGCGAAGCGCTGGGCATCGCTTCCAGCGTTCTCTGGACCAATTACGGGCGCCAGTGCCGCGTGCTGGGAAGCGCGCTGCCGGCTATGGAAACCACCGCCCACACCATGTGGCGCGCAGGACTGATCCTGCTGATCATCGGCATGGCTGAAGTGGCCGGACCCGCCGACATCGATTGGCGAGCGGACCTGGTCGCGATTCACGTCTATTGCATCGTGGCCGGCGGCGTTGCTGCGTTCGGCATCTGGAACTACGCGCTTCGGCGGTGGCCGACCAGCAAGGTGCTCCTGTTCAACAACCTCATTCCGCTCAGCACCATGTTGTGGGCGCACTACACGCTGGATGAACCCATGACCGCCACGTTCTGGGCGGCCATGGTCCTGGTGGTCGCCGGCGTCCTGCTGGGCCAGGCCAGATGGCAACAGCTCATGCCCGGATCGGCCGTACCGCCCGAATAACCCAACATCCAGGCTGAACAGATCCTATGGAAATCAAGCAACTCGACTCGATCCAACCCTTCATCACGAAGGACGGATCCGAAATCCGCGAACTGCTCGCTCATCGCAACTCCGCCATCCGGAACCAGAGCCTCGCCGAAGCGCGCCTTCCCGTCGGCGGCAGCACCCTCGAGCATTATCACGTCCGGACCGAGGAGATCTACTACATCACCCACGGAACGGGCCTGATCCGCATCGAAGGCGAAACGCAGCCGGTCCGGCCGGGCGATGCGATTGCCATCCCGCCGGGAAAGAAGCACAAGCTCTGGAACACGGGAAACGAAGTGCTGCGCCTGCTCTGTTGCTGCGCTCCGGCCTACGAGCATGAAGACACCGTCATGACGGAGAAGTGAGTTGACTTCGATTCAACCCGCAGTTAACTCCGCAGCATGGTAAATCGGTCATGGCTGCTGATGGCGCTCGCCGGCATTCTTGCCGGATGCGCGTCGCAGAGCGATACGCGCTACGAGTTTGCTCCCCTGGTGAATTTCTCGGGAAGCATCACCAACAGAATCTCAGGGAGCATTACCAACAAAACCGCCGGCGGCCAGGTCATCATCACGCCGGTCCAAAAACTCACCGGCCGAATCAGCTCCGCCAACCCTTCGCTTCAGTTCGTCGTCATCACCTTCCCCGTCGGCCAAATGGCTGAGATCGGACAACGCCTGTTCGTCTATCGCGGAGGACTGCGCGTGGGAGAACTCAAGGTAACCGGCCCGCAAAGCGAAGACAGCATCGTCGCGGATATCGTCGCCGGCGAAGCCCGCAAGGGAGACGACGTCTTCGAGTAAGAACCGTTGCCCCGAGAGCGACGGAAGTGAGCCGGTCCGCCTCAGACCTCGGAGGCCGGCCGAACTTCCTTCACCGCGCTGCTTGCCTGGGCGCGGGCAGCCACCTGCCTCTGATAGGGCGAATGCAGATTGAAATAGATGCCGCAGAGCGGACGCGGCCCGTCCGTCTGGCTGAGAATGACGGTGATATAGCGATCGAGCGCGATGCCGTGCCGCAAGTGCGGTCCACGGTTCTCGAAAGCCTTGATGGCCTTGATCATCAGCGAAACCATCGATGCCTGGAATTCCTCGGGGGTCTTTCCGATGCAGACGACGTACTGTTCGTAGGCCTTCATCGCCGCCGCCATCTCGTCCTTAAAAGTATCTACCGTCACGGCAGGTAGGATAAGACCCTATTGCTAAATGGGAAGCGAAAAATCCGCAGTTCCCCGGATTGAGCTCCTTTTTCACTGTTCTTGACCTTCGTTATCGCTCCCGCCGGCCCGAAACCGTGGCAGCCGACACGGTTCTGCCACAGGACCGCCCCCCCCACGCGCCCACTTGCCGCGCATTCGGACCTCGGTCTTCGGATTTCGTTCGGCCTTCCGATTTCGCCCTTCGGACTTCTCCTCAGGCTCCTTCCAGCAGTTCGTCGAAAAGAACGCCTTCCCCGACCCTGGTCACGGGACCCGTCATAAGAATCTGGAAATCGTCCCCGACCTCGATCTGGAGTCTGCCGCCCGGCATGTGAACGGTGATCGCCCGGTCGCACAACCCCAGCCTCCGCGCCACCGCCGCCGAGGCGCTGCTGCTGCTGCCTGAGGCCAATGTGTAACCCGCTCCACGTTCCCAGATTTCAATCTGAATATTCGCCCGGTCCAGCACCTTCATGAACTGGACATTCGTCCGGTTCGGGAAACACGGGTGCGTCTCGATCAAAGGGCCGAACTCCCGGGCCATGCTCTCGCTGATTTCCTCCAACGGAATCACACAGTGGGGATTCCCAATCGTCGCGGCGCACACCTTGAACACACGCCCGCCGACAGACAAATCCTCATCCAGCACCTCCCTCCGCCCGCCGGTTACCGGAATCTGGTCGCTCCAGAAACTCACCCGCCCCATCTCAACCCGCACCATCCGGCCCTGCTCAAACACCGCGGACCGCACAATGCCACCCGGCGTTTCAACAGAGAACTCCTCGCCGCCCGCCAGCTTCCGCTCCCAGAGATATCGCGAAAAGATGCGCAGACCGTTGCCGCTCTTCTCCGCTTCACTCCCGTCCGGATTGTAAATCCGCACGCCCGCCGCAGCCTTCTCCGACTTTAACGGGCCCAGCAGAATTCCGTCCGAACCGATGCCAAAATTCCGGTGACAGATCCGCCTGACCTCCGCCGCCGTGAGCGATCTGCCCAGGTCCGCCGGATCCAGCACTACGTAATCGTTTCCCAACGCGTGATACTTCCAGAATTTCATTGCGCGCTGACGCTAACGATCGTCCGCCGCGTCGCAAGGACAAAATCAGAAGCCCGACAGTGCCTCGAAAATGAATTCCAGCACGCTGCTCGCCGCTTCACCGACGAGTTCACCCACTCCCTGGAGGAGAACCTCGCCGACAACCTCCCCGGCTCCGCCCTTCAGCCCGCCTGCGACACCGCCTTTGCCGCTCTGCCGTAGGATCCGTTCCAGCTCGCCCCTGTCCAGCCACACTCCGCCGCAACCGCTGCAGACGTCGATCTCAACGCCGCGATACTTCACAGCCAGCAACTGCGAACGATCGTCCGGACACTGAAGTGTCGTTGCGGTCGCCGTGGCCGACGGCACTGCGAACCGACCCAGCATCGCTTTCACGACCGCCCCGGGCAGCCACAGCCCGGAGCACCTGGCGCAGCGGCCAACCGAATGGGTTTGCACCAGGTAATCGTTCAACAGTCCGGCATCTCGAAGGCACGCATTCATTGTCGACACACTTTACCGGCGGAGCCGCCGGTGACGCGCCCCTTTTACGCCCGGAACGGTCAAAGCGCCATTCTATTCGGCTTCGAATTTTGTACGGACTACGCCCGGTGACGAGCGAACCGCGGCTCGTCTCGCGCGCCGAAACTCAACATTCAACATCCGGGGCGCACGAACTCTTCCATGCGCAGTCCCGCAGTCCGGAGCGCGCCTGTCCTCAGGCGCAGCACGTGGACGAAGCGGGAGTCTGCGACTTCCGCAGGCGTCCGGGCGAAATACTGATTGAACACTCAACCCTCAACATTCACGGTGCGCTGAATGCTGACCTGAATCGCAACGCACAACGGCCCGGAGCGCGGACTGTGTCCCGCATCGCGGGACCAGCCACAGCGCGTGGACGAAGCCAGCATCTCCGAGTTCCGCAATCGCGCGAATGGAACACCGAAATCCCGAAGGGATTCCGTCTCAAAGCCCAAGGTAGCCCCGCAACCGCGGGGCTACCTTGGGCAAACATCAAAAGAGGATCATAAACCGCAACGCGGTTTCGCCCGGTGGATCAGCAATTGCAGGAAGCAGAAGCCGAACAGCCAAAAGCACCGGCTGCGACTCACCACATCGCGCGCCCCGCCTTCGCGCAACACTCTCGTCAATCGTGAATCGTAAATCGCAATCCCTCAGGTCTCGCGCAACCCCGCGGCGATGGGCAGCCGCGCCGCCCGGATCGCAGGGAACAGCCCGCCCAGCAGGCCGATCACCGTCGCCCACGCAATCGCGCTCAACAGCAACTGCGGCGTCACCGCAAACGCAAACGCAATCTGGCTGAAGCTCTGCCAGTTGATCGTCGCCGCCTGGAATCCGTCGAACGCGAAATACGCCGCCGCGGCGCCCACGATCCCGCCCGCAAGGGCCAGAATCAGCGATTCGATGAGAATGGAGACAATGACCGGGCTGGCGCCGAAACCGAGGGCCCGCAGCGTGGCGATCTCGCGCGTGCGCGCCGCCACCGCGCTGTACATCGTGTTCAACGCTCCAAACAACGCGCCCAAAGCCATCAACGCCGCAATGAAGAAACCGATGCCCTGGATGAAACCCGTCAGCAGGCTGGATTGATCCGCCAGAAAATCGCGTTGGCGCATCGCTTTGACCTCGAGTTGCGGGTTGTTCGCCAGCGCGTTCGTAAACGCTTCGAACGTTTCCGCGGACGTGAGCTTCACATGCACCGACTGGAACGAATCCCCGCGATGATACGCCGGTTGCAACACCGCGGCGTCCGTCCAGATCTCCGATTCGGCCGATCCGCCGCCCCCGGTGAAGATGCCGACCACCGTCCAATCCGCCTGGCCGATCCGCAGTGTGTTGCCCACTTCGAGCCCGCTGAACGCCCGCGCGGCGCCGGCACCTGCGATGACCTCGCTCCGTCCGGGTTCGAACATCCGCCCCTCAATAATCCGGATGTCTCCGCGAATTGCCGTTGCGGGCTTTTCCACCCCGCGAAACGGTACATTGGCATCCGTGCCCGTCGAGCGCTTCGGCAGATTGATGATCACGAACAGTTCCGCCGATACCAGCGGTCCATCCTCGGTACGCGCGACCCCCGCTGCGTCCCCGATCATGCGCGCTTCCTCGCGCGTCAGTCCGCTGGTCATTTCGTTGTCGGCCCCGCTGCGCAGGACAATCGCAATGTCATCAGCGCCCGAAGACATTATCGCCGCGCGGAAGCCTTCCGCGATGGAAAGGAACCCGACGAGCACCGCAGCGACGCCGGCGATGCCGACCGCAGATGCGAGGACGGCACCTTTGCGCTCCGGGATGGTCCGGAGGTTGAACGAGGCGATGGAAAACACCTGTGACAGCCAGTGGATCATGCGTTCCTCCGCAGTGCGACGGCGATCTGAAGGCGCATGGCCTGCAGCGCCGGAACGATGCCCGCTACAAGTCCCAGTGCCAGCACCAGCCCGACACCGATGCCCACGTATTGCAGGGGCAGATAAAAGACCGGCAGCATATTCGGCACGGGGCTGCCTCGCGCCGCAATCAGCCACGCCGCTCCCAGCCCCGTCAATCCGCCCAACGCCGTCAACAGACACGACTCGAGCAGCACGATGGTCAGCACGAGTCCGTTGCTGAAGCCCATCGCTTTCAGCACGCCCAGCTCCTCCGTTCGCTCGCGCACGGATTGCGCCATGGTGTTTCCGGCCACGAGCAGAATGGTGAAGAACACCGCGCTGAGAATGGCGATCAGGATCGTTCCAATGTCTCCAATCTGCTGCGCGAAGCCCTGGATGAACGCGCCCTCGGGCTCGGACTTCGTTTCATAAGGCGAGTTGGCAAACTCGGCGTCGATGGCGGCCGCCACTTCCGCCGCGTGGTCCGGGTCCTCGATCTTCACCCCGTACCACCCCACCAGCCCTTCGCCACGCGCTCGACCTTCGTCGAAATAATCGTACCGGAAATAGAACCCCGACGTGTCCGTGCCTTTCTTCGCCCCGTCATAAATGCCCACCACATCGAATTCCCAGGCGCCCCCGTTCTTCCGCGGCCAGATCGGCGACGTCAGCGGAATCCGATCGCCGATCTTCCAACCGAAGCGCTCCGCCAGCGTGCGCCCGACGATGGCGCCGGTCCGCGTCTTCAGCCACGCCTCCAATTGATCCTCGGGCAGGAGGTACTCCGGATAGATCTGGAAGAACTTTGCGGGATCGGACACCGGGAAGCTGCCGAAGAAATTTCGCGGTTCGTTCTGATAAACGCCATTGAACCATGTGAAGCTCAGAACCGCCGCCACCCCGGGAATCTTTTCTATCCGCGCGCGATACGATTCCGGCAGGTTCATGATCAACGACACCTTGTGCCGAACGATCAGGCGGTCCGCGCCCGCCAGACTCACTCCCGCCGTGAACGCCTCCTTGATCGCGCACAACAGCCCGAACAGCAGGAACGCCACAAACACCGATAGCAGCGTCAACGACGTCCGCAGCTTCTTCCGCTTCAATCCCGCCCAGACCAGGGTGAAGAATTTCATACTCTCCTTACTTCACCGGTTCGTCGGTCAGTTGCCCCTTGTCCAGATGCAACGTGCGCGTCGCCCGCGCCGACGCGTGGGGGTCGTGCGTGACCATGATGATCGTCTTGCCGTGCTCGCGGCTCAGCGCCTGCAGCAGCGAGAGAACCTCGTCGCCCGATTTCCGGTCCAGGTCGCCCGTCGGCTCGTCGCACAGCAGCAGCGTGGGATCCGTGACGATCGCCCGCGCGATACCGACGCGCTGTTGCTCGCCGCCCGACAGCGTCCGAGGGTAATGCCGCGCCCGATGCGACAGGCCGACAACCTTGAGCGCCGTGTCCACGTGCTTGCTTCGCTCCGCCTTCGTCAGGTGGGTCAGCAGCAGCGGCAGCTCGACATTGCGATGCGCGTTCAGCACCGGGAGCAGGTTGTAGAACTGGAACACAAGCCCGACGTGACGCGAACGCCATGCCGCCAGTTCCCGGTCCGACATCTGGTCGATCCGCTCGCCCCCGATCTCCACCACCCCGCGCGTCGGACGATCCAGCCCTCCGATCAGATTCAGCAATGTCGATTTCCCCGAGCCCGACGGGCCCATCAGCGCAAGAAACTCGCCTTTCGGAACTTCGAGATTCAATCCCTTCAACACATGAATCTCCTCCGACCCGCGCCGGAAGATCTTATCCACGCCCTGAACTCGAACCAGAGTGCCATTGTTTGCAGTCATAGTGTTGGACTCGCGAAAATGTCTGCCTTTGCCTTACCGGCCCTTTTCCACAACGGTCGCCCCTTCGTTCAGATGGTCGGGGCCCTCGATGACCACCCGTTCTCCGGCGCTCACGCCGGCCGCGACAACCACCTGGTCGGCGCGCATGCTGCCCACGGTGATCGCCCGCCGCTCCAGCTTCCCGTTCCGCACCAGCCACACCGCATCGCGCCCGTTGCTCTGTCGCACCGCCGATTTCGGAAGCACGATTTCCGCCGGACGCTGCGACGCTTCGCCCGCGCGTTGAAACGCCACTTTCACACCCATCTCCGGAAGAATCCGCGGATCCAGGTTCTCAAATCCCACACGCACACGCACCGTCGCCTTCTGCCGGTCCGCCGTCGGTATGATCGCAATCACGCGCGCCGGAATCCGCCAGTCCGGATACGCATTCAGCACCGCTTCCACGGGCTGATCCGGTTCCACCCGGTTGATGTAGCTCTCGCTCACGTCCACCTCGATCTCGAGCGAGCTCATGTCCACGATGGTGCAAATGCCCGTGCGCGTGAACCCGCCGCCGGCGGAGATTGGCGACACCATCTCGCCCGGCTGGGCGTCCTTCGACGTGACAATGCCCGCAAACGGCGCGCGAATGATGGTGTCGTCCAACTGCTGCTGCGCCAGCGCCACCTCGCGTTCAGCCACGGCAACGTCCGTCTCCTGCTTCGCCAGGCGCGCCCGCAGCGCCTTCACCGCCGCCTCCGCCTGGTCGCGATCCGACGCGCTCGCGACATTGATTTCCGCCAGTTGCGCGATGCGCCTGAATTCCCGCTCGGCCTGTTCCAGGTTCGCGCGCGTTTCATTCAGCGCTGCGCGCGCGGACTCGGCCTGTGCCTCGGCCAGTTCCAATGTCCTTTCGGCGTTGGACGAATCCAGCCGGGCCAGTACCTGCCCCGCTTCCACCCGCACGCCCTCCTCCACCAGCACTTCAACCACCTTGCCTGTGATCTTCGCCGACACCGTGGCGGCCCTCCGCGCAATGACATAGCCGGACGCATTCAACAACGTGCGATCCCCGCCCTGGCCGCCCGACTGCTGCACCAGCAGGGTCCGCACAGGAACAGGTTTCGGCCGATTGAACCACCAGAACGCGAGGCCCGCGATCACAACCACCATCAGCACAGCCAGAATCATCCCGACAGGCACGGGCCGCCGCGGCGCCCGGGTGCGGTCAATCTTCAGACTGTCAAGCGTTTCTTTGTCCGGACTCATTTCAGAGGCCCCGAGGAAATAGCTTTCGCTTCACCGGGTCAAGTCCGGCGAACGCTCCTGTCGTGACTCTTTGAGAATGT
>DGDZ01000086.1:0-1110 GCA_002385705.1 Verrucomicrobia subdivision 3 bacterium UBA3939
CTTGCCGCCGATCCGGGTCTCGAAGAGTCCGCGCAGCGGGTCGGGCGCGGTGCCCTTCTTGTGGATCTTCTTGATGACCGGCGGCGCGTCGTCGGCGCGCTCGGCGCTCTCCTTCAGCGCCTTGATCTCCTTCGCGGAGTAGGCGCGCTCGGGATCGACGCCCTTCAGACGCAGCGGCCGTTCGACCGTGACCTTCCAGTAGCCGAAGGCGGCGTTCGGGAAGATCTTCGACTGCTCGGTCTCCTTGAACTCGAGGAAGGTGTCGCAGATGCGCTGGATGTCCTCGGCGGAGAGCTCGCAGTTCTTCTTGCCGAGGTTCTTGCGCAGCGGCTTGTACCAGCCCGTGGCATCGATGAGCTGGACCTTGCCCTTGCGGTGCTCCGGCTTGCGGTTCGTGAGCACCCAGATGTAGGTCGCGATGCCGGTGTTGTAGAACATGTTGAGTGGCAGGGCGACGATCGCTTCCAGCCAGTCGTTTTCCAGGATCCAACGGCGGATGTTGCTCTCGCCCTGGCCGGCGTCGCCGGTGAAGAGCGAGCTGCCGTTGTGCACCTCGGCGATGCGGCTTCCGAGTTTCGTGTTTTTCTTCACCTTAGAGAGCATGTTGGCCAGAAACATCATCTGGCCATCGCTCGAGCGGGTGACAAGTGACAGCTCCTCGCCGCGGTGTTGCACGACGAAGCGGGGGTCTTTAATGCCGTCTTTGCCGCCCATGCGTTCCAGGTCGCTCTTCCAGCTCTTGCCGTAGGGCGGATTCGAGAGCATGAAGTCGAACTCGTGCGACGGGAACGCGTCGTTGGAGAGCGTCGAGTGTTCCGGCCCGCCGACGATGTTGTCCGCCGCATCACCCTCGCCCTTGAGCAGGAGATCGGCCTTGCAGATGGCGTAGGTCTCGGCGTTGATCTCCTGGCCGTAGAGGTGGGTCGCCACCTGCTTGCCGTGCGCGGTGGCGAGCTCCTGGAGCGTCTCCTCCGCGACGGTCAGCATGCCGCCCGTTCCGCAGGCTCCGTCGTAAAGCAGGTAGGTGCCCGACTCGATCTCGTCGGCGATGGGCAGGAAGATCAGCTTTGCCATGAGCTTCACGGCGTCGCGGGGCGTCCAGTGCTCGCC
>DGDZ01000086.1:1341-1986 GCA_002385705.1 Verrucomicrobia subdivision 3 bacterium UBA3939
GGGATCTGGTTGCGGAACTCGAAGTTCTCGAGGATGTCCTGGACGTTGGGAGAGAAACCGTCGAGGTATGCCTCGAAGTCGGCCTTGAGCTGCTGCTGGCTGGCGCGGGCCCGCAGGTCGCGCAGCGTGAACTTGGAGGTGTTGTAGAAGGCCTGCCCGGCTGCCTGACGAAGCGCCGCGTCTTGGTTGGTAATGCCGGCCCTGTCGAGTGACGCCTTCATGTCGAGCACGGCCTGCTTCGTCGGCTCGAGCACGGCGTCGAGCCGCCGCAAGACGGTCATCGGCAGGATGACGTCCCGATACTTGCCGCGGACGTAGAGGTCTCGCAGGACGTCGTCGGCGATGCCCCAGATGAAGTTGGCGATCCAGTTGAGGTTGCCGTTGTTCATGTCAGGTATTCTCAAATCATATGGTGACCAGGATCTGAACGGCGGCGTCCAGATTGGCGCGGAGCCGATCGGCGGCGTTCCAGAGCTTTTTATCGAGTTCTTCGAGGAACTGTTGTTCTTCCTTGGTGTCAGGGTGTGTCACGATGCTTGAAAACTGTGGCGTGGAGAAAGTGGATTGAACCGGCCTGCCAGGAACAGGTGCAAGTCGGGACTGCCTTCCGATACTGAACGGAGCCAGTGTTCACAGATTCTCTTT
>DGDZ01000086.1:2250-7102 GCA_002385705.1 Verrucomicrobia subdivision 3 bacterium UBA3939
GAGCGTAGTCAAGTCAGCAGCGCGAATCAAGGTTGTAGGCGGGACAGGCAGCGATTTGGGGCGCATCTCAATTCTTGAACATCCCACAGGATTTTCCGAGAAATCGCGGCGTGACTGTGCTTTCGCTTCGAAAATCGTGACGCTTCGGAGAATACTGGAGTGGTGGACAACAATTGAGATACGCGCAGTAAGTCAACCCGGAGGGTTGCCACACAGTAGCCGGAGGTCGGAGCAACGCGGAGACCTTCGGCCTGCAAATCATGAAACATCTGCACCCCGAAGGCGGTGCAAGAACATTTCAACGAACGCGTTGACCATGGGTTCGATCCCATAGCTCTACGATCACATTGGGACCCAGCGTTCCGTTGGCCGAAGAATTCAAGAGAACTCTGCAACCCCTTCAGGGTCGGGGGAATGGATTGTCCGGTTTCCGGAGGTATCGCTGTGCTCAACCTCCGGCTATTGTCTGGTATCCCTCCGGGATGACTCCAACTGAAGCGGGAGGCATGCCCTCAATCGAGGAAGGTGCCAACCACACTGGTATTGCCGGGCTGGCCATTGAAGAGATCGTTCAATGCACACGAAGTGGTCCTGCCGGAATTAATAAAATCTCTTTGATTAGGCACTATATACATGCCCTAACGCACTCGATTCAGCACGATCTGCCCAAGGCAGCGCCTTTTTCGGTTCTCCTGGAGTTCAATCCCTGGCGGCTTCGCGCAATCGCTTCTGCGCGGACTTGAGTGTTGAACGTTCCCTTCGCCCGCGGTCGGGGAGTTCCCTATTGCCGGGTTCTGTGCTATGTCTAGCATCCGTCTATGAACTCCGTCTCTTTTTGTCCTGTCGCATTGGCTTCGCTGCTGGCGGTTGCGCTGGCGCCGGTCCCCGGTCACAGCCAGGATACCGCTTCCCGCAGCACCGACGATGTCCGCATCCTGATGGTTTCCGGCGAGGGCGAAGTCCGAGTGCGCCCCGACGAGGCGACGATCCGCGTCGGTGTAGAGGCGCAGTCGGAGGACGCGGCGAAGGCGCAGGAAAGCGTCAATAGCACCATGTCGAAGGTCATTGCCGCCGTGCAGAAGAATGGCGTGGCGGAGACGAACATTCAGACGACGGGATTGAACGTGATTCCCATCTACGCGCCGCGACAGCCGGGCCGGGAAGTGGAGCAACCGCGCGTGACCGGTTATCGCGCGTCCAACGTCCTTCGCATCCGGATCACAGAACTCGACCTGGTGGGCAAGGTCATCGATGCCGCGCTGGAAGCCGGCGCGAACCGGCTGGAAGGCGTGACGTTCGGCCTGTCCGACGAGCTGCCGCATCAGACGCGCGCGCTGGAGCTCGCCGCGCAACAGGCGCGCACAAAGGCGCAGGCGCTGGCTGCGGCACTGGACGTGGAATTGGACGGACTGCACAAGATCAATGCCGGGCCCGTGTTCGTCCCGTATCCAACGGCGCGCTTTGACATGGCCGAGACCATGGCCGCCCGCGCGGTGACACCAGTGCAACCGGGCGAGATCGAAGTGCGCGCCTCCGTCACGCTCGAATACCGCATCCGGCGGTGACCCGGCCGCGAGGCTCGAGCCGAACCCGCGTCGTCCGGGATCTCCCGAGATTCAAGGCTCCGCCCGCACGCGGAAGAATCGTTGGCCGGGAGAATCGGCGGCAGGATCCGTGAATTCAAACCACGTGTTGGTCGTGGTGGAATTCGTCAGGACCGGCAACCACGTGAACAGGTCGGGAGACATCTCAATCACACAGGTGCGATCGAAACCGCACTGAACGCGGAACGTGCGCTCGCCCGGTTCGGAGGCGACGGGCAGCAGGCGAATGGGCGTGCTCAGGGCGCCTCGGAGGTTCAGCCGTCCGCCCGACACGCATTTCCCCTGCAGATCGGGCAACGGATCCACTCCGTCGAGCAATCGTTGGATCGTTTTCTGATGCGGTTCACCCGGGAACCGCTCCAGGATCAACGCCACGGCGCCCGACACATACGCGGCGGCAAAGGAGGTTCCGAACAGGTGCTGATGGGGGAAGTTCGTCGGATAATACGCGTCGTCCGCCGACGCGTGCGTCGAATAGATTTCTTCACCGGGCGCGGCCAGGTCCACGTTTGTCGCGCCGTAGTTCGAGAATGGCCCGAGCGCGTCTTCCCGCGTCGTGTAGGCCACGGACACGATGTTGTCGATGTCGTAGCACGCCGGAAAGCGCGGAAGCACATCCACGTTGCCGGCGTTGTTCCCGGCGGCAGCGACGAGGATGACGCCGGCTTCGCGCAGGGAAAACACGGCGTTGGACATGGCGGTGGAATACTTGGCGCCGCTGAGGCTGGCGCTTACCACGCGCGCGCCATTGGTGAGGGCGAACTCGAGGGCGGCGATCACAGTGGAATCCTGGCCGTTGCCCCAATTGTCCAGGCATTTGCAGGCCATGAGCTGCACCCGCCACGCCACCCCGGCAACGCCCACACCGTTGTTGCCCACCGCGCCGATGACGCCGGCCACCTGCGTTCCGTGTCCCTGGTCGTCCATGGGATACAGCGAGTCGTCGAACGCATTGTATCCGTGAGTGCCGTCCAGCGGGTTCACCCAGACATTGGAGGCCAGATCCTCGTGAGTCCAGCGGATGCCGGTGTCCAGCACCGCGACAACAATGTTGCTGGCAGCTGTTCGAAGTTCCCACGCCTCGGGCGCGTCGATGTCGGCGTCCACGACACCAAACTCCTGTCCCAAATTATGCAACCCCCAGAGCAGGCCTGATTCGAAGGCCGGATCGTTCGGGAAAACGGCTTCCGCTCGGACCGGGTTGTCGCGTTCGGCGAACTCAACCAACCCGCTCGAGCGATAGGCGTGGAGAAGATCATCGATGTTGATGCCCGGTGGAACCTGGACCACCTGGATTCCGCCGAAGGTGTGAAAGCGTCGTTCGATCCTGGCTTCGTGCACCGCGTGCAGGTGTTCGAGCGCCGTCTCTGCGGCTTCGGAACGGGGCTTGAGCAGGATCCGCTCTTTCAGAGGAAGGGCCGGCTGGACGGCGGCCGCGGACAATGCGATGCCCGTCAGGAAGGCGCAAAACCATCCTTGGAAAAGGCGGCGCAGGCTCCCGCGTTCACGAGCCGAACAGCCGATGAACCGCCGGCAACATCTTGCCAGGCACGCGCGCATATTAACCGCGCCCACTGTGCCACATGGCACGAACCGAGGCCAGCTCAGCCCCGACATCGGGTCGCTTTTCTTGCACTCACCAGATAAGACGCCTGAGCCGGAGAGCTGTTCCCTGCTGCAATCAGGGCTGGAACGCGGTGCTGTGATGCAAGGTATTAGGAAAAGTTCGCGTGCTGAATCCGGAGACGCGCGCCCGATCCATGCGTTTCGCATGCGTTCATGGATGGACGGGTCCTGGTTCGAATGCCTCTCAAACGGCGTCGCGTCAATCGCAAATCCAGGGGGCGCCGTTTTTTCTTGTGCCCGACACGCAAAGCGCCTAAGCCGGGGCCGTCAGTTCACGCGGATCAAGACCGCACTATGACGTTGAAACGCCTCGAGTCCATCGCCCGCCAGCACGGGACACCGGTCGTCATCATCGACCACGACGTCATCCGGAAGAACTACGCGGATTTCAAGCGCCACCTCCCGAACGTTCAGGCCTACTACGCCGTCAAAGCCAACCCGGCGCCCGAGATTGTGCGCACGCTCTACCGCGCCGGCGCGAGCTTCGACGTGGCGTCTCTGCCCGAGTTCATGACGGTGTACGACAACATCAAGCACCTTCCGCCGAAGGAGCAGCAGGATTTCATCTGGGACAAGATCATCTATGCCAACCCGACGAAGCCGAAGGAAACGCTGCTGGTTCTCGACAAGTACAAGCCGCTGGTGACTTACGACAACTTGAACGAGCTGAAGAAGATCAAGGAATACGCCCCGCGCGCCGGAGTGGTCCTGCGCCTGCGCGTGCCCAATACCGGTTCGATGGTGGAGTTGTCGAGCAAGTTCGGATGCGATCCGGGCGAGGCGGTGGACCTGGTTGTGGCTGCGTTCAGGATGGGATTGACGGTCGAGGGCTTGAGCTTCCACGTCGGCAGCCAGTGCACGAATTTCCAGAACTTCGTCCAGGCGCTGAACATCGCCGCCGCGGTCATGCAGGAATCCCGAACTCGCGGGCACGAGATCAAGATCCTCGACATCGGCGGCGGATTCCCGGCGCCGTACGACCGGCATGTGAAACCGTTCAGCCGGCTCGCGCGAAAGATCAGCGCCGAGATCCAGCGGCTCTTTCCGAAGGACATCCAGATCGTGGCCGAGCCGGGGCGGTTCCTGGTGGCGACGGCTGCCACGGCGGTGGCGCGGATCATTGGCAAGGCGGTGCGCGACGGGAAGACGTGCTATTACATCGACGACAGCGTTTATCACACGTTCAGCGGGATCATCTTCGACCATTGCCAGTATCACCTGCAGGCGTTCAAGAAAGGGAAGACGGAGATCTGCGCCGTGTTTGGCCAGACGTGCGACGGGCTGGACACCATTTCACACGCCGAAGAACTGCCGGACCTGGAGATCGACGACCTGGTCTATGCGAAGAACATCGGCGCCTACAGCAACGCGTCGTCCACGTGGTTCAACGGGTTCCCGCCCGCGAAGGTCGTGCACGTGAACGAGTGACGATCGCACCGGCGCTCCGGACCGTGGGTCTGCGACCCGCAGCAGCATACGACGGCATGCGAGCGGAGGATGGACTCGCAGCGTTGCTGAGGCCGATCACCTGCGGCTTCCCTGGACTCAGCGCTATTCACGCGCTGAGGCTGAGGACAGCCGCGCTCCGATGCTTCACTCCCGCGTCAATCGTCTATTGTAAA
>DGDZ01000042.1:0-9647 GCA_002385705.1 Verrucomicrobia subdivision 3 bacterium UBA3939
GGGTGGCAGGCTGATCTATGCCTGGTTCGACCGGATACGTCCGCGAGTGTTGCTCTTGAACGTCATCTGGCGGCAGCGACCTACGATTGCGTTGTGATCGGGGGCGGCATCCGTATTCCTCCGAAGAGCCTGCTGCTTTTCGAGACCCTGGTGAACACGGTGCACAAGTCGGCTCCGAGTGCCTTCATCGCTTTCAATACAAAGCCTGAAGACACCGGTGCTGCGGCGGCCCGGTGGATAGAAGTTGATTGACCGGCTTCTCGCACAGCTTTTAATAAGCGCGAGGTTAATGTTGAACCGTTATCGCAATGGACACGCTGACTATTCCACCACATTTCTACCTCCTTGCTGCCTGGCAGGTGATTCTCTATTTCGGTCTGATACTCGCCTCGGTCTGGCTGTTTCGCCGTGCCGAGCGCAAGACAGCGTGGCTCATGGTGGTTGGACCATCACTCAAGAGTTGCGAGGCTTTCGTCAAGCAGTTCGTCCTCAATCAGGCGATCGGTTTCTGGCCAATGAAGGGGACTATTGAGTCTCCAGCGGACATGGAGACGCTTCAATTGCAGCACGACGTCTGGACGTGGATGGATCGCATTGGGCTTGGGGACTGACATTCTCTGTTGTCGGACTTGTTTTGTTCGCCAGACAGACGCGGTCCAGCACGCAGCAAGTTCGAGGGACAGGCAAGTAATCCTTCGTTTTGCGTGCCTGAGCGGATTGGCTTTTCCAGTCAACCCGGAAAGTTGCAGCGACGCTAAGACCTCCGGCGACTGAATCATCAAACATGGTGTTGAGTGTTTCGTAGCGTAGCCGTCCCGGCTGCGGGTTCACGCACCGTCCCCGGTGCGTGTTTCTGTGACTGGCGGCGGGGAACGCCGCCAGAACCCGCAGGCGGGAACGCCTGCGCTACGGGGCCTTTGTGGCCACGCATTCGAGGTGGCGGCCTTCCCACAACGGCGAGGCGCAGGGGCGGGAGGCGACTTCGAAGTGACTGAACCGGCTGCTCTTCATGATGTTGGCCAGCTCGCGTTGCGTCAGGCCGTAGAACGGGTGCCTGGCTTCTCTCTCGCGCAATCCCTGCCGTAACCGCTCCGGCAGCAGCGGCCACAGCATGCCGCGGATCTGGCGTCGTGTCCGGAACCAGAGCGGCAGGCCCGTCGTGTCCACGGCGTTGAAGTAGAGTTTGCCCCCGGGCACCAGCCACGTATGGAACTTGTCGCACAGCGCCGTGGTTACCGGGCAGCCGTTGCCGAACATGCCGAGCGAATAGATGAAGTGAAAAGATTCGGCGGGGAACTCCTTCAGATAGACATTCGCACGCACCAGGCGGATCACGGGAATCGAGACCTGCTCCTGGCGTACCGGGTTCTCGGCGGCTCGCAACATTTCCTCGGTGATATCCAGGCCCGTGAGCTCGCGCACGTTCGTCAGACAATGGAAATAGCGCCCGGTGCCGCACCCGACGTCCAGTGCGCAGATGGCGTGGGGAAAGGACTCGCAGAGCTCCCTCAGCCCTGTCTCTTATACACATCTGACGCTGCCGACCGAAGAGGATNNGGTGATATCCAGGCCCGTGAGCTCGCGCACGTTCGTCAGACAATGGAAATAGCGCCCGGTGCCGCACCCGACGTCCAGTGCGCAGATGGCGTGGGGAAAGGACTCGCAGAGCTCCCTCAGCCTGCGGCTGATATGGCGGTGGTTTTCGGTCGTGACCTCGATCTCGTCGTCCCGCCGGTACTGAGGGGTGACGGCGCGGTAGTCGGCTTTGATTGTCTCTTCCACCGCAAGGTAGTCCATAACGTGTTCCGGCATTCATATAGCTCGAGCTGCCGGGAGAAAATGGGGTGCTCACCCAAAGCCCGGAACCGAGGCGGCGGGCACGGGCGGGTGGGGTGAACTCCTTATGGCGCGTTGAACGTCGTCCGCCTTCCTATGTCGGAGATTGCGGAGCTGAACGCCTATGGTCGCTTTACGAGCAGTGCCGGTTTGGCTGTTGCGAGGTGCTTTCGTGGTTGGCGTGCTCGCGTCCGCGCCGGCACTGGCCGAGAACACGAACGCGCAGCCCGATGAATTGTTCTCGGTTCCTGCGTTGAGTTTGCGTCTCGAATCGCCGGCGGACTCCGCTGAACCAGCGGCGTCCGTTTCGAACCCTCCGCGCCTGGAACTGGCCGGGCCGCCGAGCGGCGGCGGGGCAGAGGAGCGAATGGACCTGGCGAGCGCCGGTGTGGCAACCGAATTCCCGGGCTATGGCGAACGGTCCATGTTGGTCGAGTCGCCGGCGGCCCGGCCGGGTCGGTTCGGGCGCGCCATGGACACCGTCTTTCGGCCGGAGGTCGTCCGGTATCGCAACGTCGATATCTCGTGTTCCATTGTGACGGCGATCAAGCGGAAGAACCCGCTCTGTCTTCTGAACCCGATTGTGGTGCACATTTCATGGTGACCTCGGATGTTGCGGCGGGTGCGGTGAGTTGTCGGTGTGGGAAATCGCTCATGCCCGTTTGCGGGAGCGCGTGAGGGCGGAGAAGAACGTGCGGTGTGACGCCACAAACCGGTAGGCCCACTCCGCGAAGCGGGCGAACAGGGGGGAACGTTCATACCAGCGGAGCCAGCGTCGGGCGCGCGATGCCGTTGCCAGGGATCGCAGCACGGCTTCGGCGCCGCTGTAAACGGCTCCGTCGGGGCCCACGAACTGAACCGACGCTTCACAGCGTTCGAGCCGAATGCCGGGGTATTGCTGTCTGAACTCAAGACTCTGGTAGGGGGTGTACTCCACGCGGTCGTCGGTCATTCGTTGCCACTTCCGAATCCAACGAAGGCAGAAAGCGCAGTCGCCATCGTACACCAGCAAGGGTTTGGGTGGCGGTGTCACGTGGAGCGCGGCGCTCATGCGTGGCCAATATATCCGTGGAAATCCGAAATCCGAAGCCCGAAGGCCGAAAGAAATCCAAAACTCGAAATCCGAGATCCGAAAGAAGTCCGAAGTCCGGGTCTCGAAGCCATCCCCGCAACGATTGCGTTCCTGGAAAACATCCAACATCCAACATTCAATGGATGGCAACGGTGTTGAGTGTTTCGTAGCGCAGCCGTCCCGGCTGCGGGTTCACGCACCGTCCCCGGTGCGTGTTTCTGCGACTGGCGGCGCGGACGCCGCCAGAACCCGCAGGCGGGGACGCCTGCGCTACGGCGCCCCTGGGACTATGATCGAATGTGCAACATCCACCCAGGGTAACCTCGCGTTGCGACGCTGCCCTGGGCTTTGTGACGGAATCCCGTTGGGATTCCAAAGCCGGCGTGGCATGCTGGCGCGCGTCTATGAACATCGCTATCGGTTCGGATCACGCAGGGTTTGAATACAAACAACGCATTTGCGAATGGCTCGAAGCACACGGGCACACCGTTCGCGATTTCGGCACCGACTCGGCCGAGCCCGTGGATTATCCCGTGTTCATTCGTCCGGTTGCCGAGGCGGTCGCGCGCGGCGAATTCGAGCGCGGCATTGTCCTTGGCGGGTCGGGCAACGGGGAAGCGATCGTGGCGAATCGCGTGAAGGGCATTCGTTGCGCGGTGTGCTGGAATGTGGAATCGGCGCGACTCGCGAGGCGGCACAACAATGCGAACATGATATCGCTCGGCCAGCGCATGATGCCGCTCGAGGTGGCGCTGGAGATTGTGGAGGTGTGGTTGCGCGAACCGTTCGACGGCGGACGCCACCAGCGTCGGATCGACCTGATCGATTGACGTCAGAGGTGTTTGGCCAGTTCAGCCTGGCTGGCGGCCAGCACCTCGCGATGCAACGATCGCCCGTGCGAATCGATGGTCACGACGGCCGGGAAATCTTTGACTTCGAACTCCCAGATGGCTTCGGGCGCGCCGAACTGTTCCATCATGTAAACGTTGCGCACGCGCGTGATGCAGGCGGCGAGCACCTGGGCGGCGCCACCGACAGCGTGAAGGTACACGCAGCCGTGTTCCTGGCAGGCTTTCAAGGTGCGATCGCCCATGCCGCCTTTGCCGATCACGCCGCGCAGTCCGAAATCCCGGATCACCTGCGCCTGATAAGGTTCTTCGCGGATGGACGTCGTGGGCCCAGCGGCCACGCATTTCCAGTCGCCGTTCTCGGCCTTCACGACCACGGGGCCGCAGTGGTAGAGGATGCCGTCCTTCAGGTTGACGCCCTCGGGGAGCTTGCCTCCTTCGTGCAAATACTTGTGAACGGCGTCGCGTCCGGTGAACAGCGTTCCGGTGATGGCCACCTCGTCGCCCACTTTGAGCGCGCGGATTGCCGCTTCCGATACGGGTGTGGTGAGTTGGATCATGGAAACCTCAGTAGAGCCAGCGCTGGATGTTGCCGTTTGAGTCGAGAACGACGCCCTGCCGACGGAACGCCCAGCACATGTAGCTGATGCTGACGAAATACGACGCCGGCAGGCGATTCAGGACGCCGATCTTGGCGCCGAGCAACGTTGTTTTGCCGCCAAAGCCCATCGGGCCAATGCCGAGCTTGTTGGCCGTCTGGACGATGTCGTCTTCGAGTTCCTGGAGTTTCGGATCCGGGTTGCGGTCGTCGAGAGGCCGCAACAGTTGTTGCTTGGAGAACTCGTAACCGGTGGCGCGGTCGCCGCCGATGCAGATGCCGAGCACGCCCGGGCCGCAACCCTTGCCCTGCGCCTGCACGACCGCGTCGAGGATGGCCTTGCGGCAGCCGTCGAGGTCGCGATTCGCTTTCAACCGTTCGTCGGGCAGCGAGTATTGCGCGCCGACGTTCTCGCAACCGCCGCCCTTGAGCATAAGGCGGACGGTGATTTCGGGAGAGCGATGCTGGTGAAAGTGCAGGGTGGGGGAGCCGGGGCCGACGTTTGTGCCGTCGTTCCTGCCCGTGAGCGAATCGACCGAGTTCTGGCGGAGGTACCCCTTCTTCGTGGCCAGTTTGACGGCTTCGCGGGCGGTGTCGGCGAAGGTGAGCTGGTCGAAGTTTGCCGGGCAATCGACGTAGAACAGGATGCTGCCGGTATCCTGGCAGATGGGCTGGGACTTGTTTTTTGCGAGCGCGATGTTCTGGTCGATGATTTTCATCGCGCTTTCGGCGATGGTGCCTTTCTTTTCCTGTTCGAGCGCGTTGAGAATGGCGCGGTGCACGTCGTCCGGGATTTCGGCCGACGTGCGGCGGATCAATTCGAGCAGTGAATCCTGCAGGTTCGTCATCGGCGGGGAAGGTAAGGAGAGAACGGGGGAAATTCCAAGTTCCAAGTTCCGGGTTCCGGAGCGAATACAGGCGCAACACTGAAGTGATCAACCACGGATGGACACGGATGAGATCTGCAGGACGGTGGGCGAGCAGCCTGCCACGCCGGAGCCTGGCAAAGGCTGCCCAACATTCAAGTTGTCCGGATCGAATGCCTTTGACGCTCAATGAATGTTGAGCGTTGAGCGTTGAATGTTCCCGCCGTAACGGGCGCTAGCGCGGTCGCTCGCGGGCCGGGGCGGCGGGTTCCAGCTTGTAGCCGACGCCGTGCACGGTGAGGAGGTGTTTCGGATTGTTCCCGTTGTCGCCGAGTTTGCGGCGCAATTGAACGATTACCTGGTCGAGCGTGCGCGTGGTGCCGTAGTAGTTGTAGCCCCACACCTCGTTCAGGAGCCGGTCGCGTGACAACACTTCGCCGCGGTGCGCGTGAAACAACTGAAGCAGCTTTAATTCGCGCGCCGTCAGTTCCTCCACGGCGTCGCCGCGCGTCAGGCGAAAGGTCCGGGGATCGATCTCGGCATCGCCGATGCGGAACGGCGTTTCCGGCAATGTCATCGCGCGAGCAGGGCCGGCGCGGCGCAGCAGGGCGTGGATGCGCGCCAGCAATTCACGGACACCGAACGGCTTGGTCACGTAATCGTCGGCACCCAGGTCCAGCCCCACCACCTTGTCGATCTCCTGTCCCTTGGCCGTGAGCATGAGGATCGGCGTGGTGACCTTCTTCGCGCGCAGTTGTTTGCAGATGTCGTAACCACTCAACCCCGGCAGCATCACGTCGAGGACGATCAACGCCGGCTGATGGGTGCTGACGGCATCCAGCGCCTGGTCGCCGCGATTGCAGGTGGCGACCGAGAAGCCCTCGGTGTTCAGGACTTCCGTAAGCCCGAGGAGGATGTGCGGGTCGTCTTCGATGACGAGAATCCTGGGTTTGACTTCGGATTTCATGCGCTGCCGTTGTGATCGGTTCCGAGAGGCAGCCGCAGGGAGAAACAATTGCCGCCGCCTTCGCGGGCTTCGTAGTGGATGTCGCCTCCGTGCGCGCGGGCGATCTGCCGGGCCAGGGTGAGGCCGAGGCCGCATCCCTGAATGCCGCCGCTCAAGGAGTCGTGCGCCCGGAAAAACTTCTCGAAGATCTTCTGCTCGCATCCGCGAGGGACGCCGAGCCCGCGATCCTGGATGCGCACTTCGGCGCACGGCGAGGACCCGTCGAGCACGCGGGCGTCGATGGCGATCTCCTTTGTGCCGTTGGAGTATTTCTCGGCGTTGGACAAGAGGTTGAGCAGCACCTGGGCGATGGCGTCGCAGTCGCCGCGGACGGGGATCGGCGAGTCGGGCAGGGAACATTCGAGGCGGAACCCGTTGCTTTCGAGATGCGGGCGGTATGATTCCGCAGTCTGTTGCACGAGTGCGGCCAGGTCGCAGTCGCGCATGTCGTATTTCTTCTCCCCGCGCTCCATCCGGGAGAAGTCGAGGACATTGTTGATCAGGCGGGTGAGCCGGGCGGTTTCGGCGGTGATGATCTGGAGGTAGGACTGCTGGCGCGCGGGGTCGGAGACGCGGCCGTCGGCGAGCAGTTCGGAGAACATGCGGATGGAGGTGAGCGGCGTCTTGAGTTCGTGAGACACGTTGCTGACGAAGTCGGTTTTCTGGCGGGCGAGCGTGAGCTGGCGGCTCAGATCGGCGACGATCAACCATCCGCCGACGCCGACGGCGACGATGAGGGCGGCGATAAGGAGGCCGAGCGTGATGCGGATAGCGTGGGCGGACTGGCTGAGCTGGTCCGGGTTGAGCAGGTACACGGCCGCCTCCCAGTGGGGAAGGATTTCGCCAATCTCGGTGGCGACAAAGGGGTGGCGCCAGTTCCCGACGAAATCGGGGTGGGACAACGCGACGGGTTTGGCGCGGTCGTCGAGGATGGCGAGGCAGATCTCCTGCTGCAACGCCGGCATCCAGGAGGGGAGACGATCGCGCAACTCGTCGGCGAAACGGCTGAGATCGAGTTGCGCGCCGAAAATGTGGCGATCGTCGCGCGGAGAGCGGTACCACAGCAGCACGTTGAGCTGGTCATTGACGAATCGGGAAACGACACCTTCGACGGCGTCGCCGATGAGCTGATGGAAGGCCGCCTGCGCGGGCGCGACCTTCGAGTAGTTCTGCAGGCCGGCGTCGGCGGCGACAACGTTTCCGGGCAGGGCAGGCATCTGCTGCGGAGTAATCGCGCGCGCGACGCTTGAAAACTTCTGAGATTTTGCGGGCGAAGCGCCTGCCGTGGAATCGAATGTCACAGAGGCGGTTGCGGGTTCAGCGCTCTGTGCCGCGCTCTCCGGGGCGTTGTTCAGAGAAGTGTTCAGGGGCATCTGCTGTGCATTGAGAACCACGGAGTTCATCCAGTAGACCTCCGCGGCCTCGCGGTTCGCCAGAAACGAGGCGTTGTCGGCGGAGAAAAGGCGCGCTTCGGGACGGCTGTTTCGCTGAGGACAGACGAGTTCGCCGTCGGTGGTCACGACAAAGCCGACTTTTGACGCGGGCCAGATTGTGCGCAAGTGGTCATCGAAGGCGGCTGCCGCCTGCGGAGCGGGTCTGGCTGCGAGGAATTCTTCGACGATCTGGCTGAATTCGCGCTGTCGTGCGGCGAGCAGACCGGCCACCTGTTGGGCGGCGGAATCGGTGACGCCCTGGTGCAGGAGGGAGCGTTGGCGTTCGACCAGGAATTGCTGATCGCGAAGGGAGCGGATGGCGAGCCAGGCCAGCACAAGGCAGGGAACGAAGACCGCGACGATGAAGATGCCGGCGACCTTGCGCATGGGCTCAGCATTCAGCGTCCTGCGGCGGTTTTCAAGCGCAGTGTCTGGCCGGCGCGGGCGGCGGTCGCTCCCGGCGCGGATTGCCGGACCCTCCCGATGCCCGGTGGAAACGGCGAGGAAACAGGACGCTGTCTGAACCCGCAGGCGAAACGCCTGCGCGGCAACCGGGGACGGTGCGACTTGCCGAGGCCGGATGGCTCACTTCGAATTGCGGATCAGGAAGGATTCCGACTGCATCTGCTTGCGCACCGAGGCATCGAAATTGCCCTTCTGTAACTGAACGCTGTGCTCCCGGAGGTTTTCCAGTTCGGCCTGATACTTGGCCTGGAGCGGGACCGGACAATTGGCGAGGTTCGCCTCGAGGGCCCTGGCCTGCGACTCCAGCTTTTGAGCTGCCAGCGCCAGGTTCCCCGCGTCGCACGCGGCCAGGGCTTCGTCCTTCGTCACGGCCGCGAGGATCAGTTCCTTCTCGGCCGCGAGGGGGGCATTGATGGAGCGGGCGGCGGTGTCGGGATCGGCGGTGTAACGCACGCGCGCGGCGCCGGCGGCGGACTGTTCCGTTCCCGTGTCCAGTTCATCGGTGTACCGCACGTTGACCTGTGCGATTTCGGGTTGCGCTTCTGTCACCCGGCAACGCAGGTAGAGTGCGCGCGTTTGGCCCGCGGTCAGATGGCTGAGCTTCACCAACGCGCGTTGTCCCTCGAACTGTTCCGAACGACCGATAAAGCCGATCGGCTTCACGCCGTCCGGGCAGGTGACCTCGATCCGCACCTCCCGCGCGGCGATGGTCAACAGTTCCCCCAGCTCCCTGGCAAAAATCTCGGGCAGTTTCTCTGTGTCCTTCACGTAGTAGTAATTCGCGTCGCTGGCTTCGGCGAGGGCCGCCATCAGGTCCTCGTTGTAATCGTCGCCAAGCCCGATCGTGGTGACGGCGATGCCGTCGCGGGCGAGTTCGCGGCCGAGTTGCCGGAGTTCGCGGGTGGAACTGGGACCGACATTGGCGAGGCCGTCGGAGAGGAGAATGACGCGGTTGATGCGCTTTGCCGAGAAGTGCTCGCGCAACTGGTTGGCGCCGGACGTGACGCCGGCGTGGAGCGCGGTCCGGCCGCCGGCGTCGATCCGCGCGATGCGCCGCTTCAACGCGCTCTTGTCGTCCACCTTCTGCGCCGGGACCATGACTTCCGCGGTCTCGCTGTAGCTGATCAGAGCGAAGATGTCGTTCTCGGCGAGTTGATCGACCAGTTGAGTGGCGGCCTGTTTGGCCTTTTCGATTTTGGCGCCGGTCATGGATCCGGAGCGATCGAGCACGACGGCGAGATTGAGCGGAATGCGCCGGCCTTTCTTTCGGTTCAGGGCGGCCTGGAGATCGATCTTGATGACGACCTCCTCGGTGGAGCCCTTCAGAAGGGCATGGCGGTCCGGTTCAAGAGTCAGGCGAAGTGTTTCGGCGGCCGGGAGGCTCGAAACCATGCCGGTGGCCAGCGCGAGCGCAAGCAGAGTTGTCTTCATGCTCGCACTGTGGCGAGTCGGGAGCGAAGTGTTGTCATGGAACAGCGAAAGAAATGTAAAAAAGATGTAACGGTGGGGCGAGCAGCCTGCCA
>DGDZ01000042.1:9812-13034 GCA_002385705.1 Verrucomicrobia subdivision 3 bacterium UBA3939
CGAAGGCGGGTCCCCGCGCCTGCCCGCCGAAGCCTTGGCGAAGGCGGGAACCGTCATCCGATCACCAACATCGCCGCCCAAAATCTCGCAGATTGAAGGACTCTTTCCCTTAGTGGCGCGAATGGACGCGAGTCACGGCATTCTCAGCCACGGATTGAAGACAATGTCCGCGGCGTGCTCACCACAAAGACACGGAGGGCTGGTCGTGATCGATCGTCTGGCGGCGGGGAGGCCCGCGTTACGGTCTTTGTCTTTGAACTTTGCGGGGCAGCTTCATACAGTAGCCGCCGTGTTATTTCTCAGTTGTATCGCCACAGCGGCTGTCTGTTATCTGCTCGGGTCCATCCCGACCGGGTTTCTGGTGGGCAAAGCGCGGGGCATGGATATCCGGTCGGCGGGCAGCGGGAATATCGGGGCGACGAATGCGTTTCGGCTGCTCGGCAAGCCGGCGGGCGCGTTCGTGTTGCTGGTGGACGCGTTGAAAGGGTATGCGGCTGCAGCGTGGCTCGGGCCCGCCGTGGCGCGGCTCGTCGGGATCAACACCGCGTCCGAACTGCAGTTGCACCAGCTTGTGGGCGGCATCGGGGCCGTGCTCGGGCACAACTACACGGTCTGGCTCGGGTTCAAGGGCGGCAAAGGCATTGCCACCAGCGGAGGCGCGTATCTGGCGCTGGCGCCGCTGGCGGTGGGCATTGCTCTGGTCACGTGGATTGTGGTCGTGCTGATCACGCGTTACGTGTCCGTGGGATCCATCATGGCTGCGCTGGCGCTTGCCGGCGCGGTATGGGCGACGGGCCACAGCGTGGTTCTCGGGATTGTCACGACGGGCCTGAGCGGGCTGGCGATTTACAAGCACAGGAACAACATTCAGCGCCTGCGCCAGGGAACCGAGAATCGGATAGGCAAGCGCAGGCCGCATCCGGAGGGCGCGAAGTGAGAGTTGGTGTGATTGGATCAGGGGCCTGGGGCACTGCATTGGCCAAGGTCCTTCATGAGAACGGCAACTCGGTGACGATCTGGGATGTGGATCCCGCCGTCCGCGACGATCTTCGTCAGGGTCGCAATGAGCGGTATCTCCCGGGCGTGCCGCTTCCCACGGATTGGAAGGTGGAGGATGATTTTGGAAAGGCGATTGGCGGAAGAGAATGCCTGGTGCTGGCCGTTCCGTCACGGGTATTCCGGGAGATCGCCGCCCGGCTCAAAGGGCATCCGGGGATTTTTATCAGCGTGACGAAGGGCATTGAGTATGAGACCGGTGAAACGATGAGCCAGATTCTGCGCGAGCACGCGCCGGCGAACCGCGTGGCGGCGCTGTCGGGGCCGAGCTTTGCGCGCGAGGTGGCGCTGGGCATTCCAACGACCGTGGTGTGCGCCAGCGAAAGCGACGGCACCGCAAGGACGGTGCAGGGGATGTTTCATCGGCCCGAATTCCGGATCTATCGATGCCTGGATGTTCTCGGCGTGGAATACGGCGGAGCGCTGAAGAACGTCATTGCCATTGCGGCGGGCGTGAGCGACGGGCTGGGTTACGGGGACAACACCAAGGCGGGATTGGTGACGCGGGCGCTGTCGGAGATGCGCCGGTTGGGCGTGGCGTGCGGCGCGCAACCCGAAACCTTTTCGGGCCTGAGCGGGCTGGGGGACCTGATGCTGACGTGTTTTTCGAAGCAGAGCCGGAACCGGGAACTCGGCGAGCGGCTCGGGCGTGGTGAGACGATGGAACAGATCATGGCGTCGCAACCGAAGCTGGCGGAGGGGTATCCGACGGCGCGTTCGGCGCATCGGTTGGCGCGCGAGAAGCGCGTGGTCACGCCGATCACGGACGAAGTGTATGCGGTGTTGTATGAGGGGAAGGATCCGAGAGAGGCGGTGCGGGGGCTGATCTCGAGAGCGTTCAAGGCGGAAGACTAGCGATTTGCGATTGACGATTGACGCGGGTGTTGGGCGAGCGCCGGGCTGCGCGAGGGCGTGGTTCACAGGCGTTGGCGTCCCGTCTCAGTGCCCCTCTGATGAAGTCCGAAAGTCGAGGTCCGAAATCCGAAAGAAGTCCGAAGGCCGAGTTCCGAGTCTGCCATCGCTGGTACCCTGAACGTTCAGCGTCTGGCGGCGGGACGCCGCCGGAACCCGCGGGCGAGGATGTCTGCGCTACGGGGTCGTGCTGATGGTCGCTTTGATGGCGTTCAGGAGTTCAGCGTGGGATTCGACGGGTTTGAACTGGGGGAATTCGCGTTTCACGTTGTCCGGCGCGTGGATCAGGAATCCCACGTCGGCTTCGGCGAGCATGGCAGTGTCGTTGTAGGAATCGCCGGCCGAGATCACGTAGTAGTTGAGCGATTTCAGGGCGGCGACGGACTTGCGTTTCTGGTCGGGCATCCGGAGCTGGTAATTCACGATGCGATCGTTCTCGACCACGAGCCGGTGGCAGAAGAGCGTGGGCCAGCCGAGCTGCCGGAGCAGCGGTTGGGCGAACTGCTCGAAGGTGTCGGACAGCACGATGGTCTGCACCATGGAACGCAGTTCATCCAGGAATTCCTTCGCGCCGGGAAGCGGGCGTAATGTGCCGATCACGTTCTGGATATCGGACAGTTTGATGCCGTGTCGGTCGAGGATGTCGAGCCGATAGCGCATGAGTTTGTCGTAATCGGGCTCGTCGCGCGTGGTGCGGCGCAGTTCGTGGATGCCGGTTTTTTCGGCGACGGCGATCCAGATTTCGGGCGTGAGAACGCCCTCCATATCAAGGGTGACAAGGCACTGCTTCACGGGCGCGGAGTGTTCCAGAGACGAGAGGGGATGTCCAGCGGGGGGAGGATGGCCGAGGATGAAGTGGAGGCAAGCATTCCGCCTGCCCGGAGCGCGACTGTGTCCCGCAGAGCGGGACCAGTTGCAGCGGTTGGACGAAGCCGGCGACCCCGGGTTCAGCAAGCGCGCGGGCGCACCACCATTAACCCTGCTGAAGGTCCGCGCATTGTGAGATGCACCGAGCTCTCGTTGCTGCGACTCGCAGAGTCGCGCTCCGGACCGCGGGCCTGCGAGTCTGCGACGTCTGCGACCCGCAGCAGGACGTGGTTGCACGCGGGTTTCGAGGGAGTTGAAGCAGTGCCTGCAGGATGCTCAGGAGATCGTTGTCGGCTATCTGTAACGTAACGAGGAGCCGAGCGGCAATTGCGGGCCAGGGGATCTTCTTATGGAGCGTTCGCCGGACTGTCAAAACTCTTTAGAAAT
>DGDZ01000040.1 GCA_002385705.1 Verrucomicrobia subdivision 3 bacterium UBA3939
AAAATTTTTGGTTTCTCCACCCGCCTTTCTGCGGCATTGTTTGACCATGGGAAAACGACGTGAGGCGCGGGAACGCGCGGTTCAGTTTCTGTTTCAATACGACCTCAATCCCCCCGACGATCTCGAGGTCGCGCTGGAGCAGTTCTGGAATTCCCAGCGTGCTGCGGCAATCGCGGGCGAAAAAGGCGCCGCCACCTGGGGGCAGGAAATGGAATTGCCGCCGCCCACGGCCGACGAAACGGCCGTCCGGTTGTTCGCCGATCCCCTCATCCGCGGCACCATCCAACACCGCGACATCATCGACGAGCACATCCGCCGCCACGCGAAGAACTGGGAATTGCACCGGATCGCCACCGTGGACCGCAATATCCTGCGATTGGCCATTTACGAAATGCTGTATCGCGAGGACATTCCCCCCGTAGTGAGCATCAACGAAGCCGTCGATATCGCGAAGAAGTTTTCCACCCAGGACAGCGGCAAGTTCGTCAATGGCATCCTGGACAAGATCAAGAGCGAGTTGCTGCGCCCCGCTCGCCTGGCCAAGGAATGAACATGGTTGCCGACCTTCATCTGCACTCGAACTTTTCCGACGGCACCTACACGCCGGAAGAGATCGTGTCGCACGCCGCCCGGCACCGCCTGTCCGCCATCGCGCTGACCGACCACGACACGGTTGAAGGCTGCGACGCCGCGGCGCGGGCCTGCCACGCCGCCGGCATCGAGTTCATCCCAGGCACGGAGCTCACCGCCCAACACGGCGACGATGAAATCCACATCCTCGCCTACTTCTGCGACACCAGGAACGAGAAGCTGCTGGCCGAGATCGGGAAGTTTCAGGCCGTCCGGCAGAATCGCATTCGCGAGATGGTGGCGCGCCTGAACAGGATGGACGTGCCTCTCCGGGTCGAGTCCGTGTTCGAACTGGCCAACTGCCGTTCCCCCGGCCGACCGCACGTCGCCCGCGCCCTCGTCAAGGCCGGGCTCGTGGGCAGCCTGGACGAGGCGTTCGAACGCTATCTCAAGAAAAGCCGCGGCGCGTGGGTGCCGAAGGCAAAGATGTCCGCACTGGCCGCAATCGAGTTGATCCACCAGGCGCAAGGCCTCGCCGTCATGGCGCATCCCGGATTGAACCGGACCGACCAGGTGATTCCCAAGCTGGTGGAGGCAGGCCTTGACGGCATCGAATGCTTTCACAGCAAGCATTCCGCAGCCACGGCCCGTCATTATCTCGATATCGCCGCGCGGTTCGGCCTGCTCGTCACCGGCGGCTCCGACTGCCACGGCGTCAGCAAGGGCAAGCCGCTCATCGGCACGGTTCGCCTCCCCTACGAGCATGTGACCCGCCTCCGCGACAAAGCCGAGCGCCTCCGGGTCTCCACATCCTCAGGGCCGTGCATCCCTCGGACATGACACCCGCAGCGCACCCCCAACCGCGGCACCACGGCACACGCCGCGAACTTGCTTCCTGAAACCATGGGATTGTTTGACAAAATCAAAGCCGGCCTCGAAAAGACGCACGGCAAACTCGTCCACGAAATCAAACGCATCGTCACGCGCTCACCGCGTCTCACCGGCGAGTCGCTCGAAGAACTCGAAGCCGCCCTCATCGGCGCCGACCTCGGAATGCCGATGGTCACCCAAATCGTGGACGCCGTCCGCAAGGCGTACGAAACGCAGGGCTCCGCCGGGCTGGACATCTTCGCCATCGCGCAACGCGAAGTCGAACGCAACCTTTCCTCCACCAACACCGCCCTGCGCCGGGCTCCAAACGGGCCGACCGTGGTGTCCATTGTGGGCGTCAACGGCACCGGCAAGACCACCACGGCGGCCAAGCTGGCCGGCTTCGTGGCCGGCGAGAGGAAAAAGGCGCTGCTGGCGGCCTGCGACACCTTCCGCGCCGCCGCCATCGAACAACTGAAGCTCTGGGGCCAGCGGCTCAACGTCGATGTGATCGCCAGCACATACGGCTCGGACGCGGCGGCGGTCGCACACGACGCCGTCGTCGCGGCGCAGGCCCGCGGCGCCGATTACCTGTTCGTGGACACCGCCGGGCGATTGCACACGAAGCACAATCTGATGCAGGAACTGCAGAAACTGCATCGCGTGATGGGCAGACAACTGCCGGGAGCCCCGCACGAAGTGCTGCTCGTGCTGGATGCCACCACCGGCATGAACGCCTTGAACCAGGCCCGCGAATTCAACAAGGCCGTTCAACTCACCGGGCTCGTCGTCACGAAGCTGGACGGCACCAGCAAGGGCGGCATGGTCGTCGCCATCCAGAAAGAACTCGGCTTGCCCATCAAGTTCATCGGCGTCGGCGAACAGGCGGATGACCTCCAGCCGTTCGATGCCAGACAGTTCGCCCAGGCGCTGTTCGCCGACTGACTCTCTGCCGACTGAAGGTTCAGACTCCAGCATGCAATCCGGCCGCCACACCGCAAGCGACGAAACCTTCATGCGCCGCGCCCTGATCCTCGCACGACGCGGCCTCGGGTGCACCTCTCCAAATCCGATGGTCGGGGCCGTGCTGGCCCGCAACAACAGGATTATCGGACAGGGCTGGCACCGCGCCGCCGGACAACCGCATGCGGAGGTGGAGGCAATCCACGACGCGCAGCGGCGCGGACAGAAAGTGCGCGGCGCCACTCTTTACGTCACTTTGGAGCCCTGCTGCACCCACGGCCGCACACCGCCCTGCACGGAGACAATCATCCGGGCGGGCATCCGCAAAGTCGTTGTCGCCGCAACGGATCCCAATCCGGCGCACAACGGCAGAGCGTTCAAGGTCCTCCGCCGGGCGGGCATCCGTGTGATCACCGCCGTTCTCGCCGCAGAAGCAACGGAACTCAACGCCGCGTTTAATCACTGGATTGTCCACCGGACACCGTTCGTCACCGTCAAAGCCGCAATGACCCTGGACGGAAAGATCGCGACACGCGACGGCGAATCCAAATGGATCACAAGTCCCGAAGCGCGCGCGTTTGCCATGGAGCTCCGGCGCGCCGCCGATGCCATCCTCGTCGGAGTCAACACGGTGCTCCAGGACGACCCGGCATTGACCTTCCGCGGAACGCGAAACGCGCGTAATGCCAAACCTCCGCTTCGGAGGATCGTTCTGGATTCAATGGCGCGAACGCCTCTGCGTTCCAGGGTGCTCACAGACGAGCACAGCGCCTTCACCACCATTGTTGTCGGCCCGCAAGCGCCGGCGCGGCGCATCGCACGACTCTCCAGGCGCGCCACCGTTCTCGTCGCACCGGGAAGTTCCAGACGGCAACATTCCGGCATTGATCTGCGCTGGCTGCTGCGCCGGCTGGGACGCGAGAACGTCACCCATCTGCTTGTCGAAGGCGGAGGAGAAGTCAACGCTTCCTTTCTCTTCGGCGGGTTCGCCCATCGCATCGTGTTCTTCTACGCGCCGAAGGTCCTTGGCGGCCGCGACGCGCGGCGCGCTGTGGCCGGCACAGGGATCTCCCAGTGGCCGGAAGCGCGGATGCTCAAAAACCTCCAGTGGAGCCGCATCGGTCCCGACCTGCTTCTGCAAGCCAGTGTCCTTTGACCTTCGGTGGGGCGAGCGTCCTCGCGAGCCGTCAACCGGCCACCTGAATCGCCAAATCGAATAGCGCCTGCGCCAAACCCAACACCGTCATGCGAATTCCCAATTCCATTCCTGAAACCGAAAAACACCGCAGCATCATCATCCCCCTGAACAGGGGCGCGACATTCACTTCAGCGTTGCCTGAAAGGTCGCGTTCCGAAAAATTCGCGCAATTCGCGTCACGCCGTTACCGCCGCCGGCACGGTAAGCACCCGCCCACCCCTGGTAAACGACCGACCGCTTCGCACCCCGCGTCAATCGTTAATCGTAATTCACAAATCCCCACATCACCCGTCTTTCCAGTAGAAACTCAGAACCTGGATATCCCGCGGCGTCATCCGCCCAAGGATCGCATGGAAGGTCCGATGCGAACCCGAGATGCTTACCTCCACCTCGAACGTCCGGCTGCGCACGTCGCAAAGCTGCTGCAGCATTGGAATCAATTGCGGTCCCATGCAATTCACCAGCTCGCCCACCGCCCGGAACGGCAGGTCATCCTCGGTCCCGTCCACCCCGTCGGGACCGGCGCGCTGACGCACGATGCACGCGGCGATATTGGCATCGATCCCGGGCAGCATTTGCAGCACCAGCGGCGAGGCCGTGTTGATGTTCACGCGACCGCTGGACAACGCGGTGAACACCTGCTTGAGCCCGATGGAAAACGGCGGCAGATCCACCGGTCGTCCCATCGAATCCACCACCGCGAAGGACGCGGCCGTGGGTTCCGCCCCGCCGGTGCCTTCATACATCTCGGGTGTGATACCGCGAATGAACATCAGCTCGGAAAGATCATCCAGGGGCCCGTTCTTCGCCAAATACGGCGGGTTCATCGATTGATATTCATCGCTCTCGGCCCCGTTCGGACGAACCGCGTCATCGGGGTCAATCCAATCCAGGATGGCGCTGGTGATCGCCTGAACCTGGCCGGCTTCGACGCCGATCATCGTCAATGCCTGTCGCAACACCTCTTCATTGGCTGTGTTGATATTCAGGCGCCGCTCAAGGTCGGTGATCTTCACCGTAATGGTGGACTTGCCGACCGGAAAATTCTCGAGGCTGATGTCCTCCAGCGGCGTGTTGGAAATGTTCATGGTGCCGGGGCCGCCGGCCCACTTCTGATTCAGGGCGTCATAGGGCTCGCCCATGACCGACGCCTGGAGCGCCAGGACGTACCTGGCCAGCTCGACCCCGGAGCGCCCCAGCCAGAGCAACTCGGCCTCGCGGTTCGCGTTCATGGCCAGCCGCGCCTCCACTTTCATCGCATAGGCAAACGCGCCCACCAGAACGGACAGCACGAAGATGGCCACCATGACCACCAGCAGCGCGATACCCCGATCCACTCGATGAAGCCGCACGTTCATGGTCTCACCGCCGGGGGCCGAGCGGGCCCGCGGCCGCCGTTCTGCCAGATGGGCGGCACCGTGATGGATGGCAGCGCGACCACCGTGCTGATCTCATCGCGAACTCGCGCCCGGTTATCGTGATCGAATTGAAGCGTGACCTTCACCAGCGGCGGCAGCGCGTTCGTCTCCATCCATTCATTCACCCAATTGTTCTCGCGCCGGTCCCAGAATTCCATCTCAAAGGCGCGCACGTTGCGCGCCAGCACAATCGGATGTTCCTCCTCGTCAATGTCCATTTCCATCAGCAAGGGCGTCTGCCGCAAAACGAGGTTGTTCCCCCGGGCAGCGGGCTCGAGGGAAAACGTCAACCGGCGGACATCAAAGGGCTCGAATCGCCCGCTCCGCGGGAACGACGACGGCAGTTTCGCAACAAAGCTCAGGTAGGCGTCGCTGCCGTTCCGGGCTTCGAAACCGTAATTCTCGATGTCAGCCGCGAAGGAACGGGCGGCGGACAGGGCCTGCTCCATAACCGCGATGGCAATGCGCGAGCGCTGCACGTCCGCCGCGGCTTTCCTGCCGGTGGCCGCGCCCCGCATGATCGCAAGCCAGCTCGAGTACACCGCCGCCACCACCATGGCGAACAGGAACATCGCCACCAGAATCTCCAGCAGCGTAAACCCCCGCGAACCTCTGGACGCCATGGCTTTCATCGTGTCCGCGACCCAAAACCGGTCTGGCTCGCCGGATCGTACACCAGCCGCATCAGGCTGGATTCAATCTGCCCCGTGGACTTGCGCCGGACGGCGTAGCTCTCGAGCCACAGGCCGTTCGTGCCGATTTCCTCCGATTGCCGCAGCCATTCCAGATCCTTGTAGCGATCGCCGAAATCGCCGATCTCGTCGAAATCCCCCCTCTCCAGCCCGTCGGCGGGCAGGTTGGTAATCGAAAAATACGCGGCCACCACCCCGGCATCGACGCGGGTCGTCTGGAGCGCGCGCGCGGTGCGCAACGTCCGGCCCAGCAGGCCCAGGATGGCAAACAGGCAGAAGAACAGGATCCCCGCGGCAATCGTCACCTCAATCAGGGTGAATGCCCAAGACTTGCGGCATGTCGCGCGTGCACTCACAGCTCGTCGAATTTCAAAGGGTCGGTTTGCAGCGAAGCCAGACCCGTGGTGACTTCCAGGGAAATCTTGCGCCACTCGTTCCTGCTCGAACGCAGAATCAGCGTCATCTCATCGCTCGTCCCGTTCGGGAAGAACCGCACCCGCACAGACTCGAGCGCCTTGCACTCCGTCAGGTTCACGTCGAGCATCTCAATCGTAACGTTGTCCCCGAACACCGCGCGGCTGGCGAGGCCGCCCCCGGAACCGCCGCCCACAATGTGGCACGTGCCCTCCAGCGGCCGGAATTCCACCTCGCGCATCTGCCCCTGAAGGATGGCCTGCGCCCGGGCGTTCTCGCAAACCTCCATCACGTCCACCACCACCTTGCGAAAGCCTTCCCGCTTCAGAACGCGATACAGCGTCGGCGCACCCGCCGCCATAATCACCCCGATGATTGCCGCGACAATCAGAATCTCGATGAGCGTGAAGCCCGATCCGGACGCCGTCCCTCGCGTCGCATGGGCATTGCCTGGCACCGGTCGTTCCGTCATTGCGCGTTGATGCTTGAGATCAGCTTGAAGAGTGGCAACAGCACGCTGGCGAGCAGAAAGCCCACCACCACGGCCATGATAATGATCAGTAAGGGTTCGATCAGACTGGTCATGGCCCGCAACTGAATCTGCAATTCGCCTTCGTACGTGTCCGCCACGTTCGCCAGCGCGCCGGGCACATCGCCCGTCTCCTCGCCAATCTTCACCAGGTCCACCATCAATTGGGGGAAAACCCTGCTCCGGGCCAGCGGCTGCGCCAGCGTCTTGCCGTCCGTGACGTCCTCGCGCGCCTTCGCCAGCGCCTCCTTCAAAATCCGGTTCGGCATGACCTGCTCCGTGATCTTCAGCGCCGTCAGCACCGGAACGCCGTTCTGAAGCAGCGTGGACAGCGTCCGCGCGAACTGCGCGAACAGGTTCAATCGAATGACCTTCCCGAAGATCGGCAGCTTCAGTTTCCATTCGTCGATCCGGCGGCGCCCGCGGGGGCTCTTGCAGAACTTGCCGACCAGGATCGCCACCACCGCAATGCCAAGCACGATGCCGATCAGAGCCCAGATGTTGCCAAGCATCGAGCTCACCCCGATCAGCACGCGCGTGGGCCACGGCAGCGTGACGTTGAACCCTTTGAACATCTCCGTGAAGCGCGGCAGCATGAAGAAGATGAAGAACAGCACCATCACAAATCCCACCAGACAGACCATGGCCGGGTAAACCATGGCCGACTTGAATCGGGATTGCACCTCCGCGAACTGCTGGAAATGCGCGGCCATGCGCCGGAGAACATCGACGAGCGCGCCGCTGGATTCGCCCGCGCGCACCATGTTGATGTACAGATCCGAGAAAATGTGCGACTGCTTCGCCATCGAATCCGAGAGGCTGCGGCCTTCCATCACTTCCTGCCGGAGCTGCTTGCTGACGTCCGATGGAATTCCCCTGGACTCCAGATGGCTCATGCTCTGGAGCGCCACCGTCAGCGGCATGCCCGAGTGAAGGAGGTTGGCCAACTGCTGCGTAAACGTGGCCAGCTCCTGAAGCCGCGGCCTGCGCTTGCGCGTCAGCGATTCCCGGACGGAAGCCGGAAGAAGCGAAACCAGGTTGATCTTCGTCCCGGTCCTGCGTTCCGCAGCCGCCGTTGCCCCGCCCTTGGCCGCTTCCACAGTCACCGGAAACAACCCCAGGCGCTCGATCTGCATCAGAGCAGCGCCCCGGTCAGCCACGTCCAGCATGCCTTCCACCACCTCGCCGGTGCGACGGCGGGCCTTGTACAGAAACTGCGGCATATACGTTGCCTATATTAAAACCATCGAAATCAGGAAGTTTCAAACAACAATGCTCAACGGCGGCCCTTTCGCCTCCCGATACATGTGGCGCCGGCTGCGCTCTCCCGGCTCGCCACAAACCGCCGACGTCCGCGCCCCCGTTCAGCTCGCCGGCGCTTCGACAGCGGCTACACCGCCCTCGTTCAGGCTGCCGCGCCGGTAACCCTGCAGATCGAGAGTGACGTGCGCATAGCCGATCTTCCGCAGCGCTTCGGCCACTCTCGCCGACGCGCCATTCTCGAGAAACCGTCGCAACTCCGAGGGGCCGACCTCGATTCGGGCCAGCGCCTGCCCGCCGGCCTGCCCGGCCCCCGATTCATGGTGCCGGACCCGCACGTCGTAAAAGCCCAGATCGCGCAACACGTTCTCCGCGGCCTCGATCATGCGCAGCTTCTCCGGCGTCACCGCTTCCCCATACGGAACGCGCGAGCTCAAACACGCCATCTGCGGCTTGTCCGCCGTGGGCAAACCCAGTTGCGCCGACAATTCCCGGATTTCCGCCTTGGTCAAACCCGCTTCCTTCAAAGGCGCCCGCACCTGGAACTCCTTCGCCGCCTGCGCGCCCGGGCGAAAATCCCCCACGTCGCTGGCGTTCTCGCCATAGGCAATGACCGCGAAGTTCCCCGATCGCGCAAGGGGCTCCAGCTCGCTGAAAAGCTCGTGCTTGCAGAAATAACAGCGGTTTACCGGATTGGACGTGTAACTCGGGTTGTCGAACTCCGCGGTGCGCACCACGCGAACCGGGAACCCGAACCGCCGCCCCAGCTCCAGCGCCTCGGACAACTCACGCCGCGGCAGGCTCGGCGAATCCGCGATCACCGCCAGCACCCGCTCCCCCAGCACCTCGTGCGCGATCCGCGCCAGAAACACCGAGTCCACGCCGCCTGAGTAGGCAACCAGACACGATCCGTACGAGCGCAGCAAAGCGCGCAGTTGCTCGAGCTTTTGCACGCGAAAACAATGGCATCAGCCGACCGCGTTGTCCATCCGCGAGTCCGGACGCCGCAATCGTTTCTCCCCGCGTTCTTCGCGGAACAGAAACGACCGCGCTGCTGTCTTGGTGCTTGACGCATGAACCGGATGTGATTGCATGGCGTTCATGAAAACAGGATTTTTCGCAGCTCTTCTCGGACTGGCCCTCGTCGCCGCCGGTTGCGTCGATACGGTCTCCGGGCGGCGCACTGCCGGGTTCCCCCTCGTCAAGGACCGCATTCCTTCCCAATACGAGCGGCCGGCAGATGAAGTGTACCAGGCCGCGCGCGAAGTCATTGCCTACAACGGGACGCTCATCAACGAAAGCATCCTGCATGGCCAGACCAATACGCTCAACAACACCGTCCGAACCATCGAAGGCAAGGTCAACCAACGCACCGTCTGGGTCCGCATCGAACAGCTCGAACCGCGCTTGACCTCCACCGTCGTGCAGGTCCGCACTTCCGGAGGCGGCTCGGACATCGAACTCGCCGCCGAGATCGACAAGCAGATCGCATTACGGCTTGTGCGGTAGCCCGCGTTTCAGCCCGATGTCCTGCTCGTACTCGCCGAGCCGGACCGATCGGACGGCGTCCCGGCGTTTCAACTCGAGCTTCAGCAGATCGATCCGGTTGCGCGCCACCTGCGCCGCCGCGCTTCCCGGATACAAATCGATGATCCGCTGCAGCGTCTGCCGGGCCGCGTCATAACCGGCCCCATGCCGGATCTGCAGGTCGGCCAGCAGGTTGAGCCAGTGGACCACCCGCTTCGGCGGCTGATGCGGATCCGATATCAACTGCTCGAGCTCGTCCGCGGCCAGATTCAATCGCCCGTAGTGATCCGCGTACAACAGCGCCAGCTTCTCACGCACCTCGGTGTCCATCGGATGCGCCTGCAGATGCCGAACATACTCCGTCGCCAGTCGCGCCGGATCCACCTCCGGCGCCTTCGGCTGCTGGTCCTCGGGAAGAAGCCCCACGTTCTCGATCCCCGGTTTGATCGCGATCGGCCGGATGTCGTGCCTTGAAAGAAGGTGTTCCGCCTTCGCCAGGTGCGCGATCCGCTGCGCGGCCAGCGCGGAATACTCCGACTCGGGCAGCAGCTCGATGATCTTCTCCAGCGCTCGCCGCGCCCCTTCAGGATCCTGCGCCAACTTCAAATGCCAGTCCGCAAGTGAATTCAACGCCGCCGCGGTGTTTCGCGGCAACAGGCCCGGCCGCTGGCAAAGACGACGAATCGTCAGCTCCGCGCCCTCCAGGTCGTTCAGGTTCTCCGCCTGGATCTCCGCCAGCAACAACTGGCCTTCCACGTCGTCAGGAAACCGATCGAGTTGCTTGCGCACCTCCGCCACGGCCTCGGCATACAGACCCCGCATCCTCTTCGCGTGAGCGATGGAATAAAACGGGCCTTGTTCCGGCTCTTCATCGCCGCCGTCATACAGGCTGCTGAGCGGCTTTGCCGCAATCGCCGAAATGCTGCGCGCCCAGATGATGGCCAGGACCATCCCGCACACCGCCGTCAACGGAATACCGATTAAGGCCGCGGCCAGCCCTCCGGACGCCACAATGGGCGCCACCTTCCGGATGAGAATCCAGAGCATTCCCGCCGTGAGAACCCACTTGAAGACAAGACGCGGCGGATCCTCGCTGCGCCTGAGCGCGCGGATCATCAGCCACGCGGCGAAGGCCCCCGACACCAGCAACACCACCAAACCGCGCATAAGTCGCCACGTCAGATCGGATGTCGCTTGCGGATCCATCACAATATCAAACGCTCCACCCTTTGAACGGCTGCCGAATGGTCATGCAGCCAGAGTCCGCCATTCGGCCTGCTGCAACTTTACAATCAGACCGGCCCCCCGTGAATCCCTCACGCCTCCGGATTTACGATTGACGATTGGTGATTGACGCAACTCCCATGCAACGCCGCAAAAACGCCATTCCCCGCTTGGCCTTCCTTGAACGTTGAACGTTGGATGTTGGATGTTCCCTTCTACTGCTCCGCCACCGTCACCACCACGTAATTCTTCTTCCCCTTACGCAGCAAAAGATGTTTTCCGAACAACAGGTCCCGCGTTGTCACCAACCGCTGCGCCCTGCTCTCGCGCACGTTGTTGATGTTCACCCCGCCGCCCTCAATGTCCCGCCGCGCCTGTCCTTTCGAAGACGAGAGCCCCGCGTGCACCAGCAGCTCCACCAGCGGCATGCCCGCCCCTTCGAGTTGCGACGGCGCCAGGCTCCGCGTCGGCACTTCCCCAATGATCTCGTTGAACGTGCTCTCGGCGATGCCCTCCAGGTTCCCGCCAAAGAGAATCTCACTGGCGCGGATCGCCTCCTGTGTCGCCTGTTCCCCGTGAATCATGGAGGTGACAGCCCGGGCCAGCGCGCGATGCGCCTCCCGCGCGCCCGGGTTCTGCGCGTGCTGCTGTTCCAGCGCGTCGATCTCCTCACGGGTGAGAAACGTGAAGAACTTCAAATAACGGATCACGTCGCGGTCATCCGTGTTGATCCAGAACTGGTAGAAGCGATACACACTCGTGCGCCCCGCATCCAGCCAGACGGCCCCGCCCTCCGTCTTGCCGAACTTGGCGCCGTCCGCCCGCGTGATCAGCGGCAGCGTCAACCCGTAGCCCTGCCGCCCGAGCTTCTTCCGGATCAGATCGATGCCGGCCGTGATGTTGCCCCATTGATCGCTGCCGCCGATCTGCAGCTCGCAATCGAAGTCGCGGCACAACACGTAAAAATCAAATGCCTGCAGCAGCATGTAGCTGAATTCCGTGTAACTGATCCCGACCTCGCGATCCTCCATCCGCGCCCGAACGCTTTCCTTCGCAACCATCTGGTTGACCGAAAAATGCTTTCCGACGTCGCGCAGAAAATCCAGGTAACTCACCCCTGCGGTCCAGTCGGCGTTATCCAGCAGCCGGGCGGGGTTGGTTCGCGTTTCGAAATCCAGCAGCCGCGCGAGTTGCGGCCGAACGGCGGCGACGTTCGCCGCGATCTGCTCTTTCGTCAGCAACTGACGCTCCTGAGTCTTCCCGCTCGGATCGCCGATGCTGCCGGTGGCTCCGCCGGCAACCGCGATGGGCCTGTGGCCGAAGTTCTGGAACCGGCGCAACGCCAGCAACGGCACCAGGTGCCCCACATGCAGGCTGTCGGCCGTGGGATCGAACCCGCAATACAGCGTCACCGGCCCGGCCGCCACGCGCTTCGCCAGTTCCTCCCGGGCCGTGCAGTCTGCGATCAACCCCCGCCACTCCAGCTCATCCAGAATGTTCATGGCGCAAGAGACTAAATGCCGGCCACAGGGATGCCAATTGGATTTCCGATTGACGATTGACTGCCACACCGAGGCTCAGCGAAGGCGGGCTGCACAAGTCCTGATTTGGAACTCGTCAGTTCGACAAAGTGGATCCAATGCTGAACCCTTTTCCCTGGACACCGCTTGCTTCTCGTGAGGACTTGCGTTGGGAGATGTGAGTTACCAGACGACGGCTCGCGAGGACGCCCGCCCACCGACCCTGGATGTTCGATGTGGGATGTTCAGATTCCCTCTTGTATTGCAACGTCGTTCCGCGCAGTTTATCGGGCCGTTTCCCGGACCACCGGAAACCCTGACTATGTTGAGAGCCGGAATTGTCGGATTGCCCAACGTCGGCAAATCCACCTTGTTCAACGCCGTCACCCGCACCAGAAAGGCGGAAGCGGCAAACTATCCGTTCTGCACCATCGATCCCAACGTCGGGATCGTGACGGTGCCGGATCCCCGCCTCGAGCCGCTGGCGAAAATCGCCGGCACCTCCACCATCATCCCCGCCGCCATCGAATTCGTGGACATCGCCGGCCTCGTCCGCGGCGCCTCCCAGGGCGAGGGCCTCGGCAACAAGTTCCTCAGCCACATCCGCGAAGTGGATGCCATCGTCCAGGTGGTGCGCTGCTTCGAAGACGCGGACGTGCACCACGTCACCGGCAGCGTGGATCCGATCCGGGACATCGAGATCATCAACACCGAACTCGTGCTGGCCGATCTCGAAGCGGTGAAGAAGCGCCGCGAGCGGATCAGCAAGGACGTGAAGCGCGGCGACAAGAACGCGGCAGCCGAGGACGCCGTGCTGGCGAAGATCGAACCGGTGTTGAATGCGGGCAAACCGGCGTTGACGACGGACCTCGCACCGGAAGACAAAGCCGCTTCAAAGTCCTTCTTCCTGCTCACGCAGAAGCCGACGCTGTTCGCGTGCAACGTCAAGGAATCCGAACTGGCAACCGCCGATTCGAATCCCTTCGTCCGCAAAGTGCAGGAGTACGTCACGACGCATCTCGCCTGCGAAGCCGTGGTGATCAGCGCGCAGCTTGAAAGCGACCTGGTGGATCTGTCTCCCGCGGAAGCAGCCGAGTTCCTGAAGGAACTCGGCGTCGAAGAAAGCGGCGTGGGCCGCCTGATCCGCGCCACCTACCACCTGCTCGGGTTGAGGACGTTCTTCACGGCGGGCGAGAAGGAAGCACGGGCATGGACAATCCACGCAGGGGACACGGCGCCCAGGGCTGCAGGTGTCATCCACAGCGATTTCGAACGCGGGTTCATCAAGGCGGAAACCGTGGCTTACGACGACCTGATCCGCTGCGGATCCATTGCCGCGGCGCGCGAGAAAGGGCTGTACCGGATGGAAGGAAAAGACTACGTCGTTCAGGACGGAGACGTCATCCTGTTCAAGTTCAACGTGTGAACCCGATGCCTGCGGGGTGGCGGGAAGCCCGGATCAGTACCACCACGTCACGCCTCGGCTGGGCTCGGTGTATCGCGGTTTCATTGTGCGGTACCGGATCCACTCGGAATGCATATCGAGGAACAACACATTGCCGCCCGACTGGTTGTTCCGAATCATGTGAGCCGAACGGTGTCTCCCGGTCGAGGTGGTCACATTCTCGCTGTTCAGCGCGGTCGAGTTGGGATCATATTGCGGTCCCGGCCCCGAAATCACATTATCGACGATCAACTGGGCAGCCGAGGCATTGTTCGTGTCGCTGAGCCGGGCCAGGAAGCGACCGCCATTGCCAGGAATCATTCCGGCCTCCATCTGCTGATCCCACTGCGTGAAGTTGCCGCGCCGGATCAGCACCCCATAACCGACAACCCGTCGCCCGCTCCCGAAATTCCACCATCCGCCCGAGAGAACATCGCTCCTGAAAATCTCATACTCGGGAATGCCGGCGGTAAAGCCGGGACAATAAAAGACCTGCGGCCTGGCGCCCGCTGTCACGATGCGGTCCGCCATCGGTATCGGAAGATCCCAAAGGAACCGTCCACCCGTCACCGGTTCCACCGGCAACCGGTCTCTGTTGTCGCTCGCGTACATGGTCAGCGCAATACCCAGCTGCCGCAGATTGCTGATGCATTTCGTCCGCCGCGCCCTTTCCTTCGCCAGCGCCAGTGCCGGCAGAAGCAGCGCCGCAAGAATCGCGATGATCGCAATGACCACCAGCAGCTCGATGAGAGTAAAGCCTTTTCGCACCGAGAGGCCGCGCGACGCACAGGGACCGTGTATTGCTTTCATGCTTTCTTCAGACCAGCGGTACACCGGCCCCACACCATGTCGCAGTGAGGGCCAGCGGATCTCGTCGGTTATGGCGCCACTTGTAGCACACACTCTGCCGGGAAGCACCTGACAATTTCTGCAAAGCCCTTTGAAAAATAGGCACCCCACCCGCCTCTCAAACCCGCCCGGCCTCCCGACCCGCAGCCAGCTTCCGCGCCGTCGCCAGCGTATCAATGTCCTGCGGCGACTTGTCGCTCCGAATCCGGACAATCCGCGGGAACCGCATCGCGAGCCCGCTGCTGTGACGCCGGCTGGCCTGCAACCGATCAAAGGCAATCTCCAGCACCGTGTCCGGCCGAACCTCCAAATACCGACCGTACCGACGGACCGCCATGGACAGGAAGTGCCGCGTCAGTCCCTCGATCTCCGCGTCCGTCAACCCGCTGTAGGCCTTGCCAATGGTCTTGAGCTCGCCCGTTTGCTCGTCCCGCACGGCAAACGTGTAATCGCTTAACACCTTGTGCCGCTTCCCATGCCCGTATTCGGCCCCGACCACCACGCAATCCAGCGTCGCCAGCGCCTTCTTCAGCTTCAACCACGCCAGACCTCTCCGGCCCGGCAGATAACCGCTCTCCGGATCCTTGATCATCAATCCCTCGTTCCCCCTCGCCCGCGCCGCTTCAAACGCCCGGTCAATATCCGCCACCGACCGCGCTTCACTGATGCGCGCCAGTTCAAACGGCTCCGACAACCTCAACTCCTCCAACCGCCGGCGCCGCTCGCGAAGCCGTTCCCGCAGCCAACTCCGCCCCTCCAGCCACAAAAGATCAAATGCCACAAACCGGATCGGCACCTCCTCCCGCATGAATAAATCATGCTCCCGCCGCCCCAGCCTCCGCTGAAGCTCCGCAAACGGCAGGATCTCTTCTCCCCTCATGGCAACCAGTTCCCCGTCCAGCACAACCTCCGGCAACACCTTCCGCGCCGCGTCGGCAATCTCGATAAACGTCGCCGTCACATCCTTGAGATCGCGCGAATAAAGGGCAACCCGATTGCCCGCCCTGTGCAACTGGCAGCGGATCCCGTCATACTTGTCTTCCAGCCACAACGCAGAGGCCGACTCGTCCGGCCCCGGTTCTCCCGCGCCGGAATCACGCATGCGTTCCCGGACATCCGCCGCTGTTTCCTCGGGCGACGCCAGCATGAACCGGATCGGACGGAACGGCACGAGCGATGCCTCGCACAACCGGCCCGCAGCAGCGTGGCGCGCCGTTTCACCAATATCGCCAAGCAGCAGGTGCGCCTGCCGCACTTCGTCAGGCGAAACGTCGAACGCCATCCCGATCCCCTCCTCCACCAGCCCTTCCTTCAACCCGATGCGAAGGTCGCCTGTGACGATCTTCACGAGATACTTCGCCTCCAGAGCGGAACACCGCGCCAGAGCCGACGCCAGCAACGGCCGCCTCGCCAGCGGACCCCGCGCAACATGAAGCTCATGAAACAGCCGATCCACGTCGTCCACCGACAAAGCCGGTTCGCCTTCCCGGCCCTGGAGAATTTCAAACGCCGTCTCGCCAAGGTCGCTGTGCCGGAGGTACGCCTGGTGGAACGACGCCGCGTCCACACCGGCCACTTCGCAAAGCGCATCGCGCAAGGCCGCCCACCCGACCTTCAACACCTTCCCGTCCGCAGCCGGGAACGGCCGCCCCGAAAACCATGTCGCTGCAATCGCGACCGGATGCCGCCGCGTGCCGGGCCCGGTGTCTTGCGGCGCCGCCCCGGCAACGGAGCCTTCGTCCACCTGTGATCCGTTCCACAGTTCGCGCAGGTAATCACTCAGCAACCGGGCCTTCTCGATCTTGCTGGCAGTTTGGGCGATGCTCGCGCTGACCTCCGCAAATCGTGCAAACGGTAACGCCGCCCTGCCCGTTTCCAGACGGCCGCTCGCTGTTGCCCGAAACTCCCGCGGACGGATCTTCCGGGCCGCGGCAGGCTGGTCCTCAAGCTTCAGAACAAACTGCTCCTGCTCGCTCAACGCCTGCGCATCGACGCCAAGATCCCGAAGCGTTCGCGCAAAGTCCGCCGCAAACCCGTGCAGCGTCCATACCTTGCGGGGCCGTACGCGCCGGACGAACTCGATCAACTCGTTGTAGTCCGCATGATCGCTCAACGGGAATGCCGCGTCGCACTGGTATCGGTACCGGCAGTTCGGGTCCACCGCCCAACCCGTCAGAATGGCCGAGCGCACCGTGCCCAGATTGCGCAGCATCGCCGTGTTCGCAACGTTCGGCGGACAGAGCAGCACTTTCCCTCGCGCCGATCCGGCTTCATACCGCTCGTACTTCGGGAAGCATCGTCCGAACTCTTCGTAGATCTGCGTCAACCGGTGAACCGCTCCGTGGAGCATCAAAGGAAACCCCGCGTCGCTCAGCCCGCACAGCAATTCCTGGCTCTTGCCCAGCGTGTAACCGAGCAATACAGCGGTCTCGTCGTTGTCCAACGCTTCCCGGCAAAACCGGATCACGCTTTGCAGCACCTGTTCAGTCGGCGGAAACACATATTCGGGCCGCCCGTAGGTCGTTTCCATCACCAGCACATCGGCTCGACGCGGCTCGCACGGCTCGGCCGACAGACCGCGCCGCAGTTTGAAATCACCCGTGTAAAGAAGGCTTCCTCCATCCGCCTCGATCAACGACATCGCACTCCCGAAAATATGCCCCGCCGGAAGCAGCGTGATCCGGAACTCGCGCTCCTCGTGCACGAATACCGCCGGGTTGCCGAAATCCAGCACCCGTTCCACCCGCTCACCCTCCATACGCGCTCGCATCAACCGGGCCGTTGGCGCGCTCAGGATAACTTCGCGATGCGCCTCCATATGATCCGAGTGGGCATGGCTGACAAACACCCGCTCGGGGCCGGTCTGCGGTTCGGACGCATCGAGCCACAACCCCAGCTCAGGCAAATGCACACCGCCGCGGTGAAATTCCATTCGAAACAGCACGGATCCAACGTAACAACCGGAACATCCAACATCCAACATCCGTGAATGGGACATTCAACGTTCAATACCCCACGATCGCCTTACTCTCCCATTTGTTGGGCGTTGAATGTTGGATGTGAATGCCTCGGTGGGGCGAGCGTCCTCGCGAGCCGTCGTACGACGTAGCTGATCCCTCCGAGATCCATCACCAACACCCGGCCTGCGCACTCTTTATCGACCATTCCCCAATCGCTGGGCGTTGGATGTTCGATGTTGGATGTTGGATGTTTCCCTTACTTCCAATGCTCCCGCACCGGGCCGCGCCTCCCATAGATCGGGTCCGCGGTCGGCAGCGCAACACGCGCAATGTTCTCGTCCGCCTGCGGCCGCTCCTGCGGGCGACCGTAGTTCATGTCCCATTCCTGCCCCGCCGGATACGCCCCCACCACGCCAAAATCGCTGCTCGCGCCCATGTTCTTGTGGGCCACCCCCGCCGGAATCAGGATCACGTCTCCCGCCACCACCTTCTGCTTGATCCCGCGCTCGCCGCCGAATTGCACCGTCGCCGAGCCGCGATACACCCCCAGCACCTCGTGCGCCGTGCTGTGATAATGGTGATACGTGTAAATGCCGTCGCGCCACAAACCGCCCCATTCGTTGAACTCGAACAACTCCTCGAACGCCGACGCCGGATCCGCCGCAGGCAGCTGCACCGCCGCATGATAGATCAACAGAGGGAATCGACTGTTGGGAATCGCACCGTCGTCAGCCAACTGAAAGACGCTGACCTCGGGCGGATTCGTTTTCACTGAAGGCGGGCGCGCAGTCCTGGTTTTCATTCTTCGCATACATCCTCTCACGATCCCCCTGTTGCGCCAGAGCGGTTTTCGCCCCATAAACAGTTGCCGGAATCGCGCACGCCGTTAATCTGACGGGCGGCTGCTATTGAAAGGAAAACCATGCTCGTCGTCCACGTCCACGTTCACGTCAAACCGGAATACGTCAACGCCTTCATCGAAGCCACGCTCGCCAACGCCCGCGAAAGCCTCCGCGAACCCGGCGTCGCCCGCTTCGACGTGATCCAGCAGCAGGACGACCCGACGCGCTTCGTCCTTGTCGAGGCATACCGCACACCCGAAGCGCCCGCAGCTCACAAGGAAACCGGGCACTACGCCGCCTGGCGGGACGCGGTCGCGCCAATGATGGCCGAACCGCGCTCAAGCGCAAAGTTCACCAATCTCTTCCCCGACGATTCCCGCTGGTAACATGCGCTTCGAATTCGCCACCGCATCCAGAATCCTCTTCGGCCCGGGCTCGCTCCGCGACCTCGGCGGCCTGGTCCGCGACCTCGGCCGGCGAGCGCTGGTCGTGACCGGACGCCAGCCCGCGCGCGCCGAACCGCTCCTCAACGAACTGCGACGAAACGCCATTGAATGCGCTGTGTTCAGCTTCGGCGGCGAACCGCAGGTGTCCACCGTGATCGCCGGCATCGACCGCGCACGCAAAGAGCATTGCAGTCTCGTCATCGGCTTCGGCGGCGGCAGCGCCATCGACGCCGCCAAGGCAATCGCCGGAATGCTCGCCAATGAAGGCGAATTGCTCGATTACCTCGAAATCATCGGGCGCGGCAAGGCGCTCGCCAAACCTTCCGCACCATTCATAGCCATACCCACCACGTCCGGCTCCGGCGCCGAAGTGACACGCAACGCCGTTCTCGCTTCCCCGGAACACCAGGTCAAAGTCAGCCTGCGCAGCCCGTTTCTCCTGGCCCGCGCGGCGGTGATCGACCCGGAGCTCACGCTGTCGCTCTCGCCTTCCGTCACCGCAGCAACGGGCCTCGATGCTCTCACGCAGCTCATCGAACCGTACGTCTGCACGCGCGCCAACCCGGTCACCGACGCCCTGTGTGTCGAGGCACTGCCCCGCGTCGCGCGGTCGCTGCGCACGGCGTGTTCGAACGGAAACGACATCGCGGCGCGCGAAGACATGTGCGTGGCAAGTCTGTTCGGCGGCCTGGCGCTCGCCAACGCGGGTTTGGGCGCAGTCCACGGGTTCGCCGCGCCGATTGGAGGCGCGTTCACCGCGCCGCACGGAGCCGTCTGCGCCGCCCTGCTGCCGCACGTGATGCGAATGAACGTGCGAGCGCTCCGCGCGCAAACGCCGGACGCCGTGGCGCTCAACCGCTATCGCACAATCGCGCGCTTGCTCACCGGCAATCCGGCCGCAGAACCCGACGACGCCGTGAACTGGGTGCAGGACCTCGTGCGCGACCTGAACATCCCGCCCCTTGGATCATACGGGATCAAAACCTCGGACATACCTGGCCTCGTTCAAAAAGCCTCCCGGGCCAGCAGCATGAAACCGAACCCGGTGAAACTCACAGACCAACAACTGACCGATATTCTCACCGCAGCGCTCTGACCGCATCCGGAGACGCAGCAACCGATTCAGCCCCTCCTTCGCCCCCCTTCGTCCTCCTGCCCGCGCATGCAACCTTTTGTTGCATATGCAACAAAAGTTCGTTGTGGTTCTGAACACGAGACTTACACAAAACCCACACCTGCAGCGGCACCCCCAAACCGTTGCAGGCCAATCACTTGTCCCTCCAGTGCAACCTTTTGTTGCATATGCAACAAAAGTTCGTCACCCCTTGGAGCCAACACAACCACCACATTTTCAATTGGTTGCAACCTTTTGTTGCATATACAACAAAAAGTTCGTCGGGGTGCGGGCACGAGGACGCTGTCATGAGCGTCTATCCATCCGTTCAGGAATTCATGTTGTTAGGACGCTGACCTGCCGCTTCGGCCTGGAGATTGGCCTGGAACCTCCAACGCCTCTTCTTTAAATATCTCGCCATGAACCACGTCGTTTCGCGTCTCGCGCTTCTGCTGCTGGTCACCGCAAGCGCGTCGGCCCAATCTCTGCCGGAAGGCGCGCGCGCCCTGCGCAATCTCGCCTACGTCGCCAACGGTCATGAGCGCCACAAACTGGATCTGTATCTGCCGGCGAATACCAATTCTCCGGTGCCGCTCATCATCTGGGTTCACGGCGGCGCGTGGAGCGCCGGCAGCAAGGAACGCCCGCCGGGCCTTCGATTCCTCTCACGCGGCTATGCGGTGGCGAGCATCAATTATCGCTTGAGCCAGCACGCCGTTTTCCCCGCGCAGATCGAGGATTGCAAGGCGGCGGTGCGCTGGCTTCGTACACATGCCAGCGAGTATGGCCTGGATCCGGGCCGCTTCGGCGCCTGGGGCGCTTCTGCGGGTGGCCACCTTGTCGCGCTGCTGGGCACCGCCGGCGATGTGAAAGAGTTCGACACGGGCGAACACCTCGAAGTGTCCAGTCGGGTGCAGGCGGTTGTGGATTTCTTCGGGCCAACGGACCTGTTGCGCATGGACGAGCAACTCGGCGACAAAGGCACGTTCAAGCATGACGCGCCGGATTCACCGGAGTCACGGCTGCTGGGCGGTCCATTGCAGGAGAACAAGGAAAAGGCCCGCCGGGCGAACCCGATCCCGTACGTCAGCGCGGGGGATTGTCCGATGCTGATCGTGCACGGCGATGCCGATCCGCTGGTGCCGTGGCAGCAGAGCGAACTGCTGCACGAAGCGCTGAAGAAGGCGGGCGTGCGGAGCACGTTGCACCTGGTCAAAGGCGGCGGCCACGGCACCGGGTTCGGCCCCGACGTCGACAAATTGGTGGACGAGTTTTTCGAACAGGAACTGCGCCAAACGCGTGACTGAGCAGGCGACTGCCGCACCGTCACGTGAGGCGTCGCGTCGGGAGATATGCGCTGAGCCCATTCGTGCGCACGCCTGCAGAACCTGGCGCCGCACACTCCGTCCATCTGCTGCGACTGATCCCGCTCTGCGGGACACAGTCGCGCTCGGAAAACTGCCCGTTTCCATTCAACATTGCCTGTCTCTTATACACATCT
>DGDZ01000041.1:0-7010 GCA_002385705.1 Verrucomicrobia subdivision 3 bacterium UBA3939
TTCCCTCCAGCACAGCTTCCAGGATGCGTTCAATCCGCGTCACGGAAATGTCCGGATCGCTGAGCTCCAAAATGTGTTTGCGGCCGAAAGCGCCCATCCGTTTCCGCGCGGACTCGTCTGCAGCCAGCTTCAGGATGTACGAAGCCATTGCGCGTGGCGTGCTCGCCACCCAACCACCTTCGCCATGCCGCACCAGTTCAATCTGCGCCTGATCACCCCAGGGTATGGAATGGGTGATGACCGGCTTGCCCAGCGCCATGGGCTCGGCGATTCCATAGCCGAAGCTCTCCCCAATGGACGACGTGTGCAGCACCGCGTCCACCGCAGCCATGGTGTGTCGAAGCTCCGCTGCATCCGCCGTCGCCGGCAGGATAATGAACCGGTCCGCGTCAGGCCCTTTCCGCAACTCTTCGTTGACCGCTGGAGGCGGTTCGCGCAAGAGCAGCTTGATTTTTCTGTTGTGCGGTACCGCGAGTCGGAAAGCGTCCAGGGCCAGGCTGGTCCATTTGTTCGGTTCCGGACGCGAGAAGCGCCCGAACACCACCTCCTCCTCCCCGATTCCAAGCTCCGCGCGCATTCGGGCAACCTCTGATTTGTCGGGCTCCGGGGCCGGATCCAACGGATACACCGCAACGCTACAGCGCGTGAAGTAATCCTCGCCGAGCGGAATGAATGCACGGCGCGCCGCCTGGACGCAACTGGTCCATGAGATAAAGAGCCTGAAGCAGGTCCAGGCATCTTCGGCAGGATTATCGAGGCGGCCGAATACGTTGGTCTGGACCACCGGCAAGCGGTTCTGCAACCGGTTCAACGCGCTTCCCAGGATATCCCCCGCATGCGGATAACCGGGGGCATGAGCATGAACGAGATCGGGTTTGAATTCCCGGAGTGCCGTCGCAATGGCCGATTCCGACGCGCTCACAATCCGCAGCGGAATGCCGTTCTGTTCGAGCTCCGTCCGGCGAGGCCCGTCCTTCATTGAGACGACGGTCACAGTGTGTCCGCGTTGCTGGAATCCCAACGCCCACCGGCAAGCGGCCTTCTCGGTGCCGCCCAGCGACAGTTCGTTGAGGAAAACAGCTATTTTCATCGCTGCGGTTTTCTGGCCAGAACGTAGCAGTTGTACCTGGCAACTTCAACCGGCAGATCCCGGTGGTCGTCGGATGTGTGAACGATGTCAGCGCCGCGCGAGCGGAAGTACCACAACAAATCTCTCAGGCCGACCAGGTGAATCGCATCCGCATCGATCGTGTACGGGCCTCCGTTGAGAACCGCGGGCCGCAGGTTCATCCAGAATCCGCCGGGCGGACCGGCCAGGATGCGGGCTTTCCATCTGGGCGCGATGATCTTGAGCTCGATGAGATGCTGCAGCGCATCCACAATGCTGGCGGTCCGAACCTTCTCGCGGAGCCGCCGCGGGGTCTGACCGTAATAAACACTGGGCGGCAGGCCCGGGCACCGTATGAACTCGGGGCAGATGATGCCGATCAGGCCGCCCGGACGGCAGTGCGCCCATAGTCTGTCCAGATAGGCGGGAGGATCTGGAACGTGCTCAATCGCGTAAAGGCTGACGACCAGATCGAATGTTTCGTCCATCGGCGTTCCAATCAGGTGAAACCGGGCGCCGGGAAAACGCCGGCGGTTTTCCTCCAGCAAACCGGGACTGTAATCCATTCCTGTGTACCGACCGCCGCGTTGCTTGACATATGGACAGAGATGCGCGGTGCCGCAACCCAGCTCGAGAACGGACATGCCCGGAGAAACCTGCTGAACCAGATGATGATGAAACGGCAGGCGATCCGGGCTGTAGCGGCCCGAGGACTCGTCCGCAATCGCATAATATTCAGCAGGCGGCCGCCGGTAAAATTCCGCCAGGGCCCGTTCCAGCCGGGCAATACTCTCCCTGGAAAGAGCAGCATGTGGTCTGAGATCGATGCTCATTTTCAGGATGCTGGCGCGGGCGCACTCGCAAGGAACCGCCGGAGCTGGTGCCGCAACATCCATGACACGACTCCTCCGCCGTGAACGAAAGCAGGGATGAGCAGCCAGGGCGAACGTTTGGGAACAAACAGGTACACCGTGGCAAATGCAGCTCCAACGGCCAGTTGCCGCACAATGCGTCTCCAGTTCGCCGCCGAGAGCCATCCTTCGGCCCCAAGCAGGCGGATCGTGTAAAGGTCCTGCGCAATGACGGCGATTCGACTCGCCAGGAAACCGTAGGCCGCCCCGTAATTCCCGCCAACTGCCAGCCGATGAAAATTCCCAGAGCCGCCAGGATGCCGGCAGCGGCTGAGAACCCGGCCACGGCTCCCATTCTGTTCATGGAAGTCAATTGGGCGGCCGAAACCCCGGAAAGCGCGGTCAAACAGAATGCGATGATCAATGGGGTGAAGAGCGGTTCCACCTCCGGCCCCCGCGTTGCTCCCAACCATGCGGTCAGGACAACGGGATGCCATACCGCCGCCCATGTGGCAACCAATGCGTACCAGCCGATCACAAAATGGAATGTTTCGTTATAGATCGCGGCGGGACTTGTCTGCGTACCCTCACCACCGAGGGCGCGGTTCGTATTGTGAAAAACAGGCCCCATGATCGCGGCTCCGAGCGTCTGCAAGCGAGTCCCCACATTCGCCGCACAGTTGGTGTAGTTGACGTAAGCACGCCCCTCCTCCGGTGTCAGCCGCCCCAACATGAACCGGTCGATGCTTCCAAACAGATTGGTGATGACGAGCGTCGCAAAGGTCTTTCCGGTATAGGCAGCCATCTCGCCTGCCCGTGAACGGCGCGCGTGCCGCAGCTCCAGACCAATGCCGAATCGCGATCGCGCATGCCACATGAGTGCGGCCAGTTGCGCCGCAGCCACGACAGCATTCCAGAGGGTGATCAGCAGCGGGTCCCTGGTCAGCGCCGCGATCACGACCGCCGGTATGATGTGCACGGTGGACGCAATTGTCCGCAGGATGCCGATGAAGCGAAAATCCAGATGGGCCTGCGAAAGAATCAACCAGAACTGCCCGTAGAAGTTAAAGAATAGAGCCGCCCCACCAGCGATGAAACAGGAGCGCAGCAGAGGCTCGTTTTCGGCAGATACGTTGAACCATTCCGTTCCAAAGACGGCGCCGGCGACGGCGAAAAGAACAGCCGCCAGGCCAACGACCGGCAACACGATGAGGTTCCCGGTGCCCCAGTACTCCTTGACCGCCTGGGTGTCGCCCCTGCCCAGGGCGAGACCGATATATCGCCCCACGGCAACCCCCAGACCCATATCCGCAAACCCAAACATGCCCGTGAACACCGCGACGAACGTCAACACCGCATACAGTTCGTCGCCAAGGTAAAGGATGTTCAACCGCACCGACGCCAGATTGAGAGCCGTCGTGACCAGCAGCGGCGCGACGCTCCATGCGAATTGCCGCTTCAGGCCGGTGGCCGTCCCGCCCGTCGCAGGGGAACCGGGTTCGCCCGCCGGTTGGCTTTTGCCACTACTCACCGGCATCCGTCAGGTTGATGGCCGGCCGTGCCGCGAGGCGGCTCCTCGTCATCCCTTTCAAACGCCCTGAAAGCGATCTGTGGAAAGCGTGGACCATGCTCTGAAATCGTCTGCATCCAGGCCGATACGGTGTATCAATTGCCGTTACCGCTTGCTATACCAAAATCCCGGACGCTCAGGCCTGTCGTTCCAGGTTCCCGGCCATTCGTCGGTCAGGCAGTTTCCGGTCGGAACGTTTGCCTTCGCCCGGGTGTTTCACCAGGCAGCAAGTCTCGCCGGACAGTGAGAAGGACCAGGCGACCAACCACGATTCTTGCAGGCGCCCCTTCGTCCTGCAAAGCGGGGAAGCGTGACCCCTCGGTCCGTTGCCAGCGCTACCTGGATCTCGTGTTATCCTGAAGATTCCCCGTGTTCCTGTAGTTCCCCCGAAACTTGGGCCAGGCCGAAGGCGCCAGCGGCGAACGCGCATCGTCCGCCGAAAAATAATGAACTTTCCCTGCCAGGTAGAGTGTCTTGTCCGGGGATACCGTCGGCGACGAAAGGCGGTCGGTGTAAAAATGAATGTACCAGTGCTCGTCGCGAACGCGCTCGCTCCCTGCCAGAACATGCCCGTGGCGGTTCATCACCACCACGGCCCCATTCTCAAGTATCAACGGCGTTGCTTCCACCGGTCCGTCGGTTTTCCTCTCTCCGGCCTTTACACCCTCCGGCGTCACCTTCCACAGAAAGTGGTTCACTCCCACATACACCGTCCCATCCACATCCAGCACCGGTGACGACCGCGTAATACCGCCCGTTCGCAGCCGCCAGCGCTCGGTGCCATCCGCGTTCAGCGCGTACAGATGCCCGTCGGTCGAGGTGAAGTACACGCTCTCAGGGTCCAGCGCCGGCGACGACACGATCGGGCCGCCGGTCTTGAATTCCCACTTCTTGCTGCCATCCGGCGCCAGGGCGTACAGCCGGCCGTCATGACTGCCGAAATAAATCGTTCCATCCAGTCCTACCGCCGGCGAGGAGACCACCTCGCCTCCGGTCGGAAATATCCACTTCAACGATCCGTCCGGATTCACCGCGTAGAATTTCTTGTCCCAGGATCCGACATAGATCGTTCCGTCCGTGGCCAGCGCGGGCGATGAGTCCACCCACGCCCCGGTCTTGAAGCGCCACTTCTGTTTCCCTTGCGGGTCCAGCGCATACAGATGCCGATCCCGGCAGCCGAAGTAGAGGGTCCCGTCGTCGCCCACCGCCGGCGAAGACTGGATCTCCTGCGTCGTGCGGAACGTCCACTTAAGCGTGCCGTCCGGATTCAGCGCCCACAACCGGCAACGCCACGTTCCGAAATAGATCGTTCCATCCGGCGCGATGGCCGGCGTCGAGTCGATGGGCGATTCGATCCGCGCCGTCCAGACGTTGGTGATCTGGAATTCGACGCGTTTGGGCGCCGGTTGATGGATGTTCTGTGAAAGCGCGTCGGTCGCCAGAAGAAGCAGGCAACCGGGCCAAACCCGGAGCCATTTCAACCTGTGTGCTTCGCCACGTGCCACGGGTCTGCATTGTGTGAAACATCCCGGGACCGTCCAAGGCAAAAGCGATTGGGGGCATTGGGGGCATTGAACACTCACCGTTCAACGTCCAACTCCATTCAGGCTTCTTCCAATCCTCGCCGTTATCGGAAGCTTCGTCGGAAGCTTTGTCAACCTCGATGGGAAATGAGTGATGATGTCAAAGGCGATAAAGCTTCCGACCGGGTTGAAGACGAAGCAGTCGCGCGACGGAAAGCGTGCCGGGAAGAAGGCGAATTCCAGCGGTCAGGGCAGTCGGACGACGGCTCGCGAGGACCCGCCTTCGCTGAGCTTCGGCGTGGCAAGCTGCTCGCCCCACCATCAAATTGCATTCTTCACCGTTGCACTGATGTTCAGCGTTGAGCATTGAATTGAATGCTCAATCGCTCGGGACAAACACCTTCGCCCCCGTGATCTTCCCGCGGCACAGCGCAACGCCCGTCGAACCCTGCGGCAGCATGAAGTATTGCAGATCGCCCCGAATCCGGTATCGCGCTTTCCTCGCCCCTTCCGGCGGCAGCGTCGCCCGGATCAATGCCGTTCCCACAGAGTGCGAACTCTGGTGACCGAACACAAACAGCGGCCGCTCGACGTAGGTATTCGCCGCGTTCGTCACCGCGACAAACCCGCCGTCGAACTGCCCGTTCAACGTCGGATAAAACAGCATGAATACCGTTTCCACCACGGATCCGTCCGAGTTGTTGACCACCTGAATCAGGTCTCCGCGCGGGTCGCCCTGAATGTGATACACCAGCGACAGCGTCTTCGCGCTCACGCCGGCGCGCCCGGCCGCGTCGTTCAGGATGGAACGCGTATTGATCGTCCGCCGCGAAATTTTTCCGGATGAGTTCGTGAACTCGCACACGGCGGAGAACGCGATCTTGAGCCGTGCCTGCGCGTGCACGCCGATGGTGGAAGCCGTCAGGAGCAGACTCGCCAGAAACAGAAGGGAAGCAGTTCTCATTGTGCCGGGGATTTGATCCTGTGATCGACCGACAACCTTCCCGAGCAGACCTTGACGCCCTCGCCGTTCTCGGGCAGGCGGAAGAACCGGAACTCGGCGGTAATGCTGACGCGATTGGTGTTCCCGTTCCGGTCGAAAGAGAACCGCTTGTCCACCAGCGCGGTACCCACGCTGGTGCCGACCTGGTTGCTGAACAGGTAGTAGAGCCGTTTGCTCTGCTTTCCGTCCGCGCTGTTCACGACGACATGATGCCCGTCAAACACCGCGTTGATCGTCGGCACGTACAGCAGAAACGGCACGCACACGGTCGCGCCGCTCTCCGCGTCCACCACCTTCAGCGCGTCGCCGTTCGCGTCGGAATCCAGCTCGTAAACCAGCTCGAATCCGTTCGTCGATCCTCCAGGCGCGCACAGATCGATGATCGTGTCGTTGTTCAATCCGAACCGCACAACGTCGCCGGAGGCGTCCGTTGTTGTGCCACTCCCCCGTACCTTGACGGGCAACTGTTGCTGGGCCGCGGCCGGAATCGAGGCCAGCACGGCGAGGCCGAGAGCCGGGGCAAGAAACCTTGTCATGTCGCGATTACACGGGAACAACGCCTGCAGGGCCAATAGGGTTTTTCCCGCAGTCACCGCAGCCGGCGCAACACTCTCCTGAGCACCTTGAAAAACCTTTTGGCGATCTTCTGCTCGCCGGACTCGTCCGGATGCATGCCGTCAAAGGTGTCCTTTTTCACGCTGAACCCGCCGAACAGGTTTACCACATACACGCGCGACTCGCGGGTGTTCTCGCGCTTCGCAACGGAACGAATCGCGCGCCGCAGCAGGCGCATCGCCACCTTGTCCTGGCCCTCGAACGGCGGCGTCTGCGCAAGCAGAATCGTCACCTGCGGATTGACCGCGCGCAGGCGCTGAATGATCAGGATGAAATTCTCGGTCGTCGTTTCCAGCGGAACGCCCGAGATCACGTCGTTCGCGCCCAGGTCGATGAGCAC
>DGDZ01000041.1:7163-40327 GCA_002385705.1 Verrucomicrobia subdivision 3 bacterium UBA3939
CCGACGAAATCCACGTTGAAGCCCGCGTCCACGAGGCGGTGCCACAGCCAATAGCGGTAACTCGAATGAGGAGCGAATGAGGACGTGTCGGAGTCCCCCAGCGGCAAAATCCGCACCTGCGCCGTTGCGTTCATTTCCGCGGCGCCCAGCAATGTCGCCGCCAGCATCCAGATCCATCTTCCGTATCTCATGAGCCGCTATTCTGAAAACAATCGGCCGCGCAGTGAAATAGGGATATGACCGAACTCGCTTTGGGGTATTCTCCGAGGCGCGGACTTGCGCCAAACGCCATCCCGTGGAACACTATCGCGCTCAATTCAATTCTGTTGGTGCGGATTTTTTATGATTCAGGCGATTGAAGAAACTAATGCAGGCGCAACCGAAAACGTTCGGCATCTTGAGCGCTTCGAGCAGGTCGGCAGGAACCGGTCCGAACCGGCCTGGCTGGCTCCTTTGCGCGAGAGCGGGCGGTCCAGTTTTGCCAGGAGAGGTTTCCCCACTGTTCGCGAGGAGGATTGGCGATTCACGAACGTGGCGCCCATCGCGCGGCTTCCGCTCCGGCCCGCCGATCAGGTTGACTCCCAGGCTGCTGCGGAGGCGTCCAGAAACGCCGCGCTCTCGGAAATTCCCGGCCTCCGGCTCGTGTTCGTCAACGGCCACTTCTCGCCCGCACTCTCCCGCAAGGCCGCTCTTCCGGCGGGCGTGAAGGTCGGCAGCCTCGCCGCCGGCCTCCAAAACGCAGCCCCGCTGTTGCAGGAGCATCTCGGCCGTCACGCGGGCGCCGACCACAATCCGTTCGCGGCGCTGAACCAGGCCTACTTCACCGACGGCGCTTTCATCCATGTTCCGGCCGGCGTTGAAGTGCCCGAGCCGATCCAGCTCGTGTTTGTCTCCGCCGCCACGGAGACGGGAACGGTCATTCAGCCCCGTGTGCTGGTGGTTGCCGAGGCGAACAGCAAGGTGACCGTCATCGAGAACTTCACGCATGCCGCCCGCGCTGTTTACTTCACCAACGCGGTAACCGAAGTCGTCGCCGGCGATAACGCGTCGGTGGAGTTGTTGAAATTCCAGGACGAGGCGCTGGATGCGTTTCATATGGCCACGCTGCACGGCCGGTTCGGGCGGAGCAGCAACGTAATCGCGCACTCGTTTGCGCTCGGCGGACGGCTGTCGCGCAACAACATTCACGTGACGCTCGCGGGCGAGGGGCTCGAATGCACGCTGAACGGGTTGTACCTGACGCGCGGCGAGCAGCTCGCCGACCATCACATGGTGGTCGAGCACGCGCAACCGCACTGCGCCAGCCATGAGTATTTCAACGGCATCCTCGACGACAAATCCCGGGGCGTGTTCCACGGGCGGATCCTCGTCCGGCCGGTCGCGCAGAAGACCGACGCCAAGCAGACGAACAAGAACCTGCTGCTGTCCGATGACGCGGCGGCGGACGCGAAACCGCAACTGGAGATCTACGCGGACGACGTGAAATGCACGCACGGCGCGACCGTGGGCCAGTTGAATGACGAGTCCATTTTCTACCTGCGCTCGCGCGGTCTCGACAGGCCCACAGCCCGGCGGATGCTCATCCATGCGTTTGCGGGCGAGATCATCGAGCGGATCCGTTGCGATGCCGCACGCGAAGAGCTCGACAGGCTCATTTGGGACCGCCTGGAAGCCAACCCTCATCTGGCGGAGGCGAAATGATTTCCGCGCCGCCACTCCCCAGCCGTGTTCGACGACCTGAGTGATCTCTATCAACAGGTCATTCTGGACCACTGCAAGAAGCCGCGGAACTTCCATGAGATTCCCGGCGCCACCTGCTCGGCCCACGGGCACAACCCGCTGTGCGGCGACAACCTGAAGCTGTTCCTCACCATAGACGGCGACCGGATCCAGGACGCCGCGTTCGTGGGATCGGGCTGCTGCATTTCGAAGGCCTCGGCTTCCTTGCTCACCGAAAGCGTCAAAGGCCGCACGCGCGAAGAAGCGCGGCAGACGTTCGACAAAGTCCGCGAAATGGTCACCACGGGCAAGGTGCAGGACGGCGTCGGCAAACTCGCCGTGTTCGCCGGGGTTTACCGGTTTCCAGCCCGCGTAAAATGTGCGATTCTTGCATGGCACGCCCTCGTTGCCGCGCTGGAAGACCCCGGCAAATCCGTGACAACCGAGGACGAGCAGACCTGAACAGATTTATGCAGACCACTGAATCCGTGACATTGACGCGCGACGTCGAAGCTGCCGTCATTCCCGTCGGCACCCGCGTCACGCTGCAGAAGGGCGAACAGGCCCGCATCACGCAATCCCTCGGCGGCAGCTACACGGTGATTGTGAACGGCAACATGTTCCGCATCGAAGGCAAGGACGCCGACGCGCTCGGCTTTCAGCCGGAGGCCAGGCCCGCACGGCCCGCCGGATCCCTCGCGAGCACCGAAGAAGTCGAGAAAGAGGTCTGGAGCCAGTTGCGCACGTGCTACGACCCCGAGATCCCCGTGAACATCGTCGATCTCGGCCTCATCTACGATTGCCGCGTCGAACCCCTGCCCGGCGCCGAAAACAGCTACAAGGTCGATGTGAAGATGACCCTCACGGCGCCCGGCTGCGGCATGGGACCTGTGTTGCGGCAGGATGTTCAGAACAAAATCCTCTCGATCGAAAACGTCGATGACGTCTCGGTGGAGCTGGTCTGGGAACCGCAATGGAACCAGGGCATGATGACCGAGGCGGCGAAACTGCAACTGGGACTGCTGTGAGCGCGATCGTGAACAACCCGGCGTCTTCCACCCGGCGCGGTGCCGCTTCCTCCAGCTCAACAGCGGGAGAAGTGAACTGGGCCGAGCTGAGAAAGGATTTCCCGATCCTCGATCAGAAGATCCATGGCAAGCCCCTGATCTATTTCGACAACGCCGCCACGTCGCAGAAGCCGCAAGCCGTGCTGGATGCGTTGCGCCATTACTACGAACGCGACAACGCCAACGTCCATCGCGGCATCCACGAGTTGAGCAACCGCGCGACCGCGGCGTACGAAGCGGCGCGCGCCCGCACGGCGCAGTTCATCCACGCGCGGAGCCCGGAGGAGATCGTGTTCACGCGCGGAACCACCGAGGCGATCAACCTCGTCGCCCATTCGTGGGGAATGGCGAATCTTAAGTCCGGCGACGTCATCCTCCTGACGGAAATGGAGCATCACAGCAACCTGGTTCCGTGGCAGTTGATCGCCCAACGCACCGGCGCGCGCGTGGTTTACGTTCCGCTGCGCAGCGACGAAAACGTTCTGGACCTGGACAGGATCGACGCCCTGCTTGCCGGCAACGTGAAGTTCTTTTCCATGGTTCACATCTCCAATTCGCTGGGAACGGTGAACCCGGTCGCCGACCTGTGCGCCCGCGCCCGCAAACGCGGAATCGTCACGCTCGTGGACGGCGCCCAGAGCGCGGGCCACATGCCCGTGGACGTCCAGGCCATCGGCTGCGATTTCTTCGCGTTCTCCGGTCACAAGATCTGCGGGCCGACCGGCATCGGGGTCTTGTACGGACGGCAGGATCTGCTGGACGCCATGCCGCCGTACCAGGGCGGCGGCGAGATGATTCTGTCGGTTGCGTACGACCACACCGAGTTCAAGAAAGCGCCGCACCGGTTCGAAGCGGGCACGCCCGACATATCCGGCCCGGTCGGGCTGCATGCAGCCATGGATTACCTCGACCGGATCGGGCGGGATCGCATCTGGAAGCACGACCAGGAACTGGCCGCCTACGCCCAGGAGCGGCTCTCGGCGTTGAACGGCGTCCGGTTGTTCGGCCCTAAAACGGGCCGCGCCGGAGTTGTGAGTTTTCTGCTGAAGGACGTGCACGCGCATGACGTGGTCATGCTGGCCGACCAGGCCGGCATCGCGTTGCGCGGCGGACATCACTGCACCCAGCCGCTCATGCACAAGCTCGGCGTGGAATCCACCGCGCGCGCCAGTTTCTACTTCTACAACACGCGCGAGGAAGTGGACCGGCTGGTCGAAGTCATCCGGGAGATCCAGAAGTTTTTCGCCGTCTGACTCAATGGCTCCCTCTCTTCCGCGCAGGCCGGAAGGAAGCATTTCGGCTTTCTCTTGAATTCCTCAGCCGCAGTTGTTGATTCGCTAGGGTTGAAGTATCCTTTGGCCGTTCAACTGTGACAACTGCCACATCCAATACCATCGGTCCGGATTCGGCCATGAGCGCCGTGCTCGAGCAATTCCCGGGCGCGCAACGCGCGCTGTTCCGGCGCTACCACATCGGAGGCTGCAGCAGTTGCGCCTTTCGCCCGGATGAAACCCTCGCCCAGGTTTGCGCGAGGAGCGGCCTGGACCCGGCCGAAGTGCTCGCGCACCTGCAATCCAGCCACGAAGAAGATGCGAAAGTATGGATCGAACCGAAGGAACTGGCCGAGTGGCGAAAACAGGACCCGCACCTGCGCCTTGTGGACATCCGATCCCGGGAGGAGTTCGAAGCCGTGCACATCGAAGGATCCGTGCTGCTGTCGCAGGACGTCATGCGGCAGATCATGTCGGATGGTTCGAACACGCGGCCGCTGGTCATCATCGATCACCAGGGGCGGCAGGCGCTCGACGCGGCCGCGTATTTCACCGGGCACGGCCTGCAAAACGTCCGCTGCCTGCGCGGCGGCATCGACGCCTGGGCGCGGGAAGTGGACCCATCGATGCGGCGGTATCGAATCGCCTGACCGATGCAACGCAAACGCGCGAGAAACACAGCATGAGTGAGGATCTTCAGAAACGAATCGAGGAAGCCATCGCCAACCCGCAGAACATGGGCGAACTGCCGAACGCGGACGCCGTCGGTACCGTGGGCAACTCCGACTGCGGCGAGATGCTCCGGATGTGGGTCAAGTTCAAGGAAAAGGATGGCAAGAAGGTCATCGACCAGGCGACGTTCCAGTCGTTCGGTTGCGAGACGGCCATTGCCGTGGCGAGCCTCGCGACAGAGCTGATCCGCGGCAAGACGGCCGAGGAGGCGCTCGCGTTGAAGACGGACGAACTGGCCGGTGAACTCGGTCCGTTGCCGCCCATGAAGATTCACTGCGCCCAGCTCGTGGAAAGCGCTCTCCGCTCCGCCCTCGATCCTGCCGCAGAGAAGCCGGCCGCCACAACGCCCCCCTCTTCCGCACCGACCCTGATGGATGCGTTTGCAAAGCCGGCGACGGGCCCGAAGATCGTGTTCCTCGACGAGGAAGAACGCCGCGACTGAGAAGTCCGCCGACCCGACCCCATCTGCCTGGCAGGTCTTGTGTGTCCTGATTCGGACCCGTTCTGCACCAGAACAGGACACTTCTTCTCCCGACGGCTGCATCCTGTTGCGATTACGAGGGATGGCACCGGCGATGCTCAGGATGAAACCCTATGATCGCAGTGCTTGTCGTCCTGGGCCTGATTGCGGCCGGGTTTGTCATTGGGCTGATCGCCACGGCCACGGCTCCCGTCGGATACGAGGACGAAACGGGTTTTCACTATGGTCCCGAGCAGGCTCCGAGGAAACGGGACATTCCCTGCGTGGTTTCGGCGGCCCACGCCGGCCTGAACTGACGCACTGATTTCAAGGCCTCTTCGTGGTCCTGCTCACCACGAGACTTTGGCCGGGGGCGTAGCGTTCGTTTGCAAATTCCGCGTGTTGCAACCGGCGCTCCCCCGGCGTTTCTTTTTCCCCCAATGCCTTTGACGTTCCGTTGAGCGTTGGATGTTCCATTGACTCCCCTCCCCCGCGACCTCAGAAGCCGGGGGAGAGGGCAACTTCAATCTCCCGGCGTGGGCATTTTCGGAACTGGCGGCGGGACGCTGCCAGAACCCGCAGGCGCGGCCGCCTGACGCTACCTGGATGTTGTGTTGGGTGTTGAATGTTCAACGCCGTTCACGCCGTCGCACCCATTCCCGCGCCTCGTCCGCGGTGCGGAGTTCATCCTGGAGTTGTTTCTCCCGTATCTCGGCCAGCAACGCACCCATCGCGGGTCCCGGCTGGACGCCCATCGCCTTCAGATCATCGCCCGTCAGCAGGGGCGGCCGGATCTCGGGCTGCCGGGCCAGTTCCTCTGCCTGCTCCACAAGAAACGCGTGAACGTCCAGCCGGCCGTGCGATCCCAGGCAGTCGAGCCGGTGCAGTTCCAGCTCCAGCGGAAACGTCGGCCGCATCAACAGGCGCCGCAGCGTGGACTTCCGCATCTGCGGCGCGTCCTTGAATTGCATGTGGCATCGCACAGCCTGCGCCACCGCGTCGATCTGCTTCTTCGGAAAGCGCAGCCGCGTCATGATCTCCTCCGCCATCGCCGCCCCGACTTTCTCGTGCTCGTAGAAATGAATCGCGCCCGTGGACGCGTCGCGCGTCGCCGTCTGCGGCTTCGCAATGTCGTGGAACAACACCGCCCATGGCAGCATCGGATCACACGGCACCGGCAGTATTTCGAGCATGAGCCGGATATGATTGAACACGCTGCCTTCGGGATGGAACTCGGGCGATTGCTCGCAATGGATCGTGGGCACCAGTTCCGGCAACACTTCCTCGAGCAACGCGCTTTCCCTCAGCAGGTCCAGGCCGCGCGCGGCGTGAGGCGGCGTGAACAGCTTGATGAGCTCGTCGCGAATGCGCTCGGCGCTGATCTGACGAATGGCCGGCGCCAGCCTTCGGATCGCCGACAACGTGGTTTCCTCCACCGTGAAGTCCAGTTGCGCGGCGAGCCGCACGGCGCGCAGGAGACGCAGATGATCTTCCGCAAACCGCTCCTCCGCCGGACCGATCGTCCGGATCAACCGCGCGCGAAGGTCTGCTTCCCCGCCCACCCAGTCGTGCAGTTGCTCCGTGATCGGATCCAGAAACAGACCGTTCACCGTGAAATCACGCCGGCGCGCGTCCGCCTGTGCGTCCCCGAACGCCACGCGCTCGGGATGCCGGCCGTCCCGGTAATCGCCTTCCGCCCGGAACGTGGCCACCTGGAATTGATCGTCGCCCTCCAGGACAATGATGACGCCGAACTTGCGCCCGACCGCTATGGTGCGCGGAAAAAGTGCTTCCACCTCGTGCGGCAGCGCCGAAGTGACGATGTCGTAATCGCCCGGTTCGCGTCCGAGGAGCAGATCGCGCACACAACCGCCAACCCAGAACGCGGCAAATCCGCGTTCCTGCAGCCGTCGCACGATCCGGATGGACTTTTCTCGCAACATCCCGGCAGCAATGTGAAGCGATCGTCCTTGCGAAGCAATGCCCCTCCATTGCGATTTACGATTGACGATCGACGCGGGTGTTGTGCAAACGCGCGGGGTGCGACGGTGTGAGTCGCACCTGCCTCCCGGAGCGCGACCTTCAGGTCGCTTCGCGTGCGAGTACAAGTGCACAGCGGATTTTATTCGGACATACGCATGCATGCGCACCCTCAAGCGGCATGAATACCGCCCCCCAGTGGCGCGATCGGTCAAAGCGCGTTACTGTCTGCCCAGCCATGTTCATTACCGGACTCGGCACCGCTGCGCCGTCAACCTGCTATACCCAGAGGCAATGCTGGGAAGCCCTCCAGGCATCCGCGCAATTCCATCGACTGAACGAACGCTCCCGCGCCGTCCTCCGAAAGGTCCTCACCGGCAACAACGGCATCGCCACCCGCCATCTCGCATTCAACGACCTCACCGAAGCGTTCGATCTCACCCCGGATGCGCTGCACGCAAGGTTCGCCCGCACTGCGCCCGCTCTGGCCGCCGACGCGGCCCGGCGCGCGCTCGACGAAGCGGAGACTCTCCCCCGCGACATCGATGCGATCCTGGTGAGCACGTGCACCGGTTACCTCTGCCCGGGTCTGACCAGCTACGTGGGCGAGCGGCTGGGATTACGACCCGACGTCCTGACCCTCGACCTCGTCGGGCAGGGCTGCGGCGCGGCGGTTCCCAACCTGCGCACGGCCGACGCCCTGCTGTCGTCCGGACGCTGCAAGCGCGTCCTCTCAGCGTGTGTGGAAGTCTGCAGCGCGGCGTTCTACCTCGACGACGACATCGGCGTGCTGGTCAGCGCGTGCCTGTTTGGCGACGGCGCAGGCGCGGCCGTTCTGTCGAATGCGCCCGGCCGACGGCGCAGCGTGAAATGGCTCTCGAGCGGATCGCTGCTCAACCCGGTCGATCGCGACCTGCTGCGGTTTGAACAACGCGCCGGCATGCTGCGCAACATCCTCGCGCCGCAAGTGCCGTCGGTCGCCGCGGAACATGTCGGCAAGGTATTCCGCGACACCCTGGACCGGCATGGAATGGACCGGGACAGCATTGCGGGATGGATCCTGCATCCGGGCGGGCGCGACGTGTTGCAGGCCGTGCGCGCAGAGCTTGGCCTGTCGGATCACCACGTGCGTTGGAGCGCGGAAGTGCTGAAAAACTACGGAAACGTGAGCAGCCCGTCCGTGTTCTTCGTGCTGGAAAGCACGCTGTCGGACAGCGTGCCCGGCGGTTACTGGTGGTTGAGTTCGTTCGGCGCCGGGTTCAGTTGCCACGGCGCACTGCTGGAGGTGCAATGAGGGCGGCCGGGAACCACACATCGCTCGAACGCCGGGTGGTGCTGCCCGAACTGCTCGATTCGCTGCCGGCCGACGACCCGGAAGCCGTGCGTTCGCGCCGCGATCTGCGTCGTTTGATCGTGCTCATCCGCCATCCGTTTCACCTCGCCAACGCCTTGCGCGACCTGCTCCCGGCCGGCAGGCGACCGCGGCTCGCGGACATCGGCGCCGGCGACGGTTGTGTCACCCTGAACGTTGCGCGCCGGCTTCGAAAGCGCAGTGGTCCGGCGGAAATCACCCTGGTGGATCGCAAGCCCGCCGTTGATGTCAACGTCGCGATGCAATTCGCGAAACTCCACTGGCGCGCCCGAATTGTCCAGGCCGACGCGTTCGCGTGGCTTGACTCCCGCGACAGTTCCGCAGACGTCATCTCGGTAAACCTGTTCCTGCACCATTTGTCGGATGCAGATCTGCGCGCGTTGTTCGAGCGACTGGCAGCCGTGACACGCGCCTTTGCGGCCCTCGAACCGCGACGCTCCCCGTTCTCGCTGTTCCTCAGCCGGTGTGTCCGGCTCGCAGGATGTGGCCGCGTCACGGCGCATGACGCGCCCGTCAGCGTGCGCGCCGGATTCACCGGCCGCGAGCTGTCCGCGCTGTGGCCTCGCCTTCCCGGATGGCAATTGTGCGAGCAGCAGGTGGGACTCTTCAGTCACCTGTTCATCGCTCAACAAACCAGCCTGGCGGAATGAAACGCATCGACATCATCGGCGGCGGCCTCGCCGGACTGACCCTCGGCATCGGGTTGCGCCGACTCGATATCCCGGTCCGCGTCTTCGAAGCCGGGCAATATCCCCGTCACCGCGTGTGCGGCGAATTCATTTCCGGCCGCGGACGCGCCGTGCTGGAGGAGCTGGGACTGCGTCCGCTGTTGGAGAAGGCCGGCGCCTTCGAGGCCCGCACGGTGCGATTCTTCGCCGGCAACCATCACTCCCCGGTACGCCATCTTCCCGAACCGGCGCTGTGCCTGTCCCGATACAAACTGGACGCCCTGCTGGCATCGGAGTTTGAACGAACCGGCGGCGAGCTGGTTCTCAACACCCGTTACCCGCCCCAACCCGGCGCCGAAGGGGTCGTGAACGCCTCGGGACGGCGCCTGCGCGCAGCCGAACCCGCGCGATGGTTCGGCGTGAAAGTGCATGCGCGCAACGTTCCGCTGTCCGCCGACCTCGAAATGCACGTGTGCCGGTCCGGCTACATCGGCGCCAACAGGATCGACAGCGGCGAGATCAACGTCTGCGGTCTGTTGCAAGCCCGACCCGGAGACACCACAAGGTCGAAAATCCATTGGTTGCGCGGAGACAAAGGAACGGCGCTCCAGGAAAGGCTTCGCGGCGCCGAACTTCGCGAGGAAACCTTCTGCGCCGTGGGGGGCATCTCGTTGAAAGCGCACGCGGCGCGAGACGAGCGCGATTGTTGCATCGGCGACGCAATCACCATGATTCCTCCGGTCACAGGCAATGGGATGTCAATGGCGTTCGAGTCGGCGAAGGTGGCTGTGCAGCCGTTGGCGGATTACGCGCGAGGGGCGATGAACTGGGACACGGCGCGGTCCGAAGTCGCGCGCCGGTGTGACGCCGCGTTTGCGCGGCGGCTGGCCTGGGCGCGCGTGTTGCAGTGGCTGATGGTTTCAGACAGATTAAGCGGCGCCCTGGGCGTCTGGCTTCTGAATTCGGAGTGGTTCTGGAAGCTCATGTTTGCCCGCACACGGTAGAGGCGGACCGCGGGTCTGTGACCCGCAGCAGCGTACAACGGCACGAGAGCAGAGGATTACCTGAAAATTCCTATTGCTGGCGCGGCAACCGGAAGTTGCCGCGGTACGCAGAGACAATGCTCCATACTCCATGCCCTGAATGAAACTGTTGGCTGATTGCAGACTTTACACGTTCGTGGACACCGCCTACTTGCGCGGACGCGCGCCGGAGGACGTCGCCCGACAGCTCTGCGACGGCGGCTCCGACCTGATCCAGTTGCGCGCGAAGACGTCGTCACCGGACGAAATCCGGCGCATGGCCGAGCGTATTCTGCCGATCACCCGCCGTGCCAATGTCGGGCTGGTCATCAATGATCATCCCGACATCGCGCGGGAAGTCGGCGCCGAGTTCTGTCACCTTGGACAGGAGGACTTCTTCGACGCGGGCCACCGGCATGTGAACGAACTCCGACAGGCCCAGGTGGGTGGCGCCGGCGCGAACGTGCAGATCGGCTTGAGCACCCACGCGCCCGAGCAGGCGGCGCGCGCCATCGCAGCGGGCGCCGACTACATCGCCATCGGCCCGGTATACGCCACGGGAACCAAGCCCACAGCACGGCCGGTGACGCTCGATTACGTGCGTTGGGCGGCGGCGAATGTGCGCATTCCCTGGTTCGCCATCGGCGGGATCACGCTCGACACATTGAACGATGTCCTCGCGGCGGGAGCCACGCGCGTGTGCGTCGTATCCGCCATCCTGAACGCGCCCGATGTGACGGCGGCGTGCGCGGCGTTCAGGAAGCGGCTGTAGCCTCGTCCATTTCAGGGGCGGGAACGGCCTCGTCCCCGTGAAGGACAGAATCCTTTCATGGAACGAGTCGTTCCTCTCGCTGCGCGCTGGCCCGGTTCACACGCAGGCTTGCCCGCGGCAGTGTGATCTCCTACTTTCCCGAGCCAATTGCGATACACCACAAACTCATGAGTGTCCTCGTCGTCGGTTCAACAGCATTGGATTCCATCAAGACCCCGAAGTCCGAGAACCCGCGTTTGCTCGGCGGCTCCGCCAGTCATGCGGCAGTGGCGGCCAGCTTCTTCAGCCCCGTCAAACTGGTCGGCGTCGTCGGCGACGATTTCCCGTCGCGTTACATCCAGCTTTACCGGCGGCACGGAATCGACCTGGAAGGACTGCAACGGATGCCCGGCAAGACGTTTCACTGGTCGGGCGAATATGAAGTGAATATGAACAACCGGCGCACGCTGCTGACCGAGCTCGGCGTGTTCGAAACGTTCACCCCCACGCTGCCCAAGTCCTACCAGCAATCCGAGTTCGTGCTGCTGGCGAACATCGCCCCCGCGTTGCAGCATCACGTGCTGAACCAGGCGCGCCGGCCAAAATTCGTCGTGGCCGATACCATGGACCTCTGGCTCAACATCGCGCTGCCGGAATTGCTGAAGCTGCTCCGGCGGCTCGACGGGTTCGTCCTCAACGACAGCGAAGCGCACCAGCTCACCAAGGAAGACAACGTATTCGCCGCCATCCGCAAGATTCACAAACTGGGACCCAGGTACGTCATCATCAAGAAAGGCTCGCATGGCTCGATCCTGTCGAGCCCGAAAGGTCTCTTCATCTGTCCTGCGTACCCGTTGAGCAAAGTGATCGACCCAACGGGCGCGGGCGACTCGTTTGTGGGCGGGATGATGGGCTACCTCGCCACCGCGCGCGGATCGATCGACGCCAACATCCGCCGGGCGATGGTGTATGGGAGCGTTGTGGCGTCATTCTGCTGCGAAGGCTTCGGCCTCATGCGCACCACGCGCACCAAACGGTCGGAGATCGAGAAACGGGTCAAGGAACTGGAGAAACTGACGCGGTTTTGAGAGGGAACCGAACATTCCATTCAACGCTCAACATTCAACGCCCGGTTGGATCCTGGTGAGGCGAGCGTCCGAGCGAGCCGTCGTCCGACAACACACATCTTCCAAAGCAATTCCTCACCGCCGTCCGGAGCGCGACGGCGTCCCGCACGTCGGGACCAGTCGCAGCGCGTGATTGAAGCGTGAGTATGTGGATTCCGCACGCGCGATCGGGACATTTGAATCCCAACGGAATTCCGTCTCAAAGCCCAGGGTTGTCCCGCACCTGCGGGACTACCTTGGGTCAACATCAGAAAGGCCCCCCCTAAACCGCAACGCGGTTTCGCCCAGGAGGTCGTAACCCCAAAATCCCACGACCGAATTCGGTGTGAAGCCCCGCCTTCAGACAATGCCAACCCCTGAAAGACGGCGTCGAGCATGTCACGCAAATGGCTGCACCCCCGTTGGCAGCGGTACGCAGAGACCTGCAGCCCTCGAAGTCTTAAATCTGGAATTCCGCCGCTGTGGTCTCGCGGCTCTTCTTCTTCATCACCTTCACGTTGACCCCCTCCTGCACCACGAGCGAATGCGGAGGAACGCTTGTGGTGAGAAACACATTCGCCCCAATCGTGCTGCCTTCGCCCACCACGGTATCGCCGCCCATGATGGTGGCGCCCGCGTAGATGGTCACGTGATCCTCGATGGTCGGATGCCGCTTCTGCCCGCGCAACGCCTGCCCGGCGGCCAGCGACCGCGCCACCAGACCGACGCCCTGGTACATCTTCACGTGGTTGCCGATGACGGTGGTCTCGCCAATGACGGTGCCGGTGCAGTGATCGACAAAGAAGTGCGAGCCGATCTGCGCCCCCGGATGGATGTCCATGCCGGTTCGCGCGTGCGCCCACTCCGTCATGATGCGGGGAATGAGCGGAATGTTGTCCAGGTAAAGCTGATGCGCCAGGCGATAGACGGCGATCGCCTCGATGAACGGATACGCGACGATCACCTCTTCTCGCGAAAACGCCGCAGGGTCGCCCTGGAAAGCGGCTTCGGTATCGGTCTGGAGCAGTTCGCGGATGCGCGGAAGGCTGGCAAGGAAGCCCATCGTTCGCTCGTGAGCCACCCGACGCAAATCCCGTTTGGTCTGCCCCGCCGGCCGGCTGTACTCGAGGCTCTTGTAGATCTCGTCCTCCAGCGCTCCAAGCACGGTATCGATCAGGCCCGCCGTCTCAACCTTGATCTCGGACGAGTGCACCAGTTTCTCGTCGAAAAAGCCGGGAAACAACAGGCGCAACAAATCGTTCGTAATAACGGCAATGGTACGCTTGGATGGGAGGTTCTTTCCATCCAGGTGATTGATTCCACCCAGCCGCGCGTAGGAAGCGACCAGCTGGTCAGTCAATTCAGTGACACGATGCGGCACGGGCGCAGTATCCCGCAGCAGACACAGAAACGCAAGCGAACCGCCGCCCCGCAGTGTCCCGTCTTATCGACCACATCAGCAACGTATTGGGACAGATTTCAGGGCTCGGCATCGCCGCAACGCGAATCCCGTTTCCTGGTACGCGCGATGCTCGCGAGAATGCGTGGCTTTCGGTCAAAACACCAGAACAGTCGGGCTCCTGCTCGCGGCGGGCATGGCGATGCTATCCGCCGCCACACAGTCCCCGGCGGCCGAACCCCTGCTGACACTGGCGCTGCTCACCGACGACGCCGTTCCGGGGCAGACCCTTGAGTCTGCGCACTTTACCGCGGCGCTTTCCCTGCGCACCCGGTTTGTGGCTTTCAAACCCTCGGCGCCCGCAAGCATGACTCTCGAGAGCCCGCTGGTCCTGGCGGTCGATGCGGCCGCTCCAGCGGAACATCCGGCGGAACCGCTGTTGCGGAGCGTGCTGGTGCCGGACACCGACGAAGCCGAAGAAACGAGCCGGCACGGCCTGCTCGCCAGTGCCCGGTTCCAGGCCGGTTTGGGCCAGATCTTTCCCGATCGCTCGGACATCATCTACGGCCGGAACGGGACGAAGCTGGAAGAACCCAGTTGCGGGTATTTGAAGATTTCAATTCGGTTCTGATTTCGGGCAAGCAGTTCCTCCTGCAAGCGCCCTGCCGCCGTCCACGGCAGGGCGCGCCCCTTTTTTAAAAACCGTTACTGCACGCCCAATTCCTGCTCCTCCAGTTCCGGCGCATTCTGTCGATCCAGAAAAACAAGCCGCTGTTTGCCGGGCTCCCCGATCAGTGCCACCGGTCGGTTTGGAAACAGAGCGAGCAATTCATCATCGTTGATGAATTGCACGGCAGGTAATTGCAGCGCTTCCCTCGCTACCTCCTCATCCCCGCGCGACACCACGAGCAGAAACCGATAGAGCCGGACGAAGTACATCCCGTGAAACTCGCGGAAGGCATCCTCATCATCACCCCGGATTCGATCAAATCCCCGATGGTCACGCCCGCGGCATCGGGGGAGACAACAATGTCCAGGTTGGTGTCCGTCGCGCGCAGATACTTCGCAACGTTTTCAATCGTCGCCGGCACCTCGGCCAGGTCCGGTCCGAAGGTGGCCGCAACATCAACTCGAGACTTCAGCGGAGCCAACCGGAGGAACCCGTTCTCGATTTCAATGTGATAACGCACTTCAGCCTGAGGTGCACTGGAAGGCGGCCGGTCATTCGAGTCTTGAGCTGCCGCCGGGAAAGCGCACGCGCCGCACAGCCACATCACACCGGCCAGAAGCATGAGTTTCGAAAAGGGAACGCGAGTTTTCATGTTGTTGGATGTTGTTTTCCCACAACACGTCTGTCGCGGCCGAAATCCTGCAGAAATTCAACGCAAGCGGCCGGACCGCTCCGTCCCGCCCGACTGAAACCGGCGCAAGCCGTTCACCCTCAACCTTCCCGGCGAACGATGGTGTCCCGTTGCGCCCATTCGGGGTCGGGGTCCGGATGGTCGAGGTTATAATTCAACCCGCGGCTTTCAGGCCGCGCCAGCGCGCAGCGAATGATAATCTCCGCAACCGTGGCGATGTTGCGCAGTTCGAGCAGGTCGCTCGTCACAATGAAATCCCAGTAATACTCCTGGATCTCCTCCTGCAGATTGGCAATTCGCTTCTGCGCGCGCTCAAGGCGTTTGTTGGTGCGGACGATGCCGACGTAATCCCACATGCACCGGCGGATCTCATCCCAGTTGTGCGACACAACAACCATCTCGTCCGGGTTGTGCGCGTTTCCCGAATGCCAGAGCGGTATGCGGGTGTCCATGGGACGCAGCGCCTGCTCGTTCACCCGCCGGGCGGCCCGATGCGCGCACACCAGCGCCTCGAGAAGCGAGTTGCTCGCCAGACGGTTCGCGCCGTGCAAACCGGTGCACGCCACCTCGCCCACCGCATACAACCCCTCGATCTCCGTCTCCCCGTCCACAGTGGTCACCACTCCGCCGCATTGGTAGTGCGCCGCCGGCACCACCGGGATCGGCTCGCGCGTGATGTCGATCCCGAACTCAAGGCACGTCCGGTAAATATTCGGAAAACGCTCCTGGATGAACGCCGCCGGGCGGTGCGTGATGTCCAGCAGCACGTAGTCCGCCCCGCTCTTCTTCATCTCGCTGTCAATCGCCCGCGCCACCACGTCCCGCGGCGCCAGCGACTTGAGCGGATGATACGCGTCCATAAACTCGCGGCCATCAATGGTCTTGAGCACCCCACCTTCGCCGCGGACCGCTTCGCTGATCAAAAACGACTTGGCGCGCGGATGATACAGACACGTCGGATGAAACTGAATGAACTCCATGTTCGCGATGGAAGCGCCCGCCCGGTAGCTCATCGCCACGCCGTCTCCCGTCGCGATATCCGGGTTGGTCGTGTAGAGATAAACCTTCCCGCAACCGCCGGTCGCCAGCAGCGTGACCGGCGCGACAAACGTCTCAACGGACCCCGAGGTCTTGTCCAGCACGTAAGCCCCAAGGCAACGGTTGGTCCCCGCCTGCCCGAGCTTCCGGCTGGTGATCAGATCGACGGCGAAATGGTTTTCGAACACGGTGATGTTCGAACGCGCCGCCACAGCGGCCAGGAGCGCGCGCTCGATCTCCCGGCCGGTCACGTCCTTCGCATGAAGAATCCTCCGCTTCGAATGCCCTCCTTCCCGGCCCAGATCCAGCTCCTTCGAACCCGGCGCGGTCGGAATCTCGCGTTCCGTGAACTTCATCCCGAGCTCCATCAGCTCCTGGATGCACGCGGGCCCTTCCTGCACAATGGTCCGGACGACTTCCTCGCGGCACAGCCCTGCGCCGGCCTCCAGCGTGTCGCGCACGTGCATTTCAAACGAGTCCTCCCGGCTCGTCACGGCCGCGATGCCGCCCTGGGCATAATTCGTGTTCGACTCAGCGCGGGTCTTCTTGGTGATGATCGCGATGCGCTTGTCCGGCGACACTTTGAGGGCGAAGAACAACCCGGCAATTCCGCTGCCAATCACCAGAATGTCGAAGGATTTCATCGCGCAGGCGCCCCTTTCCGATCACAGCCGTGCATTGTCAATCAACCGCGTCCTGCCGATGAACACAGCCAGCAGAAGCTGCGTTCCCCGGCTCACGCGCAGCACCCGTTTCAAAGTCAAAGGATCGACGAACTCAATGTAGTCCACCCGGGCAGCGGGCTCGGACTCAATGAAGCGTTTCAACTCGGCCCGCAACCGAGCGGCCTGGAGCGCGCCCCGACCGCGTCGCACCGCGGCTCGGGCCTTCAGAATCGCGCGCCACAAAACGGTAGCCTGGATGCGCAGCCTGCCTGACAGGTATTTGTTCCGCGAACTCATCGCCAGCCCGTCCGGCTCGCGCACCGTCGGCGCCACAATAACCCGCACAGGGAAGTTGAGGTCGGCGCACATGCGCCGCACCACCGCGGCCTGCTGAAAATCCTTCGCGCCGAACACCGCCACGTCCGGCTGCACCAGATTGAACAACTTTGCCACCACCGTCGTCACCCCACGGAAATGCCCGGGGCGCGACGCGCCCTCCAGTCGGGCCGAAAGTCGCTCCTCGACAACGTACGTGCTGAAAAGCCCCTCACGCGCGCCCGGATACATATCCGCGTCGGACGGGGCAAACACGGCGTCCACGCCTTCGGCTCGACAACAGCGCAGGTCGCCTATCAAATCACGGGGGTACCGGGAGAGGTCTTCATTCGGACCGAACTGCGTGGGGTTGACGTAGATGCTGACGACCACCTTCCCGCGGGGACCGACTGCCCGGCGCGCACGGCGGATCAGACTCATGTGCCCGCCATGGAGATAACCCATGGTCGGCACAAAACCGATCTTGTGTCCCGCGCGGCGCCACTTCAAAGCCAGGCGCTGAATCGCTCTTGTCGAACGGATCACCTGCACGCCGCGCAAACTGCGGGAGCGCGGGCCGCGGATCAATTCAATTTATGGGCTGAATCGGCGCGCCCGGCATCTCGTGCGCGCACGGCTGGTTGATGGGCGCCTCCGGCTCACGGTTCACCGGCTGCTCAATCCCCTTCGACAGCAGGTAGGCTTCCACTTCCTCGCCGCTCACGTCGGCCAGCATGTGCCCGTCGATCTCCACGCACGGACTGAGCATCTGCCCGCTTTTCTCAATCATCTCCTGGCGCTGCGCCGGGTCGTTAATAATGTCGCGATCCTCAAAAGGCAGGTCGTACTTGCGCAAAACCGCGCGCACCCCCTGACTCCAGCCGCACGTGGGCTTCAAATAAGCAATGATCTTCGGTTTGTTCATAATGGCTTGCGCGATAAGGTGCCACAAACCGTCGAATAGGCAACCTCTTCAATCCCTCACGGAACGCGTCGCGCGCGAAAACCGGGCCTTTTCACCCGGCGTCACGTGGATCCAACAAAGGCCGGAGTTGCCTTTGCCACCAGTTCCGTTAGCGTGATCCCCAAACCCCACACGAAAGGATTGCGCATGAAAATCGGTTTCGTCGGCGTCGGACGCATGGGCTCCAACATGGCCCGCCGCCTGAAAGATTGCGGATTCGAAATCACAGCCGTGCACGACCTGAACCGGGCCGCAGCGGAGTCCCTCGCAAACGAACTGGGCGCCGTCGCCCCCGAAGAACTCCGCCTCGTCACAAAGCTGTCGGACGTCATCATCACCGTCGTGTCCGACGACAAAGCCATGAAGGCGGTCTTCAATGGCGGGTTGTTGAGCCGGTCCAAGGGCAGACTTTTCATCAATTGCGCCACGGTCACGCCCGACATCCACGTCTGGGTGGAAGCCAAAGCCTCGAAGGCGGGCGCGCAATCTCTCGAAGCCTGCATGGCCTCGAGCATCACCCAGGCCCGCGAAGGCACACTCTATCTGATGTGCGGCGGAAACCAGGACGCCTTCGAACGGGCTCGGCCCGTCCTCGAGAAACTGGGCTCGACTGTGCGCTACGTCGGACCCGCCGGAACCGCGGCCCGGGTTAAGGCTCTCGTGAACATGGTCATGAACATCAATACAGCTGCGCTGGCGGAAGGACTTGCGCTGGCGTCCTCCCTCGGGCTCGACCTGACGATGGTGCGCGAGGTGTTCTCGCAAACCGGTGCCAACTCCCGCGTGCTTCAGACCGACGGCGAAGACATGCAGAACCGCGAGCACAGTTGCTTCTTCTCGGCCGCCCATGCCGCGAAGGATTCCGGCATCGCTCTGAAACTCGCCAGGGAACACGGACTCAACCTCCCGCTCGCCGCAGCGACAAAGAAACAATACGATCGCATGGTCACCGAAGGCCTTGGCGAGCTCGACAAGTCCGGCATCGCGGAACTGACCTTCAAGGACCGTGCCGAAGAGCGGGCGAAGGCCAAAAGCCAATAGGCGGCGAGTCCTCAGGCGAGGAGTTCCGACTTCAGGCGGCTTCCAGGTCTTGTCGGCAACGACGTAAGGGTCGATTCGACCATCACCCGTACCCCTCACGGTAACTCGGATACCGAAACCGATATTGCAGTTCCGTGACCAGCCTGCGGTTCGACACGCGCTTGCTCGTCACGCCGCGCCTGGCCGAGACCGGCTCTGTGGAAACAGGTGGAACCGGTTTTCCAAATCGCTGCGCCAGCCATTTCAGCAGGCAACGCTGTGTGACCGGTTCACCGTCCACCACATTGTAAATCCGCCCCGGCACGCCGCGTTCCAGCGCGGCAACAATCGCTCCCGCCACGTCGTCCCGATGAACCATGTTCACATAGCGTTCGCCGGCTCCCTCAATGCGCGCCTCGCCGCTCAGCACCTGCTTCAGCCAGTAACCCCGGCCGGGGCCGTAGATCCCTGCGACCCGCAGAATCACCGCAGGAAACCCGCGCCCCTGCGTCGCCTCGATCAGCAGTTCCTCGGTTTCGCGCAAAATCCGCGCCGTTTCCGCCACCGGTTCGGCCGGGCTTTCTTCATCCACGAGCGAACCATCGTTCTGCGCGTAAACGCTGGTGCTGCTCGTGTACACGTACTTCTGCGGCCGGCTGCCCAGCCACTGGATCAGGTTGCGCGTGCCCTCGACATACGTCCGCCGATACTCGTCCGCGCCGCCGCCTCCTGTCGCCGCGCAGTTCACCACCCAGTCGAAGTCCGCAGGCTGGCGAGACAAGTCGCCTGGGCGCGTAATGTCCGCATGCAGTGGCGTCACACCCGCGTCGCGCATCTGTTTGTCAGCTTCGGCGGTGCGACGAAGCCCGGACACGTCGTGACCGTGCCGCGCCAGTTCCGCCGCCAGCGGGAGCCCGACATACCCGCAACCCACCACGAGAACACGCATGGGACCAGTTAACGCCAACGGTTCCCCGCCGCAAAGCGATTAGCGCGGAAAAACGAGCGGGTGGCCCGGAGCGCGACCTTCAGGTCGCTTCAACGTCCCTTGCACCGTCAGGGCAGGATATATCCCAACGTCCCTTTGCCTCATGGGCTGAAGCGGCATGAATGCCGCGCCCCGGCGCAGTTCGCAAAGAGTTTTTGTTCCGACGCCATTCCGCTGCTAATGTGAAGGCCAATGGTTGAGTCTCAAACAGAGCCGCCTCCAGACATCCGCACCCGCCGGGAACCGCCGCTGCCGGAACTGCTGGCACCGGCCGGCGACTGGGATTGCGCGCGCGCCGCCGTCGAAAACGGCGCCGACGCGATTTATTTCGGACTCAGCCGCTTCAACGCCCGCATGCGGGCGCACAACTTCACCGAGGCAGACCTGCCCGGCCTCATGGAATATCTGCACGGCCGGGGCGTGCGCGGTTATGTGACCCTCAACACGCTGGTGTTCGAGAACGAACTTGCCGAGGCGGAACAATACCTGCGCACCATGATCGCCGCCGGCGTGGATGCGGTCATTGTCCAGGACGTCGGCATCTGCCGGCTGATCCGCGAATTGTCACCCGATTTCCCCATTCATGCCTCGACGCAAATGACGATCACCAGCCACGCCGGCGTCGAGTTTGCACGGGAACTGGGCTGCAACCTCGTCGTGCTCGCGCGCGAATGCTCGATCGCCGAGATCCAAAAGATCCAGGCGGCTCAAGCGCCCGGTCCGGCCGTTCCCCTGGAGATCTTTGTTCACGGCGCGTTGTGCGTGGCGTATTCCGGTCAATGCCTCACGAGCGAGGCGCTCGGCGGCCGCTCGGCCAATCGCGGCGAATGCGCCCAGGCCTGCCGGATGCCGTACGATCTCATCGCCGACGGACGCCTCGTCCCGCTGGGCGACCGGCGCTACCTGCTCAGCCCGCAGGACCTCGCCGGACTTGACGTCCTTCCCGACCTGGTGCGGGCGGGCGTCGCATCGTTGAAAATCGAAGGCCGCCTGAAATCCCCCGAATACGTGGCCAACATCACGCGCCTGTACCGTGAAGCGCTCGAAGAACTGCAGCGCGGACGGAACGGTGCGCAAGAAAACTCCGCGCCTGGACCGCGCAACGACGCTTCAGAACAGCGCCGTTACGAGATGGAGATGGCGTTCAGCCGCGGTCTCTACACGGGCTGGCTTCGCGGAACAAACAACCAGCAATTGGTCCACGCGCGGTTCGGGAAGAAACGCGGCGTTTTCCTCGGAGTGGTCACGGCCGTCCGGCGCGACGCCGTGCTCGTCCGCACCGAGGGCCCGATGAAAGCCGGAGACGGCGTCGTGTTCGACGCCGGGCACCCCGAGGACCCGGAGGAGGGCGGCCGCATCTACGAAGTGCGACAGGCTGCCGAACCCGGGATGGTCGAATTGCGGTTCGGACGCGGCCACATCGATTTCAGTCGCGTCCGGCGCGGTGACAAGCTTTGGAAAACCGACGACCCGGAGCTGAACCGTCGTCTGCGGCAGACGTTCGAGACCGACAAACCGCGGTTCCGCAGGCCCATCGACATCGAGGTTCACGGAGCGGAGGGAAAACCGCTGACCGTGATCGCGCGGGACGAGTTCGGCAACATTGCGAGCGCGGATTCGAGAGTGCCGCTGGCCTCGGCCCGGACACAGCCGCTGACAACCGAGCGCCTGCGCGAGCAACTCGGCCGACTGGGCGACACGGCGTTCGAACTGCGCGGGCTCAGGAACGAGCTGCCCGACGCATTGATCCTTCCGGTCAGTGAGTTGAACCGATTGCGCCGGGAGGTGGCGCGCGAACTCGAACGCCTCCGCAGAACGCCGCCGCGATGGACGCTGATCCCCGAAGCGCAGAGCAGCCATTCAACCGTGCACGCACAGAGCGCTTCGGCTGCCGGCGAACCCCGGCTGATCGTGCTGGTTCGCACTCTTCCTCAGCTCGAAGCCGCATTGCGTTGCGGCGCCCGCACGATCTACTGCGATTTCGAAAATCCGAAACGGTATCGCGAGGCCGTGGCGCTGTTCCACACCGCCCGCGGCTGCGAGACCGCGCATTCCGACGCGGCCATCTTTGTCGCCCCGCCGCGCATCTCCAAAATGGGCGAGGAATGGATGCTGAAACAGGTGCAGTCGTCGAATGCGGACGGTTACCTCGTCCGGAACTACGATCACCTGAAGTTCTTCGCGGGACAGCGATGCATCGGGGATTTCTCGTTGAACATCGCGAACCACCTGTCCGCGGATTATTTCCGGAACCGGTTCGGACTCGACCGCGTGACGGCATCGTATGACCTGAATTTCCAGCAGCTCGAGAGTCTGTTGAAGGCGGCGCCGGCGGAATGGTTCGAGATCACGATCCACCAGCACATGCCCATGTTTCACATGGAGCATTGTGTGTTCTGCGCGTTTCTGTCCGAGGGCACGGACTACACCAACTGCGGGCGACCCTGTGATCGCCACGACCTGAAGCTGCGCGACCGCGTCGGCGCCGAGCATCCCGTAAAGGCGGACGCGGGCTGCCGCAACACGGTGTTCCATTCCATGGCGCAAACCGGCGCGGAGTACGTCGAACGAATGATCGCACTCGGCGCGCGGCATTTCCGGATTGAGTTTGTGAACGAAACACCCGAGCAGGTGACCCGCACGATCGCGAAGTACCACCAGTTGCTGCGCGGCGAGATTTCAGGCGCGCAACTGTGGCGGGAGTTGAAACTGCTGAATCAGCTCGGCGTCACCCGCGGCACCATCCGCGACTAACCCGAACTCTCGCACCGCGACGGCCGATCCCCCGCATGACGAACTTTTGTTGCATATACAACAAAAGTTTGCAATCCACTCCAGATCAATGGGTTACATGGGCTGCAACCGACTGCAACCTTTTGTTGCATATGCAACAAAAGGTTGCACGGGCCTGCGACGGAAGGAGTTGCGGGGGCGTGTCAGGTCTTCAGCGCCGCGAGTTCGGCATTGAACAGTTCGCGGGTGCGCGCCTGCAGTTCCGACAGTTGGAGTTCGCCCTTGTCCAGCTTCGCGAGCAGCGCCTTTTGCGCGAGGTAATCCTTGTTCACAATGCCCGCCTTGCTCTGGAGCATGCGCCACGCTTTCCGGCGTTCCACCGCGAACAACACCATCTGGCGTGAAACGGCAAAGTGCTTCATCTTCCCGTTCACCTCGGCCTTGATATAAACGCCGAAGTCCGGAACGTAGCTACGGTGATCCGGGTCGAAGACGCGCCGGTAGATCACGTCGTCCTGCGTGATGAAGACCAGCATGTCTTCGAGATGAATCATCTCCGACACATCCTCTTCCTTGACCGCCTTCACGTGCTTGCGGAATCGGCCCTCGGTGATCGCCCAGTGCGCCACGGTAAAGCTGTATTCCTCGCCCGTGGACTTGTATTTCGTCCGCCACCAGTCGCGATCCAGGGAAGGATTGCCCTTCAGGTCGAACGCCTCCTGCGAGGTCTCGCCGCGGCGCGGGTTGAACACGAACTCCGGCATGCCGCGGGCGTCGCGCACCAGCTTGGCCTGGTCGGCGCTCATGTTGTCCGGCACGCCATGCTCCGGCTGGCAGGTGGTGTAGGCCTGGAAGAACGCCGTGCCGCGATACTCCAGACCGTCGAGCATCGCCTTGTAGAGCTTCGCTGCGTTCGCCATGGACACCTGCGCCACAAACGGAGAGCCGTGCCCGCTTGTGAACGCCTCGGCCACGTTCTTCTTCTCGATCAGCTTGCCCTGCGACGCCACGCCGAACTGGTTCATGTCGTAACCGCCCAGCATCGTGGACGAATCCGAATTCTGCCCGCCGGTGTTCGAGTACACCTGCGTGTCGAGCATGAGGATCTTCACGTTCGGCCGGTTCTGGAGAATCACCTTGGAAACGTTCTGGAACCCGATGTCGCCGAGCGCGCCGTCGCCGCCCACGACCCACACCTTTGGCAGCTCGCGGATCTCCTGGTCGGTCATCAGCGTGTCGTCCAGGTGTGTCAATGTGAAGTAACCGGCTTCGGTCAGCACATTGTCGCCGCCGTCGAGCAGCGCGTCGCACAACCGCTCGGGCACCACGGACCGCCGCGCGTGATTGAGGATCAGCGATTCGCCCAGCAGCCAGCTGATCGTCGCGCCGTCCTGGAACAGCGAATTCATCCACGGATACGGATGCGGGTTGGACGGCGGCGTCGAACCATACACCGTATTGCACCCGGTGCTGGCACCCATGAACATCACGCTCATGCCGTTGGCGTGTCGCCCGTCCACGGCCTGGAGGTCGCGATGGTTGAACGCGTCCTGGCGCATTACCGCGGCGATTCCGTTCACGAGCTGGTCGTCGGTGATCGGCCCGTGCTGCGCCTCGTAATCGGCAATGCGCTTCGCCGTGTCGGCGTCGTTCTCGCCGCCGAGTCCCATGACCGTGTGAATCACGGTGCGGCGGAAGATGTTGTACTGCTTCTCGTCCCGCTGTTTCAGTTCCTGGAGTTTCGCCAGGCCTTCGTTCTCGAGGCGCGTGGCCTTGCCGCGCAACCGGTCGGCCTTCTTATGGTAGAGCGGGCGCATGTAGGCCTCGGTCACGGACGCCAGCGCGCGCAGGATGCTCTTCTCGCCGCAACCCGCGCAGGCGCCGTCTCCCGACACCAGCGCTTCGTAATTGCGCCGCACCATCAGGTGATTGCGCAGCGCTGCTTCGCGCGAGTTCACCGCGTCGGCGTCGTTGTACAACCCGAGGAACTTCTGCGGCGTGTCCGGCAACAATCGCGAGAAGATCTGCGCCGTCGTCAGGTCGGCGTTCAAGTCCTCCGTCTCCGTCGTCATACGCAGTGCGTCGTGATCGCCGCACACCTGAACGCACTCGCCGCAACCCTTGCACAGGTCGGAGACGAAGATCGCGAACAACCCGCCGCTGCCCGGCGACTTCTGCTCGAGCGACCGGTAGATCGCCGGCACGTTCGAATACGCCAGCGGCAGCTTGTCAATAATACCCGTGAACTCCGCTTTCGTCTTGTCGCTGATGTTTGAAAGCGCCTGCACTTCCTCGCGAATAATGTCCTTGAACGGTACTTTCGCCCGGTTCTTGACGGCCTCGTTCATCTTCGCACGGGCGCGCTGTTCGACGCCCTTGAGCTCGGCTGTCAGTTTCGCGCGTTCGCTCGCGTCGGTGACGTAATAATGCGCCGCGGTCTTGAGCACGGTGCTGACTTCCTGCGCCGTGTTGGGCAACGCGGTGTCGGGGCAGGCAGTGATGCATTCCATGCACTGCGTGCAGTTCTCGGGGATATAGACCGGGGTCTCGCGGCGCGCGACGTACTTGGATTGCGTCGCGCCGGTGGCGGGGCCCATCACGCCAAGGGACGCCAGAGCACTGGCCGGCTGATGATAACCGAGTCCGCTGCGGTATTCGGAGTCGAACTTCGACAGCGACTGGAACGCGTATCGGGGCGTTTGCTGGGCCGGCGTGGGAATGCCCGAACCGCACGCGACCCCGCAACCCGCGGTCGGGATCAGGGCAAGGTCGGCGACAGGCCGCAGAGGCGGATTGCGCATGGATGACCGGTCCGGATCCTCGAACTGGCCGTATTTGATTTCCTGCACCCGCGAGAAGCCCTGCTCCATGACGGTCATGTTCGACATGACAACGTCCTCGCCGAAGCGGCCGAACTTCTTCTGATACTGCTTCTTTACCGTCTCCAGGAACATCTCGTCCGAGATCCCGTGCAGCTTCAGGAATGGCGACACGCGGAAGAAGGCGCCGAGGAAGGAATTGCCCTGCATGCGCAACTGCAGATCACCGCGCGACGTCGCTTTTTTCGCGATTTCGAATCCCGGCAGGATATACACGCGAATATTGTTTTCGATGATGAACTTCCGGTGCTGCGCCGGGATGCGCTGCCAGGCGGTCTCCGGCGTTTCGCTCGACTCCCATACGAGCGAGCCGCCCTTCTTCAGGCCTTCCAGCGGATTGGTGTGCGTGAACGCCTTCGGATCGCAGCACAACACCACGTCCACATGGTTCAACTCGCAGTTCACCTTGATCCGTTCCGGCGCCACCGTCAGGTAATAGTTGGTCGGCGCGCCCTTCTTCTCCGATCCGTATTTCGGATTCGCCATCACGTAGAGCCGTTCCACCGGCTGCCCGTCGGCGTCGTATTTCGGGTTCCGCTCCGAGAGCAGGCGGCCAAACTCGCCGATGATCTCGCCAAGGTTCTTGCCCGTGGTGATCATGCCCCACCCGCCGATCGAGTGGAACCGGACCGCAATGGAATCAAGCGGCAACAGCGAGGGCGTGTCCTTCGAAATCACCGCGTACGGATGATCAATGCCCAGCGTGAAGTACGTTTCCCCGTCGGCTGCGCCCTTGCCGTCCTTGCGCCGTGTCTGGCCGATGGCGAACTCGTAGGCGCCGAGAATGTGCTCGGGTCGGAAATCGCGCGATCCGATGCCGTACGACCCGCGGAAGATGCGGGGCGTTTCCTCCGGCTTGAGGGGCGGGAGCGCGCCGCCGAATCGCGCGGCTTCGTTCCCCTTGCTCAACGCCGTGCGGATGTCGCGCGCCAGCGGGTTGTCGCCCGCCATGCCTTCATCGGTTCGCTCGAGAATGATCACGTTCCGCTTGCCGCGCAGCGCGTTGATAATGGCCGCTTCGGGGAACGGGCGAATCACGTTCACATGGATCGAACCGACCTTCGCGTTGCGTTGCTCGCGCAGATAATCGCAGGCGGCCTCGATGTTGTCCGCCGCGCAGCCCAACGACACGAAGACCGTGTCGGCGTCCTCGCACTTGTATTGGATCAACAGCCCGTAATACCGGCCGGTAAGGCGTCCAAACTCGGCATACGCCTCCTCGAGCATCGGCAGGATGTGTTCGTTGAAGTTGTTGCGGCGCGCCACCACGCCGTTCATGTGGTGTTCCTGGTTCTGCACCGGCCCGAGCAGAACGGGGTTCTTCAGATCCATCATCTCGGGAACGCGCCGCCGCTTCGGCCCGAACAATTCCCGCTGCGCCGGCGTCGGGCAATCGATGATGTCGTCCGGCGCGCCGAGGAATTCCCGCAGCAGATCCGCTTCGGGCGCCAGGTAGGTTCGCTCGGAGTGCGTGGTCAACATGCCGTCCTGGATGTTCATTCCCGGATTCAGGGACAGCTCGTTCACCTTGCGCAGAATGATCGCCTGGTCGGCCGCCTGCTGGGCATCTTTCCCGATCAACATCGTCCAGCCGGTATCCAGGGCGGCGTAGAAGTCGTCGTGCCCGCAATGCACGTTCAACGCCTGCTTGGTCAGCGCGCGCGCGCCCACTTCGAGCACCATGGTCGAGAGCTTGCCCGGCGCGTGGTAATACTGCTCCATCGCGTAGGCGATGCCCTGGCCCGAGGTAAAGTTTACCGTCCGCTTGCCGGTCACGGCAAACGCGGTGGCGCCGCCCTGCGCGGCGTGCTCGCCTTCCGCCTCGATCGCGATCTTCGGCTGGCCCCAGACGTTGAGCTCGCCTTGCGCGTACGATTGCTGGTAAATCTCGCCGCCCTCCGTCGAGGGCGTGATCGGATAAAACACGCCGCCCTCGGTAATGCGGGTTTCAACGTATTGCGCGACGAGTTGGTTGCCGTTGCAGGTGACGCGAATGCCGGGATACTTCGGCCCGCGCGCGGAACGTCCGCCCGCAAGGCTTGCCTGTTTACCAGTCACAGATGGCTGACTCATAAAATAATAAAAACTCAAACTGCTTATCAGCAGGGGTTTGACCAGATTCTCCTGGCTGCAAGCAAAATTTGACTAGAGCATACGTGCCTGCCTTCCAAACCTCAAAGAAAATGTGGGGTCCGTTCAGGTAGCGAGTTGGAGAGTCAGAGCGTTGATGAGTCCGCGAAGATGGAAGGGAGTCGCAGGGATGTCTCAGTGTTGGTTGCGTTCGAACTCAATGGTCCGGGCGGCTGGAAGCGCGCCTCTACTAAGGCAGGCAAAGACACCCGCCGCTTACACCGGTCGGGACAATTCTTGTCGCATATGCGCGCAGAATTGTCCCGCAGTCACGGGAGCCGAATTCTGTAAGCCTTAGGCAGCGAGGTGCTTGGCGATTCTGGCGGGACAATTCTTGTCGCATATGCGCGCGGAATTGTCCCGAGTTCAGGTGGCCATGGTCGCTTTCAACGGTCGAACGCGGTCATTGCGTGGCGGCGTTCTGCTCCGGCGATTTCTTCAGGCCGTGTGTTCCCAAATCCATTACTTCGCTTCCCTGGGTTTGGTTCTCGGGAATCACGAAGTCATACGAAACCTGGCCGATGGACGGACTGGCGGGGGTCTCGCTCACGTAAAGGAACAGCCGGTATTTTCCGGGAAGCACGTCGTATCCAAGAAACGAGCCGTCTGCCTCCAGCCAGAGTGGGCACTGCTGTGACGCTGCCAGGTGAGAATAGCCTGCCGGTGAAAGCCAGAAATCAAGTTCCCACCATTTGCGCGCTTCATTGTCAAGACCCGGAGGCACAGGCAGGCGCGACCGGTCAAGCGGCAACAAGTTGGCGGATTGCTTCTTCCAATCGATGGGTTGTTCCACTTCACCCGGGACAAACTTGCCGACGACCGTAACCCCGCGACCTCCAATCTGGACCTGCACGATTCCACCGGGCGGCACCGACACGGGTGTCATTCCAGCCGCAGGTGAAGTCCGCTCGCGACGCACGCTCACGAACAGATTCCCCGGAGGCACGGGTTCCAGAGTGAATCGACCCGCGCTGTCCACGCTGACCGCGTCATCCAGATCGAGCCCCCCGCTATATTGCCCGGCCGCCCAGTCCGAGAGCACGACAGAGACGGCCTGTCCGTCGGGTCTGTTCAAGACCACGCCTTCGATTCGGCCCCATTGCTGCAAGCGAATCTCGTGCGCTGGTTCTGATCGATTGACCCGGATCCGGGCGAATCCAGCGGGGTGCACGGCGACGAGAGTGTGCGCCTCCGGATCGGGTTTGAAGGTGAACCGGCCCTCCCGGTCTGCCGTTTGAATGTTCTTCGGTCTCCGTTCCCGGACGAACCGCCCCTGTTTGATTCTGGCACCGATTGTCTGCTCGAACGTGCACAGCGCCACTTCCGCCCCGGCGGCGGGTTGACCATCCGGCAGAAGAACGACTCCGGTGATATTCGTTCCCGAACTCTCACGCTGCATCGGCACATTCAGAATGCCAGTGAAGTCGTTCGACAAGGGGCCGGAGGTCGCCGGCAGATAGCCGGGCGCTTCGACCCGAACACGCCAGGGATCTTTGTTTTCCTGAAACTCCACTTCAAAGCTTCCATTGGATCTGTGGCGCGTGTCGAGGCGTTCCCATGCATACTCACCTTCTCCGTAGCCGGGATAGGCCTTCAGCTCCGGCACGGGTTCTCCCGTTTCGGCGTCCACGGCAACACCATGGACGACCAGTGACCTGCGCATGCGGATGATGTGCTCGTCGCCATTTGCCCTCACGTTGATGTTCCGCGCGTAGCACCAGCCCGGTCCAAAGGCGCACACCTCGAGCGTGCTGTCGGCCGGGGCCTCACCCCATTCGATGACACCGTCCCGCATGGAAACGGCGGACCAAGCCAACTTGTGCCTGCGATCGCCCCACTGCTCGAGCATCACGTGGATGCCGGAAAGCGCGACGCCTTCGTCATCGACGATCCGCAATCGCAGCAGTGCCCCGGGTGACAATCGCACCTGGATGGGTTCCAGGTCGGGGTCGAGCTGGACGTTGCGGTATTCCGGGGCGTATCCGGCAGCGGTGACAACAAAATCGAACTCGTCATCGGGAAGGTTTGAGATTTCGAATCGACCGCGCGCGTCCGTCCGGGTGATGGTCGGGCTTATCGTATAAGGTCTGTGTGCGATTTCCGCGCCGAAGATTGGATTTCCCGCTACGTCGGTCACCGTTCCCGACACGCGGTTCCCCTCACCGAGGCGCGTGACCAGCGTTCCCGACTGGAGCTGCGCGTAGACTTCCTGTCCGACGCCCTCGCGGGCGACGCCAATGTCGGCCGAAGCGAACTCAGGATGTGTCACCTCAATCGTGAAGTTCTTGATGTCGGATGCAATCACGGCGCAACTCCAATGGCCGGCGGCGTCGGATCTGGCGACGGGAACGGGGCCTACGAAATCAACCGACTCGCGCGGGGTCTCACGGTTGCTGACGTCGCTGCCCGGGAAACTGACGAGGATCTGCGCGTTCCTCACCGGGTTATCCGCCATATCGCGAATCCAACCGCCAATCCGATTGGTGGCCGGGTCCAGGAAGAGGACGTATTCGGCGGGGATTGGGCCGTCGCGACCGGGTATCCAGTGGACGCAACGATAACCCCAGCCGTCCGCCACGACGCCTGCGTCCAGCCGCACCAGATCGGGTGGCAGCGGAATCCATCCGACTCCCGCGGCATCCGTGCGGAGGTCGAAGCGCTGCTGCCACTCGCGGCCGACAACAGTGTTGATGGTGAGCACAGCATTCGTGATGGGCTCTCCGGAACTGCGCGCGGACACCAGCAATCGCAGTCCATCGCGAGACGCAGTTGCAGTCGTCAGCGCCGCAGCGGTTCGACCGGCGGCGGTGCCAGTGGGCAGCCCGTCGGCGGTGGTGGCAACCGCCGAATCGGCCCCAGTGCGCGAACCGACAGACGGCGGCTGTTGCGGGGAAGCCGTGAACGATGTGACACCTTCCGGCGTTTCCGATGTCACGAAGAAAGGTGCCACGAGCACGGCGGACCCGAGCACGAGTGCCGTGGCGACTTTGACTTTGAACCATTGCCATGCTGCGAGAGTTTCCTTCACCAGGGCGGGCATTGTGGCGGCGGGCGCGCCGGCCTGGATGGCGGCCGAAACCACAGCGCTCTTCAGCGACACCGGCGCGGCCGTAACGGCGTTTGCGGCGATCACGCTGCCCAGCGAGGCGGCGGAAATGGTGAATCCTCGCCCGGCGAAGAATTTCCGCAGCCGTTCGAGCGCGCGGGTGACGCGTTTCCGCGCCGCCTCTTCGCTCATTCCGAGAGCCGCCCCCACCTCCTGATGGTTGCGTTCCTGATAAAACCGGAGCAATAGCGCGTCGCGGTCCGTTGGTCCGAGTTGTTCCAGAGCGGAATCGAGGATCGGCCCGATTCGTTTCCACGCGTGATCCTCGATGGCGGTCATTTGCATTTCAAAGGCCTCCTGTTCCCGCCGGCGACGCCGTTGCTCGGCCCGCAGGGCCCGTGCAGCGACGAAGCGGGTGGTGCGGAACAGCCAGCCTTCCAGGATCACTCCTTCGCGCAGAGTGCCGGCTTTGCGCGATAACAGAATGAACACGGCTTGAGTCACGTCCTGGGCGAGGTTGGCATCGCGCACTTGCCGCAGGGCGACCGAGTGCACCAGGTGGACGTGCCTTTCGACCAGTTCGCGAAAGGCGGCTTCCGATCCTTGCCGGGAGTATTGCCTCAATAGTTCCGTGTCATGCATCGGCTGCTCCGTTTTATCGTAGTATCCCCGCAAACGCCACCCAACCGGACAGGCAAATGGCCGCTCATTGGAAGTTGGATGTTCGATGTTGGATGTGTTCCATTCTCCCGCCGGCGGGTTCCTTGACTTGGCAGGATACCGTCGGTACCGTCACCGCCATGAATCGCCGGTTCGTTTTGATGCTGGTTGCCAGTGCTGTTCTCCTGCTGTTCCCGTCGCAATCACCGGCACCGCTCATCTACACGCCGGGCGAAGGCTGGACGTATGAACCGGTCGGCGGAGACCCGGGCTGGAAGCGCATCACCGCGAAGGAACAATTGGTTGTCGCCCAGGACGCCTTTGATAAAAAGCAGTATAGTCTCGCTCTCAAGGCGGCCCGGCGCGTGGTGCAGCAATGGCCGCTCTCCGATTACGCCCCTCAGGCGCAGTACCTCGTGGGTCGATCCTACGAGGCGCGGCATCAGGACGAGAGCGCGTTCAAGGCCTACCAAAAGCTGATCGAATCCTATCCCCAGGCGGTGAACTTCGATGAAGTCCTGAACCGGCAGAAGGAGATTGCCGATCGTTTCCTGGCGGGACAGCGCTTTCGGCTGTGGGGTTACATTCCGCTCTTCCCTTCCATGGAAAAGACGGTGGGGCTTTACGAGAGCATTGTGAAGAACGGGCCCTACAGCAACGTGGCGCCGGAAGCACAATTGAAAATCGGCGAGGCGCGCTGGAAACAGGGCAACTTCCCGGAAGCGGTGAAGGCGTTTGAACGCGCCGCCGACCGCTACAACGACCGCCCGTCCGTCGCGGCCGACGCCATCTTCAGGAAGGGCCTGGCGTTCGAGCGCCAGGCGGCCAGGGCGGAGTACGACCAGAGCACAGCGGCACAGGCGATCGCGACCTTCACGGACTTCATAACGTTGTTCCCGGACGATCCGCGGGTGTCGGAAGCGCAGAAGATCATCTCCCGCCTGCAGACGGAACAGGCCCGCGGAAACTTTGAGACCGCCCAGTATTACGAGAAAATCGCCAAGTGGGACGCCGCCCGGATCTATTACAACGAAGTCATCCTGCTGCTTCTGGACGAGCCGGATTCGCCGTATGCAACCCGGGCGCGCGAGCGGCTGGATGAATTGAACCGGCGCCAGCCGTCCGCCAGTTGATGGCATGCGCGCGCTTTGTCTGATCGCCGGCGTTCTTATCGCCGCCGCTCTCAGCGGCTGCGGCGGCTACCGCCTGGGCCCGGTCAATGACACGGCGGCCGGCGCGAAGTCCGTCCAGGTCCGTCCCTTTCTGAACCAGACCCTGGAGCCACGACTCGGCGAGGCGCTGACCGCGGCGGTTCGCCGTGAGATGCAACGCGATGGGACCTACCGGCTGGCCACTCGAGGCGACGCGGACCTGGTGCTGTCCGGCGTGGTGACGCATTATCAGCGGCGCGAGTTGAGTTTTCTTCCGAACGACGTCCTGACCGTTTCCGATTTCCGGGTCAACGCGACGGTCCATGTCACCGTGGAGGAGAAGCGCACGGGGCGGACGGTGCTGGACCAGGACGTCAGCGGCTACACGCTGGTGCGGGTGGGATCGGACCTGAGCAGCGCGGAACGGCAGGCCCTGCCGCTTCTGGCCGACGAGCTGGCGAAGAACATCGCGGCGCTACTGGCCGAAGGAAGCTGGTAGGGGGTTGGAAAACATCCAACATCCAACGCCCAAGGGAACGGCGGGGAATTGAACATTCAACGCTCAACACCCAACATCCGCTGAATGGAGAGAATGGACGGGGAAGGGAGGCGCTCGAAAGAAGTCCGAAATCCGAACTCCGTCGGGACCTGTCTCTTATACACATCT
>DGDZ01000005.1 GCA_002385705.1 Verrucomicrobia subdivision 3 bacterium UBA3939
CGAAATTCGAAATCCTCCGGGACAATTCCGCGCGCATATGCGACAAGAATTGTCCCGGAAGGGTGACGGCGGGCATCTGCCCGTGACCGGGCCCCGAGCGGATCCGCGGAAGTGACGGACTTAATCAGGACTTGCCCAAAGCCAGGGGAAGGGCGGCGATGTTTCGCGTTGGCGCGCGGCTTGCACCCCGGCAACCGGTGTTCTTCAATGCCGCGCACACAGCCGATGGTTTTGAACGTTAGGCACTTGCGCGTCGGGTAGAGGAATCGCTTTTTACCCTGTGAAGCGCCAATCGGGCGTGCTGGAAAAAATTGTGAATAAAAAGGGCTTGCTCCCGGGATTGAATTTGATAGGCATGCGGTCCGCAGGGACGTACTGAACAAACCAAAACCCAAATCAACACAAACCAATGAAAAAATCATTGTTGTTGACGTTTGGCGTTGTATGTCTCATCACCGCAGCCCTCACCAGTTCCCCCGTGCAGCTTTCCGCGCGGGCGGCTGATTCGCCGGCTGCACAGAAAAGCGAGGGCTCGGCCCGGAAGCCCTCCGTCACACCTTTTCACGGGAAATTGAAGGCGGTCGATGTGGAGGCCAAAACCATCGAGGTCGGCACCCGCACCTTCAAGATCACATCGGAGACAAAGATCACGAAGGACGGGCGCCCGGCAACGCTCGCCGATGCGGTCGTCGGCGAGAACGTGGGAGGCGCCTACCGCAAGGCGGATGACGGCAGCCTGAACGTGACAACCGTGAACTTCGGCAAGAAGGCGGACGCGAAGGAATAACCGGTTGCGCGGTTTATTGAGCATGAGGCAGGCGGAAACGCCTGCCTCATTTGTTTCGCCGATCTTCAAGGAAAGCCTAACCGGAAATAGCGCCGCAGCTCGGCGATGTCGAACAGGTTCGTCCAGGTGAAGGTTCCGAAGGGATCGAACTGGTTCGTTCGGATGGGATTCCAAAGAGCGCCGGGCGTCGCGACGTTGGTCTGTGTGAGCAGAACGAACGTGCCGACGGCTGTTCCACCACAGTGCCCAGACGGACCTTCGTCCCGGAAACGACCGGCATGCAAAGCTTCAGGCCGTCCGACAGTCCATTGACAGTGAGTGTGTATTCTCCGCTGCCGCTCCAGCTCCCCGTGATGGTGTGATATCGCCGGCAACCAGGAACGTTCCGGTTCCGGGTGCTGTAAAACCGAAAGAGGATGGGGGACCTGTTCGACGGAAGGAAGCGGTCAGGAGCGGCGATGCCGGCAGGCGGTTTGCAGCAACGCTCACACGGTTGCCGATCAACAACCTGCGTCACAGCTTCCACCAACTGGTCTTCTTGCCGCCGGAACCGGTCGCCTTCGTGGATTGCTGGATCAGCAACTGGCTGCGAGCAAACTCCAGCGCCATTCGAAACTCATCGTAGCTCAGGAACCGGTCCGCCGGATCCTTCGACATCACCTTCATCAGCGCGTCGCTCGTGGGTTGCGTGACCTCCGGAACGACCAGGTTCGGCGGCGTCGGCATCTGATGCACATGAGCGGCCACCAGTTCCTCGACTGTCGGCGCCTCGAACGGCACGTGCCCCGTCAACGCGTGGTACAGCGTGCACCCGAGGCTGTACATGTCGGACAGGAACGTCTCGCGCTCGCGTTTGATCTTCTCGGGTGCGACGTAATACGGCGTGCCGTGGGTTTCGGTCAATGACTCCGGCTCCTTGTCCACGGGTTGCGCCAGGCCGAAATCCACCAGCTTCGGCTCGTTGTCTTCGTTGAAGAGAATGTTGCCCGGCTTGATGTCGCGATGGATCATTCCGCGTTTGAGAACGGTGTCGAGCGCGGAGGCGATCTTCGTGCCGATGTCGAGCACTTCCAGTTCAGGCAGGCGTTGGAGGCGTTCGATTCTCGAGTCAAGACTCCCGCAGTCGGCCAGTTCCATCACCAGGTAACGCTGCCCCTCCCATTCATCGAAAGTGTAGATGTGGATGATGTTGGTATGGTTGAGCGACGCGCAGGCCCTGGCTTCGCGGTAGAAGTCCTCGAACGCCTTTGGATCGTTCAACAGCTCCTGCTTCATGAGCTTCACCGCGACCATGCGGTCAAGGACGGTGTCGAGGGCCCGATACACCGTGCCCATGCCGCCCGAGGCGATGACGCTGCGCAGCTCGAACTGCCGGAGCAACAGCGGCATCATGATGGGATGGCCGCACTTCTTGCAGGGTTCGGTTGCGAGCGGAGGGAGGTCGCCGGAGATGAAGACCTTGGTGTTGCAGCCGCTGCACGTCACCATTTTCAGCGTCGGCTTGTCGCTCATGTTCAGGAAATCAGCAATGATTGTTCCCTCGCGAAAAACCGCGGCAGCAGGCGCATTCCGGCCGGCGGACATGCGGGGAATTCACTCGCTCTGTGATGATTTTCACGCATTCGGTCCAGGTGAAATCGTGCGGGCCGCCGGCGCTTTGCGGTTCGCCACGCACGGTCCCGGTGCGGATCTCCGGGCGGCCGCGGCTTCGCTGCGGCCGTTTCCCGCACCGGGACGGTGCGAAAGCCTCAGGCCAGAACGCCTGTCCTGCGCCAATAACCCGGCCTCCGGGGCTCCGCCGGGAGGCAGTCGGTTACGCGGTTTCGCGGGATTTCGCAAGAAAATATCCGGGCACGCGAAGAATTTGACAAGAGCCGGTTGATAGTGTTTCTTAGGCGCGACACGTGAAAACCACGACGCAACAAGTGACCTGGCCGATGGATGGACGTCTGTCCATTTGTCAGGACTGCGCTTTCGCGCAGGGGCATCGTGGGTGAGACAGTGTAACAAGACCAGATTTCCAACAAACCCGCGATTGCCCAGGCAATCGCGGGTTTTTTGTTGGGAAAGTGCGGCAATCAACTCCGCAAACAAAAGAAAGGAACATATGAACGATGGATATAGACGAGTGCCGACCCGATTTGGGCCGGAAACGCGGTTTGACGTGGCGCCCGTAGCGGCTGTGCCGTTCCGGGTGGCGCAGGAAACCGAGTTGGAGCGCCTGAAGGCGCGCTTGCTTCGGGAGTACCTCAACGAGCACCCGGAGCCGGGATTCAACGGCTACCTGCGGCGCGCGGCGAACGAGGCAGCGGCGCTGGCGTGGATGAGCCCGTTCCCGCTTCTCGTGTTTCCGACGTTGTTTGAGGAGAAAGCTGAAGCCGCTCTGCGGCATGCCGAACGTCAGGCCCATGTGCGCCTGCGCACGGCGGAACTGATGACGGTATGACGTATTCGCAACAACTCAACGCGGGAACGCAGTGCCGGGAGGCCGTTTTCGCACGCGAATCCGACAGGATGACGCTTGTGCAAACGGCCCCCTGTGCCTGCCGTACCCGCGGTTTTCACCCGCTGCGATGTGCGATCGCATCGCAGCGGCTTTAGAATTCTCAGCTCCCGCTGACGTTCACGCCGACGCGCCGCCGGAACCCGGCGTTGGAAACTCCGCTCGCGTACGGCGACTGGTCCCGCCCGAAAGCTGCCGGCCGCCATTCAACATTCGAACGCACTGAATATTGAGCGTTGAGTGTGGTTCGATTTCCCCGCCGTTCTCCTTGGGCGCTGGATGTTCGATGTTGGATGTTCTCTCTCCTAGGGGTAAGACCTCCTGTCGCACTGGACGGCTTTCGTTCACGCTCCTCCTGGACCGGTTCATCCGCCTGGACCGGTCCCGTCGCGAATGCCGACCATGCAAAAATCGCTGTTGCCGGCAGGCGGTCCGCACCGCCTGCCTCTGTCCATTCTGGGCGTCCCCTTTGATCCCGTTACCACGGTCGAGGCGATCCAGATCATGGAGCGGATGATCGCCTCCCGCCGGGCTCACTACGTGGTCACGCCCAACGTGGATTTCGTCGTCCAGGCGCAGGCGGATGTGGAGCTGCGGCGAATTCTCTTCGATGCCGACCTTGTGCTTTGCGACGGCACGCCCCTGGTCTGGGCGTCGCGGCTCCTGGGCGCCGCGCTGCCGGAGCGGGTGGCAGGCGCCGACGTCGTGCCGCAACTGATACAAGTGGCGGCGGAAAAGGGATATCGCCTCTTTCTCCTCGGTGCGGCCCCCGAATCGGCGCAACGGGCGGTGGAGAACCTGCGACGCGACCTGCCAGTCCTGCGCATTGCCGGACACTACTCGCCGCCCTTTCGTCCTTTGCTGGAAATGGATCATGCCGAGATCGTCGCGCGCGTTCGCGAAGCGCAACCGGACATCCTCCTGGTTTCCTTCGGCTGTCCGAAGCAGGAGAAATGGATGGCGATGAACTACCGGGCGTTGAACGTGCCCGTGTGCATGGGCGTGGGGGCGACGATTGATTTCCTTGCCGGGCAGGTGCGACGCGCGCCGGCGTGGATGCAGCGCAGCGGAACCGAATGGCTCTTTCGTCTCGCGCAGGAACCGCGGCGCCTGTTCCGGCGTTATGCGCGCGACTTCGGCGTGTTCGGCTGGCGCATGCTGGTGCAATGGACCGCGCTCGGGCCCGAACGTTGCAGCCCTTCGCAAACGGGACTGGATCTGCACCTGCCCATCGATCCGCACTGGCGCCGACTCGCGTTGCCCATGGAACTGGATGCGACGGTGGCCGGCGAAAGCGACGGCATTCTGCAACAGATCATGGAATCGGGAACGCACTGCCTTGTGGATGGATCGCGGGTACGGCGCGTGGACAGCCCCGGTCTCGGGTTGCTGGTGCGGCTCGCGAAGCTGCTGCGGCGCTCCGGGAAACAGATGGTGCTCGTGGCGCCGGCACGCGCGCTTCGCCGCGCGCTGAAGCTGCTGCGCCTCCAGGATTTCTTTCTCACAGCGCCCAACCTGCCCGCGGCGATTCGTTTGCTCGACTCCTGCGCCAACGAAACGGCTGTGCCCGTCGCGCTGCGCACCGCTCTCAGCGGAAACGTGCTGGTGTGGCGAGGCGAAATCACCGCCGGAAACTCGCGCAACGTGTGGCTCGCCACCGAACAACAGTTCAGCCGCGCACGGAAGTCCGACTGGGTTATCGATCTCTCGCGGGTCCGCCACCTCGACAGCAGCGGCGTGGAAATAATGCAACGCGTCGAGCGGCTCGCCGACGAGTGCGGCGCCCGGGTTTCGTTCGTCCAGGCCGCCGCGAGTGTCCGGAACACTCTGCGGCGCGCCCGGGCCGAGCGTTTTCTGCGACAACGGCCGCCTCCGCACCGGCGGGAAGTCCGCCAGAACGTTGGCCTGATTCTGCCGCGGCACGCGTGATCAGCCATGTGTATGCGCATCGGGATATCCACTTCGGTGATTCAGCGCGGTCGCAGCGGCATCGGCCAGCATCTGTTCGCCCTGCTGCGAGCCATGCTGCTTCATCCCCAGAACCATCAGTTCACGCTGTTCGTGCTGGAAGAGGACATCCCGTTGTTCGAATTCGCCCGCGAGCGGGTGACGATGGTTTCCGTGCCGGAACGCTTCCGCCCGCCCGTCAACAACATCCTCTGGCATCAACGCGTGCTCCCGTCACTGGCTCGCCGGCATTTGCTCGACGTGCTGCATGTGCCCAGTTATCGGCGGCTGCTCTGGCCCCGGCCCTGCCCGCTCGTCGGCACCATCCATGATCTCGCGCCGTTCTTCGTCCGGCGGAAGTACGACTGGAAACGCATGCTCTACGGTCGCGTTGTCGCGCGACAACTGGCGCGCCGTCAGGATGAAATCATCGCCGTCAGCCGGAACACCGCCAATGACGTGGAACGGTTGTTCGGAATCCACGGCGAGCGCGTGACCGTCGTTTACAACGGCATCGACCACGACCGGTTTCGCCCCGGCGACCGCGAAGCGTCCGGGAAGCTGGCGGCGCAGCGATACAGCCTTCGCGCGCCGTTCCTGCTGTATGTGGCGCGGCTCGAGCATCCGGGCAAGAACCACGCCCGGCTGATCTCGGCGTTCAACGCGTTCAAGTCGGCCGCGCGCTCGAAATGGCAGTTGGCTCTTGGCGGAAGCGACTGGCACGGTGCGGAGGTAATCCGCGAAGCGGCGCGTTGTTCGCCGTTTCGCTCGGATATCCGGTTTCTGGGTTTTGTTCCGGACGAACACTTGCCGGACCTTTACCGCGCGGCGGAGGCGCTGGTTTATCCGTCGTTGTATGAAGGATTCGGCATGCCGCCCACCGAGGCCATGGCTTGCGGATGCCCCGTCATCAGTTCGGCGCGAGGATCGCTCGGTGAAATCGTCGGGGACGCCGCGATGGTGGTGGATCCTGACGACATATCCTCGATCGCCCGCGCGTTGAGCGCAATCGCGCAGGATCCGGGGCTGCGGGCGCGCCTGAGGGACGTTGGCATTGAACGGGCGCGGCAGTTCGATTGGAAGGTCGCCGCCGCCCGGACGATCCGGGTTTACGAGCGGGCGGTTGCGCGTGTAGCTTCCGTGCGCAGCAAGAGCCCGGCCGGCGGCATCGAACACGCCAAACGCGCGGTCGCGATCGACTGAGCCGGGCGCCAGTCAATGGAACTCCATTACCAGGAAACGGGGACCGGCGCGCCTCTGATCGTTCTGCACGGGCTGTTCGGCTCGCTGGACAACTGGGCGCCCGTGAACAGGCAATTGTCCCGCAACTTCCGCGTCATCGCGGTGGATCTGCGCAACCATGGCCGTTCGCCGCATTCGCCCGAGATGAACTTCAGCGTCATGGCGGAGGACATTTTGGAACTGATGACGCGGCTGGGTCTGGAGCAGTCTCATCTGCTGGGCCATTCCATGGGTGGGAAGGCGGCCATGCAACTGGCATTGAACCACCCGGAACGGGTCGATCGCCTCGTCGTCGCAGACGTCGCCCCCGTCCGCTATCCGCCCTCGCATACGCACCTGATCCGGGCGATGATGTCACTGAACGTGGAAGCGCTTGAAACACGGTCGCAAGCCGAGTCGGCTCTGGAATCGTCCATTCCGGACCGCCAGGTGCGGCAGTTTCTTCTGAAGAGCCTTGCGCGCGACGATTCCGGGCGATTCCGGTGGCGATTGAACCTGGAAGTGCTCGAGCGGAACTACGAGCAATTGCTGGCCGCGCCCGAAGGCGAGCGCCCGTGCGAACGGCCCACTCTGTTCCTGCGCGGCGAAAGATCGGATTACATCAGGGAATCGGATCTGCAGGAGATCCGGCGTCTGTTTCCTCGATCTGAAGTCACACTGGTGCGCGGAGCCGGACATTGGGTGCATGCGGAACAGCCGGAGCAGGTCGCGAACGCGGCGCGCGCTTTCCTGGCGAATAATTTGTGAAGAACGCAATCACTTCACTGCTTGACGGCGCTGTAGCGCCTTCACATATTGCCACTCCAGATTTCGTGGGGTTGAAGTTTAACTGAGATTTGTATGCCGAAGCCGAAGGCCCGAACGCCCGCCCTGAAATCGAGCGCGCGAAAAGCAGCCACCCACCGGACGAATGCCACTTCGGACACTGCCGGCGCCCGGGCGGCCAACGCCCGACAATCCTCTCCCGCAGCCAACGGCCAGCCCTTTGACGCCTCGCAACCCGGCTCCCGCAGCGCCGAGATCGCGGAAAAGATCAAGGAACTCGTCCGCCTCGCCCAGGAACAGGGTTATCTCACCTACGGCGACATCAACGACGTTCTTCCGGACTCGATGATCACGCCCGAGGAACTCGACGACATCTACAGCAAGCTTCGGAACCTTGAGGTGGAGATTGTTGACCAGGCCGAGGTGGACCGCGTGAAGCAGGCCGAAGCGGACGAGGACGAGGAGAGGTCGCGGCTGGACATTCTCGATGATCCGGTCCGCATGTATCTCAAGCAGATGGGCCAGGTGCCGCTGCTGACGCGCGAGCAGGAGGTTGAAATTTCCAAGCGCATCGAAGACGCGGAACTCGAGGCCAAGAAAATCATCTACAGCTTCGGTTTCGCCGGCAAGGAACACATCGCCCTCGCCGAAAAGCTCGTTTGCGAGCCTCCCAAGGAACGGTTTGACCGCGTCGTGCTGGACAAGAAAGTGGACAATCGGGACTCGCACGTGCGCACATTGCGCCGCCTGATCAAGCAGGTCCGCGAGATCGACAGGGTGGTGGATGAAAAGTACGCGGCCTGGCGGAACGCCACGACGAAAGGCCGCCGGAACCAGGCCTACGCCGAGTTCCGGAAGCACGACGCCAAATTGCAGAAGCTTTTCGACAGGTTCTGCTACAAGCAAAAGGTCATGGAGGAAATGGCGCTCGTGGCAGAGAACATCCACGACAAGATCCAGCTCAGCCTCCGGACGATCCAGAGCGTGCAGAACCAGGGCCCTTCGCCCGCCGGCGAAGCCATCATCGATTCCGAGCAGCGCAAGATCAAGGCGCTCGAGGAGTTCGTGCGCATGCCCTACACGGATTACCTTCGCGCCTACGAACAGTTGAAGGCGTGCACCCTGCGCGCCGTCCAGGCCAAGACCGAAATGGTCGAAGCCAACCTGCGCCTCGTCATCTCCATCGCCAAGAAATACACCAACCGCGGCCTCTCCTTCCTCGACCTGATCCAGGAAGGGAACATGGGCCTGATGAAGGCGGTCGAAAAATTCGAATACCGCCGCGGCTACAAATTCTCGACCTACGCCACGTGGTGGATCCGCCAGGCCATCACCCGGTCCATTGCCGACCAGGCGCGCACCATCCGCATCCCGGTGCACATGATCGAAACCATCAACAAGCTGATGCGCGTGCAGAAACGCCTGCTGCAGGATTTCGGCCGGGAACCCACGCCGGAGGAAATCGCCGACGAGATGCAACTCCCGGTCGAACGCGTCCGCGCCGTCCTGAAGATGGCGCAGCAACCCATCTCGCTTCAGTCTCCGGTCGGCGACAGCGAAGACACGAACTTCGGCGATTTCATCGAGGACAAATCCACGGAGAGTCCGTCGGACATGACCAGCTTCAGCCTGTTGAAGGACAAGCTGGGCGACGTGCTGGCCAGCCTGAGCGAACGCGAGCGCAAAGTGCTCGCGCTGCGGTTCGGACTCGGCGACGGTTATTCGCGGACGCTGGAGGAAGTGGGCAAGCAGTTCAAAGTCACGCGGGAGCGCATCCGCCAGATCGAGGCCAAGGCCCTGCGCAAGATGCGTCACCCGACGCGCATCCGGCAATTGCACGGCTTCCTGGAGGTCGAGGAAGCGCTCGAATAGGCCTGCTGCATGAAGCCGCTTCTCCTGATGGCGTGCGTTGCGGTTTCGCTGCCGGTGGCGGAGACCGGATGCATCGCGCGCCGGCATCACCATTCCGAAGCGCACCGCACCCGATTCGCGGGCACGCGGAGTTTGAACCTGCCGGACGAGGATCAGATGGTTTTCCAGTACGCCGTCCGCGACGGGCGCGCGAGACTCGAGAGCGACCGCGTGGTGCTGGTGTTTCACAGTTTGCGTCCGGAGCAACAGCGAGTGTTCCACTTCCCGGCGGATCGGCAGCCCGTGCAGATAGCAGGAGAAGGAGGTTCGTCCATTTCGAGGACGTGCTCGAACGCGCGTGAAACGGTTGCGTTTCATTCTGATTACGCGAATGGGACGAACACTTTGTGCTTCGGCGAGGAGACTGTGCGATTTGTTCAAGGGGGTACGCTTCTGTTGGCGGGCGATTTGTCGGTTGATCTGAGGGACGGCCGGCGGACGGTTCACGTGGACGGCGCGAGGTCGTGGGTGGAGTAGAGTAGCAGCAGGGATCTCTGCAACATTTGAACTTTGCCGGAAACTTCGTCGTGAACTTCGTCGGACTTGAGCGGAGGTGGTAGTTGGAGGACAACATCAAAGGCCGACAAAGCTTCCGGCAAAGAAGAGGAACGGCCCGCCGGACCACCGTGGCATTCTTTGTTTGCTGCACACGGATCGAAGAAGTATAGAGAGGAAACTCCGAAGGATCGGAGAGCTTCGGTCGGGCCCATAGCTCAGTGGTCAGAGCAGGCGACTCATAATCGCTTGGTCGCAGGTTCAAATCCTGCTGGGCCCACCACTTGTTTTTTCCATTTCAGCAGGACACCGGTGTGGAATCACCGATTCGCACTCACGGCCAGCGCAGGCGGTAGTAGCGCTGCGGTTGAGCCGGCGCGTTGGTGTCCGTGAACACGTAACACGGCATTGCGGGTCCAAGGAAGTGCCAGTCCGCCAGATCGGTGGAAAACTCCACACTGAATGCGCCGGAGAGGTCGTTCGTCAGCGCGAACGTGACGTTCGTGCCGCCGAGTCCGGCGACATTGGTCATCTGCAGGAACGGGCTGTTCGCGAAGTAATTCGACAGCACCAGATTCAAATCGGATTCGGTGAGCACGCCGTTGCCATTGAGATTCTCCAGCACGGCGGCGAGTTCGTCCTGACTCACGATACCGTCGCCGTTCTGGTCGCCGGGAACAGGAACGCCGTTGGTTGGCGTGAAGACGGTGCCGATGACGAAGCTTTGTTCCGGGGCGAACGGTCCGCCGGCGAAAGCGGTGTCCACGGCCTGCACGCTCCAGTAAAGGGTCTGCCCTGCCGGAAGGTGATGAATGTGGCGGAACATGGCCATCTGCGCATTGCCGAGTTGAGGCAAGCGGCGCTGGCCGGTGGTGGACGCCATCGGGTTTACGATTTCACCCCCGCCGGGCGTGGTGCCGACGCGCAGGTTGTAGCTCAGGCCGCCGGCAGGCGTTTCGGCGTCATGGGCGGCGTTCCAACTGAATACGGCCGTCGGACCAGCGAGCGTCACGTTCAAACCTGAAGGTGCAGTCGGCGGAGTGTTGCTGAGCAGTGTCTGATTCCGCCACACCTGGGAAATGCCGCCCGAGGGAGTCCCATTGGTAGTTCCCGTGAGAAGAATATCCAGCCGCCCGTCGTTGTCGTAGTCGCCCCAGGCCGCTGTGCCAAGAGACACGCCGGGAAGTCCGGCGTTGATGTTGGTGAACCCGCTGCCGGTGTTCCTCCAAACTTCCGAAATCGCGCCAGCGGTATTCATATTGGTTTTCCCAGTGACCAGGAGATCCAACCACCCATCGTTGTCGAAGTCTCCCCAGGCCACCGAGCCGAAGGATACTCCTCGCAGCCCGGGGATGGGCACGTTTGTGAAGATGACGCCGGTGTTCCGCCAGACCTGGCAAACAAGTCCCGTTGATGCGTTGCCCGCGATCACAAAATCCAGGCGGCCGTCGTTGTCAAAATCGCCCCACGCCGCGGACGACGCATACACTGGCGGCAAACCGGGGGCAATCTCCGGGGCGACATTGGTGAACGCGCCGGCGGTTTGGCGCAACAGCTCCGTCAGCACGGTCACTAACCGTTTTCCTGCGACCAACAGGTCGATGTCCCCATCGTTGTCGTAATCGGCCCCTTTCACCGGTCCATATTCGAGCGGCGGCAGTTCGACGTTGGATGGGCTGAAGCCACCCACGTTTCGAAACAAATCAAGGTGGTAATCGGACGTTGAGGGTTCCCATCCTGCCAGTAACAGATCCAGTTGCCCGTCACTATCGCAATCGGCCCACTCTATCGTGCCGCTCATGAGCTTCGGAAGGAGGCCGCGATCCGTTCGGACGAAGCCCGAAGGAGAATTGGCCCAGACCTCGGTGGTGGCCACCAGGGGCGTACCATCCACCGAACCGGACAGCGCGATATCGAGCCGTCCGTCGCGGTCAAAGTCACCCCACGCCACAGCGCCGGGCCAGAAATCACCAGTGACCTCGGGCAACTCGGTAGAAGTAAGAACAAAGCCATTGGTACTGTTCCGCCACACGTCAGCCCGAATCTCCACAAAGCTCCCGAAAAGCTGAGTGCCTGCGAGAAGCAGATCCAGCCGGCCATCGTTATCGGAGTCCCCCCAAGCCGCGCCCCCCAGGGTGAGGCCAGGAAAATTAGTCACGAACGTGAACACTGGAAGCGTGAAAACGTGGTTTCCGCCATGAACCACGCCAAAACTGTTGGAGGCAACAACGCGAAAATGGTGGGTGCCGCCGGACAAGCCTGTGAGCAGCTGGCTGACGTTGATGTCGCTCGTCCCGCTGCCCACGGCTTGAGGCGGCGTGACGTTGCCGTAGTTGGTGGTGAGACCCCACTCGAACCACGCGAACGCGTTTGCACCGCCGGGATTGACGACGCCGTTGAGCGTGGCTGAAGTCGCGGTCATTCCACTGGCCGGCAGTGTATCCACACCCAGTCCCAATGTGCGAAAGGTCTGATCGGAGCTGAACACGACCGTCGCGCTGTTCGAGGCGAAGGCGCGGAAATGATACGTCGTTCCGGCAACCAGCCCGGCCACAACGAGCGCGTGGTTCTGGTTTGTCGTCGAAGCGGGCCCGCCAAAGGTGGCGGCGGTTTGCGCATTGCCGTAGTTCGTGGTAATGCCCCACTGGAACCCTGCCGCGATGGTGGAACGATTCGGATTCGCGGAGAGGTTCAGCGTGGCTTGCGTGAAGTTCAGTGAAGTTGCTGCGAGAGTCTGGACGGAGGGAAGAACCGGCGTGAACACGACCGTGCCCACCCACGTGCCGTTGTTGTTGCCGCCCAGCGGGGCGAGGTCCGCCACGGTCGTGCCGCCGCTTTCATCGCACGGATAATATGCCAGCCGGTTGGCGCCGGACCCCGGCAGGCCGCCGTTCATGCTCACCTGAATTTCGCCCGTGTTCAGGTTGTCGTTCCACACGCTGACGTCGTCGATCAGGATGGAGCCTATGAAGCCGCTGTTGCCGTTCGGATAACTGCCAATGCGCACCTCCTGCGTCGTCGTCGTCGCACCGGACGCCCCGGTCCATCCCTGCGACGCCCGCAATACTCCGTCCACGTAAATCCTCCCGCCGGCAGAATCCACGACAAAGGCAATGTGATGCCACAACCCGTCCGCAATGAACCCGCCGTCCAGCCCGTTCCCGCCGCCCCAGACATTGCGTGTGTCGCTCACGAAGTACCACGCGCGCACGCGGCCATTCAGGAGGTAGAGATTCCAGCCGTTGAGCGAGTTGGCCACGTACTTGTTGACGAGACCCTGTTGTCCCGACGCCGCCGTGGTATTGACCCAGGCCATGACGGTGATGGGCATGGAGTTGAACGACACCGTGTGCGACACGGCGACGTAGTTGATCGTGCCCGCGATGTTGAGCGCGTTGCCCGGCGCCGACTGGGAGTGCGCCGCGAGTCCGGTACAGCAAAGCAGAGCAAATAGAAGCGGGGTTTTCACATTTTCACCTTGATGCGGGTTGTTGAGCTGGCGCGCGAACCGGGCTGCTATTCACGCTGCCCATCGATTCATCCTGCGGCGTGTCAGGTCTTCTGAACGCCCTGGCCGCGCCTTCGGCCGCGAGACGGAGTGGCGAGTGGTGGCAGGGACGGTTGCGGACGACGGACACAACGCATCCCACCAGGGGCGGCTTGGGCCGGTGTTCATAAGTTTGGGGGGTTGCTCTCCTGTAACTGAATTCGGCGAGGTCAGAAAGCACAATTTCTCAAAAAATCGAGCGTTATCGCCACTCAGCCAGCCGGCATCGCAAAGGAGTCCGAACGGCGGGTGCATGTGAAACGCCGAACTATGGAACCCGCCCCTGAAGGCCTTTCGATATCCTCGTTGCCTTCGGCGTTGTGATTAAACCGTGTTGGCCTGCCTTTGCGGGCTTGGCGAACCCCGCCACCCGGGGTAACGTTCTCTCCAATGTTTCCTCCGCGGACATTTATCCCTCCGCTTGGGCCGCCGAAGCTGACGCCGCGCGAACGCGCGCTGGCGGCATGGCGCGGCATCGACCTGTCCGCGGCGGAAAAGGAGCGGGCCGATCGAACCCGTCCGGCCGAGGCGGTGCTCTCAAAGGTCCTGTCCGGCCTGCGGATCGAATCGCGCCGTTCCGAGGCCGAAATCGCAAAAGTCTGGAATCATCTCATGGACCCGAACATCGTGGCGCACGCGCAGCCCGTCGGTCTGAGGAACGGCACGTTGTTCGTGAACGTGGACAGCAGCGTGTGGCTTTCCGAAATCGTCCGGTACCGCCGCAAGGAAATCCTGGATCGCCTGCAGCACAGCTTCGGACGGGAAATGATCAAGAGAATCTCATTCCGCGTCGGATAGCGGAATGCTTTTATCTATTGGCTGCCCGGGCTGGACAGGGGTTGGGCGTTTTCATTCAGGCAATGGCGGAACAAGGAAACACCGCAGCAGAGCGCACTTGTCCCGCCGTAGCTCCTCTCAAGCGAAGGCGGACGGCGCCCACCAACTCCCGCGCCGCGCGAGTCCCGCACGGCGGGAGCGGAGAGGCTGCTGGCTGCAGCACTCCGGTCAGGTCGTGGTAGGTGGCGTGTGACGACTCCTTCTCCGAAATCGCCGGTGGAACTCCGCCACCGCATCCAGGAACCTGCGCCGATCCTCATCGTCAAGATACAATGCTGCGGCCCGATGACCGCGATTCATCACGTGATACCAGGCCCCGGCCACATCGATTCGCAATGGTCTTGCCATACGGCCCGCACGCAACAACGCGACCTCCCATTTGTCAACTATTTAGATACGACCCCATTGCCTTTTCACGTTGGTCTCCTCGTTTCTGCTTCAGAGTCTGCCGGAGTCCGGTCATTCGTTAAAGTCAAAAACGCTGCCGGAAATCGGCTGCAAGGGTTAAGAACCGCCTCCCCCATCGCAATGGCCTTGCCATACGGCCCGCACGCAACAACGCGACCTCCCATTTGTCAACTATTTAGATTCGACCCCATTGCCTTCCACTTCTCTGATCCGTTCCCTGGACGCTT